>CACYWP010000001.1 GCA_902778135.1 uncultured Coriobacteriaceae bacterium
CTCGCCAGCAACGATGGGCGCCTCGCCGGACCCGGCTGGGTCGTCTCCTCCGCCTACGGCCAGGGCCTGCAGCGCTACTACGTGGACCCCTCCGCCCACGCCTGCCTCGTGGGCTACTCGATTGCCGGCTGGCCCCACTACACCACCGAGCAGGGCTACGTCCTGCGCGGCCGGTTGAAGGTGGGCAAGATCACCTATTTTGCGGACAACAACGGTCGCATCATCAGCACGACCGGCGGTGGCATCTACCAGACCTCGACGGGCCGGCGCACCTATCCCAACCACGCCAACTGGTACGGCAAGCCCAACCCCTTCTCGGCGCCCAGCCTCTCCGAGGTCGCCCGCCTCTATCCGGCATTCTCCGCGTTCTCGAACGCCGGGGCCTATGACATTCCGGGCCTTGTCCTGACCAACCTGGGCATGGACTACTGCGACGTGATGATCCCCCAGGGCATCTGTGCGACCAAGAACTACCTGATCATCTCCGCACACTGCTCTGGCGACCTGCTCGTCTCGACGATTGCCGACGGAAAGCTGGCCACGCAGGGTGGCAACGCGACCCTGCTGGCGTCCCTGCGCAAGAACCAGCTGCACGCCCTGGGCACAACCCATACGCACGACTCGGTGCTCTATGTCATCGACCGACAAAGTGGTACCTACCTCAAGACGATCGAGCTCACGGGCCTGCCAGAGGCCGCCAAGCACATGGGTGGCATCACCACGGACGGCACGAGCCTCTGGCTGGTGACGTCGAGCAGCCTGTCTGGTGATGGTCTCGTGCGCGAGGCGCGCCTGCCGCTCTCGGTCATCGACAAGGCGCTGTCGAGTCCTGACGATTGCGTGGCCGTCACGCTGGGCCAGCTGGAGTTCGTCCCCCTGCGCGGGACGGACTCGGCGATGCACGAGGCCTCGTTCAACGTCTGGTATGGCGGCAGGCTGTGGGTCGGGGACTTCTACACCAGCAAGCTCGCCTGCCTGAAGCCCGGGACCTCCAACGGAAAGTCGACGCTCACGGCCGAGCGCATCTACGACATCCCTCCCGAGACGCAGGGAGCGATGTTCGTGGAGTCTGGTGGCAGGAAGTACCTGCTGCTCAATGCGTCATATGGTCGCCGGAACACCTCGCGTGCATACCTGTATGACATCACGGGCGGCATCGGGTCGCTGGCACGCAGCGCGGCGCGGACCATGTGGCTGCCTCCGATGCTGGAGGAGGGCTGCGTCTGGGACGGCCGGGTGTACCAGCTGTTCGAGAGTGGCTCCACCTTCTACAGCACGGTCGACAGCGACAATCAGGGCATGCGTACCTCGCTGATTGTGGACCAGATCTGTATCGGCAGCGTGTCATCGGTCCTGTCGGCCAGCACCGCCCAGCCCAAGCTGACGGGAGCGGCCTACCTGACCCAGGTCATCCTCTCGTCCTCGCTGGACGTGCAGGTGTACAACGACGCCGGTACGCTGGTGTGCGTCGTCGAGGATGGCATGGTGGACCCGAACAGCCTGGGCGTCAGTGTGGACGCGCGCGTGGAGGACGGGAAGACGTTGCTGAAGCTCTCGGACGACGTCAGCTATAGCCTGCGCCTGACGCGGGGTGACGGTCGGGATCCGAGTCGGTTTGGGGCTGGCGAGGAACCGGATGGCGGGGATGTGGTCGTCCAGGCATGCGACGAGCAGGGTTCGGTGACGTCGTCACAGACCCTGTCCGACCTGGTGTTTGACGAAGCGGGAGCCTGCGAGCTGCACATCGGAGCCTCCATGGGGGCGACGGAACTGGCGGACCGGCTGGACGGCTGGCAATCCTGACGCCTTGCATTCGCCAATCGCGTCACCTGCGAAATCCGTGAAGGTGCGGATGCCCTCCGTGGCGCGAAATAGACTAGTCTCACGAGGCGTCGAAGCGTGCCCGACAGGGTGGATCTGGCGCCTGCCGCATGTCGTGGATGGAGGGGTCGTTCGTATGGGTCTGCTGGACAAGCTGTTTGGCAAGGTGGAGAGAAGGGCGGTCGTCGACCGACCCGACCCTCTGGACATACAGGCGGCTCCCCATGTCGTGTGCGCCCCAGCCTCCGGCCAGCTGATGGCGATGGCGGACATACCTGACCCGGTCTTCGCCTGCGGGGCGATGGGGCCTGCCGTGGGCATCAAGCCCGATGCCGGCGTCGTCTATGCCCCGGTCAGCGGCACGGTCACGCTGACGACGGGGACCCTGCATGCGTTGGGGCTGCGCTCCGACAACGGCGTGGAGATCCTCATCCACATGGGGGTCGACACCGTCAACATGAAGGGCGATGGCTTCACGGGATTCGTGGAGAAGGGCCAACGCGTCAGCGCGGGGGAGGCCTTGCTGGTCATGGACCTCGAGAAGGTCGCAGCGGCGGGGTACAGCGACGTGGTCATCACGGTCGTCACCAATGCGGACGACTTCGCACCGGTCATCCCGGTCGAAGCTGGGCCCGTTTGCGCAGGTGCGCAGGTCATGACGGTAACGCTCTAGGGTCACGTGCGAAAGGAACGGTGCCACGGATGGTCGAGCGGTTGGGATACCAGACCCTTGTCGCAGGCGTCGAGGCGACGGGCGAGTTCGTCGACCGGCGCAGTCGCTTCATCGCCCAGCTTCGTCACGTGGAGAGCGAGCGCGAGGCCGAGGCCTTCGTCGCGGAGGTGCGCTCGCGCCACCATGACGCGCGTCACAACGTGCCGGCATGGGTCTTCGCAGACGGTCGCGAGCGGTGCTCCGACGACGGGGAGCCGCAGCGGACGGCGGGCATGCCGACGCTGGAGGTCCTGCGTGGCGCCGGTCTGGCCAACGTGTGCTGCGTGGTGACGCGCTACTTTGGCGGCACGCTGCTGGGTCCCGGGGGCTTGGTGCGCGCCTACACGGCGGCCACCCAGCAGGCGGTCGAGGAGGCCCGGGGGCTGGACCTCGTCGTGACGATGACTCAGGTGGTGCGCGTCACCTGCGTGCTGCCCTACAGTGCCTATGGGCGTGTCGAGCGGTTGGTCGCCGACTGCGGCGGCAAGATAAAGGACTCCATCTTTGCCGAGGACGTCCAGCTGACCTGCGCCTTCCTCGCGGGAGACGAGGCGCGGTTCGTGGCGTCGATGACCGAGCTGATGGCAGGGGAGGACGTCTGCCTGGTCGGGGAGCCGCTGTTCGCGGAGTTCTGACGGTCGTGCGACGCGGGTCGTCTTCCGTGCCATGCGACTGGGACGGGTGACCCGCAATGACTCCATGCGCAAAGTGCGCGGCCCGGGACCGGTGCGGTTTGCGTGCCGCACCGGTCCCGGGCCGCGGTTGTCATCAGCTTCAGCGGATCTTCGCGTCAGCGGGCGAGCGAACCCATCGGGTCCCACGGAGCCAGCACGATCGGCTCGGATTCCAGTGCCGCGCGCTCCTCATCGGTGAGGTACTTCTTGTCGACGACGACCTGGTAGACATACTCGTCGAACCACGGGTCGGACAGCGTGTCGAAACCGTCGCGGCCGTGGTCGGCTCCCCAGCTGTTCTCCACCTTCCAGAGCGTGGGGTTGCCGTCCGCATCCAGGCGCACGCCCTCCAGCACCATGGCGTGGGTCATCAGCGACTCGCCGTAGTCCAGGCGCTGGGCCTTGTCCAGGCAGCCCTCCACCGCGAACCCGAAGAGCCCGTCGATGTCGACGGCCGCCGTGTCCATGATGCCCTCCTGGCGCAGGTAGCTCTGGTCGACGTCGCAGCCGAACCAGACCGGCAGGTCGTCGCGCAGCTGGGCGAGAGCGACGCGCTTCAGCTCCGCGGGCGGCAGGTTGAGGTAGCGGACCGTCCCGTCCTCCTCGACGTTGCCCAGCCGGTCGACGGTGAAGCACCGCCCGAAGGGCTTGTCGACGGTCGGCGCGCTGATGAGGGAGACGTAGGCGTCCAAGTCCATCCCGACGGCCTCGTCGAGGAACTCCAGCGGCGTGAAGGTGCCGGATAGCACGACCTTGTCGTCCTTGTCGCGCAGGCGCACCTCGAAGCTCTCGGGAGGGGTGCCCAGGCAGATGGCCAGAAGCTGCCAGACCTCGCCCATCATGGCCTTGCGCATCTCGGCCAGGTCCTCGGGGGAGGTGCCGGCGGTGTGGGCCTCGCGCAGGCGACGGGCGCATCCGCGCAGGTAGCGCGTCAGGTACTTGTCCATGTCACGGGTGTTGCGGGAGTTTGCGGTCTCGGGCATGGCCTCCTTGGGCACGACGCCGTACTTCTTGACGAGGCTGCGGAACATGTCCCACTGCCCGCCGTCGCTGATGGGATCGGACAGCAGGTAGGCGACCAGGCGCCCGTCCAGGGGCTCGTCGACCGTGTCGAGGATGTTGCCCAGGAACCAGTTGCTCTTCTCCAGCTTGTCGAAGAACAGGGGATAGGACTGGGACAGCTCGAAGGTCTTGAGGTTGTACTTCTTGATGGTGCGATAGCGCATGGTGTTGAGGCTGGCGAACATCCAGCAGCGGCCGGAGCGCTCCTGGTCGCAGCGCTTGCCCTGGCTGACCTCGATGTCGAAGTCCAGCGAGTTGGCGGCGACGCCCTCGGGCACGCGCGCGGCAGGGCGGATGCCCACCGAGCTGACGGCGTTCTTGGCGACGGCGTTGGCATGGTTGGCAGCGAACCGCTCTCGTGCCTCGGCCAAGTCCTGGGGTGTGATGCAGGTTCTTCTGTCCATGGGGTCGTCCTCGCTTCCGGTGCCTGGGACACGTTTGCATGAAATAGTCGCCATCGAGCATATCACGTGTGACTGCTCGGGCAACAGTCTCATCAGACGGTATACTCATGTATGTTGTAAGCGCTTGGATAACCCCAGCTCCACGTCATAGAGAGGTGGACCAATGGCACCAGTCGTACCGCACGAAGTCCATTACGAGCCGCCCGCGTATGCAATCGCCGTGCTGGATGCGCTCGAGGCGCGTGGCCATGAGGCGTGGATCGTCGGAGGGTGGGTGCGCGACGCGCTGCGCGCTGCCCCATGCCACGACGTGGACGTCACGACCTCCGCATTGTGGCAGGAGAGCGCGCAGGCCTTGCGCGACGCGGGATATGTGGTGCACGAGACGGGCACCCAGCACGGGACGGTGACGGTCGTTGTCGACGACAAGCCCGTCGAGGTGACGACCTACCGCGTGGAGGGCTCCTATTCCGACCACCGCCATCCCGACGAGGTGCGCTTCGTGCAGGACGTCCGCGAGGACCTGGCCAGGCGCGACTTCACGATCAATGCGATGGCCTACCATCCCCAGCGTGGCCTGCTGGATCCGTTCGGGGGCTGCGAGGACCTTGCTGCTGGCATCATCCGTGCGGTGGGTGACCCCGCCCAGCGCTTCGCCGAGGACGCGCTGCGTGTGCTGAGGGCGGTGCGCTTCGCCTGCCAGCTGGGCTTCGTGGTGGAGGACTCGACGCATGCGGCGCTGGTCGAGGCTGCCGCGGGCCTGGCGGACATCGCGCAGGAGCGCATCGGCCAGGAGATGGACGGCATCGTGGGCAGCGGGCGCGTTGGCTGGGCGCTGATGCACGAGACGGACGTGCTGTGCGCCGCGGTTCCCGAGCTGCGCGCGATGCGCGGGTTCGACCAGCGCAGCCTCTGGCACGCCTACGACGTTATGGAGCACACCGCGCGCGTGTGCAACGCGGTCGAGGCCTTCACGGCGGGGGTCGCGTCCCATCACCTGAGGTGGGCGGCGTTGCTGCACGACGTCGGCAAGCCGGCCTGCTGCACCATAGACAAGATGGGGCGAGGCCACTTCTATGGCCATCCGGTGCTGAGTGGCGAGCTGACCGAGTTCATCATGGAGAGGTTTGGCCTGCCCTCGTCGCTGATACGCAGCACGAGCGCGCTGGTTCGCTTCCACGACCACATCATCCGCCCGACGTCACGGTCGATGCGCAGGACGCTTGCCGTGATGGAGGAGGCGGATCCCGGCCACGCGATGGCGCGCGCCCACGAGCTGATGGACCTGAAGCGAGCCGACGCCGTGAGCAAGGTGCCCAAGTGCGCGTGGTATGCGGTCGAGCTCGACGAGATGGATGCCCTCCTGCGCGAGGAGGAGTGCAAGGGCACGGTGCTGGGGCTGGGAGACCTGGCCGTCGGTGGTCAGGAGGTCATGGAGGTCCTGGGCATCAAGCCTGGTCCCATGGTCGGCGCGGTGCTGCACGAGCTGTTGGCCGCAGTGGTGGACAACGAGGTCGAGAACACCCGTGACGCCCTGATGGAGGAACTGTGGCGCTCTGCCCTGGAGAACGGCTAGGCTGAAGGCCGCGCGATGCCGCGTTTGGGGTAGGCGGTAAGGCGGATTGCGCGTCCCGTCGCACGACAGCCCATCTTTCTACCAGACGGCGTAAAAAAGCCGACGCCCCCGTATCTTGCCGATACGGGGGCGCGGTCGCGCGCGTCTTGCTGGCTGGGGGGACCTATGCGCCCCAGACGTCACCCGCGAAGGGGACGTAGTGGTAGTCCGGCTGATCGGAGCGGCTCGAGCCGGTGTCGACGGGAATCAGCGACAGGATGCAGCCAGTGAAGACGACGCTGGCGATGAATGCGACGTATGCCATAATTTCCTCCCTTGATGCTCGTGCGAAACACGAACGAAATATTTGCTGAAGTGAGTGTAGCACCCAGCACAAAAGGTGGTTACGGCAATGGGACTGAATCTTGTGATACTGATTACAAGAGAATCTTGTAAGAGCTCTGGTTCCCCTTGCGGGGTAGGAGGTGCCCGCGTGCGCCAGCGTCCAAGAGAAGTTGAAAAAGACAAAACGGGGCTTGCATCATCTGGACGGTTCACGTATAGTATCTTCTTGCGTTGAAGGATGATGCTCCACACACTGGGACTTCGTCTAACGGTAGGACAACGGATTCTGGTTCCGTCAGTGGGAGTTCGATTCTCTCAGTCCCAGCCATTCTTCATCCTATGGCCCGTTCGTCTAGCGGTTTAGGACGCCGCCCTCTCAAGGCGGAGATCACCAGTTCGAATCTGGTACGGGCTACCAAACCTTCGCAGGCCCCTCGGGGCCTGTTTTCATATCGAGAGCCTGCCACCTCGCGGTGGCAGCATCCTTGGTGGCCCGAGGAGGTGGGTGCGCTGGCAGACGCGTTGGATTGGGAGCTGCTGGTCTCCCGTCTTCCCCCAGCCTGGGCTGATCGTTTCGACGTCCTGTTGCGCCGTTCCCTGGCGCGGCTGCTGGCCTCCGCTCGTGACGGGAGTGCGATGGCGGTGCCCGAGGCGGTCCGGACCGCGGCGGTTGGAGCTTGGCGAAAGCGTCACATGGCCACCGCCTCGAAGGCTGCCCGCCGGCGCATGAGCTACGCCCGCCTATGCAATGAGCCGTCGTTCCGCGAGCTGGAGCAACGGCTCTTGCGCAGGTACTGGAAGAGCCATGCGGGCCTGCTCCAGACCGACAGGGTGGACGCAGGCGTCATGACACTTGCCGAGGCATGTTCCACCTTCCGCTCCCTGCATCCCAAGCTGGGGATGACGTCGCTGGACGGCCTGATGCACGAATGCCTGTCCGAGGCCCTAGGGCACGCGGACGTCAGGGCCGTTGTCTGCGAGTCGCTGTCTGCGCTGGTATTGGATAAAGCTCGAACGGATGACCTCTCGACGCTCGTGCGCCTGCGTCGTGAGGATCCGCCCGGGTCCGACCGCTGGCGCAGCCACGCCTTCGGCCTGCAGGGTGCCTCGAGCATGGACGACGTCCGTGGCCTGGTGCGCCACGGACACCTGGTCTCCGCCATCATCCGGCATGCGTACGGGCAGGACACCATTGCCGCAGCGGCGCAGGACTTGCTCTCGCGGCACCTGTCCCATGACGCCGACGTCACTGCCCTGAACGGGCTGCTCTCCGCGTTGTTCGGTATCGACGACCCCGTGGGGCCATCCGTCTCTCGCATGACACGGCGGGCGGCGGCCGAGGTCGAGGACCATCTTCAAGGAGAGGAGTTTGCTGCCCTGGTAGCCGACGCCCTGCTCGAGAACCCCCTCTATGCGCTCCAGTACCAGCGGTCAGTGGAGCTGAAGCTGCGCGTGCGAGAGAGCGTTCCCGAGACGCCGATGGAGGCCTATCCGCTGGCGCGGACGATGCGTCGGCGCTTCGTCGTGCACGTGGGTCCCACCAATTCGGGCAAGACCCACGACGCCCTGCAGGAGCTGATGGCTGCGGAGTCCGGTGCCTACCTCGGGCCCTTGCGCCTGCTGGCGTACGAGCAGTTCCAGCGCATGAACCAGGAGGGCACGCCCTGCACCATGCTGACGGGGGAGGAGCGCATCGAGGTCGCAGGGGCGCGACACGTGTCCTCCACCGTGGAGATGGCGGACTTCCACCAGGCGGTGGACGTCGCCGTCATCGACGAGGCCCAGATGGTCACCGACCCCGACCGCGGCCACAACTGGACGGCTGCGATCCTGGGCATCCCCGCGCGGGAGGTCCATGTCTGCTGTGCGCCGCATGCCGAGCGCATCGTGTGCGACCTGGTTGACCTCTGCGAGGACGAATGCGAGGTCGTGCGTCACGAGCGGCTGGTCCCGCTGCGGGCGGTGAGAAGAAGGCTGCGCGTGCCCGAGGACGTGCGGCCGGGGGATGCCCTCATAGTCTTCTCGCGCCGCTCGGTGCACGCGGTCGCCGCGGATGTTGCGGCATCCGGGCTGAGGGCCTCGGTGGTCTATGGGGCGCTGCCCCATGACGTGCGCCACGAGGAGGCGCGTCGCTTCGATGAGGGCGAGACCGACGTGGTCGTCGCTACCGATGCCATCGGCATGGGCATGAACCTGCCCATCCGCCGCATCGTCTTCGTGGAGCAGGAGAAGTATGACGGACGTGCGATGCGCACCCTGCTGCCGGGCGAGGTCCAACAGATAGCTGGGCGTGCGGGCAGATTTGGCCGCTACGAAGAGGGAACGTTCGCCTCCACCCGACGCGTGCGCGAGATTGCCCGTCTGTACGGGGAGTCCGTGCCCGACATCGAGTCGATTCCGGTGGGCATCCCCAACGACATCGCCCTGGTGCGCGACGCGACGCTGGGGGAGTCGTTGCGCCAGTGGATGGCCATCGAGCAGCCGCTCCCCTTCGTGCGGATCGACGTGTCGCGCGAGCTGGGGCTGCTGTCCGAGATCGAGGCGCGCCTCGACGAGGGCCGTGCCCGCGACAGGGACACCAAGCTGAGGGTCCTGACGCTGGCGACGATGCCCTTCGACGAGCGCGACCGTCGCCTGAGGGACGCATGGCGCCAGATGGTGGACGTGGTGCTGGAGGGGAGCGAGGCACGGTTGGACGTGCCCAAACCGCCGAGGGAGGGGGCGCGGCTGGCTGACCTGGAGGCTGACTACCACTACTGCGACCTGCTCTACCTGTTCGAGCGCTCGTTTGGGGAGCAGGAACGGATGGACCTGCTGACGGCGCGGCGGGAGCAGATCTCACAGGCGATCATGGGCGTGCTGGCGGGTGGAAGCGTGCGGTGAGGCGCGGTTGCCGCGTGGCAGCAGATGCCGGGAGACCGGGAGGTCGAAAACTTGCCTGCCTTGATTTTCATATTGACCCTTGCGCGCTGCGGACATTTCCCGTAAAGTACCTATACAGCGCTTCGGCGCACACATACGGCCCGTTCGTCTAGCGGTTTAGGACGCCGCCCTCTCAAGGCGGAGATCACCAGTTCGAATCTGGTACGGGCTACCAAACACTCGCAGGCCCTCCGGGGCCTGTTTTCGTATGGAACGAAACCTTTGGGGGATTATTACAGGATGGCGGATTCGTCCAGACGATGATGAAACTGCCCGCGCCCTACAATTCAGAAGACGGCATCCGTCAATTGTCGCTGGCTTTCTCGAGAACCGGCGTGAGACTGGCTGTGCGAATGAGATTGAAGCCAGATTCAATTTGACACGGGGAGCGAGCCGTGTCGCCGGTTGCTGGCGCGTAATGCTACCCCTTAGCTAAGCTGCGAACTCTACCTAGCCGTCTCTTCTCTTGAAGGCGCTCTGCGTGGGTTGAATTGACCAATACACTGACTAACACACCGCAGAAGCGCAGACTAAAGCCTAGATGAAAACCAGCACTTCGGAAAACCGCTGCATCCCAAAAATGCCCCGTGCCCGCCATTGCGCCTCACAAGCTTTGATCCGCACCAAGGGCACGTGCCTCCTACCCTTGCGTTCTCGGAAGGCACCACGTAGTAGCGTCCCGTCGTGATGTTCTGCACCTTCGTATAGCCATCGATTGTCTCGCCAACCCGTTGGCTTAGTCGATGTTCCGGCAGGGACCTAGTTGGTTGAGAGCCGCTACGGGAGCGATTCTTCACCGGGTAGCCACAGTTAGGACATGACGTAGCATAAGAAGAGATTTTTCGTTTGCATTCTGGGCAATATATAAAAGCCAACGCGGACTCCTAAACCTCTACAACCATGCTGGGCTGTAACAGCATTCGTCAATAACTTAGAAGTTATACAAAGTGTAGCGGCTTTCCGTCGTGATGCTCGGCTGGATGGCTTCGAATGCCTGATAGGTGGCAATCCTCAGACGCTTGATCGGTGCTGTTCCTATGCGAAGATGGGCGATACCAAGGTTGCGGTCCGAGGTACGCGGGTTCGAGAAGTGCTCTGGGGCGACGGACGTGCGGCAGATGTTCACGAGCTGCAACCGCCTCGTGGGCGGCACGGGCTACGTGCCAACGAGCACTGCGGGCAAGAACAACCTGGTGCTTGGCTCCACGGGCGTGCTGGCCGACCCGGGCAGCGACTCGCGCACGTGGGTGTGGGCTCACCTGTACGACACCGGGGCTCTGGAGATCACGGCGAGCTCGACGCCCGACACCCAGCGGGCCGTGCTTGTGACCGGGAAGATCTGCGCCAACGCGCACTACCAGGCAGTTGGCGCGACGCCCTGGTACGACCAGAGGGCGAGCCTGCGAACGTGCGAGTTCAAGGCTGACCTGGGCTCGGTGACGCTCTCCTCGCTGGACTACTGGTTCTACTCGAACACGACGCTCACGGCGGTGACCGGCTGGGCGAACGTGAGGGGGCTTGCGTCGCTGCGCTATGCCTTCAACGCCTGCTCGGGGCTGGTGACGCTGGACCTCTCGGGGCTGGACCCGTCGTCGCTGGCGGACCTGTTCTACGCTTTCGCGCAGTGCGGGAGCCTCACGACGATCTACGCGGACTCGAGCTGGGTGCTGCCTGCGGGTGTGTCGGGCATGGGCATGTTCTACAACGACACACGGCTGGTCGGGGGGAATGGGACGGCTTACAGCTCAAGCGCCTACGGGTATGCGCGGATGGTGATTGACCGGGTCGGGCAGGCGGGGTACCTCACGGCTCGATAGAGACAATCTGACAAAGTCACGCCACGGATACGTGGTACTTGCACCGCAGGGACTGCATACCATTGCCATGCTTAAGGTACCCGTCGTTCTCAAGGCGACCCAGAACGATTCCTGGGTCACGATCGATACTGTTAGCAAAGGCAATGATAGAAGGCACTGTAAAGTGTCCTTCGTTCCTACAGACGAAGCTCTGATAGAGCTGCGGATCTATCAGCTTGTTCTCCGCGTACTCGTCCGCCTTCTGCTCGATGTCACCGACATCGCCATCAAACGAGATGCCGTAGTCCCCGTGGATGACGTGCCCCGCCTCGTGCAGGAGGGTAAACCAGAACGAATCGGCGTAGAGTCTCCGGTCGTTGACCATCATCATCACGCTCTTGCCAACTCTCTTTGTTGCCCCGTTTGTCTTGGAGCCTTTCAGGTTTGGCAGGACCACGAGCACGACGCCAGCCTCGAGAAACCTTTCTTTGACAAGCGGATAGAAGCCTTCATGATTCGTTGTCTGGGTAAGCGCGAACTCGATGGCTTCCTCAAATCTCTTCTTGTCGAACTTTGGCGCGGCAATGCCCGTGACCTTGTTGGTGGCAATCTGTACCATGGCGTTGGCCTTTGCTATGCTTGCCTCGCTCATCGCGCCTGTGGACGACCTGAAGCTTACCGCCATGTCTCGGTCAGTAAGAACGGTGAGGGAGGCTACTCCTAGGAAGGATCTGACCTGCTCTACCTGCTCGCCAATCCTTCTGGGAAGATCCGGAAGACCGAACTTGTCCCGGAAGTAGTCGTATCCCAGCATCTTCAGGACGCTCTTCTCACGCTCCAGCTCCTTATCGGACTCTATCTGCGCGAGAGCGATGTCGTACGCATTCTGCAGGTTGAGCCAGTACTGCACGGTTGTTCCGAGCATCCTTGACAGCTTCATTGCCATATCAACGGACAGGCTCTGCTTACCTCTCATAAGCAAACTTAGATTCTTTGGGGTTGTGCCCAACCTTTTCGCAAAGTCCGCCTGGGTAAGGCCGCTTTCTTCGACGATTTCTTCGATGTAGTAGCCAGGATGGAATGCCAGGGAGTCCTTGTATTCAATGTAGTTACTCATAATGTCTGCTCACCTCTTCGATTCTGACGATTTCCACGGTGCTGGCTATCTCGTCGATGTTGCACGGATCAAACTGTTTTCCGTCTTCATCAAGTGGCCGCAGGATTATCCTCCAGGGGTCGCGCCTCGTTTTGACGTCGATAGCGAAGAGGCCCTCCAGGTCCTTGCCGTTCTTGTTCAGCAGCTTGTGAAAGTGGAATTGCCGCTGGACAACGATATCCTTCAGGACGACGGCCTGCTTGAGCGCGTTAATCCTAGCCTTTAGGCTTACCACCAGCTTGCCGTCTCCTGCGAACAGCCTCTTCGCCGCCTTGGGGTCAGTACATTGCTCCTCGACCTTCTTCGATGCGTAAACAACTTCCAAGCTTGTCCTGCTTTCAAAGTAGATTACCCAACGGGTAATTCATTGTACACCCCCATTGCCCGCTCATCAAGCGAGTGGTTATGAATATCGCGCAAATGGAGGGGCCGAGTCTTTCGGCCCCTCGCTAGGATTCGTACGTTCTGGCAATCGAGATTACTGATGCAAAACTGTTCATTCAGAATGCATCTCGCCCGTGATCTGCGCCGGGTAGTCTGGCATCTCCTCATAGCCGAGGATCGTGTTCTTCCACCACTCCTCGCTAGCGGTGCCGGAGCTAACACATGCGTCGAGCAGAGCTTGGCGCTCCTCCGGCGTGTGGCTCATGAAGTCATAGTGCATGGCGTCCTGGACAGCGATAGTGGTCTCCAACATCTCCATCACCACGTCCCACATTTCCTCTGCGGTGTAGGACTCGGGGCTATCGAGGACCATGTCTCCCTTGAAGTACGCGAGCTCCTCGGCCATGCATAGCTCTTGCCATTTATCCGTCATG
Source organism: uncultured Coriobacteriaceae bacterium (assembly GCA_902778135.1). Taxonomy (GTDB): domain Bacteria; phylum Actinomycetota; class Coriobacteriia; order Coriobacteriales; family Atopobiaceae; genus UBA1367. The sequence continues at coordinate 13,266 of CACYWP010000001.1, forward strand.
GTGTATCCTCCTTGGTAAGGTTCTGCACTGCGTTTGCCCAGTTGAGCGCATCTGTCTACTGGGGACAAACTGGGGACAATCGCAAGTAAAACTTCGATAATGCGTTTCGTTTCGAGTTCTTGCGAGTTCTTGGGACAAGAACAAATTCCCAGCTCACACGCCCGTTTCTTACAGTAAGTGCGTGTGAGTTCCGAGTCCCTAGCTTCCCTCTCAAGGCGGAGATTACCAGTTCGAATCTGGTACGGGCTACCAAACATCCGCAGGCCCTCCGGGGCCTGTTTTCGTATGGAGCGAAGCTTCGGGCGCAACGGTGACTTCGAGGATGATGCCCGCTCATAGCCGAGGCATTCATGATGTCGCAAAGGCTAGACGTATCTCTCGAATGGGTTGTACTCCTCGCCCTTATCGTCTACGAACGGATCGCCCAATAGGGTGACTTCTCCATCTGCCAATCGAGCTTCGGAGTACGTGCTCGTCCGTGAGGGAAAGTCGTAGGTCAGCTGTTGGGCGATGCCGGTCGTGATGCCGTCTTCTTCTACAACCCGATCGCAATCAACTTCGAGATCAAGAAGCTCGAAGATATCCCCGGCGGCTCTCACGTCCTGCCTAAAACGTCGAAGACTCTCATCGTGCCTGCGGCTCTCGCCCCGGGTTATGATCAACTGGAGGGCATCCGAGAGTATGTCAGCTATCTCATCGATGGTGGTCGCGGCATCCAATTGGTCACGAGGGTCCGTGATACCCATTTCACCAACACCATGCGAATAGCCCATGCGTGAGTAGATTCTGCCTGTCAACCCATTAAATTTGACGCGATAGGATATGTAGCACAACGCAATCTCCCGTTCCGCACTGGCCTTTTACCTGCAGCTAAGCCCATACTACAGCAAGCTCCCCAATCGGCCTCTTGAATTACACTTAGCACTGTGGTGGTTCCGAGAGGGGAGAAACCAGTGAAGACTCGCACCGACTTCGTGACCAACTCAAGCAGCGCCTGTTACGTCATCGATCTCCAGCTCAAAAACGACCGCGACGAGATGGTCTCTTTCTGGATCATGGCCTCAGATGGTGGGACGGAATACGGCGGTGATGGCCCGTCGTTCGAAGCCAGCGAGCACGCCAAGTCCCTCAGTCTCTACACGCCTCACCCAGCCGGTGGCAAGGTTACCCTTCAGGGAAGGCCCATCTCCGAGGCTTCGAGCTTAGAGGACATCATCCGTTACATGCTGGACTATGTCGACCTGGACCTCTATGAAGGTGGCAGCGCGACTGCCCTGAGCTGCATGCCCGAGGCAGTTACATCTATTGCAGAGATGTGCGCGAGGAAGGGCATTACGAGCAATAACGTGCGCATCATCGGCGAAAAGATTCGCGTAACCCCGTTCGGCGACAGCGTGTGGGAGGTGGATGACTACACCGACCAGTGGAACGTGAACGTCAAGACGGGTGAGGTGAGGAGCACCGGGCGACGCGTGTATCGTTACGCAGGTGATCAAGAAGGTAAGGGCGACATATATGACGCGGACACCAGCTGGCAGGACACGGCGTGGTGGCCCTTCGCAGGCAAGGTCAAGGGCGTGGACTATGCGCTCGTCAAATCGGGTGCGATCAAGCGAGGGTCCGTCCGCCATCTGGACCTCTCATGTTTCGACGGCACAAAACCCACGAGTTTGGAATCGGCATTCAGCGACCTGAGAGACCTGCAGCGGATTGACCTCTCGGGCCTCGACACCTCGCAGGTCACGAGCATGGGATCCATGTTCCGCGAGTGCCGGAAGATTCGCAGCATCGACCTCTCGGGCCTCGACACCTCGCGAGTCACGGACATGTCCCGCCTGTTCGCAGAGTGCAATGGCCTCACGAGCGTCAATCTCTCGGGTCTCGACACCTCGCGAGTCACGGACATGAGAAGCATGTTCTATGGGTGCGAGAGTCTCGCGCAACTCGACCTGTCTGGCTTCAATACCTCGCAGGTCGTCAACATGGACAGGATGTTCTATCGATGCGAGAGCCTCAAGCAGCTTGATCTGTCAGGCTTCAACACCTCTCAGGTGCGTTCCATGAACGAGATGTTCAGTGGCTGCCATGCTCTTACGGCTCTCGACCTCTCTGGGTTCGACACCTCGCGGGTCCAAGACATGGGCAGCTTGTTCTTTGGCTGTATCAATCTGAGGGACCTCAACATCTCCGGTTTCGACACCTCGCAGGTGACGGACATGAGGGCCATGTTCTGGGGCTGCAAGGTCAGAAGTCTCGACCTCACGGGCTTTACCACTGCGTACGTCAAGAACATGCATGGGATGTTCGCCTTCTGCGAGGCTCTTACCAGTCTCGACCTCTCCAGCTTTGATACCTCGCAGGTCACGGACATGAGCAGCATGTTCTATGAATGCAAGAGGCTCCGAAACCTCGACCTCTCTAGCTTCGCCGACTCGCAGGTGACGGACATAAGCGAGATGTTCTCGGGCTGCGCACAGCTCGAGAGTCTCGACCTGTCCCACCTTGATGCCTCACGGGTCACGAAAGTGACCGACATGTTCAAGGACTGTGAGAGCCTTGAGAGGTGGTCCGTGTCAGACACCTGGCCCGTGGAGCTGAAAGGGGCCATCCCCGAACCAAGATGCAACGACGCATGGTGGTCCGAGCGGGATGGCGCATGGCTGAGCATCAGCAGGATACGCGAGCGCGGTCATGTGGCAGATACCTTTACAGCAAAAAGGCCGGTCGAGGAAGGGGTGCCTCGCCCTGACGCTGTGTCCTACGCGCAGGTCGTAGCAGGAGACATGGACAGGTCGGAGGTGCGCTACATCGACCTCTCGGGCGTCGACACCTCGATGATGACGGACATGAGCGGGATGTTCAAGGATTGCGCCACCATCACGACAATCGACCTCTCCAGTTTTGACACCTCGCATGTTACGGATATGAGCGACCTGTTTGCGGGGTGCTCGAATCTCAGAATCGTCGACCTCTCCGGCTTCGACACCTCGCACGTCACGAACATGAGCGGGATGTTCAGGGGATGCACGAACCTACGAGTCCTCAACCTCTCTGGTTTTGACACCTCGCAGGTCGAGGACATGTCTGACATGTTCAATGGCTGCCATAGGCTCCAGGGCGTCGACGTTTCTGGCTTTGACACCTCGCGGGTCACAAACATGCGCGGCATGTTCGGCGGATGCTGGAGCTTCACGAGCCTCGACATATCTGGCTTCGACACCTCGCGGGTCACGGACATGAGCTCGATGTTCAGCGAATGCAAGAGGGTCCGGGGCTTAAACGTCTCAGGCTTCGACACCTCGCGGGTCACGGACATTAACAGGATGTTTAATGAGTGCATGAGCCTTACGCAACTAGACCTCTCCAGCTTTGACACCTCCCAGGTCACGAGAATGGGCTACATGTTTTACGGTTGCAAGAGACTCGTTGACCTAACCCTCTCTGGTATTGACACGTCGCGCGTCACGGACATGAGCGGGATGTTCAATCAGTGCGAGAGCCTTGCGAATCTTGACCTTTCCGGCTTCGACACCGCTCAGGTCACGAACATGAGCTGGATGTTCTATAAGTGCGAGATGCTCGAGAGTATCGTCCTCTCCAGCTTCGACACCGCGCGGGTCACAGACATGGACTCGATGTTCAGCCACTGCGAGAGGCTTCGTGAGCTAGACCTCTCCGGTTTCGACACCTCGAAGGTCAAGTACATGACTTGGATGTTCTCTGGGTGCGAGAGCCTCACGCATCTCGACCTCTCCGGTTTCGATACTTCGAAGGTCGGTACGGGGTGGTTTGGCGAGGTGGGCATGAAGGAGATGTTCGACGGCTGTGCGAGCCTCGAGGAATGGGCCATACCCGAGACGTGGCCCGTGGAGAAGATGGGTGCCATCCCCGAGCCCACGTCCACGCGCGATGCATGGTGGTCCCAGAACGACGCGAGGTGGATGAGCGTGGATGAGATTCGCTCCCGTGGACGCAAGGCTGACACGTTCATGCGCCTTCCATCTGCTGAGTTAGTCTCAGGAGGTCGGTGGTCGCCACGCTAGGGGAGAAGCACGTCATGACCTACATACTGTTCTTTGACGTGGACGGGACGCTCGTCACGCAGAAGGACGGCCAGCAGTACATCCCGCCGTCCGCGCTGGCCGCCATGAGGGACGCTCGTCGTCGGGGCTGCCGCCTGTATCTGTGCACCGGACGCTCGCTGGCCGAGGCGCGCACTATCGGCGACTTGCCGGTGGATGGCATCATCGGTGCAGCCGGGGGCTTCGTGCTCGACGGGGAGACGATGGTAGCCCACCAGACGCTCGGCGAAGAGGCGGTATGCGAGATAGAAGCCTACCTACAGTTCTGCGGCGGCAACTACTATCTGGAATGCAACGAGGGACTCTATGCGGACGAGGGTTATAGGGCATACATGTCGTCTGCCTGGGGCATCGACGACAATCCTGCCTTCCTGTCCATCGTCCATTCCGTAGACGAGGCCGACCGCAGTCGCGTGAACAAGGTGAGCTTCCGCATACCGGAGGGGACCTCGTTCGAGCAGGTCCAAGAGGCGCTCGGCGCGAGGTTCCACCTGGTTCGCTCGTCCTTCGACTCCTCGGCCACGGCGGGCGAGGTCTCGGTCATGGGCGTCAGCAAGGCAACAGCCATCGACGAGCTGCTGGACTACCTCGACCTGGGCGAGGTGCGCACCTTTGGCTTTGGTGACAGCATGAACGACGCGGAGATGCTGCAGCGCTGTGACGAAGCCATCGTAATGGGCGACGCGCGCCACCCCGAGATGAAGGAGCTTGCGACTTACGTGACGGCGAGCGTGCTGGAGGACGGTATCGCGCAGGCAATGCGTCATTTTGGGCTGGCGTAGGGGAGCGCCATCTGCACCTGCTGCTCGCCGATCAGCTCCGACGATCCTTTTGCCAGTGAGGGAGGTGGTGCCAGTAAAGGCCTTGCCTGATGCTGGCGCCTGGAAGCTGGCGACTGGCGACCTCCCTCGCTTGCCTCATGGCGGGAAGGTCGTACATTTTGAGACGCCGTATCCCCGCATACGTATAGTTGACGAACTGATGCGGGTGTAGACCACAGACTGCGGATCAATACGCTCGTTATAAGTGGTATGCACTATACGCTATAGTTAGGTCGCTATGCGACCACGGGTCAATCAACAAGGGGGTAAGATGAAGTACCAAGATCTGACAGAAGAGCAGAAGAGCAGGATTGCCAATGCGAGTCCCGAGAAGATCCTCGAGATGGCCAAGGCGGAGGGCTACGAGCTGACGGACGAGGAGCTCGAGGCCATCGCTGGCGGCAACTTCTGGATTGACGAGTATTATTGCCCTGAGTGCGGGAGTCATGACGTTGGCGTGTATAAAAACAGCAAAACTGGCAACTGCCACAGCTGCGGTTACGAGGGACCCTTACATCAGTTCCTTCACTAGACGGCTCCGTCTCGACGGTGATTGGTGCCGGGAAGTCGGGCATCTCTTCGTAGTCGAGAAGCGTGTTCTTCCACCTCTCCTCGCTGGCGGCGCCTGAGCCACACGCCAGAGGAGCGTCGGGCAGCGCCTGACGCCCCTCTGGCGTGTGGCTCATGAAGTCCTCGCGCATGGCTCTTTTCAGCTATCCGTCATGGCGTATCCCCCTTGGTAAGGTTAGGCTCTGTGTCTGCCATGGGAGACAGGCCCCGTGGCTCTCTGGCTCACTTGTCGGTGACTCAGCCCCATGCGTCCGCTCACAGTGCATCACGGCCATCAATGCCGACTCGTGGCATCCCAACAGCTACGATGAAGGTGCTGAGAGAAGGGGACGCGCATGGGCTCGACCGACAGCTTTGACCTTACTGGCAGCATCGACTTCTCGCTCTCAAAGCGAGACGTTGACGAGGCGCTGAGCATTACGGATGTCTCGCTTGAAGAGGCGGCGAATCGCGTGCGTGGCGCCATCACCACGGAACGCATCACCAAGGACAACATCCTGCTCAACACGTACGAGGTCGTCTCCGAAGCGATTTCTGGTGGCATGGGTAGTGTCTGGCGCGTGCACCATCGGGAATGGGACATGGACCTTGCGATGAAGCGACCCCATCCGCGCTTCTTTGCGGAAGCTGGCCCTGCACGCAAGGTGGCCTTTGTTGCCGAATGTGAGCATTGGATCAACCTGGGCCTTCATCCCAACATCGTCTCGTGCTATTACGTGCGCGAGATTGGTGGCGTGCCGACCGTCTTTTCGGAGTGGATGGAAAGCGGTAGCCTGAAGGATGCGATCAAGTCTGGCGCGCTCTATGAAGGCACGCCCGACCAGCAGGTTGAGCGCATCTTGGATGTGGCCATCCAGACGGCACGTGGCCTGGCGTACTCGCACGCATGCGGCCTCCTGCACCAGGATGTGAAGCCAGGCAACATCCTGCTTTCGTCTGGCTGGGACGCCAAGGTGTCCGACTTTGGGCTGGCGACGGCGGCGGTCCATGTGCTGGAGGGGGCGCATGACGCGAACGCTCAGTCCGGCGTTCCCGCACCGAATGGCTATACGTTGGCCTATTGCCCGCTTGAGCAGGCGGAAGGCGAGATCCCAACACCATGGATGGACGTCTACGCATGGGCGGTGACCATGCTGGAGGCACTCTTGGGCAGTCGTCCGTGGGAGCGTGGTTCAGAGGTGACGGGCCTGTTCGGGCGGCTTGCCTCCGATGTCGACCTGCCTTGCCCCGAAGGCCTGCTCGCGCTTCTCGATGATTGCCTGCACCGCCGTGACCTCGGATTTGCCGATGTCGAGTCGACGCTCGTCAAGCTGTATGCCGAGGCAACCGGCCATCGCTACCCGCGCGAGCAGCCCAAGGCCGCGCAGGACACGGCCGAGAGCCTCAACAACCGCGCGATGTCCTTCCTCGACCTCGGCCGTCGTGACGAGGCCCTGCGTCTGCTGGACATCGCCGAGGAGAAGAACGCCCAGTGTCTGGAGGTCGCCTTCAATCACGGCGCGCTGCTGTGGCAGGACGGTGCCGTGGATGACCTCTATCTTCGCGACCGCCTCCTGCAGTTTGGGCCAAGCGGGGAGCTGGCTGACCTCATCCGCGAACGCCGCGATGCCGCATCCACCTCACAACACGCCTTTCGGCTGCGTGCCGAGCTAGAGGACAACGAAGGCTGCACGATGCTGGCAAAAGACCACGCCGTGCACGACTTCTCGCTCTTTGACGAGTCGACGGCCATCCTGGCCTGCGGAAAGGGCGTGAACAGAAAGACGTGGATGGAGTATGCCATCGCGCTGCCCGGTCAGGACTTCAGGCAGGCGCCGCTCGAGTGCCTCGTCTGGAACCTTGACGAAGACGAGTACATCGCCACGGTCAACGAGGGGGGCAAGCAGTGGCGTGTGCCCACGCCCGCGCCAGAAGAGCTCGTCGACCGCTCGCTGGCTGCGGGCTGGACGGACCGCACGCCGACCTGCACGGCAGTTTGGGCCTCGGCGGAGGGGACGCTGCTTCTCCTGGGCTTCGGGGGCTCGATGTGCCTGGTGGAGGGGGAGACCGGACGCTGCGTTCGCACGTACTCCTTCGGTTGCGCCCAAGGCGCACGTCGCGTCGCCTTCTCAGAGGATGGCAGGCATGTCTACGCCTGCCTTTCGGAAAACGGCGTGCCGGCCAGCTGGGGCCTTCGCATGTGGAAAACGGTCAAGCCAAACTGGGAGCTACCGCGCCTGATCTGCCGGGCACAGTCGGTCAGGCAACGCTGGGAGGAAGAGGACGCCTTCAGGAGAGCCATGGCGTCCTTCGAGGAGCACATGGATGCGGGCCGCTGGCGCGCTGCCGCCGAGGCCCTCGGGCGGGCGGAGCACACGTCCGGCTTCGAGGCCGACCCAGCGGTGGTTCGCGGATACGAACGGCTTGCCGTCGAGGCCATACCGACGGGGGTCGCGGACCTTGACCTCGTCTACAACCTGCGTCGCGTGATTGCCGATCGACGCAAGGGCGTGCAGATGACGCCCGATGGGCGCTTTGCCTGCTTTACCAACGGCAAGGTCTGGAATCTCGTCGACAACCATCTGGTTTGCGAGGTGGAGCCATTTGCGTCCGACGGCCATGCGATACCCCTTGGCTTCACGGCTGACGGCAAGTACGCCGCCTACGTGGGGGAGCAGGAGTACCAGCCGCTCACGCGCAGCGGTATGACGGTGGTTGAGCTGGCGACGGGCAAGGTGGCAGACGCGCGTGAGCTGGGCTTGGCTCGTGGCGACTTCCTTGACGCGCGCGGGGAGCGATACGAGGACGAGTCAAACGTCATGGCGCCCAACGGCGTGATAGCGCTCGTCACGGAGGATTACTACGAGTTGGACGCATGCGGCATCGACTTCATCGACACGAGGACGGGAGAGCGCATCGCACGCGAGAAGACCTATTGGGACCCGTCGTGGGACCTCATGCCACAGGACATCGCAATCAGCCGGGACGCACGGCACATCCTCTATCTCTTCCAAGGGAATTCCAACACGATTGCCGTGTACTGCGAGGTGCAGTGGGAGTATCCGGAACAGGGCGAACCGATCTCGAGGCCCCAAGATCGGCATGAGGAAGCGCGGCGGGACAAGGCACCGAGCGCCGAGCGGCTTCGGCTCGTCGAGCACCTGAGCAAGCTTGGGCAAGCGCTTGCCGAGCGCAGGGAGGAGCTTGCCGGCCTCTCGGTGTTCAGGTTTGGCAGGAAGCGACAGCTGGCGCAGGAGATTGCGGGGCTGGAGACGGAGCGGTCGGTGGCAATCGGGGAGCTTGATCAGCTCAACCGTATCGAGCGGCAGTAGGAAAGACAGGGGGAGATGCGTGTGGGCACTTGGGACGACCTGGATTTTGGCAACAGCCTGAACTTCTCGCTCTCGAAGCTCTCTGGCTACGAGGGCATGAGCCTGACCGATGCGGCGCTGGACGACATCCTCCAGCGAGGCGACCGCGTGCTACCCATCACCACCGAGCGCATTGCCTGTGGGGAGAAGCTCCTTGGCACCTATGAGGTTCTCTCGGAGGCCATCCCTGGCGGCATGGGCAGCGTCTGGCGCGTGCGCCACATGGACTGGGATACCGAGCTGGCCATGAAACGCCCGCATCCGCAGCTCTTTGCCGAGGCGAGCGACGAGACCAAGAGGGGCTTCATCGAGGAGTGCGAGCACTGGATCGACCTTGGCCTGCATGCGCACATCGTCTCATGCTATTACGTGCGCGAGATCGGTGGCGTGCCCACGGTGTTTGCGGAGTGGATGGATGGCGGTAGCCTCGAAGACGCCATCGCGAAAGGCGCGCTCTACGAGGGTGCGGATGACGAGAAGGCGGAACGCCTGCTCGACATTGCCATCCAGACGGCGCGCGGTCTGGCCTACTCTCATGCCCAAGGTCTGCTCCACCAGGACGTGAAACCGGGGAACGTTCTCCTGAGCAGTGCCTTCGATGCCAAGGTTTCCGATTTCGGTCTCGCGAAGGCGGCCTCTGCGGTGGCGGGGGAGGAAGCGTTGCTCACGAGCGGCCGCACGCTCGCCTACGCGCCACCCGAGCAGACGAACGGTGCCACAGCCGAGGCGTGGATGGACGTCTTTGCCTGGGCGCTTACCGTGCTGGAGACGTATGTGGGTAGGTGTGCGTGGAAGACGGGCGCCGAGGCAGCTGACAGGCTCGCCAATCTCCTCGCTGACACCAAGGTGCCTGTTCCGGCCGACTTGCGGACGCTGCTTACCCGCTGCACCACCGAGCACGTGGACGGCTTTGCCTCCGTGCTTCCCGAGCTCGAGCGCATCTATCGTGCGACAGTTGGCTTCCCGTATCCGCGTCCGGTTTCCGATACGGTGTCCGACACCATTGACGCTCTCAACAACCGAGCCCTCAGCATGCTCGACCTCGGCCGTCGCGAGGCTGCCCAATTCCTGTGGGCAGAGGCGCTCAAACGTGACCCGGACGACACGCGCTCGATTGTCAACAGCGGCCTTGCCGAGCTGCGCGCCTTGGGCGAGGAGAGGCGCGACTCATACGACGACAAGGTCGTGGACGCCCTTGGCGAGCTGTCAAGTCGCGCATTCAGCTCGAGCGAGCTTCGTCCGACCTACGAGAAGAAGCTCCTCTCGGCGCGGCTCTTCCTTGCCCGCTATGACCACTGGGGCGCTAACCGCGAGATGCAGATAGCGCTTGAGCGTTGTCCCCAGGACTCGTCGGAGCGACCCATGCTTGAGCGTCAGGCAGCCCAGATTCGACACTCGTGGCTGGAGCTCACGCGCGATCCCGACCATCTTGCCATCAAGCCCGCGTTCACAGGGGCACTCAGCTTCGATTACGAGGGCGGGGAGGACGGTCGCGTCGCCGTCGCTTGGGTTGCTCGTCCAGAGGACGGGGGAGATACGTCGTGGACGCAGCTTGCCGTCTTTGATCTTGCCGACCAGGCACATCCGCATGTTCGCAAGCTTACAGAGCTCTCATGGGACGGCCCGCGTGACGAGGATGCCCCAACCTTCATCCACCTCTTCCGTGTGCTCTGGATGAATGGTGCGATCACCCTCATTGATACCAGCTCTGACTATGTGAGCTATGACCCGGACACCCTTGAACTGATCGATTCGGGCGATATCGACGACCTGCCCTTTGAGATCCCATACCGTGACGACTGGCCCATGATGGAGCTTGGCGACGGGCTGCGCGAGGTGCGCCGCCCCAGTGTTGTCGGACCGATGCTTGATATAGAGACGATGTGGGATCCGAATTCGGAAGCTGCGTCTGCCATGAAGCGTCCCCTCTTTTCCATTGGTCCCATCAAGGAGGATCATCTGGCCGAAAAGACAGGGCTCCACGCCACCTATCCGGCTCAAGGACTGCGCTCGCGCGACCATGTCGTCTGCGCTGACCACACGGGCCGATTCCTGCTCCTGTACGATGACGCGGGCTTTGATCCCGCTGGGCCAAGGTTCATCATCGTGGACACCAAGCTCTTTGGCGTGCTGCCCGAGTATGCGGTGGCGCACGTGATGTCGTACCGCGGCGCCTTCGATGCCGAGCGAGCACAACAGCGCGCGCTCGAGACCGCTCGGGAGGCGCTCGAAGCCCATGACCTCGAGACGGCCCTTGCTGCCCTTGACGAGGCGTACGAGCTCTTCCCCGAGGAGCCGGGGGAGGAGTGGACAGAGCTCAGCGAGAAGGTCGGCCGCTTCTGCGTGCGTTCCGAGCTGCGCGGTGTGCGCACGAACATCCATGACCGCTGTCGCGAGATGAACTGGGACCCCTACCTTCGTGAGGAGAAAACGCTCATCCTCATGAATCGTGGCTCCATGCCATACTCCTATCGTTGCTTTGGCGCGGGCGAAGCTCGGTATGGCGAGCTGGCGTGGGCAGAGGCGCAGCGCTTGCCATTCGAAAGCGAGCAGGACGTCAGCCAGCTGGGCAAGTACTATCACCATCCGAAGAACGGTGACATCATCAGCCTTCCAAAGGCAGGCTACAACCCAGTGGCGGGAGCCGCCTATGACCGGGGGACCCTCGCAGTGTACACCTGTGCCGAGGGAAGGTTTACCGCGTGGGTTGGAGGCAGGAAGCTGTGGTCGGTGTGTATTGGGGCCGAGACCTCTGGCCAGTCTGGCCCCCTGCCCGAGTTTGACCCCTCCGATACGGACACGCGATGGGCTCTCGAGCCCTATCGCATCTTCCTCAATCGGGAGCGTGACGCGACGGTTGCCCTCGTACGCAGCAGGTTGCTGAACCCCTTCCGCGAGCAGCGTCAGGACGGCACGATGTCACGCGTGACCGACCTGCACATGCTCACCCTCGTCGACCTGCGCACCTACACGGTGCTCCATAGCGAGGCCTTCCAACCCGACAGGCGCGTGCGTTATGGGGAGTCGCAGGAGATTGCGGCGTTGACCCTCTTGGGGATGAGCGCTGACGGAAGCTTGTTGCTCATCAACCGCAACGCTGGTATAGGTTGGACGCCGGAGATAGATCTTTGGGATATGGAGGAACCCGGAGCCTTCTCGGTGTACCAAATCCATGATCCAGGACCAGGGGCTCGCCCCCACCAGCTTGGGCTGCGTGGCGACGGCAACGCCTTCCTCACCTATGACCAGGAGGACGAAGGCCAGAAGATGGACGAGCCGAGGTATCAGAACTTCCAGGAGTACCTGCTGGACTGGAAGTACCGTCTTCCTGCTGACGCAGCATGGAAGGAGCAGGAGCAAGCGTGGTGGGACGAGGCGTGCAGCGCCTGGTCGCGCGGTCCACGAGGCGAGGGCGTCCGTGCCCGCAAGCAGCGGGGCGAGTGGGAGCGTGCCGAGCGACTCCGTGCGCGCGAGGTGAAGGAGGCGCAGGAGCGTCGACACAGGGAAATCGAGGAGCGCGAACGCCTGTGCAAACAGCATCGGGACCAGATTGCCACGCTCAATCGGGAGCTGTCGGAACTCAGGAAGCAGGCCTTCTTCCTCAGGAGTGACATTGCTCCCGAAATGCCCCGGAGACAGCGCAGCAACATCAGGGACGGGCGCATCCCCTCCGAGTACGAGAAGGCGATCGAGGCCCTGCACAAGGAGCTTGAGGAGGCGCGGGCGACACTTGGCAGCCTTGGCTTCTTCCAGATGGGAAGGAAGCGCGAGCTCAGGGAGCGCATTGCCGAGCTAGAGGCGGATATCGCCCAGCGGCAGGAGGAGCTCGACGCGAAGTGGGCCGAGCTACACCTCCTTGATGCTCGCATCGGCGTACTGCTTGCCGAGAAGGCGCTTGAGGAGGCGCGCCTCTCGAATGCCAGGCTGGACTCCTTCACGCGGCGGAACCACCCCGAGAAGGTTATCGACCTAGGGCCGTTGGAGGCAGAGCTCGCCGAGGAGCGCGCTGCTCTCGATCAGCTGTGACAAGGGACCGAAGGGCTCTGTCCGCGAATCCCGCTATAGGGTCTCATAGTTGCGCTCCCGCACGGTCGTCGTGTCGAGCAGCTCCCTCGTGCCGTCGGAAAAGCGCAGGTAGGTGTTGGTCTTGATATCCCGATGGCACGGGTTCGTAACCTCATGGCCGTATGCGTCGCGAATCGCGAAGTTCGATTCGATGTGCACCCAATACCCTTGCTCGACTTCCGTCTCCACCGTGCCGTGACAGTGTGCGCACGTACCATCCACGATGTCGTGCCCCAGGTGCGCTCCGCAGCGCTCGCACACGCAATGCTCTCCGCGGCCCTCACATCGTCATAGCCTGCCTTGCAGGCAATCTCGTAGAGCGTGTCCTCGCTCTTCTCGCGTTCGATGGCCGCGAGTGCCTTGGGTATGTGCTTCGGGTTGTTCGACTGCCATGCAGGTCTGAAGAGTCCCATGACGCGTTCCTTCCTCATGCCCACTCGCTGCCTTATACAGATACTACGCGCTTCGCTGCTCACGTGGCTTGTGGTGCTTGCGACGCTACAGGCCAAACTGATTACGGGCCCCGTCAACGTAGCGGCGATACCGTGGGTCGCGCGTGGCAAGTTCCGACCACAGTCTGACGGCTGCACATGCCTCGTCGCGGCTCTTGGAGAAGAGCGCGTAGTTGTAGTGCGCGGCGGCCAGCTCGTGGATGGCGTCGTCCGATGCGTCGGTTGACCGAATGGCCTCCCAGCAAGCGATGGTCTCGCGGAAGCGCTGGTCAGCCTCGGTCCGTGCGGCAGCGTCCGCTCGTGCAACATACTTCAGCGCGCTCGCGAGCTTGCCCAGGGTCCGTGCGTGCGCCTTGACGTAACGCGGCGTGGCAAGATTGGTCGCAAGCTGCTCGAAGCCCTCCAGGGCCTGGCCGTAGAGCTGCGCTGCCTCGGCAAAGGAGCGCTGGCGCTTGCGTATGTCGCCAAGCTTGACCAGGCTCACGTACCAATCGTCACGGGCGGCCGTCGTGCGCAACTCTCCGGCAAGCACGCGATCGAGCTCGGCAGCCTGCTCATAGAAGCTGCTTGCCCCGCCCAGGTCGTCTTGGTCGTTGCGAATGTTGCCCAGCTTGGTGAGCATGCTTGAAACATCGCGCCGCTCCTGGGGCCGCGCGATGTCACCGACAAGTCCCCTGCGGATGTCAAGCGCCTTTCCGTACAGCTCCTCCGCGCTGGCATAGTCGCGCTGGCGTCGCCTCAGGTCGCCCAGTCGTTCGTAGGAGATTGAGAGGTCGCGGCGCGCGCGGACGGTGCCGATGTCCGAGGCAAGTCGCTCGTAGATTCGCGTCGCGCGTCGACAGCAACGCTCCGCGTCACCCAGCTGCCGCCTCTCTCGGTACAGTCCGCCAAGCCGTCCCAGTATGACGGCCATGTCGCGGTCCATCTCGCGAATGCCGACCTCCTCGACCAGCTCGTCCGCAAAGGCGAGCGCGTCCTCTGCCACGGCGATGGCCTCGTCCGTCTGCTCGTTCTCGCGGTACAGGTCCGAGAGGCGCATGAGCGCCTTGAAGCAGGAGGTGCCGATTCCACGATGCTCGTCGGGGTCGTGCCCGCGGTCATACTCGTCACGCCACTGGCCGACCGCCGTGCGCTGCCATTGGATGGCCATGCCAAGGTCCGCCCTCACGCCATCGCCCGTCAGGTACATGTCAACGAGCTTCTCGGTTGCCTCGATGCATGGCTGCTCCTTGGGATTCTTTGGTTTGGCCGCACCCTCGAGCAGCCCAAGCGCTCGCTCGCGATTGGGCTCCACGTCAATGCCGTTGAGATAGGCAAGCCCGATGAAGAAGCGATGTTGCGGCGAGCCGTCGCCTGCCTTGTGCGCCACCTTGCGGAGCGACTCGACAAAGGTCGCATTGACCTCTGCGCGCACCTGCTCGTCCCGCACGGGCGGAATCTCCTTGTAGTCCCTCTTCAGCTGGTCGAGGTCGGTGCGTGGGTCGTTTTGCTCGGGGTCATGCATCTCCACGGGCACGATGTCAAAGCGCTTCGGCTCCGCGTCGCGTCGACCGTGCGCGAGGGGATACTCGATCTCCATGACGTAGTTTCCCTGTTGGAGCAGGTTTGGTGTCACGGCGAGAGCAAAGATCGAGCTCTTGTCGAAGGCCGCGCGAATGGCCGCGTCAAACCCCTCGCCAGGCACGAGGTACTCGTCATACCAAATGGCTATGTCACGAAAGTCCTCGTTCTCGTGGATGAGCCGCATCAGACGTTGGGCATGCCGACGATCCTTCTTGCGATAGCTGAGGAAGACGTACGCATCAAAGGCATCCCGCACGCGCTTTGCCAGTTCGTCTCCCACGATGACCGAAGTAAGAAAGGTGTCGAGCACTTCGTCGTAGGGGGTTGCCGTCGGGTCGTCGACATGGCGGTTGACCACTTGGATGGGGGCGCAGCGATCATTGAACTCGTACTCAAGATCCCGCTCGAGCATGATGGGTAGGACGGGAATGCATGCCTCGAGGGCGTGTGCCAGCACGACCTCACGGGCACGGCAGGGCTCTCGCAGGAAGCGCGAGGTGACGGCAACCACGACCAGCTGCATGTCATCGAGGATGTCAGAGAAGGCCTTCTCGGCTTCTTCGGGCAACGGCTCGTCATCGCCGTCTGCCAGA
Source organism: uncultured Coriobacteriaceae bacterium (assembly GCA_902778135.1). GTDB lineage: Bacteria > Actinomycetota > Coriobacteriia > Coriobacteriales > Atopobiaceae > UBA1367. The sequence continues at coordinate 28,762 of CACYWP010000001.1, forward strand.
CGGGTCTCATACCACACCGCGCAGTTGACGTGCTCAAGCACATCATCAACTATGAGGGCGAAGGCCTGGGAAAAGTCGTCTGCGTGGCAGGCGAAGAAGACCTTGCCCTTACCACGCGGGTCACTTTGCTCGCGCGTCCGGTAGTCCAGTTCCACGCCGTCAATCATCGAGTCCCCCTCTCGTGGCCATGAGTACGAGTATGGCATACCGTCCGTCATGGCGCGCCTCCGCTCCTTGCCGGATGGACATGCACGACAAGCTTGGGCTTTGCTAGGATGAGGGCGTCTCGTTACGAGCCATTTCGAGAAGAGGGATTCCATGGACCTTCAGAATGTCACCCCTGAGCTGCGCGAGAAGGCAAAGGGCTGCAAGACTCCCGAAGAGCTGCTCGACCTCGCAAGGGAAGAGGGCTACGAACTGTCTGAAGAGGAGCTGCAGGCCGTGTCGGGAGGCAACTGGTTCACCAACCCGTGCGAAGCCGATTACTGCGACTTCTATTACGACGCCTAACGTGAGGTGACGGGCAGCCGTGTCCTCGTAACGCCGTCAGCTTGATGCCGTGGTAGGGAACTCCGACGGCTGGATGCCCGATGCGCTGGAGGCGCGCTGCCTGTGCCTCCAGCGCTGATGGTGCTTGCTGGCTCGTGACCCTCCTTCTTGGCCAGAGCCAACAGCTCTTCGATATATCATGCTGCTCAACGGCCTTTCGGGTATCCGGATAGATGGGGGAGGGAGCGCAACGTGACGCTGGCCGAAGTCGAGGACTATATTCTCAGTCATTGCGAGGCTCTTACTGACCACTCGTTTGAGGGGGACCCAACCGTCACCATCTTCAGACGGATTGATAACAACCAGCGGTTTGCTGCGACGAAGAACGTGGGACGTCGCTCTGTTGACGCCGGGCAGACCGGTCGCATTGACATACTCAACGTGTTCCTCGATCCGAGGCTCGTGTCGTCGCTCCGCACGCGCGAGGGCTTCAGACCCGCATGGCGCATGAACCGCAACCGGTGGGTCACCGTCCTTCTCGATGGCTCGGTGCCAGATGACGAGATTCGCTCCTACCTCGACATGAGCTATGGGAATGCTGGGCGGAAGGGCGCGAAGGGCTCTGGAAGAAGGTGAGGCTCGCCCTGCCACGGACGATGGGAAATCCGGGCAGCGCGTGGCATACGGATACGGATGCGTTCCTTTCCGCATTCCATCCGGAGTGAAGTGAACGCGCTGTTCGTGCCGGCCATATCAACCACAGGCCTCGAGGTCCATCTGGCTTGCTTGTATGCGGGAATGGCGCAGCGTAAGATACCAGTGTCGAACCGCTCTTGACAGGACATGACCTTTGCAGGCATGCCATAGCAGAAGCTCGCTCGATGCTACCTCGGAAATGTGAGGACAAGGGGTTCCCCGAAGCCGAACAGGTACACGTTTTGATTTTCAAGGATTGCAGCCACTCGCGAAGGAGCCAGTGTTGGAGCAGGACGCTAAGGAAAAAAGAGGGAGTCAGGCATCCCGGGTCAACATGCCCCGTCGAATCTCCTCCCCTGATCAGCTGACGGATTACCTGCGTGTGACCAACCCGGGGGTCTGGGTGCTTCTTGCGAGCATCATCCTCTTCTTGGCGGGCGTCTTTGTGTGGTTCTCCATCGGCACGCTCGAGACGGTGGTTCCGGTCAAAGTAAGCGTAGAGGAGAAGAGCGCGCTGGTGATTCCTGCCGAATCGGCAACGCTTGCGGAGGGAATGCCGCTTCGTGTATTCTCCGACGAGTACCTCATCGGAGGCGTCGACACGGATGAGTACGGGCGGACCTTCGGCACCGCGAAGGTCGATCTGCCGGATGGCGTCTACGACGGTACCGTGGTCACCGAACAGACGCATCCCATCAGCTTCCTGTTGGAAAGCAGATGAGGCGCATGGGAAAGGCAAAGGTCAGGCCAACGCTGACCAAAGGGGTCGCAAAGGTGCCCGTGGTCATGCAGATGGAGGCGCTGGAATGCGGCGCCGCGGCGCTTGCCATGGTCATGGCCTACTACGGCAAATGGGTTCCGCTTGAGCAGGTGCGCGTGGACTGCGGCGTGTCCCGCGACGGCTCCAAGGCAAAGAACATCTATCTCGCCGCTGAGCACTACGGGTTTGACGTGGAAGCCTTCCGCATGTCTCCCAAGGGCATCAGAGAGCGGGCGCAGTTCCCCTGCATCATCCATTGGAACCTGGATCACTTCGTGGTGCTCGACGGCTTTCGTGGGAAGCACGCCTACCTCAACGATCCGGCGCGGGGCGAGGTCAAGGTCACTGACGAGGAGTTCGACGAGTCATTCACCGGAATCGTCATCGTGCCGACGCCCTCCGCAAGCTTTGAGCCCGGAGGAAAGCGGCGCAGCACGATTGACTTTGCCCGGAAGCGCCTTGTGGGAGCGGGTGCGGCAGTCGCCTTCGTCATGATCACCACGGCCATCAGCTATCTCTTTGGCATCGTCAACTCCGTCACGTCGCGCATCTTTCTCGACCGCATATTGCCGGATGGAAACCGGCTCTGGTTGCATTCCTTCGTCATCCTGCTCCTTTTGCTCGCCGCCGCGCAGGTGGCGGTCGCCTGGGCGCAGGCCATCTATTCCCTGCGCGTGAACGGAAAGATGTCCGTCATCGGCAGGACCAGCTACATGTGGAAGGTGCTGCGCCTGCCCATGGAGTTCTTCTCCCAACGCCTTGTGGGCGACATCCAGTCACGTGCCGCGTTGAACGCCTCCGTGGCCGGGACATTGGTGAACACCTTTGCGCCACTCGTGCTCAACACCGCGATGATGGTGTTCTACCTGGTGCTGATGCTGCGCCAGAGTCTGCTGCTGACTGCGGTCGGCCTCGTCACCCTGGTCCTGAACATAGCCATGTCCCGCGTGATATCCAACAAGCGCATGAACATCGCCCGCGTGCAGACGCGCGATGCGGGGAACCTGGAATCCACGACGGTCAGCGGCATCGCGATGATCGAGACCATCAAGTCCAGCGGCGCCGAGAACGGCTTCTTCCAGAAGTGGGCCGGCTACCAGGCATCCGTGAACAAGCAGAAGGGACGGAGCCTCAGAAATGACTCCCTGCTCGGCATGATCCCGGCCTTTCTGAGCGGAATCGCCAACTATGCCGTGCTTATCCTCGGTGTCTGGCTCACGATGGAAGGCAGGTTCACCCTCGGTGCCGTGCTGATGTTCCAGGGCTTTTTGAGCTCCTTCATGTCGCCTGCCATGACGCTGGTCGGTGCCGGGCAGACCATCCAGGAGATGCGCACCCAGATGGAGCGCATCGAGGACGTGATGGAATACCCCGACGACGAGAACGTCATCGAGCGCGAGACAGAGGACGAGGAGATCGACAAGCTGTGGGGCAACGTGGAGCTCAAGCACGTTACCTTTGGCTACTCCCACCTGGAGCCCCCGTTGATCGACGACTTCTCCCTATCCCTCGAGACCGGCCAGCAGGTTGCGCTGGTGGGTGCGTCCGGCTGCGGCAAGTCCACGATCTCAAAGCTGGTGTCCGGCCTCTACCAGCCCTGGAGCGGGGAGATCCTGTTTGACGGCAAGCCCCGCAGCAGCTGGCCCCGGGACGTGATGACGGCATCGATGGCCGTGGTGGACCAGGACATCATCCTCTTTGAGGACACGATCGCGAACAACATCAAGATGTGGGACGACACCATCAAGGACTTCGAGATGGTCATGGCGGCAAACGACGCGCAGCTCCACGAGGACATCATGCAGCTGTCTGGCGGGTATCAGCACAAGCTGCTGAGCGGCGGTCGCAACCTTTCCGGCGGCCAGCGCCAGCGGATGGAGATCGCCCGCGTGCTGACGCAGGACCCCATCATCCTGATCATGGACGAGGCGACCAGCGCCTTGGACGCAAAGACGGAACACGAGGTCGTCAGTGCAATCCGCGCGCGCGGGCTCACGTGCATCGTGATCGCGCACCGCCTCTCCACCGTGCGCGACTGTGACGAGATCATCGTCCTCGACCACGGGAAGGTCGTGGAGCGGGGAACGCACGAGGAACTGATGGCCAGGCACGGCGCCTATGCCGACCTGGTGGCAAATGAGTGAGAGGAGGCGGCGTGATGCAATGGTTTAGCGATCAAGTGGAGGAACGCCGCCGTGCGGACCAGCAGCTCCTCGAGGACTCCTTTGCCAAGATCTCGGGCGTGGTTCTGGGAAAGAGAATCGCGGACAGGATCCACGACCAGCGCGTCATCGCGCAGAGTGCCATCGACGAGATCCTCAAGTACTACCACTGCAGGCCGACCGTGGTGCCGGATAGCATAGTGGATTCTGCAGAGCAGCTGGACTACAGCCTGCGTCCCCATGGCCTGATGTACCGTGATGTCGAGCTGACGCAGGGCTGGTACAAGGACGCATACGGCCCGATTCTCGCCTTCACGAAGGAGGGCGGCATACCCGTGGCGCTGCTTCCCGGTCGCCTCTCCGGATACGTCTACACGGATCCCGACACGGGCAAGCCGACAAAGGTTGGCAAAGGGACCGCCGAGCTCTTTGACACGGAGGCGGTCTGCTTCTACTATCCGCTTCCCCGAAAGAAGTTGGGCATTCCGGATCTTTTGCTCTACATGTGGCGCTGCATCTCGTACAGCGATTTGATTCTTTTGGCTGTGGCGACACTGGCGGTCACGCTTACGGGCATGTTCCTGCCGCGCATAACCAAGGTGCTGACCGGCCCGGTGCTTTCCAGCGGACGCAAGGATGCCCTCGTCGGCATCGCGATCTCTGTGGTCTGCATCTCGCTGTCCTCCCAGCTCATCGGAAGCGTGCGACAGCTGATCCAGGCCCGGTTGGATACCAAGACCTCTCTGGGCGTGGAATCGTCCATGATGATGCGCCTGCTGAGCCTTCCCGCCGGATTCTTCCGGCAGTACAGCGCCGGCGAGCTGAAGAGTCGTGCCACGTCAGTCAATTCGCTCTGCACGATTCTGCTGGGCATGGTGCTCAACACGGGACTCACCTCGCTTTCCTCCCTGCTGTATGTCACGCAGATCTTCAGCTTTGCCCCAACGCTTGTCATTCCCTCGCTCGTCATCATCGTGGTGACGGTCGGATTCTCCATCCTGTCCTCCCTTACGCGGATACGCATCAGCAAGCGACAGATGGAAAACAACGCGATGGAATCCGGCATGAGCTACAGCATCATCTCCGGTGTGCAGAAGATCAAGCTGGCGGGTGCCGAGAAGCGCGTCTTTGCCAAGTGGCTGGATAGGTATGCCGACGAGGCGGCCATGCAGTACAACCCGCCGACCTTCATCAAGGTCAATTCCGTGATATCTTCTGCCATAGGCCTGCTCTCCAACATCGTGCTGTACGACCTTGCCGTGGAGGCGCAGATCTCGCCTTCCGAGTACTACGCCTTCACCTCGGCCTACGGAATGATGATGGGCTCCTTCATGGGCCTGATGGGCGTGGCCCTCCAAGTGGCGCAGGTCAAGCCCATACTTGAGATGGCGGAGCCATTCCTCAAGACGGAGCCGGAGACGGCGGCGAAAAAGGAGATCGTCACCCAGATCTCTGGCAGGATCGAGCTGGACCACGTCTTCTTCCGCTACGACGAGGACTCTCCCTACGTGCTCAGGGACCTGTCGCTTAGGGTTCGACCCGGCGAGTACGTGGCCATCGTGGGCAGGACGGGCTGCGGCAAATCCACGCTGGTGCGGTTGCTGCTGGGCTTCGAGAAGCCAGAGAAGGGCGCCATATACTACGACAGCAGGGACATCGGCGGCCTCGACCTGCCCTCCCTGCGTCGCAAGATCGGGACCGTCATGCAGGACGCGGGACTGTTCCAGGGCAACATCTACTCCAACATCGTGATCACCGCACCGGAGCTCTCCGTGGATGAGGCATGGGAGGCGGCGGAGACGGCAGGCATCGCAGACGACATCCGCGCCATGCCCATGGGAATGCACACGCTCATCTCCGAGGGGCAGGGTGGCATCTCTGGCGGGCAGCGCCAGCGTCTCATGATCGCCCGCGCCATCGCCCCAAAGCCGAAGGTGCTGATCTTTGACGAGGCCACGAGCGCCCTCGACAACCGCACGCAACGTCAGGTGTCCGAGGCGCTGGACACCATGGGTTGCACTCGTCTGGTAATCGCTCACCGCCTGAGCACCATACGGCACTGCGACCGAATACTGGTGCTCGATGGCGGAAGAATCGTCGAAGATGGGTCCTATGAGGAGCTAATCGATCGCGGAGGGTATTTCGCGGAACTGGTGGAGCGGCAGCGGACGGATGCGTCTGCATAACAGGGGGAATACAGCAAATAGGGGTTATTATATGAAGGATATGTGTAGAAACGTATGTAGGTGGGACATTGGCAACGAGCCAACGTACTAAAGGACAAGACCAAAACTCAAGGGCATAGTAGTGTCGCACGCAGATGAAATCGCGTGCGAGGAAGGGAGAAGGAACCATGGCACGTAAGCTGAACATCACGCAGGAGATGGAGGACGCCCTGCGGAAGATGGACATCCCGCAGGAGAAGATCGCCGAGCTCAAGGAGATGGAGGTCGACGCCGACGTCGAGAGGCTCGACCTCGACGGCCTGGACGGCGTGAGCGGTGGCGGCGGCATCTACGGCGTCAAGAAATGGGCGCCGGACGACTGGAAGAACCCGATCTGGAACAACTGGACGTGGATCGAGGGAGCCAACTTCATCAAAGCTATCTACGATAGCTTCGGCGAGGATATCTGCATAGACGTGTGCAACGAGATGTTTTGCAAGTCATATGACTGGGAATACTATATACATAGCACCGACCCGGTCTATGCCGCGCTGTACATGTGGAGCATTTGCTATTCCTTAGCGTAGCCTTGTGAATGCACACCCCGGTCTCAAGTATCGCAGAGTAGAACAACACCATGACGAAGAAGTATGAATGGACCTCGGAGCTGGAGGACGCCCTGCGGAAGGCGAAGATTCCCGAGGAGAAGATCAACGAACTCAGAGAAAAGGGGCTCGACACCGACGTGGAGAAGCTCGACCTCGACGGCCTTGACGGAGTGAGCGGGGGAGCCAGCCTCGCTGACACAGACGAAGGATCGTTCTTTGATATGGCGATGATAATGTCGGATTCGATTGGCCTGGATGTTGCGGTTGACGTGATGGCCAGTATATATAATCTGGACGTCTCTTTCATGAGGGAGTACGCGAGGAAGTCCAACGGCAACGCGGCACAATACTGGTATGACATAACGCTGTTCTATTTCCGTGGCAAGACCCTCTACGCTTAAGCTGCAGAAAGGGATATGCATCATGGCGAAGAAGCTGCGAATTACCAAAGAGATGGAAGACGCCCTGAGGAAGGCGACCCTGAGGAGGGCATCGCCGTGCTCAAGGAGAAGGAAATCGACACCGGCGTCGAGAAGCTCGACCTCGACAGCCTGGACCGCGTGAGCGGCGGCGGCATCTACGGCGTCAAGAAATGGGCTCCGGACGACTGGAAGAACCCGCTGTGGTACAACTGGACGTGGATCGAGGGAGCCAACTTCATCAAGGGCATCTACGATAGCTTCGGCGAGGATATCTGCATAGACGTGTGCAACGAGATGTTTTGCAAGTCGTATGACTGGGAAGCGTATATACATGGCACCGACCCAGTCTATGCCGCGCTCTACATGTGGAGCATCTGCTACTCCGCATAACCAGCCTGGTAATCGTACGCACAAGGCGACGACAGAGCAGGAGCCCGAATGCGGGAAATGACCGTCAGCGCCACACCTGACCAGATCGAGCAGGTGGTGGACTTCGTAAACGAGCAGCTGGATACGCTCGGCTGCTCGGACGAGGTCCGCATTGACGTGGACGTGGCAATTGACGAGCTTCTGGGCAACATCGTCCAGTATGCATACGGCTCAGAGGGCGGAACGGTCACCGTGCGCGTGGACGCGCAAGAGGAGCCGCCGGCTGCGGCCATCACGTTCATGGATCACGGCGCGCCCTTCAATCCCCTGGCTCAGGAACAACCAAACACGACAGCCCTACCTGCGAGGGAGCGTCCCCTCGGCGGGTTGGGGCTTTTTCTTGCTCGAAAGCTCATGGACGAGCTCGACTACCGCTACCAGGACGGCCAGAACGTGCTGACCGCCAGGAAAGCGCTATAACGCACGCTAGACGAGGAGGAACGACACCATGGCAATGGCTTCCATCGAAAGGCAGGGGGACACGCTGGTCGTCCAACCTCGTGGCCGCTTGGACACCGCCAAGACGCCACTTCTGGACCGGGAGCTGCAGCCCCATCTGGACGGAATAGACAACATCGTGATGGATTTCTCGCAGGTGGAGTACCTCGCTTCCAGCTGCCTGCGCCTGCTGCTGTGGCTTGAGCAGGAGATGGAGGGCCGCGGGGGCGAGGTGAAGCTGATTCATGCCGGCAAGCCCGTGCTAAGAATCTTGGACCTGACGGGGTTCAGGGACGTCGTCCACGTAATCGAGGACTAAGGAGCGAAACAAGGTGGTCCGGTTGAGGAGGATTCTGTCGTTTGTCCTGGCAGTTCTGCTGTTCTTGCCGTTGACCTGCTCTGTCGCCCTTGCGGACGAGGAGCGTCCCGTGCTGACGATCGGCGATGTCACCAATCGCTCATCCAAGCGCGTCGACGGGGAGAACCGACTCGGTCTCTGGAAGTCTCTGGAGGACAAGCTGGGCGTACAGATCAAGTATGTTCATCTGACGTCCGACGTCTACGCTTCCGGGTTGGCGAGCGGGAACCTGCCGGACCTCGTTGCCACCGACAACAACCTCTCTGCCATTCTGGAAAACGGCGTGGCGCTGAACGTCGAGCCGTACTTGGAGGAATACGTTCCCAACTTCCTCAACGGGGATGCCGGATTGACGTACAGCGTGTACAAGCAACTCCAAGGTGACGAGGGCGGCTTGTATTTCATTCCGGCAAGGATTGGCTACAACAACGTCGGGTTTACTGTCGGAAGCGCCTACCGCGGTTATGTCGTCCGCTGGGACTATTACAAGGAGCTTGGCTATCCTCCCATCCAGAACGAGGACGATTACCTCGACGTCCTCAGGCGGATGCACGAGAACCACCCGGTCACCGAGGAGGGCTATCCCACGTACCTCTACGGGGCAGGGGATCTTGATGGCTACGAAACGGCCTTCCGCTCCGAGCTCGATCTGGACTACTGGGCTGCCTACAAGTATCAGAACAACATCTTCACGAATGAGATATACGACGGCTACACGGATCCGGAGCATTCCATGTGGTGGGCGTCGATGGATTGGTTCAACAAGCTCTACCGCGCTGGGCGAGCGGACGGCTCCTTCGACATGGAGATATTTACCCAAGCCAAGGAGCAATACACGGCCAAGCGCCGCCGTGGCCAGTATCTGGGACTCCCAAACGTCTACGAACCGCTCTATGACGAGACGGTGAAGACGGACCCGGACACGCTCACCGGATATGCCATGGTCCCGACATCTGCCACCAATCTCTATACCAACGTCTATCAGATATTGGGGAACGGCTCTGCCTACATGTGGTTCGTCTCAGCGAACAGTCCGCACAAGGAGGAAGCCCTCAAGCTCATCAACTGTATGTGCGATCCGGACTTCCTTCGCGAGGTTTGCCTTGGCGAGAAGGGCGTTACCTGGGACTACGGAACGGACGGCGTGCCGAGGATGACAGAGTACGGCCAGGGACAGCTGGATGAGTTCAGGAAGAAGACGGCCTCCTCGGACAACTACTTCGTGCAGTGGGGAAGCTTCAACGACCTGCCCAACAACTGGCCGATCCTGCGCGAGAACACGACGCATCCGGATGGATATCCCTTGGACTTCGTCACGACATCTCGCGAGTACGGGAAGGCGACTCTGACCAACAACATCGCCAAGGACATATGCGAGCACTATGAGGTGGAGCTACCCTTGGACGCCCACTATAAGGCAGGCGGACTGGACTTTCGCAACGACTGCGGCGAGGCGCTCTCATCCTGCATCACCAGCCTAAACCGGGACCAGCTCCATATCCTCGAGAGTTCGGAAAGTGTCCTAAAGGACGTTAAGGTGGATTTGATTCTGGCCGAGACGGACGAGGAGTACGATGCGATCAGGGACGAGACGATTCAAGAGCTGATCGAACTGGGTGAGCCAGAGGTGTTTGAGGCTTACCAGCAGAAGTGGGACGCTGCGGCGGCCGTCGTCGTCCCACTGGTTCGGGAGGCGCAGGTTGCGCATGGGATCGAGCCCTATACACCGGAACAGTACGAGAGGAACCTATGAGCCAGAACGAAAGAACGGCCGCAATGAAGCGGCAGTTCAAATCACTGAGGTTTCGCGTCCTGCTGCCGGTCATCCTCATGGCGGTGTTCGTAACCGCGTTGCTGAACACGCTGTACTCTCGCGCGTACATAAGAATGATCCTGCAGCGCGAGCAGGAAGTGAACACGGCCAGCTTCGACACGGTCTCCAATTCGATCGTCCCGCTCATCAACGCGTCGATAAACGAAGTCAGGGGCATCTTGTCGGACAATCGGGTGGCTTCCTACGCGAGACACCAATACTCCTCCGACGTGGAGCTCGTTCACGCAAGGATCAGGTGCAGAGATGCCCTCAAGTCGGAGATCGCAACGCGTGACAGGATCTTTGGCCTGTTGTTCATGCGTGAGGACGGAAGCCTCTTCGGAACGCTTCCAAGGGCGAACCTCTTTGTGGACGACCCGCAGGACAATACGCTTCCGAAGGACATGAGGGAGCAGATCCTGAGCGTGCCTCTCGGCCAGACGATTTGGATCGGCCCGATCTCCGAGGCGGATATCTGCGGGTTTGAGAACGACGAGATGTCGCAGAGCGTCATGATTGCCGCATGGAAGTCCGTGGACGTGAACTATGGCGCATGCTACGTGATGATGCTGATGGACGAGTCCATCTTTGACGACCTGTTTGCCCCGCTGCAGGACGGAAAGAGCGTCTGGCGCCTCTTTTCCGAGGACCAGACCGAGATCTGGCGCTCGGGCGGGGATGCGTGCTCGGACGCTGGCCAGCTCATCAGCGAAAGCAACAGCGGAGAGCTGTTCTACGACGAGAGCGGCTCTCCCATATGCTCCTTTTCCATGACGATGGAATCCCCCTCGTGGATACTCGTCCGCGAGGTGTCCATGGAAGGTTACGAGAAGCTGGTTTCCGGTGTCACTCGCTCGATGACCGTTCTGGGTGGGTTGGTGCTGCTGACCGTACTGGTCGTCTACCGTCTGTGGCTCAAGAGGTTCACGCGCCAATTCCAGTCGCTGCTCAACGGGATCGTGCGCATGGGCGAGGGCGACTTGGAGTCCACGACCTTTGAGCCCAGCTCCATTACAGAGTTCAAGCAGATGCAGGGGGAGATCAATCGGACCCGCATTGCCCTCGGCGAGCAGATGGAGACGATCCGCCGCATGGAGCGGGAGCAGATGGAGCAAGAGAACGCCAGGAGGGAGCAGGAGCGCATCGCCAAGGAGCTGGAGATGGCCAGGGATATCCAGGCGAGCGCGCTGCCGCAGACCTTCCCGGCGTTTCCGGATCGCACCGAGTTCGACCTCTTTGCCTCCATGACGCCGGCCAAGGAGGTCGGCGGTGACTTCTATGACTTCTTCCCTGTTGACAGCGACCATATTGCGCTGGTGATCGCAGACGTCTCGGGCAAGGGCATCCCCGCCGCGCTGTTCATGATGGCCTCCAGGACCCTGATTCGGAACGAGATGATGGGCGGCTGCGACCCGGCGACCGCGCTGCAGCGGGCGAACCTCCAGCTCTGCGAGCGCAACGACTCCGGCATGTTCGTCACGGTGTGGCTGGCGGTGGTGGAGATCTCCACGGGCAAGGGCGTGGCCTGCAACGCAGGGCACGAGAACCCGGCCCTCCAGCGTGCCGGTGGTGAGTTCGAGCTCCTTGAATACCGGCATAACCTCTTTGTCGGTGCCGTAAGCATGGCAAAGTACCAGAATCGAGAGTTCGAGCTCCATCCTGGCGACTGCGTGTTCGTCTACACCGACGGCGTGCCGGAGGCGATTGACGACTCGGAGAGCATGTTTAGCGAGGAGCGTCTGCTTGACGCGCTGAATCGGCATGCGGATGCGAGTCCCGAGGAGCTCGTCCACGCCGTGCATGAGGCGGTCGACCAGTTCGCGGGCGACGCGGCACAGTTCGATGACATCACCATGCTGTGCTTCAGGCTGAAGGGCGAGTAGCTGCCATCGGAGGCGATGACGGGGCAGTCGAATTGGCCCTTTTGGCACGCTTGGAGCCATTGCTGGCCATTCCCGATGAAATGACGGGCGAAGCGTGAGATAATCGGTGCCTGTAGGCCGATGCGAAAAAGGCTCGTGATGCGAACAGCGAACAAGCGAAATCTAATCATTCTGGTGAACGTTGCCGTCATGCTCGGAATCATGGGCTTCGTTCTGCTGTACGCACGGCGGTCAGCCGAAGAGTCCTTCGCTGCCGAGGTGAACCAATTCGAGACGGCGACCGTCACCATGGAGCAGGTGACGGCCAACTACCTCGAAAGCGAGCAGGACATCTGCAACGTATGGACGTGCTACATCAACAACAAGGCCATGACCATCGACGAGGCGGTAGCGTTCATCAGGGCTTCCCATGTGTCGCAGGACACCGCCGTGCACATCGTCTTCACGGATGACGGCTCGCTCGAGGGACTCTCGACGCGTCCCAGGACGGGCACGGAAGACGACTACGCCGTGTCGTACAAGGCGATTGGCCTTCCCATACGACTCGATAAGCTGTCCGACCAGGATGGTGCCGTCAACGTCTCGCGGTCGTACACCAACCCCATGAGCGGCATCCAGTCGCTGGCGTTTTGCAGCAGGGTCTCGCTCGTGGACTCCCAAGACGGCGCGAGGCGGCGCGAGGCGGTCCTCCTGCGCGTCATCCCCACGGAGAGGCTTCAGGAAAAATGGGTGTTTCCCATCGACCGGTACAAGGACGCGGAAGTCTCGCTCATTGACGTCGACGGCAACTATATCATCAAGGGCCACGAATACAAGAACAACAACTTCATCGAGTTCTATAAGTCATACAACCAGGTCTATTCGACCGAGGTGGACGAGCTGAAGACGCGTCTGGCCACGCGGGAGGGGTCCTTCTTCATGACCAACTCGCGTGGCGAGGAGTGCCTGATAGCATTTACGCCAATCAGTGCGAACCAGGGCTGGACCATCCTGAACTACATCCCGGCCAGCAGCCTGCATCGAAGCACCGTCGACTGGTTCCTGGTCATCGGGGTCGCCTGCGCCTTGCTGTTCCTGCTCATCTGCGACATGACCTTCATGAATTGGTTCAACAAGCGCCTGAACGAGGCCGCGAAGGAGGCCGAGGCGGCAAATCGCGCTAAGAGCGACTTCCTCTCGACCATGTCCCACGACATCCGCACGCCCATGAACGCGATCCTGGGTCTGACGACCATCGCGCAGCGCAACGTCGACGACCCGGCCACCGTCAAGGACAGCCTGCGCAAGATCGGGCTCGCGAGCAACCACCTGCTCACGCTCATCAACGACATCCTGGACATCTCCAAGGTGGAAAGTGGCAAGCTCACCCTCACTCCGGTCGCCTTCTCGATTGCGGAGATGAGCGAGAATCTCGTCAACATCTCGCAGCCCATGGTCAAGGAGAAGGGCCTGGACTTCCACTTCCACGTCAATGCGGTGGAGCACGAGTACCTATACGCCGACCAGCTGCGCATCAACCAGGTGTTCATCAACATCCTGTCAAATGCCCTCAAGTACACCGAGGCGAGCGGAAGCGTCGTCGTCGACCTGCAGGAGCTGACGTCCGACGCGCCCGACACGGTGCGCCTGCTCTACCGCGTGGCCGATACGGGCATGGGCATGAGCGAGGAGTTCATGGAGCACATGTACGAGTCGTTCTCTCGCCAGACCGACAGCCGCGTGAACAAGGTCCAGGGCACGGGACTGGGCCTGGCCATCACCAAGCAGATGGTCGACCTCATGGGTGGCACGATCGAATGCCAGAGCAAGCCGGGTGAGGGGACGACGTTCACCATCACCCTGGACGTGCCCATCGCAGAGCACGAGGAAGAGGAGATGACGCTGGAATCGGTCGACGCGCTGGTCGTCGACGACGACGAGGTCCTCCTCCAGACCGCCCAATACACGTTTGAATCGCTCGATGCGCGCGTCGACCTGGCCTCCTCTGGCACTCAGGCGCTCGAGATGGTGGGGGCGCGGCACAATCGGCACGATGACTACAGCGTCATCATCGTCGATTGGAAGATGCCCGACATGGACGGCATCGAGGTCGTGCGTCGCGTGCGCGCCTTGGTCGGGGACCAGGTGCCGATCATCCTCATCTCGGCGTACGATTGGTCCGACATCGAGGAGAGCGCGAAGGAGGCCGGCGCCGACGGGTTCGTATCCAAGCCGCTGTTCAAGTCCACGCTGTACCGAGCGATCAACGAGCTGCTGCACCTGGCCGAGCAGCCAGCCGCGCGCGAGGACGACTATTCCGACATCGCGGGCATGCACGTGCTCGTCGCCGAGGACAACGACATCAACTGGGAGATTCTCTCCATGCTGCTCGACATGCACGGGATCAGGTCCACGCATGCCGAGAACGGTCAGATCGCGGTCGACATGCTCGCCTCGTCGCAGCCGGGAGCCTACGACCTCGTGTTCATGGACGTGCAGATGCCCGTCATGAACGGCATCGAGGCCACGAAGGCCATCCGTGCGTTGCCCGACAAGCGGATATCGACGATTCCGATCATTGCGACGACGGCAGACGCGTTCTCCGAGGACGTCGCCGTCTGTCTGGATGCCGGTATGAACGGCCATATTGCAAAGCCGATCGACATAAAGCTCGTATTGAAAGAGATCAGAAAGGTGAAGGAGGGCAAGCTATGAGAAAGTCCGTAGTGCGATGCCTGCTCGTCGTGTCAGCTGTGCTCGTCTCGGTCGCGTTGGCGGCTTGCGGCGCGTCGACAGGGTCTTCCGGTGCGTCGTCGGGCCAGGAGGCCCAGGAGGAGGGCTTTACCCCCTCGCTCGACACCGCCACGAAATGCTCCATCTCTGTGGCTGGCAACTATGACAACTTCGAGGCGCTCGAAGCCGAATTCGACAAGTTCAACGAGTATTACCCCGACGTCGAGCTGAGCTACACCAAGCTCGACGACTACAACAACGTCATCTCTACGACTTTGAGCTCGAGTGACGCGCCAGACATCTTCTTTGCGCAAGACTACATGCTGGAATCCGACAGCTACGATGCGCTGTTCGAGCACGCTGAGGACCTTTCCGACCCAGCGCTCGGTATCGACCTCTCGTGCGTGCGTTCGAGCTTGCTGTGCAAGGATGAGGCGGGCGCCTGTCCCATGGTTCCCATCTTCTCCAGCACGTCCGGCATTCTCGTGAACGAGGACCTCTTCAAAAAGGAGGGCATTAGCGTGCCGACGACTTACGAGGAGCTGCTGGCCGCGTGCGATGCGTTCAACAAGGCCGGTTACCCCACCGCCATCCTGAACTACAACGACGCAAAAACATTCGGCAACCTCATCAGCGACCTTATGTACGGCGACGCCGCCAAGGACCCCGAGATGGTCGAGAAGCTCAACACGCTCGACCCCTCGGCTGGCGAGTACATGAGGCCTGTCCTCGAGAAGGTAAACGACATGGTGGAGCATGGGTGCTTCAACCTCGACGAATGCAACAAGCTCGAAGATGGCTACAACGCGCTGATCCTGAGGTTCTTCGAGGGTGACATCCCCATGGCAGTGTGCTCGGCCGATACCGCGTCAGGTA
This sequence comes from uncultured Coriobacteriaceae bacterium, assembly GCA_902778135.1. Lineage (GTDB taxonomy): Bacteria > Actinomycetota > Coriobacteriia > Coriobacteriales > Atopobiaceae > UBA1367. The sequence continues at coordinate 44,573 of CACYWP010000001.1, forward strand.
CTGCCAAGCGTGAGAGCCAGTCCGAGGCGTTTACCGCCAACCCGTTCTCCTATGCCTTTTATCCGTTCACGTTAACTGACGAAGGCGTTTGCCTCGTCGACAGGCCTTCGGTGCAGTTTGCGGTCAACAAGGAGAGCGAAAACCTCGACATGGCAAACGAGTTCATGCGCTTCCTGGTGAGCCAGCAGGAGCTCAGCAGCATCGCAAGTGCGAAGCGCCTGCTCCCGGTGACAAGCGACCTTGCCTTCGATGGTGCGTACGCGCCGTTCAGCACGGTAGACCCAGCCAGGATCATCTCGGCCCACGAGGTGGGGCTGGCGGATGAGGTTACCGTCCAATACCGTGTGGCGGTTTATCAGGTTGCAAACGGCGAGGCGTCGATCGACGAGGCGATTGCCGGGTTCGGAACGTACGAGCTGTAGGGACCTACGCGAAGGTCACCATGCCTCCGCGCGATGTGTTGCCTAGCAGGCCAGGGCCTTGTCTCTGGCCTGCTTTCGTATGGAGCGAACCTCGGGCTACGGCGACCTCGTCGATGCGGTGCGCCGCGCACCCATAGACGACGGCCTGCGCGGCTAGGCGCCTGCCTTCCTTGCCACCACGATTGGCTGATAGAAGCCGGTCTCGTCAGGCATGAGCCAGGAGACGGCCTCGCTGCCGTGGGCCATCAGCAGGTCGCTGAGCTCCTGCCTGCGCGTGGCGCGGTACTCGCATTCGAACTTGCCTATCCGCAACGTGTCGGCATCGTCGATGATGTATTGGACAAGTCGGTAGTTGTCACCCTCCCATGCCCAAGTCTGGAAGGAGACGCGCCTGCCCTTGCCCGTCTCGTGGATGTAGGGCGGAGAGTAGGGTGGCTTGTTCTCGAGGAGCATGTCATAGTCCCGTATGCTCGCGATGAGGATGCCGCCCGGCTTGACCTGGCCCATGATGCTCCTGACGGCACGCTCGAGATCGGAGCTCGTGAGCATGTGCGGCAAGGCGTTGTCCATCGCAATGACGACATCGAACTGCTCGGCGAAGGTGTCGGACAGTGCGCGGAAGTCGGCGTGCTCGAACCGGATTGCCACGCCGTGCCCTCCGGCCCTCTCCCTTGCCTCCGCCAGCTCGCCGTCACTGATGTCCGAGGCCGTGAGGGCATAGCCAATGGCTGCCAGGCCTATCGCCTGTGTCCCTATCCCACAGGCGCAGTCGAGGACCTGCGCATCTCTCCCAAGGCCGTTGTCGGAGATGATCCTGTCGAGGATGCAAGCCTGCTCGTTCGTCGTGGCCTCCCAGTCGAGGAACAGCTTGTCGTATTGGCTTGCCATCTTGTCGTAGAAGCTCTGCGTGATGTCCACGCGCCCATCTCCCTCGGTAACCGAACCATCCTTCTCCGCCTGTTCAGTCTAGGCCACTGGCGGGTACGTGACCCGGCGGATGTCCCTCTTGCCGCAGGCAGAGCTGCCATGCGGTGGGGCCACTCCATCGCGTGCCATGCCGCATCAAGACCTTGACGAAGGAGGCACGGTGCCGGCGCCCGGAAAAGACTACGATAGGGGGCAGGGTGGATGGGCCTACATGCAAGGGGGTTGCCATGTTCAAGTTTTGGGGGGACGGATCGCAGCGCTCCAAGGACCTCGTCGATGCCATCGTGGTCCGGAGCACCGATAACTTCAACTGGACCTTCATCTTCATCTTGGCCGTGGTCTTCTACGTGTACTGGAGCGAGATCCACAGGCGCGAGTTCAAGGTGATCTTCGCCGGGCTGGCCCTCTACGGCGTGCATTGGTTCTACGAGATCTGCAATGCCATCATCGGGCACGTAACGGGGTATCCGCTGTGGTCCGTGAGCAACGCGTCCACCACCTTCATCCTGCTGGTTGGCGTGTGCTGGGAGCTGTCCATGATGTTCTCGCTGGCAGGCATCATCTCGTACAAGATGCTTCCCGCCGACCCCAAGGCCCGCTACTTCGCCAAGGACGGTCGCGGCGGCGTCAGTGCCAAGCTTGCCGGCGCAATCAGCATGGCGCTGCTCTTTGCCCTGGTCGAGAGCTTCCTCGCCGCAACGAGCAACGGATCGTTCCTCTGGGTCTATCGGTGGTGGGGCGTGCTGCCCGTGTTCGTCACCACGTACATCCCCTTCTTCCTGGCAAGCAACTACGTGCCCGACTGGGAGCCCGCTAGGCGCACGCGCTTCCTCGTGGGCATCTGGGGTATCGACGCCCTGCTGCTCGCGACGCTCATTCCCCTCGGCATCATCTGAGCGCCTGAGCGGCCTCTCGCAGCGGGCGATGAGACCCACAGGCGCTGTGGCGCAGGGATCCTTCCGCGCAGCGCTACCAGACCCTGATTGCCTGCCTGCCCGTCAGCTCCAGGCAGCGCCTTGCCAGGTTCACCCAGCTCGCGCAGTGGTCGAGCACGACCGAGTCGGAGGAGATGACGTGCTCCTTGCCAAAGAGGGAGCGGTCCACTCCTCCTTGGACGCGCGTGTCGAGTGCGAACGGGTAGGCCCTTCCTAGGTCGTCGAGCAGCCCCTTCAGGCGTCCCGAGTTGGAGACCGGCTGGTCCAGCAGGACGGTTGCCGCCTGGATTCCCGCATCCCGTAGCAGGTCAAAGAGCAGCCGCACGGCATCGGTCGATGCCGGGATGAGGCGATAGGTCCCGCGAAGCGAGGCAAGGTCTCGGACCGCGCCGTCCATGCAGGACAGCAGCGTCGACTCGGCCAGCATGACCTCGATCGTGATGATCGTGTTGAACCCGTCGATCCATACCTCCGAGCCGCCAATCCGCTCGATGGGAATCTCCTTGGCGCGACGACCTGCCAGCTGTTCGCTTGTCGCGACGGACCTCATGATGGCGACGCGCTGCCGCTCCGACAGCTGGAAGTGGTCTCCAACGAAGGTGGATGCCTGCTTGAGGTCATAGCCGTTGTCGATCAGGTAGGTGATGTGCTGGGAGGCCATCCTCAGGGTCCCGAGTGCCGTGGGGGAGAAGTACCGCTCGTCCTTGGGAACAAAACCACGCTTTGCCTGCATGCGTACGTTTCCCTTCCATGTTCGAATCCCTATGCCGGCCCTGCTGGGGAGGGCTGCCTGTGCCCAGCATACGTCTATATGCCTGCGGGATGCCGGGAGGTCGCAGCGGATTCCACCCACCTTCTCGGTGAGACGGGGAGTCGGGTCGCCAATGAACCAGTCGAATGGAGCGACGGGCGCAGGGTGACCATGGTGAGGAGACAAGGGTGGAAGCCATTGGGCATCGCAAGCGTGAGCGTCGGGCAACGGTTTTATGCAGCCGACGGGGCGCTATGCCGCCCCTCCGGCGGACACGCTCCTTGGTAACCTGCAAAAAATCGACAAACGCCGTTTTTTGCAGGTTACCAAGGAGCGTGCCCCATGAGGGTGGCGCACATCTCGCGAGGGTCGGCGGACGGCATCCTGCTATGCTCACTCTGAGTGCGGCACGCATCTCTTAGGCGAGAGCTTAGGTGATGCCCCGCGGCGAAACTGGGAGGGGAGCGGACATGGATGCGACGCTGTGGGTTCTGGGCAGTGCCGGTTGGATGCCCAAGGCGGGGCAGGAGACGAGCTGCTTCCTGTTGGAAGCGCAAGGGCAGCTGGTCATGCTCGATGCCGGGACAGGCGTTGCGAATCTCGGTCTCGTCGCTGATGTGCTTCGGCGCCACGACCGCATCAGCATACTCCTGTCCCACTACCACCTCGACCATTTGGTGGGCCTGATGTACCTCAAGAGGTTCGCGGCGGACAAGCGCGTTGACGTGTACGGTCCCGGACAGCCCGTGTATCCCAAGACGACCGAGGAGTATGTGGGAGACATGCTTCAGGATGCCCTGTACTCCTCGGGTCCCTCTGGGTTTGCCCGCGAGGTGCATTACCACGACTACGGCGGGCGAGATTTCAGCGTGGGTGAGCTGCCGGTGGCAGTTCGTGCGCAGGTCCACTCGTCCCCCTCCTTCGAGCTGCGCGTGGGAGACCTCGTGACCTATGCCACCGACACGAGCTTCGATGCCGCATCCTGGGAGGATTGCCCTTCCTCGCGGCTGCTGCTGCACGAGTGCTGGCAGCTTGGCGCGGGCGACCCACGGCATACGAGCATCGAGGCGCTCGCGGCGGGGTTGCCCCGGTCGCGCTTTGGGAGGGTGCTGCTCATCCACCACAACCCGTCGTGGGACGCAGGCGAGCGCTCGGAGGCCGGGCGGACTGCGGCACGTCACGGGATGGAGCTCGCGCGTGACGGCATGGAGATCTCGCTCTAGGATGCCTGTCGGTTGCCCTGCCATCCATCTATGGAGGTCGAAGCGGCGCTCAGACGGCACTTGCAACCTGGGCTCGGTGGCTCACTTCTCGGGAAACAGCAGCTCTGCGAGGTGATAGGCCTCGGCACCGCCCTCGCGCGCGCCGCGGACGCAGGTGTTGCAGTACCCGACGGCCACACGCCCGTGGTACTGCCGGACATGTGCGCCATAGACGCCGGGCCACGCCTCGCGCGGGAGGGGTGTCACGTGCGAGGGGAGGTAGCCAGCAAAATAAGACGGGGCCTCGCGCACGTTCTGCGGGTAGGGGTCATGCAGCAGGAAGGACCCGTCGAAGTCCGCCATGTCGCGATTGGCCTCGAGTTCCGTGACGTCGGCACCGGCGCGCCGCAGACACTCCCGCACCGCCTCGTGTAGGCCGTGCATCCCGCGCGCACGGAAGCAGTCCTGTACCACGAAGGTGCTTCCGGCGAGGTCCGGCCAGGCGAAATCCGTGCGTGTGAGCAGGAGCTCGAACAGGCTTGCATGCGCGCAGTCGGGCCGCATCTCCATGAGTCCGCGCATGCAGCTCATACAGACGGTGACGATGGTGTCGCCTTTGTCGGGCAGGGAGTTGGTCGTGTGGCAGCATCCGGCGATGCGGACGTCATTCTGGGTCTTGAGGTAGGTGCGCACCCGCTTGGCCGCATTGGGGAAGGCCTTGGTGAAGTTGCAGCTGGGGTAGTAGACGTACATGCCCCTCCTCGTCGGCATCTTGGGCTGCCAATGCTCCGATCGGGTGAGGCGGCCGTCGCTTCGCCGCATGGCTGTGGGTCGCCTTCCCCGCTCTGCCGTTCGTGCACCGCCACGTGGCTTTCGATTCTACATCAGGATGACGGGTGCCCCGCGCACCGCGATGCCGTCACGCAGGAGATCCTGCCAGTGGGTCAGCTCGGGCTGGTCGCTCGACGCTCGGGCAAGGCACTCCTTTTGCCCGGAGCGGCGCTGCCGGCCATGCCCACTCGACTATACTGGTCGAACCGAGGGAAGCCGTTGCGACACGGGGCGGCGGGCACCCTAGTGCAGGAGGGCATTGCAGCGCATCGAGGTGAGGAGGGTTGCCCGTGAGCGAGAGTGTGGAACGCAAGCCCGTCCATCCCACGACCGACAGGACGTGGCGCAACACCAACTATGACCTGACGAAGATGCCCCTCGAGGCTGCGCGCATGTTCTATCGCACGCGGCTCGAGGTGGTTGCGAGCGACCCTGCGGTGGAGCCGTGGCAGGCGATGCTCGAGGTGTTCCTGGGTTGGATTGTCACCAAGGAGCTGCGTCGGATGAAGAGGGGCTCGGAGTGCCTGATGGCGCAGATTCCCCGTCCCGAGGGCCTCATGGCATCCGGGTTCGTCCGCGGGAGCTACACCCATGCGTGCGCCGAATCCTACCTGCGCACCGATGCCGCCTTTGCCTCGGAGGACGACGAGCTGCCGCAGCACTGGGCCTTGGAGTACGTCGAGCGCGACGGCACGTTCGGCTACCGCTTCTGGGTGACCGAGATTGGCATCTCGGGTATCGCCGCGGATCGGTGGGCGGTCAACGCGCGCGTGCGCTACTACGACGACCCCACCTACATCTACGAGGTGTCGAAGCCCGAGCGCAACGCACCTCGGTTCATAAAGGAGCTCATCCTCAAGCGGGGACTGGTGGTCAAGTGCGGCGGCATGCCCCTGCGCACCTCCGCTGCCGTCCTTACGCATGACAACTTCGACCTCTTTGTCGAGCAGCTCATCGACGAGGAGCGCACGGCTCCGCTGGTGGTGGTCTCGCGTCACGACCCCAGAGAGAGCGATACGTATCCCGTAGACCCGAAGGATCTTGCGCGCCTGCTCACGGGTGTGGCCGTCGTGTATGCGCTCGACAGGTCGGACCCTGCGCTCGAGCGCTCGTACAGCTACGTCTTCGACAATCCCGAAAAGCCGGCGTACAAGTATCGACTGGTGCCGGGATGCCTGCGCATCTTCTGGGGCGGGGTGGACCTCGACGAGCCGACGGAGTACGACTATGCACGGCACCGCTTCTTCACGAGCGAGGCGCTGGAGGCCCTGGGTGCAAACGCCATCATCCAGAACATCTCGGCGGGCGTGTCCCGCATGTTCTCGCTGCGTGCGGGCGAGGTGCTCAGCGTGCGCAGCGTCGCATACCAGGCGTCGCTCCTGCGCACCGGGAAGCTGGAGCAGAGCCGTCTTGCGTTGACGGAGCGGTTGCGCGACGCCGAGGCCAGGCGTGCCACCCTCGAGGACGAGCTCGAGGAGGCGGGGGAGGACCAGGGCAGGTTCGACGCCTATCGGGAGCAGGTGGACCTGCTCAACGAGCTGCTCGAGACGGCGGATGCCGAGATCCGCGAGCTGAAGGAGCGCCAGGGGCAGTCGTCGGGCGGCGTGACGGACGACGAGTACCAGCTGCAGGCGCAGGACCTCGAGCGTGCCCGCTACGAGGCGCTGGAGGCGCAGGACAAGGTGGTGGACCTCGAGAAGGACAACGGACGCCTGCACTACCGCGTCGACCAGCTGGAGGGACAGCTTCGCGACGCGCAGGCCAGCGCGAAGGCCAGTGACGTCCAGGCGCAGCTGCTGTTCGAGGTGGGCCACGAGCTACGCGATCCCGTGAAGGTCGTGGAGGTGGCCAAGACGGCCTTCGCCGACCGACTGGTCTTCCTGGACGGTGCGTCCGAGTCCGCGCAGGCGTACAAGGGTGACGCAGGCGAGATGTTCGACGGCCTGGCGGCAATGTACCAGCACCTCTGGCCCCTGCGCTTTGGCGACGAAGGTGACGTCAACGTCGACGAGGACGAGTTCCAGAACCGTTCCGGCTTCGGCCTGACCTTCCACGAGAGCAAGCAGACCAAGCGCAACCCCCGTCTGGCCAAGCAACGCCAGGTGGAGTACCACGGGAAGGCCTGCGACATGTCGCCGCACATAAAGGGTGGGGACAAGAAGCGTGGGTACCTGCGCATCCACTTCTTCTTCGACGGTGACGCGCGGACGATCGTGATAGGCCACTGCGGCAACCACATGGAGACCGACGGGACCGCGAAGATGTGACCGCGCGGCATCGCCATGGGCGATGTCTGCACCAGGCGAGGGTAGTGAGGGGCATCATGGCAGCGACGGCAAGCCTGCTGGCCAATGCGGCCATCGCCGTGCTATCGGTCGGGGCGTGGCTGCACATGCTGCTCGGTCTGGGTGGCGACGCGACGCTCTCCGCCCGAGGCATCGGCAGCTTCAAGTACTACACGGTGCTGTCCAACCTGTTCTCGGGTTTCGTCTCGGGGATGTGCGCCGCTGCGTTCCTGACGCTGGGCTCGGTTCCCCTGTGGCTGCTCACGCTCAAGATCGCCGCAACCGCGACGGTGATGGTCACCTTCCTGACGGTCATCCTGCTGTTGGGGCCCACATTGGGCTGGAAGGGCATGTACTCGGGCGGCAACTTCTGGATGCATGGGGCGCTCCCGCTGTTCGCGGCGCTCGACTGCGTCTTCCTGCTGCCCGTGGCCGACCTCCCGGTGTGGGCGACGCTTTGGGCGATGATGCCGACCGCGCTCTATGCCGTGTTCTACCTGCGGATGGTGTGGCGGGGCGTCACCCACGAGGAGCGCCGCCGCATCGACTTCTACGGCTTCCTGCGGTGGGGCGAGGACAAGGCGTACGTGGTCGCTACCGTGATGACCCTCATCACCTGGCTCGTCGCGCTGGCGCTGTACGGGGCCAGCGCGCTTGCTCTGCCGCGGTGAACCGTTCGTCATCCGGGTCGCAGCGTGCCGGCGCGGCGGTACCGCCGCTGGCCAAAGGGTCATTCCCCGGACTGGCTTGCCTTCATCTGGCGCAGCCTGACGCAGGCCGGACAGGAGCAGAGCGCCTGCGCGTCCAGCTCCCTGAGGCTCTGGATGGTGTGTCGGCGCGCCTCGTCCCGCGCGCGGGACTCCTCGATGGCCTTTTGCCTTTGCGCGATGTGCTCCGAGAGGGTCATGCGCCTCTTGCCGGGCTGGCGAGCCACGCTACACCTTGCACGCGTGGCGGTACAGCCGCCGGTAGAGCGGGACGAGGACGTCGTCGCGCACGTCGTTGCTGTCGGAGAAGTAGCAAATGCTCGTGCCGTCCTGGCGGATGTACGAGTCGATCAGCTCCGGCTTGCCACCCTGGGCGAAGTCGCTCCAGCTCACGAAGTGCGCGGACCGCTCGCCCATCTCGCGGCAGTACAGCCCCGAGCTCGTGATTGCAAAGCCGTCCTTGCCGCTCTTGAACAGGGTGTCGTCGTGGATGAGGTAGATGTCGTCCCCGTCCCTGATGTTCAGGCCGCGCACGATCTTGGTCGAGGAGGCGAACAACGACTCGTCGACACCCTTCAGGGATGCCTCGCACGCCTCGCGCGCGAAGACGTCCATGGGATCGGAGCTGGTGTCTGGCTCGAGGTCCTCGTCGTCGAGGCCATCGTCGTCTGCGTCGGTGAAGCCCAGGGCATTGAGCTCGTCCTCGCTCAGGGCAAAGCGCGTGCCGCAATACTCGCAGGTGACAAATCTGCTCGTCAGCCTTCCGTCATAGGATCCGCCGCAGGCCGGGCAGTTGACGACAACAATCTGCATGATGCATCCCCCCATCTCGATCCTTCAGCATCGAATGATACCCGCAAGGGTTCCCTGACACCATGCCCAAACGGCCAACGAGGGCGGTCTCTGCCAACTGCCCATGCGTTCCGGATGTGACAGGGGCACGGCGGTCATGGGCTGAGGGATGGGGCTGCAACCTCAGGATATAGAGGCGGCAACACCATCGCCACTGGCCATCGCCTCCCTCCAAAGTGCTACGGTGTCACTGATGGGATGGGACGACGGAAGCGCTTGACCTTTGCTGGAGGCGAGGAGATGCTCGAGACCATACGACACGAACTTGTGACCATGGAACGCCAGGAAGGCGTGCGCGTGCTGCTGTCCGTCGAGTCGGGCAGCCGCTCCTGGGGCATGGCCTCGGAAGACAGCGACTACGACGTGCGCTTCGTCTACGTGCGGCCCCTGCGCGAATACGTGCGACTCGATGGCAGGCGCGACACCATCGAATGGCGCCTCGACGAGGTCCTCGACGTGACTGGCTGGGACGTGTCCAAGTTTCTTCGCCTGATGCGCGGCTCCAACCCCACGGTGTTCGAGTGGCTTGCGGCAACCATCGTCTATGGGGAGTCGCCCGACTTCGCGCCTGTGCGCGACGTGTCTGGCAGATGCTTCTCGCCCAAGGCAAGCTCCTACCACTACCTGGGCATGGAGCGTGGCAACGTCCGCACCCACCTGAAGGGGGAGACGGTCGGCGCGAAGAAGTACCTCTATGCGGTGCGTGCCCTGCTTGCGGCGCGCTGGTGCCTCGAGGAGGGCGTCCCCGCGCCGATGCTCATGCGCGACCTCATGGACGCGAAGCTGCCCGCGCAGATGATGCCGGTGGTCGAGGACCTGCTCTCGACGAAGGCCGCGGGCAAGGAGCACCAGCAGATTGCGCACATCCCCGAGCTCGATGCCTGGATCTCGTGCGAGGACGAGCTGCTGTATGCGATGGCACAGGCGGCCGTGGCCCCGCCCAAGGTCTCGTGGGACGTGCTGAACGAGGTGTTCTGGTCCCTGGTGGGCGACGCCGGGCACTGACGGTCGGGTTGCGGCGTGGCGATGCCCCGCTCCCAGCTGCGGTCCCGCCCCGTGGCATCCATGCACGTATAATGGTCGGCAGCGAAGGGAGGCGGGATGGCTGCTGGTGGCTCTGGGCACGAGGCGACGGATGCGACCGAGTACGAATACGAGGCGTTCATCAGCTATCGCCACGTGGAACTCGACACGCGTGCGGCCGAGCGCATCCAGCGGCACGTGGAGGGGTACCGGATACCACCCCAGCTGAGGTCTCCCGGCGGTCCCAAGAAGCTGGGCAGGCTGTTCCGTGACCAGGACGAGCTGCCTGCCGCCAGCTCGCTCTCGCAGCAGATAGACGATGCCCTGAGGAAGTCGAGGTACCTCATCGTCGTCTGCGGGACGCACACCAGGGAGAGCGCATGGGTGTCCCAGGAGATCGAGCGGTTCGTCTCGTATCACGGCATCGACAGGGTCATCCTCGCCATCGTCGAGGGAAGCTCGCAGGAGGTCGTTCCCGATTCCCTGCGCAAGAGGATGGTGCGGGGGGATGACGGCCAGTGGCACGAGGTTCGCCACGATCCCCTGGCCGCCGACCTGCGAGCCGACAAGGGCAGGCGCTTTGCTCAGGAGTGCCTGCGCATCGTGGCGACCCTCATCGGTTGCGGCTATGACGACCTGAGGCAGCGCCAGCTGATGCGCATGGTGCGGACGGTGGGCATCTCCCTGGCCCTGGTGGCGGTGGCGTCGATGGCATTTGCCACCTACTCCTGGCGCCAAGAGCGGCGGATACTGGCCCATTACCGCGAGACGCAACGCCGCGAGTCGGAGTACCTGGCCACCGAGTCACGCACCCTGCTGGAGCAGGGCGGCCGCTACGAGGCCATTCAGGTGGCCCTCGACGCACTGCCGTCGAGCATGGGCGACCCGGACAGGCCCTATGTGGCGGAGGCGGAGAACGCCCTTGCCGCGGCATTGGGTGTGTATCCCGGCATCGACGACTGGCGGACGTGCTATCGCATAACAGGCGTGCCGAGCTCGGGGCTTGCGCACGACCGTGCGGGACGCCTTGCATACTTCGACGCGGACCGGAACCTGTGCGTCACCGACTTGAGGACGGGAGGCAGGCGCGCACGCATCGCAGTCGAGGACGAGCTTGGGATCTCGGTCATCTTGGAGGACCAGCCAGCTGTCACGTTCGCCTTCGCTGGCTCGGGGCTCGTGTGCGTGGGGCCGGATGTGATTGGCTGCTTTGACGGTGCGGACGGGTCGCTCGCCTGGAAGCGGGAGCTGAAGGGCGCAGACCCGTACGTGCGGGTCGTTGCGTCCCCCGATGGCGAGGCTGTGGCATTCTGCGCGGGAGTCGCGGGAAAGCCGGGTTCTAAGGGGGGCGTGCAGCAGGTGGTGGTGCTGCGGAGCGAGGACGGCAGCGAGGTCGGCCGCTTCGACCATGTCTGGCAAGGGGAGGCCTACTCGTCGACGAGGCTCGCGTTTGACGATGCGGGCAAGAGGGTCGCGGCGCTGGGCGGAGGAACCTGCTCGCTCGGGACGGTCTCGGGTGGAAAGGTGCTGTCGACACAGACCGAGTTCGAAGAGCCCGTAGAGGTGACCTGGCTCGAAGACGACATCGCCGTCGTGACGACGTCGAGTGGTACCGACTGCGTGGAGCTGTACGACGATTCGCTCGGGCGGGCGTGGCATTGGACGGGCGACAGCCAGATGATCCCGATGGGCTGGGGAGTCATGGAGCAGACTGCCCATGTGGCGGGCCAATGGTCGTTGGACGACCGGGAGGGCTCCCAGCTCGTCGTGACCTGTGGACAGCAGCTCTTGCTGCTGGATCGTGCGAGCGGGGAAGTGGTCAGCCAAGTCGAGCGGGAGAGTCCCTTTGCCGGGGCGGAGGTCGTCCGGCACGAGGATGCAGGCTCCATCGTCACGTGCCTCATGAACGGCGAGGTGTCGGTCATGGCACCCTCCACGAGCTCCAGCCCCCTTGCGCCGACGCTTGACGAGCGGGCCTGGAAGCACATGTCGAGTGCTGGCGAGACCAGGGAGGCCAGGGTGCTCGCGTGTGACGACGGGCTGTTTCTCGCCGCGCGTGACACGACGCATGCCGTCAAGGTGCTCGAGTATGTGCGCGACGCAGACTGGCCTGGTGAGCCCATTGCGGACCTGCAGGGTTGCGACGTGCTCCAGCCCCTGGGCAAGGGCCTGCTCGTGGCATGCGATGACAAGCGGGTCGCCGTCCTGGATGCGACGTCGTTCGAGCTCCAGCGTGTCATCGAGTACGAGTGGCCGGATGGGCTTGGAGGGGCGAGCGACGTCACGGTTAGTGCGACGTCGACCCAGACGTTGCTCGTCGCCGCGTCGTTAGTGGCGCGGGATGGCGAGGAGATGCGAGCGGTCTGCGAGATCGACCCGGTGACGGGCAAGGTGGTCTACTCGAGGTGCATGGAGGGGATGTCCTTCTCGAGGAACGACGTGGCCGAGGTGGTTGGCGGGGATGGGACGAGGTTCGCATTTGCCTACGACTTTTCGCAACTGGCGCTCGTTCCCCTGGATGGGTCTGCCGACGAGTGGCGTTACGAGTGGGATGGCACCATCTCCCGGGCCTGGCCTGTCAAGGGTGCGATCGTATGGAGCGGGCAGCAGCCCTACGGCCTCGATGCGACGAGCGACCCCACGGAGGGCGCGGACTTCCGCGACCGGCTGTACCTCATCGGCCTGGAGGGTGGGGATCTCCGCCCGGAGACCGATGCGGACTTGTGTTCAGCCCTTCTACGCGATGGCGATGACCTGGTGAGCGTGAGCGGGGACGGCACCCGGCTGGTGGCCCAGTGTTCGGACGGGTGCCTGAGGATGTACGACCTGCCGTCGGGCTCGCTGGCCTGGGAGACGTCCCGGCTGGCGGAAAACGTTGGCTATCTGGGCTTTCTCCCGTCGGGTGACGGTGTCTTGCTGCAGTACGAGTCCGGTAGGTGCGTTGTGGTCGACGCAGCGGACGGCTCTGTGGCGGCCACCACGCAACGTTCCCTGAACGGCATCCTTGCCATTCAGGAGATTGGTGACACGGGAAGGGTTATGGCTGCCTGCGCGGCATCGGACTGGAGCTCCTCGCGCACCATGGTGCTCACTCTCGACGAGGGAACGCTGGGCGTGTCACGCGACCTGCCGCCCTGCTGCGCCATCACCCCGGACGAGTCATTCTTCATCGCATATGACGAGAGGGACGACACGTACTGGAAGATGCCCTACTACACGCTCGACGAGCTCATCGAGCAGGCGAAGGCGTCCCTCCGCGGACACGAGCTCGACGCCGCGGAGCGCAGCGTGTACCTCCTCTCTCCGGACGGGACGCCGTAGCGGGACGTGGCCCAACCGTCAGATCGAGATGTACTCGTCGTCCATCAGCTGGAACGCGCAGGACTTCCTCTTCCGCCTGCACCGTTCGCCCATGGGACAGGTGTCGCAGGCCTCCTCGCAGAGGTCATAGAGCCGGTCGACGGTCTTGTCGAGTTCGGGAAGGTCCTCGAACGGCACGAGGCAGGGGTGCAGCCTGGCGATGTTGAGCCGATGGCGCTGGTCCGGTTGCCCTGTCGCGAAGAAGGTCTCGACATCCTGCGGGGTGGCTGTGGTGAATCCCTCCGCCAGCAGGTAGGCGCTCCATCGGTCGTGCTCCATGCGCAGGAGCCACTCGTGACTGCCCTCGCCGGGACCCAGTGCCGCCGTGGAGCCCACGTACTCGTTGTACATCCGGATCGCGTCCTCGGTCTGGGCGAGGCGATGGGATCGGTCCCCGTTCGACAGGTCTGCCATCCAGTCTATGGCGAGGTCCTGCATCCCCATGCCGCGACCGACGCGGCTGCGTGCGAAGGCGAAGAGCCGGTACTTCTTATGGGCTACCGATGCCCGCGAGGACCTGCGCTGGTACTCGGTGGACTGGGTGCCCGTCAGGAAGATGCCGTCATACGAGTACATCTGCGAGTCGGAACCAACGGTCTCGATACGGTAGTCGAACCCGTCCTCGCTGGCACTGTGCAGCGACTCCGCGAGCTCGTCGTTGTCCACGACGGCAATGACGAGGGGTCGCGTCGCGCTGGCGAAGGCGAACCGGCCCTGTCCCTCCGTGGCTGCGCAGCGCCTGACCAGCCGCTGCTCGAGCATCGTGCGGATCTGCATGGCCACCCGCGAGGTGAGCAGGCCGTCGCCCAGCGACACGAACACGTACGATATCGTGTCAGCGTGGCGCTCCACGAAGTCGCGGAACTCCGCACCGAAGACGCTGCCCAGGTGGAACGTGCATGCGACGCCTTCGAATGCGCCGGGGCACTCTGCCGCGAACCGCACCTCCGACAGGCAGCGGTCGCCCCGTATGGGGTCGGCCTCCGTGTCGAACACGTCGAAGCGGAAGCTCATGGGCACATCGTCGTCGCACGACCCGACCCTGCAGTACGAGAGCGCGAGGCGCAGGAACTCCATGCCCACGTGCCCGGCTCCGACGATCAGGACATGGCGCTCGGGGTTCGCGTACATCTCCCGCTCCCACGCGAGGTAGCGCTGTTCCGCATTGCCCAGGTCCATGGGTCCCCGGGGTTCCGTCGTCGGCTCGCCACCCAGAAGGAAGAGCGGGTATTGGTCGAGGGTGCGCTCGACGAGGCTGCGCGTCCAGTCGACCCGCTTCACCTGGACGTCCGGGACGTGCCTGCCTGTGCCCGCGTGCGAGGGGCTGGCGGCGGCCTCGGCCACCCCGAGAAGGGCCTCCGCCCCATACAGCGAGGTCACGGCATAGATGCGTATGGGAGGGATCCTGTCGCCCCGCTCGTTCTGCAGGATCGCGTTGCGCAGCGCAGAGGCGCGCGTGATGTCATCGATGTCATCGTCGCTGTCAAGGATGATGTGCACCGTGTGCCGCCGGGAGAGCGACTGCCACAGGGTGGACGAGGCCGGCTCCACGCAGATGGCTCCGAGATGCCGCGCCTCGTACGCCAGGCCCTCGTCCGTGTCCTCCCGTACGGACGCGAAGACGAGGCTGACCCCGCCCTTGGTGCCCCGGTAGTGCTCCCTCACGCTTGCGGCGAGGGGCACGGTGCGCGTGTTGAGGTCCGAGAAGACATAGGTGTCCCGGTGCAGGGACTTGAGCCTGGCCATCGGCAGCGAGAGGAACTGGGAGAGGTATGTGCCGATGGCAAGGAGCGTGGCGCCGGGGGCGCAGAAGTACAGCACGACGCCATAGTACTCGTAGAGGCGAAAGGCGAGCTCGGAAACCCCGCCGTTGACCGCCGTGGGTGCGTCGAGCTCCATGGCCATCATCTGCATGGCCAGGAGCGGTGCGTTCAGGAAGGTCCCGGTTTCGGTGACGGAGAAGTCGACGCAATAGAGCAGGGCTGCCACGAAGACCCCCTTTGCGAAGGTGGTCCAGTTGAACCTGTGACCGTTCGTGGGGCCCATGGTCCCCCTGCGCGAGGAGACATGGAGGGTGAACGCAAAGACGAGGGCGGAGACGGCCGCCCAAAGTATGGAGCTCTGCCGTACCACGAATCCAGCCGCTTCTTCCATGTGTGACTCCTGCCGACTCGTCCGTCTGCGCATCACCGCAGATGGTGACGCTGCCAGTCAGGTTAGCATACCGCCCACGGCGGAAAGCGGCGGCTGGGGGCCAGGGTTGCTGCGGCATCCGGAAAGCCCCTGGGCGCGATGCGTCGCGCGCATCCGGCGACCGTCCGCCATGCTCGCGCGGCAGGGGCCGGTTCCGCCTCGGCCTCGTCAGGCGGGCAGCCGCACGACTCCGCGCCACCCCCGTGCTGCATAGTACGAGTCTGCACCGTTGTGAAAGACGAAGACCCGTCCATATCGGCGCTCGCAGAACAGCGCGCCACCAAGGCCACGCAGGTCGGGTGGGGTGGCAATCCAGCTCGAGGACTTGCGGTCGAACTCGCCGCGCGTCTGCAGGAGCAGGTAGCCCTCCTCGTCCAAGAGGGCGACCCCCAGCTCCTCCGCCTGTGACAGGGCGCTGCCCCTTGGCGGGTTCCTCTTGCGCTTGCGCAGGGCCTCGTCGTCATAGCAGAGGCTCCGGCGTCCCGCAGGCGTCTCCGGGGAACAGTCGCAGACGAGGATGTCGCCCGACGCCTCGTCCCTGCCGATGACGTCCGGATCGCCGCCCGTCGCCTCCATTGCAGCAATGGCCTGGCAGAGCTCGGGGTGGCGCGCCAAGGCGCCCTCCACCTCCTCCCAGGTGACCCCGCCATGGCGATCGAGGTTGCCGGCAAAGCGTTGTGCGAATTCCTCCAGCATGGCAGGTCCCTCCCGTCGCGGTCCCGCTATCCTTCCTCGGGCACCCTCATGACGATGTTGGCAAACTCCGCGCCGCACCCATCGGCAAACACGCCGATGTGCGCGCCATTCGTGGAACGACGGATGCGCGTGCTCAGCGCCTTGGTGTCATCGATGTAGGTGACCACGATCTCGTTCTCGCAGACCATCTTGACGTGATGGGTCTCGCTCGTGGAGAAGTCGAACGAGGTGTATACCATCGGGTCGAACTTGGTCAGGTCCTCGATCGCGATTCCCTCGTAACGCAGGATGCCATGCTCGGCATCGAGGCAGAGCGCCGTGTAGGTGTCGTCGGACTCGCTGCCGCCAAAGGCGAATCCCGCCCGTCCGTTCGGGTCGATCGTGACGTCGCACTCGAGCATCATCGTCGGTGCGCGGGTCCCCATGTCGGCGAGCGCGTGGGCGTCGCCCGATGCCTTCAACGAGATGGTGTTGTCCTTGATCTTGACCTTGCCCTCCTTCTTGACGGCCTGGAAGGGCTTCTCCCGCGTGAACACGCTTGCGAACGTCTCGGGCTCGCGCACGCCCAGGCTGCCGTCCTCCTTCTGCACCAGCTGGTGGTTGAGCACGTTGCCCGCCCACTGGTAGACGCCCGAGTCCTCGGTGAGGCCCGCACGGCCGATCCAGCCGCACAGGTACCGGTTGCCGTTCAGCTCGGCGGTCTTTGCGGCGTAGAAGACGAACCCGGTGCCGTCGAGCACGTTGTCGGCAGGCGCGACGAAGGGCCCGTCCATCGACTCGCCCATGGCGTAGTAGGTGACGCAGTCCCAGCTGTACGTGAGGTAGTACCTGTCTCCCATCCTGAACAGGTCCGGGCACTCGAGCATGTACTGTTCCTTCGGGGCGTAGAGCGGCCCCTCGAACTCCCAGCTTGCGAGGTCCTTCGAGGTGTACTTGGCCACCACGCCACCAAGGGTCTCCTCGCGTGCGGCGATGAGCATCCAGTAGCAGTCGTCCTCGTCCACCCAGAAGACCTCGGGGTCGCGGAAGTCGTCGGTGGAGTATCCCTCGGGTGCGAAGAAGGTGTCCTCGGGAACCTTGGTCCAGCTCTCGCGGTCGGTGCTGGTCGCGTGCATGACGCACTCTTTGCCCTTGCCGTTGTTGCCCGTGTCGTTGTGTCCGGTGTAGAACAGGTGATACAGACCGTCCTGGTCCTGCAGGACCGAACCCGTGCCGATCGCGGGGTCGGGGTCGGACATCAGGCCGTAGTCCACGACCTTGCCCTTGTCCTCGTAGGAGCAGAGGTCGGTGGTCGTGTACTTGTAGATGGGATGGTAGCCCTGGCCATTGTGGTCGGTCTCGTACAGATAGTAGAGCTCGAGGGTCCCGTCCTCGGTGACGAGGGGCATCGTGTCCCCGACGTAGGCGTCGCTCGGCGCAGGGTACAGCGCGTAGTCGACAGGCTCGTACGGTTCGTCGGGAAGGCTCTGTGGCGCCCCGCAGGCGGCGAGGAACACGATCGAGAGCAACACTGCCACAAACCAAAGATGACGCCTACGCATACGCACACCCCCATGTCTCCCACTGTCCTGAATCGATTGTTGGGGTTGGGAGAGGAGATGACCATGACGTTTGTTGCAATCGGTAGAAATAGGGCGGTATACGTGTGCATTTGACCAATGTGTCTTCGAATCACTGTGCAAATGTCAACTTGTTGCGCAAGCAGATAGGGAGGTGAGACACCGCCACGACGGACCCGGGGGCATGGGCCGAGAGACTCCTATGAGGGCGGCTCGTCGCGTACGGCACGGCGGGAGCGAGGACCTAGCGAGCGTCAGCGAGCGATTCCGCAGCTGCCGTGTCGTGCGAGGCGAGCGTCCTTGCCCGAGGGGAGTCTCTCGGCCCATGCCCCCGGGTCCGCCGTGGCGGCGCACATGCGAGCGTTGCCTTCCCGGTCAGGGACCGATCGCACGGATGGACGATGCCAGGACGACTCGGCTTACAATGGAGTCGGAGAGCCGATGGGACACGGAATAGGGGGCGGGGGCACGACGTGGACGTGGATGCGGTGAGCCGCCAGCTGCTGGATGGGCTGGGCGGGAGGGGAAACGTCTTGAGCAACGAGGCCTGCATGACGCGCCTGCGCGTCGGCGTGCGCGACATGTCGCTGGTCGACCTGGAGGCGATCGGTCGCGTGGAGGGCGTGATGGGCGTCGTGGAGGCCGACACGCTGCAGATCGTGTTCGGGCCCGGCAGGGTCAACAGGGTGCTCGAGGCGTTCTCTGGCCTGACCGGCATCGCCCGAGGCTCGGAGCGCATGGACGCATCGTCCCTCGCACGGCAGAACAAGGCGCAGGGCAAGGCGCGGCACACCGGTCCCGTGCAGGCCTTCCTCAAACGGGTGGCCAACATGTTCGTCCCCCTGCTGCCGGGCATCATCGCAGCCGGCCTGATCAACGGCCTGGCAAACGTCGTCGACCATGCCTGCGGCGGCGCGCTGGGCGGCCAGTGGTGGTACGAGGGCGTCCGTACGATGGGATGGGCGCTCTTCGCCTACCTGCCGATCTTCGCCGGCTACAACGCGGCCCGCGAGTTCGGCGGCTCTCCCATCCTCGGCGGCATCGCCGGAGCCGTCTGCGTGGCGAACCCCTCGATGCCCCTGCTGGGCACCTACGGGGGCGCGCAGGCGATTCTCCCCATGACTGGCGCCGTCTACAACCCGGCCATGGGAGGCCTCGTCGCCGCGCTGCTGGCGGGCGCCCTGTCCGCCGGGCTCGAGCGGCAGGTCCGCAAGGTCATGCCCAGCGTCATCGACACCTTTGCGACCCCGCTCATCGTGCTGGTGGTGGGCGGCATTGCCATCATTGCCGTCCTCCAGCCCCTGGGCGCCACCCTCACCCAGGGCGTCTATGCCGCGATGAGCTTCGTGTACGAGCGGCTCGGGGTCCTGGGCGGCTTCGTCCTGTCCGCGGGGTTCCTGCCGCTGGTCTCGGTGGGCATGCACCAGGCGCTCACGCCCATCCATGTCATGCTCAACGACCCTTCCGGGCCAACAGGTGGCATCAACTACCTGCTCCCGGTCCTCATGATGTCGGGGGGAGGGCAGGTCGGGGCCGGCATCGCCCTCTTCCTCAAGACGGGGAACGAGCGTCTGAGGGGCTACGTGCGCGACTCCATCGCCGTGGGCCTCCTGGGCGTGGGGGAGCCCCTCATGTATGCGGTCACCCTGCCCCTGGGAAGGCCGTTCGTCACGGCGTGCCTTGGGGCGGGTGTGGGCGGTGCCCTTGCGACCCTCTTCCACATCGGCACGGTGTCTCAGGGCGTGTCAGGCCTGTTCGGCCTCCTCATCGTGCAGCCGGGCCAGCAACTTGCCTATCTGGTGGCGATGGTCGCGGCGTATGCAAGCGGCTTCGCGCTGACGTGGCTGTTCGGTGTCGACGAGGACCGCATCGACGAGGTATATGGCACGTGACCCGGCAGGCTATGTCGGGATCGGGTCAGAACAGCGTCCCCCTCAGGCAGACCATGGGTCGGTTTTGGTCGTAGTCCCAGCTGTGGTGCGCGTCCCCGCGGCAGAAGCGGACGTGCTCGCAGGCGCGACACTGCTCGCACGAGTCCGACAGGTCGCGTCGGAACAGCTCGAAGCGTCTCTCCCACACATCGCGCAGCCGGTCGCGGCGTATGTTGCCTTGGATCGTCTCCGGCCGACGCTCGATGTCGAGGCAGGCGCCGATGTCGCCGTTCGCCATGATGGATGCCGTGTACACGCCCGCGTTGCACAGCCAGTACCACTCGCGGACCTCGGCCTCGTATCCCATGCCCAGGTAGTGGCTGCAGCCATACTCCAGGGGGTAGCCCTCCCTCCGCCTCTCCCGGATGAAGGAGAGCAGTCTGCGCTGGTCGTCGGCCGTCAGCATGAGGTCGGGCCGCAGCAGCGCCCGGCCGATGGGCTCGAGCCCGATAACGCGCCATGAGTCGATGTCGAGGCCGTCCATCACCCCGAAGAGCTCGTCGAGCTGGTCGATGGTCGCATGGTTCACCACGGTCGTCACCTGTATGGCGTGAAACGCCCCCACGTCGATGAGGTTCTGGATGCCCTCCATGGCGCGGTCGTAGCCTCCGGAAAGGCCGCGCAGCCGGTCGTGCGTGTCCCTCAGGCCATCGATGGAGACCGAGATGGTGCCCATGCCCACCTCGGCCAGTCGTCGGGCGACGTCGGGCGTGATGAGCGTCGCGTTGCTCGTCATGCCCCACCGGAAGCCTCGCTCGTGCGCGTGGCCCATGATGTCGAAGAGGTCACGACGCAGCAGCGGCTCGCCGCCCGTGACGCACAGCTGGAGGCGCTCGGTGCCGAAGTCCCGCTCCACCTCGTCGATGATGCGCAGCCATTCCTCGCACGACAGCTCGTCACCTCGCGCAGCCGTGCAGGAGCTGCCGCAATGGAAGCAGCGCTCGTTGCACTGCAGCGTGAGCTCGAAGAAGAGCTTGCGCAGCTCGGGTGCGCGATAGAGCGTACGCGTGTAGTCCGCGAGCCTCGTGAGGTGCGCTGTCTTGACCGGCGTGAGATCCATGGGCTAGTCGTTGGGGGGAGGGCCGTACAGGGCGGGCGCGATGTTTTCCTCCGCCTCGAAGTCGTCCTCGTCGAATGCGTCGGCAGGGGGGCCATACACGTCGATGAGCTCGTTGTCGTCCGGGTCGAAGTCATCGACGTCGACGGGGTCGGGTTCGTAGTCCTCGGGAGGACCGTAGACCGCTTCGACCTCGTTGCCCGAGGGGTCGTAGTCGGGCGAGCAGCCCTTGAGGCCGATGTTGCCCAACGGGGAGAGGCTGAGCGCCGCAAGGATGCCCGCGGCGGTGAAGCCCCTGCGTGTCAGCCGTTTCATGGGCATCTCCCTTCCCTTGGCGATACAACCCCATTGTAGCCTGCCAGTCGTCTCGTCCGCTTGTTTGTCGGTCGCTTGCGCCAGCAGCCTGTGGGGCGGCTTTCTCGGCGGGCCCCTCGCCTGCCGGTGATACTATTTCGTGTACGCTATTCGTCTGACCCTTGCAATCACAGAGGGATGTCATGGCCTCGTCGACATCGTTTATCATCCTTCAATTCATTCTGGCAACCTTGCTTCCCGTCGCCATCAGCGTCGTCCTGACGGTCCTGGAGCGGCGCACGTCGCTCGGAAAGATGTCCTATTGGCCCCGGCAGGTCCTGTACGGCATCGTATTTGGCCTGGTGGCCATCTACGGCACCGAGGCGGGAATCACGACGGAGGATGCCACGATGAACGTGCGCGATGCCGCCCCGCTCGTCGCCGGCCTGTACTTCGGTGGCCCCGCAGGCGTCATCGCAGGCGCCATCGGCGGCGTCGAGCGCTGGTTCGCAGCCCTGTGGGGTCGCGGCATGTTCACGCGCGCCGGCTGCAGCATCGCCACCGTCCTCGCGGGCGTCTACGCATTGCTCGTGCGTCGCGAACTGGTAGAGGAGCGAAAGCCCAGCTGGGGGCTCGCCTTCACGGTCGGCATTGTGGTGGAGGTCCTCCACATGCTGCTCATCTTCCTGACCAACCTCGACCAGGCCGCGCGGGCGTTCTACGTGGTGCAGGCGTGCACGCCTCCCATGGTCTCGTGCGTCGCGCTGTCGGTCGGCATCTCGGGCATCGTGCTCGCCCTGATGAACGGCCAGGGGATACGTCTGCGCAAGGACATACCCGACATCTCGCATCGAGTGCGCCTGGGGATGCTTCAGGTCGTGCTGGTGGGGTTCGTCCTCTCGGTGGGGTTCGTGGCCATGCTCCAGACCAGCCTGTACGAGACGCAGACCGAGGCCAACCTCTCGCTGGAGATCGAGGACATGGTCGACGACATTCAGGCCGTGTCGGACGAGAACCTCCTCGACCTGGCCCGGGAGGCCGCGCATGCCATTCCCTCGGTCGACTCCGCCAGCCAGGAGACCATCGACGGCCTGGTCGAGTCGCTGGACCTCGCGGAGCTCCACGTCATCGACGAACGGGGCATCATCGTGGCGAGCAGCGACCCGGTCTACCTGGGGTTCGACATGTCGAGCGGCGAGCAGTCCTCCGAGTTCCTCACGCTTCTGCCGGGTGGCGGGGACTTCCAGGTGGTGCAGAGCTACCAGCCCATGACCCTGTTCCCGGACGTGTGGCGCAAGTTCGCCGGCGTACGCATCTCGGGCGGCTTCCTGCAGGTCGGCTATGATGCGGAACGCTTCGTCGGCGACCTGACCAGCCGCGTGAAGTCTGCCGTGGCAAACCGCCATGTCGGCTTCGGGGGCCTGTTCATCGTGCTCACGGAGCGCTACGTGCCGGTCGGTTCGCGCTCGGACGTCGTCGTCAGCTACTGGGACGCCCAGTGGATGATTCCCGACATCGAGTCCGTACCCCAGGGGGAGGTCTTCAAGGTCACCTTCCACGGCGATCCGTACTACGCCATGTGTCGCACGACGGAGGGGTTGAGGATCCTGGCGCTGCTGCCGGCCTCCGAGGTCCAGCTCGGGCACGACCTCTCGGTCTACGTCACCGCGTTCATGGAGGTCATCGTGTTCGCGGCCCTGTTCGTGGCCATCTACGTCCTCATAAAGCGCGTGGTGGTCGAGAGCATCTGGCAGGTCAACGGGCGACTGGGCCAGATCACCAACGGTGACCTGAGCGTCGAGGTGGACGTGCGCAACAGCGTGGAGTTCGCGTCCCTCTCCGATGACATAAACGCGACCGTCCTGGCCCTGCGCAATGCCATCGCCGCAGAGGGCGCGCGCATCGAACGCGACCTGGCCACCGCCAAGGCCATCCAGGAGTCGGCCCTGCCCCAGACCTTCCCGCCCTTCCCGGACATCGACGCGTTCGACATCTATGCCCTGATGAACGCCGCGCGTGAGGTGGGCGGGGACTTCTACGACTTCTTCCTGATCGACGACCACACGCTCGGGTTCCTGATAGCCGACGTCAGCGGCAAGGGCATACCCGCGTCGCTGTTCATGATGGCCGCGAAGTCCGAGCTCTCCAACTACATGATCTCGGGCATGGACCTCGCCGAGGCCGTGCGCAGCGCGAACTGGAACCTGTGCCAGCACAACGATGCGGGCATGTTCGTGACGGTCTGGGCGGCGACGCTGGACTACAGGACGGGCAGGCTCACCTACGTCAATGCCGGGCACAACCCGCCGCTGCTGCGCCACGATGGGGCCTGGGAGTGGCTCAAGCAGCGCGGCGGCCTCTTCCTTGGCACCTTCGAGACGGCCAAGTACCGCTCCAACACGATCACGATCGTCCCCGGCGACCAGCTGATGCTCTACACCGACGGCGTGAACGAGGCCTTCTCCGTGGAGGGGGAGGAGTATGGCAACGACCGGCTCGAGGCCTTCCTCTCCGCGCACACGGACCTGCGCCCACGGCTGCTCATCGACATGCTGCGCGCGGACGTCCGGCAGTGGGCGGAGGGCGCCGAGCAGTCGGACGACATCACCATGCTCTGCCTCGAGTATGGCGTCTCGCCCGAGGTCGCCAACAGCTTCTCGGTGTCCATGACCGACGAGGGGCTCGACGAGATCCTCCACCGGATGCACTACGAGTTCTCCCAGTTCCGGTGCCCCGAGGAGACGCAACGGAAGATTGACAGGACCGTGTCGACGCTGTTTGCCAACGCGCTGCGCAACAGGCGTCCGGACTCCGAGGTGGGTGGCAGCGTGTCGTTCTCGTACTTCTACGATTCCGGCGCAAGCGCCCTGACCATGAGCATCTCCGACTGGGGAGAGCCCGTCGACCCGTTCGGGACCAAGGGCTGCGGGGACGTCGACATGGACGCGCGGCTCGCCGCCGCCATGGCCGCCATGGACGACATGGCCTACGTGCGGGATGGCGACTGCAACGTGGTGGCGTTCAGGAAGGTCTGGTAGGGCAGGCGATTCCCCTTCTGGCAGACCAGACGAAAGGGGCCCGCATCCGGGATGCGGGCCCCTCGCATGCCTCTCGGAGGGTTCCTACGAGTAGAGGATGAGGCCGATGAACTCCAGCGGCTCGTCGCCGATGTTGCGCAGGCTGTGGAACTCGCCGTCGTTGCAGATGGTGGTGTCGCCGGGATGGACCTCGACGATGGTGCCGTTGTCGTTGTACTCCCCGACGCCCCTGAGGAAGTAGAAGATCTCGTTGTCCCCCTCGTGCGCATGCTCGCCGATGCTGTTGCCCGGCTGGATGATCATGTGGTTGAACATGCGTCCCTTGCCGTAGAGCTCGGCGTCGCTCTCGATGATCTTGTGCTGCTCGGTCTCGCCGATGCCACCGCGGATGCACCTGAACTCGATGGCCTGGTCTTCCTTCTTGCGAATCATGACGTGCTCCTCTCCTTGGTGTTGCCGCTAGGCAAACATTTCCTGCAGTATCGTGCGAATCGTGTCGGTGGTGATGTCGGCGCGGGTGTTCTTGACCGAGCCGTTGTTCTCCCAGCGGGGCAGCGCCGCCTCGACCTGGTCGTCGTCCAGGTGGATGTCGAGGTCGGGCAGGCAGCCCTCGACCAGCGAGACCAGCTCGTCCTCGGTCGTGCCGACCTCGTCGTAGAACGCTGCGGCATAGGCCTCGTCGTAGGCGCGCACGCAGCGGAGCATCACCGGGAGGAAGGCGACGCTGGCGAACCCATGGGGCACGTGGTAGTTCTCGGTGAGGTAGTAGCCCACGTTGTGGGGGAAGCAGGTCCCGGTGGTGTTGATGGCGAGGCCACCGAGGATGGACGCATCGTAGAGCTGCTCGCGCTGCGCGGGGGTCAGCTCGTCTCCGGCGGCAGCCGCGGCGAGGGGTCCCATCGCCTGGCGGATGGCGCGCACGGCGAAGGCGCGCGAGATGTCGTCGGCCTTGCGGCTGAAGTAGCTCTCGGCGGCATGGGCGATGACGTCGACTCCGCAGGAGAGGGTGACCGACGGTGGGCAGGTATGCGTGTGGCGGCTGTCACCGAAGGCCAGCGCTGCGTAGAGGCGGTCGTCGTGGATGCTGTGCTTGCGTGCGGCGGCGTCGGTCAGCACCGAGACCTTGGTAACCTCGCTGCCGGTGCCTGCGGTGGTTCCCACCAGGACGATGGGCAGGGGGCTGCTCTCCCATGCCAGGGCATAGAAGCCGGCCTCGTCGAGGGTGGGGTTGGCGGCGAAGACGGAGATGGCCTTCGCGGCGTCGAGCGACGAGCCGCCGCCGATGCCCAAGACGAACTGCGCACCGCTGCCGGCGGCCAGGCGGCCCGCATCGATGCAGGAGGCGACCGGTGGGTTCTCGGTGACGCCGTCCCATGTGACGAACGCGATGCCGCAGTCGCCCAACGCGCGCTGGACGTCGTCGAGGGCGCCGCTGGCCTTGGCGGCCACCCTGTCGGTGACCACGAGGCATGTGGTGCCCAGGGCGGCAAGCGCATCCTGGTGCTGGGCGATGCAGCCGTTTCCGGTGAACAGGCGTGTCGGCATGAAGTAGTTCATGGCGGAGGCTCCTCTCAGGCTGGACCTGACCCATCATAGCATCGTGATGCAAGCTGGCCGGCATGCCGTCGGGAGAGGGTCCCGTGGGGTGGCAAGCGAAGCTTGGGGCGGCCGATTGGTGGACGGGCGTCCGCGGCCCTACGTGCCGTACGGTGCCCGCGCGCGGTCGAGGTAGGCGAGGAAGCCCTGCACCATCTGGCGGTGGTCCTCGACCAGCTGGTCGCGCGAAACACCGCGCAGCACCTTGGCCCACGGGCCGCTGCGCAGCACGAGCTCCGCGGGAGGCTCCTCCATCACGATGCCCGAACCCGCTGAGGTGAGCCACCGGAAGAAGGTGTACGCCTGGGGGACCTTGAGCAGGGTGAGGGACGTTGCGCCTGGGTCGCCATGCGACCCCTCGTGCTGCCCGAACCGAAGGCCGAAGCCAAACCGGTCGAACAGCAGGTTGGTGGCATCGGAACGCACGCGGAAGAAGACGAGGCGCTGGGGCCCGGTGACCATGTCGAAGCCCTCCGCCATGCGCCGGCGCGCGCTGCGTCGCAGGTCGTAGACCTTGCGACTGCGGTCTGCGCTCTCGTCGGAGACCCGCGCGTCGACCATGCGGTCTGCGCGGGAGAGGGTCAGCTCGATGCCGTGACGCCAGGGTGTGGGCGTGTAGGTCTCCACGTAGTAGTTGTTCTCGGAGAAGTAGAGGGCGATGGGCGTCTCCACGCGCAGCAGGCTCCCGTCCTCGCCCTCGAGGTGGATCGTCCTTCCGGTGAAGTCAGTGTAGGTGTAGGAGAACTCGACCTTCCTCCCCATCTCCAGGCTGCGCGTGACGACGTCGATGGTCTCGAACACCTGCTGGTAGCTCTTCCTCACGCGCTGGTCGACGTGTATCTGGCCGGCAAGGTCGGCTTCCTGGTGGCGGCTGACCAGGTCGAAGAGGTCCTCCTGCAGCTCGGCGCTCTGCTCGACGGTGAGGAAGCGCGAGGACTGGACCGCGTTGACCAGCATGCGCACCTTTGCGGGGGTCAGCTGCGTGCGCTCGCACCAATAGCCGAGGGGCGTGACGTGGACGAGCAGGTCGAAGTAGCCTGCCTGCCGTATGGCGTGGACGTCTGCGGCGACGGTGTTCTCGGAGGGGGCGCGGGACGTCCCGAACTTGTGCTCGAGCACCATGCGGACATCCGCGTTGGAGAGGGGGTGGTCGGCATCGGTGAGGGTCTGCAGGACGACCATGACGCAGAGCAGTCGCTGCCGTGCGTTCTCGCAGCTCAAGCTGTCTGGGAGGAGGTCTGCGAGCGCCGACGCCTCCAGGGGTGTGATGGCCATGGCGTGCACCTTTCGTCGCGAGCCTGGGCCCTTGGGCAGGACCACCTCAAGATTCTAAGGCGATTGGACTCATTTCGCGAGCGGTTGGGCCCTCTCTGTGCCATATAGTCTGCTCAACGCAGTAGGAGGTGCGAGATGTTCGAGATACAGGGGGCCTTTGCGACGGCGAAGTGCTTCGCCACGCAGGTGGAGGAGCAGGCGATCGACCAGATACGGACCATGTGCGACACGCCCTTCACCGAGGGGTGCCAGGTGCGCATCATGCCTGACGTGCACGCCGGCAAGGGCTGCACGATCGGCACCACGATGACCATACGCGACAAGGTGGTTCCCAACGTCGTGGGCGTGGACATAGGCTGTGGCATGTACACGGTCAACCTCGGCAAGGACGAGATCGACCTCGCGCGGCTGGACGCCGTCTGCCATGAGGTGCCGAGCGGCTTCGACGTGTGGGAGGGTCGCCAGAGGCGATTCGACCTGCAGCAGCTCTCCTGTGCCCGCAGCCTGAAGAACGGGCGTCGCATCGAGCGTGCCATCGGGACCCTGGGCGGCGGCAACCACTTCATCGAGGTGGACCGAGCCGCGGACGGCACCAACTACCTCGTCATCCACTCGGGCAGCCGAAACCTGGGCACGCAGGTCGCATCCCATCACCAGGGCCTGGCGATAGACCTGCACAGTGGGATGGGGACGTACTTCGAGGAGCGGGACCGCATCATCGAGCAGTACAAGGCGCAGGGTCGTCGAAACGAGATCCAGAAGGCGCTCAAGCGCCTGCGCCGCACCCGCCGCGACCCTGACGTGACACCCGACCTGTGCTGGCTGGAGGGCAGCTACCTGGACGACTACCTGCACGACGTCGCGCTGTGCCAGGACTACGCCCGCCTCAACCGCGAGACGATGGCGGAGGTCATCGTCGAGCGCGCGGGACTCGTGGCGGGAGAGGCCTTCCACACCATCCACAACTACATCGACACCGACGAGATGATCCTGCGCAAGGGGGCCATCGCGGCGCACGAGGGCGAGCTGGTGCTGATACCCCTCAACATGCGCGACGGTTCGGTGCTGGCGCGGGGCAGGGGCAACGCGGACTGGAACCTCTCGGCCCCGCACGGGGCGGGCCGCACGCTCTCGCGCACCGCAGCGCGCAGCCAGCTCTCCCTGGAGGAGTACCGTGCCCAGATGGCGGGCATCTACACCACCTGCATCTGCGAGGAGACGCTCGACGAGGCCCCGGGTGCCTACAAGTCGCGCGAGGACATCATCGGTCCCCTGGCCGACTCGGTCGACATCGTGGAGGAGCTGCGGCCCATCTACAACTTCAAGGCGACGGCAGCCTCGTTCTGGCAGGCAGCGAGCAACGGATAGCGCGTCGGAGGAGGCGCCATGCCGGGTGTCCGGGGTCTCCCGGGCACCCGGCTTGCGCACGCCTCGCGACGCGCGATGCCGAAGGCCCGACTGGCGGGGGAGGGCCCGTCGCGGCGGTGTCTGCGAGATATGCTGCGCAATCCGATATTTGAGCTGCTATCATTACGAAGCTCGAGTGCAGCGGCCGCGCATGGAGTTGGCGGTCGACCCGAAGCGATGGGCGACGGCGCTCCCCGCGCCGACGTGGACGGAAGGATTGCAGATGGCTGGCAGCGAACCCCAGAGACGCATGGGCAAGGACCTTGGGCTGGCGACGGCCACCTCCATCGTCGTGGGGTGCGTCATCGGCGCCGGTGTCTTCTTCAAGCCCTACGCGATCTACCAGGCGACCGGCGGGGCCCCTGGCATGGGCATCCTGGCGTGGGTCGTGGGAGGCCTGCTGTCCCTGTTCGGTGCCCTGACCTTCGCCGAGGTGGCCGTCATGATACCCAAGACGGGCGGCATGGTCGCGTACCTCTCCGAGGCCTACGACGAGCGCCTGGGCTTTCTGGCGGGCTGGATGCAGGTCGTCATCTTCTATCCGTCGTTCCTTGCCGGCTACGGCGTGAAGGTCGGGTCCGAGCTCGCCGAATACGTCGGCCCGCAGCTCGCGCTACCCATAGCCCTCATCGTCATCACCGCCCTCGTGGCCATCAACGTCCGCGGGTCCAAGGCGGCCAGCGGCATGCAGGTCGTCTCGACCGTCTGCAAGCTGGTGCCTCTGGTGCTGCTCATCGTCTTCGGATTCGTGCGCGGCGGGGGCAACCCCATCCTCGCCCCGGTGGTCGGGGAGGGCGTCGGTGCGGCGGGTGCGCTGGGCTCGACGCTGCTCGCGGTGCTCTTTGCCTTCGAGGGCTGGACCAACGTCGGCGCCATCGCCGGCGAGATGCGCGACCCCGCGCGCGACCTGCCGCGCGCCATCGTGGGCGGCGTGTCCATCATCATGGCCGTCTACCTTGCCATCAACGTGGCCTACCTGTGGGTGCTGCCGGCCAGCGAGCTGATGGCGCTGGAGTCGCCTGCCGCCGCCGTTGCGGTGCGCCTCTTCGGGCCCGTCGGTGGGACCATCATCAAGTGTGGCATCATCGTCTCGGTCGTCGGGGCGGGCAACGGCTTCCTCATGTCGGGCTCGCGCGTCGCCTACCAGCTGGCGGAGCAGCGCACGCTGCCGGCCAGCGAACGCCTCGCCGCCATCAACGACCGGCACGTTCCGGCCAACTCGGTCATCCTCGTGGGCCTGCTGGCCTGCCTCTATTCGCTGAGCGGGGAGTTCGACCTGCTCACCGACCTGGGCGTCTTCTCCTGCTGGGTGTTCTACACGCTGACCTTCGCCTGCGTCATGCGACTGCGTCGCACCCGCCCCGAGCTGCCGCGCGCCTATCGCGTCCCCGGCTATCCGGTCGTTCCGGTCCTGGCGATCCTCGGCGGCCTCTACGTCATCGCCAGCCAGCTGTTCCTCTCCGGGTGGCGCGGTCTGACGATGTCGCTCTTCAGCGTTGCGATCACCCTGGTCGGCCTGCCCGTATACCTGCTCGTCCGGCGCGGCGCGTCCAGATAGGCGGGACCGAGGGCACGTCCATCCCTCGGCGTGCGGACGGGACGTTCGCCCGATCCCGCTGGTCGCGCCCCGGAAACGGAAGCGCCCGTCCTCCCGCACAGCCGTCGTTTGGCGGATTGGCATGCGGTCCAGTCATTTGTTCCCAGCCTTCATGCTAGTGTCGAGGGAGGAACCCCCATGTCGAAGGGAGATAGCATGAAACGTCATCTGACACTGTTGTGGGCTGTGCTTTTGGGCGTGAGCATGATGGGGTTGCCCGCATGCGGCGGCTCCGGCAAGACGGAGGGGGCCGCTCCCGCAGAGGTCGAGGAGGCCAAGGTCGACCCCGCCGAGAAGTTCGTCGGTGAATGGAAGATGGCTGCCATGCAGTTCCAGGGCATGACCGTCGTCGGCGAATTCAGCATGATTCTCGACACCGACGCGACCATGAACCTCACGCTGAGCGAGGATGGTACGGGCTCGATGACCATGAATGAGGACGAGGCGTCCCTGACCTGGGAGCTGGTCGATGACGAGACGGCCGCCCTGACCGTGGTGCGGGAGGAGAGCGGGGACGAGGGCTCGGACGACCTCGAGAGCGTCGTCTCCGAAGACGACACGCTCAACATCACCTACCAGGACGACGGCCTGCTGCTGGAGCTCAAGGACGAGGAGACCGAGGGGAGCGTCCTGTTCACCACGGATGGCACCGCCCCCGCATACCCGGTCCTCTCGATTGACGATGCCACGGCGATCACGTCGGCAGACGACCTGGTCGGCGAGTGGAAGCTGACGGGCATGAACTTCTTCGGTGCCACGATGTACGGCGAGGCCGAGACGCTGGCGGAGATGGTGGGCGATTCCGCCGACACGACGCTGGTCATCTCCGAGGACGGCAACGCGAAGATAATGGGCGAGGACGTCACGTGGAGCGTCGGGGAAGAGGGTGCGACGATCGACTTCGGAGGCACCGAGGTATCCCTGGTCTCGCTCGGCGAGGGTGTCGCCATCGACTTCAACGAGGTCATCGGCATGGACATGGTGCTGCTGTTCACCAAGTAGCGCACACCCGACAGACGGTGACGCGGGCGCGTGCCGGCAACGGTGCGCGCCCGTTTCAGTCGAGGGCCCTGCGCTGGTAGAGGTCGTGATCGAAGAAGCCCAGCCCCCGGTAGTAGTTGCGGGTGCCGACTGCGCTGATGACGTCGATGGCCGCAAAGCCCGCCTCGCGCGCCAGCGCACACGCCTCCTCGACCAGCTGGCGGCCGAGACCCGCGTGCTGCGCCGCCCCATGCTGCGACGATCCCAGGCCGGCCACGCGCCCGTAGACGTGGACCTCGCGGATCATCGCCACGTCGCCCCCCTTGGGAAGCGACAGGCGCAGGAACCCGGCGATGCGTCCCTGCGGCGTCACCCACTGGAGGAAGCGCTCGTCGCTGACGGTGGTCGGATAGCCGATGCAGTCGAGGCGCAGCTCGGACGGATCGACGTCATCGGTCGCCACCTCGCGCATGCGTATCTCCCGCACCGTGGCCTCGCGTTCCCGCAGGCGTGCCTCGACCATCTGGCGTAGGTTGGTCTTCTTGTTGCCCGCGACGATGTCGGTGGTGGATATGTCGCGGATCATGCGCGAGATGCGCGTGTAGGCGGGCGTCGCCAGCGTGTCGGCCACCAGCAGCTCGACCAGCTCGTCGTGGCCATAAGGCTGCCAGGCGCCAGTGGCGTAGGCTTCCATCAGGTGGGCGCTCTCCACCAGGCAGCAGGGATAGAGCTTCACCTCGTCCGGGCAGAACCGCTCGTCAGAGATGAGGCGCCGGTAGTCCGCCTCGTCGGAGGCGGTCGTGGCACCGAGCAGGTTGGCCATGAAGTGCACCTGGATCTTGAATCCCGCCAGGCGCAGGGAGGCGAAGGCGCCCACGATCTGCTCGAGCGACACGTTGCGGTGGTTGGCCGCCAGGATCTGCTCGTCGAGGCTCTGGATGCCCATCTGTATCTTGGTGCAGCCCAGCTCGCGCATCTGCCGGGCGGTCTGGGGCGTGATGAGGTCGGGTCTCGTCTCGATGGTCAGGCCGACGACGCGATGGGATGCGGTCTCGTTGTAGGCGTGCTCCCGCCACAGGTCACCTGGCGTGGCGCGCTGCCATGCGGAGGCGCGCTGCCATTCGTCGCGTCTGCCCTGGATGGCAATGGCCTCGTTGTAGGTGCTCGTTCCGGCGTTGACGTCGCGCTGCAGGGAGGAGGTGCGCCGCAGCAGCTCGTCGCGGTCGTAGGTGCATCCGCAGGCACGGTAGCGCCGGTCCCGCTCCTCGGGGCCGTCCCCCTCGTAGCCGCGCCCGCCGAAGTCGTTGACGGCGCGGAACAGCTCGGTCACGTACCACAGCTGGTAGTCGCGCGGGTAGTCGCTCCATGTGCCTCCCAGCACGATCAGCTCGACCTTGTCGGTGATGTGGCCCATCTCGGACAGGGCCACCAGACGCGAGCGGACCTGCAGGTAGGGGTCGAAGTAGTTGCGCTCCGCACGCTGGCATGCCGGCTCGTCGGCCAGGTAGCTCTTGGGCATGCGCACGTCGTTGGGGCAGTAGAGGCAGTCGCTGGAGCAGGGCCAGGGCTTGGTGATGACGGTGATGGTGGCGACGCCCGACGCGGTGCGCCGCGGCTTCATCTGCAGCAGCCGCAGCAGCACCCGCTCGGTGGCGGGGTCGACCTGCCAGGACTGCCAGTGCGCCTGGTCGTTCTGCCTGACGGAGAGGTAGTAGGGCAGCAGCCTGCGCTTGGCGACGCGGCGCAGCTGGTCGTGGGTGGCGCGGTTGTGCCGGCGCAGCAGGCGGTCGAGCCATGCCGCGTCGAGCGGCTGGTCGTTCGCCTTGATGGCCGCGATAATGTCCAGAAGCGCCTGTTCCATGGTTGGACAGTATACTTGAGCCATGGACGAGAAGACCGCACGCTGCCTCAGCGACCTGACCACAGACTTCTATCGGCACGTCAGCACGTCGTTTTCCGCGACGCGGCAGACGTCCTGGCCGGGCTGGCTGCGGTTGGTGGGGGAGGCGGGCCTGGTCGCGGGCGAAGAGGTTGACGTGTTGGACCTGGCCTGCGGAAACGCGCGCTTCGAGCGCTTTCTCGCCGGGCAGGGGCTGGTCGTCAGCTCCTGGGCCGTCGATGGGTGCGACGAGTTGGCGGACCTCGCCAGCGTTCCCGATGGATGCCACCTTTCCTACCAGCGCATGGACATCACCCGGACCCTGCTGGATGGGCGCGGCCTGTCTGCGGCCATCGATGCGCCGCCATGCGACTTGGCGGTCTCGTTCGGCTTCCTGCACCATGTCCCAGGCCAGGACCTGCGCGCCCTCGTGCTGGACGCGCTGGTGGACCACGTGCGGCCGGGCGGGGTGGTTGCCGTGTCGCTCTGGCAGTTTGCCCGCGACGACCGCCTGCTGGCGAAGGCGATGCCCGTGGAGGGTGGCGACGAGGGGGACTACCTGCTGGGCTGGCAGGACAGGACGGACGTGCGCCGGTACTGCCACAGCTTCTCGGAGGACGAGGTCGACGAGCTGGCGGCGTCCTGTCGTGGGAGGGCGTCGGAGGTCGCGCGTTTCTCCGCGGACGGTCGGACCGCCGACCTGAACCGCTACCTGCTCCTGCGCAGGCGATAGGTGGCTGCCGTCGACCTGTCGTGCGACGTCCCATCTGACGACGGCGGGCCTGGGGGCGGGCGACGGCAACGAAAACGGGGCCCGTCGCATGCGACGGGCCCCGTACGGAAGACGATTCGGATGGCCTAGCGGGCCTTGCCCTCCAGGTACTGGTAGGCGATGGCGGCGAGGGCAGCGCCTGCGAGCGGGCCGACGATGAAGACCCAGAGGCTGCCCAGCGGGGCGATGTTGCCGGTGACGGCGGCGACGACGGCGGGGCCGAAGCTGCGGGCGGGGTTGACGGAGGTGCCCGTCAGGCCGATGCCCAGGATGTGCACGAAGGTGAGGGTGGCGCCGATGACCAGGCCGGCGAACGAGCCGTGCCTGGCCTTCTTGGAGGTGACGCCCAGGATGGTGAGCACGAAGATGAAGGTGAGGATGATCTCGACCAGCAGACCGGCGATGGCGCTGCCGTTGACGCCGGCGAGGCCGTTGGTGCCCAGGCCGCCCGTCATGTCGACGACGCCGCCGAGGGCGAAGATGACCTTCAGCAGGATGCCGCCCAGCAGGGCGCCGAGGACCTGCGAGATGGAGTAGCCGACGAGGTCGACGGCGTCGATGCCGCCGGAGAGGAACACGGCCAGCGAGACGGCCGGGTTGACGTGGCAGCCGGAGATGTTGCCGATGCTGTAGGCCATGGCGACGATGGACAGGCCAAAGGCCAGGGCGGTCAGCAGGTAGCCGCTGCCGCTGGCGGCATCGCAACCGACGAGCATGGCCGTGCCGCAGCCCATGGTGACCAGGACGCATGTGCCGATGAGCTCCGAGATGTATTTCTTCATGTTCGTTCCTTCCCTTGAACGTGCAGACGCGGGGGCTGGCTTCCGCAAGAGAAACCGGCCCGCAATTATCCCACTGACCATGCGAACCCACCAACTCGTGACAGAGTGGACACACACGGGACGCAGGCCTATGGGCGTCATGCGCTCGTCCGTGAGCCTGCCGCCGCCTATTCCCCTTCGAGTGAGAGGTAGGCCCCGCGCATCGGCGAGCAGGCGAGGCTGGCGAACAGCGCCAGGACGCCGTGGCGGTACCTGGCGGGCTTGGGCTGCCAGCGTGCGCGCCGCTCCTCGAGGATGGCCTGCACCTGCTCGGGCGTCATGCGCTCGCCCCGGACGCCCACGATGGCCAGCACGCGCCTGCGCACGTCCAGCTCTATGAGGTCGTCCTCCTCGACCAGCGCGATGGGGCCGCCTGCCTGCGCCTCGGGGCTGCAGTGGCCGATCACGGGACCCGTCGAGGCCCCCGAGAAGCGTCCGTCGGTGATCAGCGCGATGCTGCGGCCGAGCTCCTTGTCGGAGGAGATGGCCTCGCTGGTGTAGAACATCTCCGGCATTCCCGACCCCTGCGGTCCCTCGTAGCGGATGAAGACGGCATCGCCTGGTTGCACGCGGTGGTGCAGCACGGCGTCGATGCACTCCTCCTCGCTGTCGAAGGGCCGGGCCCTCAGGACGGCGGAGAACATCTCCGGCGGGCAGGCGGTGTGCTTGATGACGGCGCCCTCGGGAGCGAGGTTGCCCTTGAGGACGGCGATGGAGCCGTCGGTGCCGATGGCCTCGCCAAACGGGCGGATGATGTCCCTGCGCGAAAGCGAGAGGCCGCGATGGGCGTTCGCCTCATCCAACTGCTGCTGGCACCGCTCGAAGAACCCCTCCTCGCGCAGGGTGGCCAGGTTGTCGCCCAGCGTGTGGCCCGTCACGGTGCGTGCGTCCAGGTGCAGCATGCCCGCTATCTCCTCCATGATGGCGGGGACACCGCCCGCATAGTAGAAGAACTCCGCAGGCCAACGTCCGCTGGGCCGCAGGTCCAGCAGGTAGCGCGCCCCGCGGTGCAGACGGTCGAAGTCGTCGCCGGTCAGCTCGATGCCCAGCTCGTGCGCGATGGCGGGCAGGTGCATCATCGCGTTGGTGGAGCCGGAGATGGCCGCGTGCACGAGGATGGCGTTCTCGAAGCTCTCGTAGGTGACGAGGTCGCTGGGACGCATGCCCTCGCTGCCGGCCAGGCTGCATGCCAGGGACCCGGCGCGCCACGCGTAGTCGATGAGGTCGGGGCTGGTGGCAGGCAGCAGGGCGCTGCCGGGCAGCGCCAGGCCCAGCGCCTCGGCCATGATCTGCATCGTCGAGGCCGTCCCGATGAACGAGCAGGCCCCGCAGCTCGGGCAGGCGTTCCTCTTTGCCCAGAGCAGCTTCTCGTCGTCGATCTCGCCCCGCTCGTGCATGGCGTGGTACATGCCCAGTTGCTCGAGCGTCAGCAGGTCGGGCCCGGCGGCCATCGTCCCACCGCACACGACGACCGAGGGGATGTCGACGCGCGCCAGTCCCATGAGCGAGCCCGGCATGCCCTTGTCGCAGCTCGCGATGTAGACGCCCGCATCGAACGGTGTCGCCAGGGCCTGGATCTCGATCATGTTGGCAATCATCTCGCGGCTGGCCAAGGAATAGTTGATGCCATCGGTGCCCTGGCTCTCCCCGTCGCACATGTCCGTCGCGAAGTAGCGCGCCCCGCGTCCGCCGGCGGCTGACACGCCGTCCATCGCCGCGGCGACCAGCGTGTCCAGATGTCCCGATCCGGGATGGCTGTCGCCGAAGGTGCTCGACACGAAGACCTGGGGCTTCGCGAGGTCCTCGACGGTCCAGCCCGTGCCCATGCGCAGGGGGTCGAGCTCGGGGGACAGCGCGCGTAGGCGCTGGCTGGCAAGGGTTCTCTCAGGCATGGCATCTCACCTCGATGGACGTCGCTTCGATGACCTGATTATGGCGCATGCGAGGCGCGTGGGGCGCCCACCTTGGCCACGGGGCGCAGACGGCCTCCCGCGTGGTCCGGGCGAGCGACGCCGATGCCGGGGAGGTCGCGCCGGGGCATGTGCCATACTGACAGGCTGTCAAGGAGGTTGCCATGCATGCGTTCCCACAGCAGGATCAGGCGAGCGTCCCCGTCAGCGAGGGGTATGTCCCCTTTGGTGACCATCGCACCTGGTGGCGCGTCGTGGGGGACCTCGACTCGGGCAGGCCGCCGCTCCTGCTGCTGCACGGTGGCCCCGGTTCCACCCACAACTACTTCGAGGTCCTGGACCACCTGTCCGGCGAGACGGGCCGCGCCTTCGTCTCCTACGACCAGCTGGGATGCGGCAACTCGTTCGTGGATGGCCGCCCCGACCTGTGGGTGGCCGAGACGTGGGTCGCGGAGCTTGAGAACCTGCGCGAACGACTGGGACTTTCGCGCGTGCACCTGTTGGGGCAGTCCTGGGGAGGGATGCTGGCCCTCACCTACCTGCTCGACCGCGACCCACAAGGGGTCTGCTCGGTCGTCCTCAGCTCGACGCTGTCGGACTCGCGGCTGTGGGGACGCGAGCAGCATCGCATGGCGCGCCAGCTGCCCGCCGATCAGCTGGAGGCCCTCGAGTGGGCGGAGGCGACCGGCGATTACACGTCGCCTGCCTACCTTGCTGTGTTGGATCGCTACATGCGACTGCACTGCGCGGACACGTCGTATGGTCCCGATGCACCCGAGTGCCTGCGGCGCCCCAAGCGGTCGGGCGTCGAGCCCTACCGGGTGGCGTGGGGTCCCGACGAGCTGACCCCGACCGGCACGCTGGCCAGCTGGACGTGCACCGACCGGCTGCAGACCATCGCGACGCCCGCCCTCGTCATCAGCGGCACGGACGACCTGTGCACCCCGCTCATCGCCAAGACCATGGCCGACCGGTTGCCCCATGCCCGCTGGGAGCTGATGGAGGGGTGTCGCCACATGTGCTACGTCGACAACCACGAGGCGTACTGCCATCTGCTGGCCGGCTGGCTCGACCGTCACGACCCCGAGTGACGGGAGGCGTACCGGCACGGCAGGCGATGTCGCCCCATCGGGAAATGCGGCTTCGTGCTACCATCACGTGGTCTATGGCGGGGAGGCGTCCATGAGCAGGGAATCGAACAATTGGGCGAAGGGCATCGTGTCGACGCTGGTCGGCGCGACCGCCTGGGGCTTCTCGGGCACCTGCGTGCAGTACCTCTTCACCTCCACCGCCCTCGACCCGCTGCTGCTGACCACCATCCGCCAGCTTGGCGCGGGCCTCGTCTTCCTGGCCGTGCTCCTGGCGTCCCGGCGGGAGACCCTGCGGGCGATGCTGGCAGACCATGGCACCGTCGTGCGGCTGCTCGTCTTCGGTTCCTTCGGCCTCTTCCTCAACTCCGCCGTCTACGCGACGGCCATCTCCTACACCAACGCGGGGACGGCCACGGTCCTGCAGAGCCTCAACATCGTGTTCGTCCTGGCCATCTCCTGCCTGGCGGCACGCCGGCTGCCCCGGCGGCTCGAGGTCGCGGCGTTGGCATGCGCCCTCGTGGCAACCTTCCTCATCGCGACCCATGGTGACCCCACCACGCTGAGCATGCCGCTGATAGGCCTCTTCTTCGGCATCGCCACGGCTGCCGCGGCGACGTTCTACACCATGTACCCGCGCCCGCTGTTCGAGCGGTGGGGGAGCTTCGCGGTGACGGGCCTGGGCATGCTGGTGGGTGGCCTGACCGGCCTCGCCATCTGCTGCGCGAACGGGACCCTGCCGGGGGGCATGCCGGAGCTCGACCTGACGAGCGTTGCCGTCCTGTCCGTGGCCGTGCTGGTGGGAACCTTTGGCGCCTACGGCCTGTTCCTGCGGGGCGTCTCGCTGGTCGGTCCGCTGTGGGGCAACATGCTGGGAGCCGCCGAGCCGGTCAGCGCCACGGCCATCACGGCCCTGTGGCTGCGGACGCCGTTCTCCTGGGCGGACTGGATGGGCCTGTTCCTGATGGTTGCGACGATCGGCCTGGTCACGTTGCAGTCCCGCGAGGACACGTAGCGCCACGTGCGCGACGCCGGGGACGGGATGGTGACGCCCTCTCGCCTCGGGTGCGACAGATGGGGAGTGAAGCCATGGACATCGACTACCTGCTCTGGTTGCAAGGCATGCGCGAGGGCTCCGGCCCCGTGGTCCAGGCGTTCTTCGCCTTCCTCGGATCGGAGGCGGCGACCGTGGTGCTGGCACTGGTGCCATGCTTCGTGTACTGGTGCCTGGACAAGGAGCGAGGCGTGCTCTCGCTGTTTGCCTACAGCAGCAGCTGGGTCTTCAACCAGCTGGTCAAGAACACGGTCTGCTGCTATCGCCCGTGGGTGCGCAACCCGCGCGTGACACCGGTCCCGTCGGCGCGGGAGGGGGCGACGGGCTACTCGTTCCCCAGCACCCATTCCCAGTCCGCGGCCGCCGTCCTGATGTCCATAGGCTGGTCGTGGCGGGAGAGGGTCTGGCCTCTGGTGGCATGCGCGACCGTGACCCTACTCGTCGGGTTCTCCCGCAACTTCCTGGGCGTCCATGCGCCGCAGGACGTGCTGGTCGGCATGGCGGAGGGGTGCCTGTTCGTCTGGGTCGCCCTGCGCCTGCTGAGCTGGGTCAACGAGGACGAGGGCCGTGAGCTGCGCTTCATGGCCATCTCCTCGCTGGTGATGGTCCTCTTTCTGGCCTACGTGACGCTCAAGCCCTACCCGATGGACTATGTCGGGGGGCAGCTGCTGGTCGACCCCAGGGAGATGATGGTGGACTGCTACAAGGCGGTGGGCGGCGCCTGGGGCATCCTCGTGGGCTGGTTCGTCGAGCGTCACTGGATCCGCTTCGACGAGCATGCCACGTCGCTGTCCGAGAGGGTCCTGCGGATGGTCGTCGGGCTGGCGCTGGTGCTGCTCGTGCATGTCCCCATCGGCCACGCGCTGGTCGGGCTGGCGGGACCGCTGGCTGGCCAGCTGGTGCGCCATCTCCTCGTCTTCCTGATGGCCACGGCCATCGTCCCGATGACGTTTGCGCCGATGCGCAGGGTGCTGCAGCGTCGGTAGGTCGTCACGGCATGGCGCACGGGGCCTTGGGGCCTGTCGCTACAGCCCGAGCTCGCGTCGCATGTGGCGTTCCATCTCCCGAAAGGCGGCCTCGGTCTCGGGGAGGTCCCAGTGGCGCGAGAGCATCTGCCCCAGGTGGCCCTGCTCGCGCATGATGGCCAGGCTCTCCCCATGGACGATCTCCCATGCGAAGCAGATATGGCCCAGCATGATGTCCGCGGGGTGCCGGCGAACGCCCCGCGGCAGGCAGGTGTGCTGGTAGAAGAGCTCGACGCAGGCGGGGGAGACCCTGCTGGCACGCATGTCGCCCTCGCTCACGGCATAGATGTCCTCGATGGGGCAGACGCAGTTGACCTTGAGGATGTCGATCTTGTCCGCGTCGCGCAGCATCTCGCAGAGCCTGTGCGTGCGCGGGTCCAGGCCATCCGGCAGCCGCAGGTCGCTATGGGAGGCGATGGCGATGCGCAGAGGCCCGTCGTCGGTGTCGTCCTCGACGAACGAGCGGATGAGGGGCCGGCCATCAGGGCCCGGGTCGTCGAAGAGGACCGAGGCACTGAGGGCGGCATGCGGCAGCGATGCCGCGTCGTTGAAGGTGTCATAGCGCCTGACCTGCTCGAACCTGCCGATGTCGTGCAGCAGGCCCGCCAGCCATGCCAGGTCCACCTCCGGCGCGGGCAGGCCAAGGCTCGTGGCGATGCGCTCGCAGAGCGGCGCGACGCGCAGCGTATGGTCGATCTTCAGGCGAATGCGCGGGTTGTCGGGGTCGTAGTCGCCGACATAGCGCAAGAACCCGTCGAGTGCGTGCTGCCTGTCCATGCGGTCCTCCCGTCCGGTTGCCGCATCCGATGATAGGGGATTGCCACGCCCGACCGTGTCGCGGGTATGTCCGACCCGAGGCGATGGGGTGCTTGTGTCGATGGCTTGCAGTTGTGGTGGCGACTTGCAACAATGGTGCCCGTCAGGTCGGATCGCTTCGAATCACAACGGGAGCTCCCATGGATAACACGAGACATCGTGGCTTGGTGACGGCGCTCTGCGCGCTTGTGCTGGCGGGTGCCATGCCGGCGCTGCACGGCTGCGCGATGGTGGGCGAGACAGGCGAGGGCGCGTCGCAGGCGCAGTCGGGCGAGGGGATTGCCGAGGCCGTCGCGGACGACCTGGACAAGGCGGTGGAGGACATAACGTCCCAGGAGTTTGCCAGCGAGTGCCTGGACCGCAGGGGCGACGTCAGCGCATTCGCGGTCTGCACGTTGGACGGACCCCAGTTGGAGGCCCTCCTCGAGCAGCAGGGCTATGCCTGGAACGAGCGCAACCAGCTGTGGGCCAAGGACGACGGGTCCTCGGCGCTGGCGGCGCTCGACGCCTCGGGCAGTCCGCTGACCCGCGAGCAGATGGCACAGCTGGGCGTGGGGGTCGCCCAGCCTGACGTGAGCTACCGCATCGTCACGAGCAACTACTCGTCCGTCAAGCGCGCCTTCAACGGCGTTGTCGGCAAGGTCATGCCCTGCGAGGACGTGGAGTACGTC
This sequence comes from uncultured Coriobacteriaceae bacterium, assembly GCA_902778135.1. Taxonomy (GTDB): domain Bacteria; phylum Actinomycetota; class Coriobacteriia; order Coriobacteriales; family Atopobiaceae; genus UBA1367. The sequence continues at coordinate 85,528 of CACYWP010000001.1, forward strand.
GACGAGAGCGGGGTGGGCGTCGCCATCTGCCCCGACCAGTCGAGGTGCCTGGCGTTCGTCACCACGAGCGAGGACGTGCACGTCATCACGGTGATGGGACAGCAGGCCGTGGAGGCGGGCCTCTTCGACCAGTTGGCGGGGCAGGAGCTGGGCGGCTCGATCGACGAGGTCTTCGAGGCGCTGTGCGGGCGTCCCATCGAGGCCGCCACGTCCGAGGCGGGGGCGTGACGGTCGACAGACGCCCTGACATGTGGTACAACCGTCCCTGTCAAACAACGGAAGGTCCTTCGCATGCACCTGCGTCTGCGTAACGCAATCTGGCAAACAGCCCATTCCCTCTGCCTGGGTACGGCATACCTCTCGACGCGAACTCAGACTATCTAGGCGTATGTCCCTCATCACGGCCGGCGGCCGCGCGACATGCGCCTCACCTGCGCCTGCGGGCACCTGCTCCGCGGGCTTCCGTCCATGCGAGAACTGTCATGCCATCCCAGACCCACCAAGGAGAACACCATGAAGATCCTGTACAACGACGGCCACGTGGACGAGTGTCCCGAGGGCGAGGAGCTGCACGTCATCCGCCACAGCGCGGCTCACATCCTGGCACAGGCCATCAAGCGCCTCTATCCCGAGGCCGACTTCGCCTATGGCCCTGCCACCGACAACGGCTTCTACTATGACGTCGACCTGCCCGAGGGCACCAAGATCAGCGAGGACGACTTCCCGGCCATCGAGGCCGAGATGCGCAGGATCTGCAAGGAGAACCTGAAGTTCGAGACCTACGAGCTGCCGCGCGAGGAGGCCATCGCCCACATGGCCGACCGCGGCGAGAAGTACAAGGTCGAGCACATCGGCGACCTCGACGAGGACGCTCGCATCACCTTCTACAAGCAGGGCGAGTACGTCGACATGTGCGTCGGCCCGCACCTCATGTACACCAAGGCGCTCAAGGCCTTCAAGCTGACGGGCGTCTCCGGCGCGTACTGGAAGAACGATGCCAAGAACAAGATGCTCACCCGCATCAACGGCATCGCCTTTGCCAGCAAGGCCGACCTCGACGCCCACCTCGCCTTCATCGAGGAGGCCAAGAAGCGCGACCATCGCAGGATCGGCCAGGAGATGGAGCTGTTCATGATGGCCGACGAGGGACCGGGCTTCCCGTTCTGGCTGCCCAACGGCATGCGCCTGAAGAACGCCCTCATGGACTACTGGCATGACATGCAGAACGAGTACGACTACGACGAGGTGCAGACGCCCATCATCCTGTCGCGCAAGCTCTGGGAGACCTCCGGTCACTGGGACCACTACAAGGAGAACATGTACACCACGCTCATCGACGAGGAGGACTACGCCGTCAAGCCGATGAACTGCCCGGGTGCCTGCCTCATCTACAAGAGCAAGCCCCGCAGCTATCGCGACCTGCCCCTGAAGCTGGCCGAGGCCGGCCTGGACCACCGCCACGAGCTGCGCGGCGCCCTGCACGGCCTGTTCCGCGTGCGCTCCTTCACCCAGGACGACGCCCACCTGTTCGTGCGCCCCGACCAGATCACCGAGCTGGTCACCGAGACGGCCCACCTCATCACCACCTACTACGAGCAGTTCGGCTTCCCCTATCACGTCGAGCTCTCCACGAGGCCGGACAACTCCATGGGCTCTGACGAGGACTGGGCGCTTGCCGAGGACGGCCTGCGCAAGGCGCTCGAGGCCATGGGCGTGGACTACATCCTCAACGAGGGCGACGGCGCCTTCTACGGTCCCAAGATCGACTTCCATCTGGAGGACTGCCTGGGACGCACCTGGCAGTGCGGCACCATCCAGCTGGACTTCCAGCTGCCGCAGAACTTCGAGCTGGAGTACGTCGGCGCCGACGGCGAGAAGCATCGCCCCATCATGATCCACCGTGCCGGCTTCGGCAGCTTCGAGCGCTTCATTGGCATGCTGACCGAGCAGTATGCCGGCAAGTTCCCGACGTGGCTGTCGCCCTGCCAGGTCAAGGTCCTGCCCGTCTCCGAGAAGACGCGCGACTATGCCATCGAGGTCGGCGCCGCCCTGCGTGCGGCCGGCATCCGCGTCAAGGTCGACGAGCGTGACGAGAAGATCGGCTACAAGATCCGCGAGGCCCGTGGCATCGACCGCGTCCCCTACATGCTCATCCTCGGCGAGAAGGAGAAGGAGGCCGGCAACATCAGCGTGCGCGACCGTACCAACGAGACGCACCAGGCCTCCCTGGACCAGTTCATCGAGGACGTCTGCGCCGAGATCGCCGAGCGCCGCGGCTAGTTGCCGCATACCACGGCCAGTCTCGCATCCACGAGTCACTGACGGCCCGTTCCGAGCCTCTTCGGCTGGGGACGGGCCGTTCCTGTGCGCCTGCCGCGTGCTTTTCGTCAGTGGTTGGTTTTCCGGACTCCCATGCGCCCGATTGGGGAACAATGCACATCAGTGCGAGAGTTGTCACCCATCCCCATGGTGAGGAGCAGACATGGCCATAGACATGAACGACATCAGGCATAGGGCGGACGATCTGGTGGACCAGGCCGCGGATGTGGCCGAGGACCTGGGCGCGAAGGCCCAGCCCTACGTCAGCAGGGCGGTCGATGCCGCGAAGCCGCTGGTGGATAGGGCCGTCGAGTCGGCTAGGCCCCATGTCGAGCGCGCCCGGGACGCCGCGGGCGATGTTGCCGAGAAGGCCCGCCCGCACGTAGAGCGCGCAAGGGAGCGTGCCGGCGACCTGGCGGAGCAGGCTAGGCCCCATGTGGAGCGCGCCTGGGATGCCGCCGGCGACCTCATCGAGAAGTCGAAGCCTCATGCCAACCGCGCCGTCGAATGGGCGAGCGGCATGCTGGACAAGGCCTTCGACCTGCTGGAGGAGAGCACGGGCACGGACCTCGACCGCGATGGCGTCATCGGTGCCGCCGTGAAGGAGGCACTGGAGGTCGACGTTGACGGCGCGCCCCAGCCGGAGGAAGGGGAGACTGTCGAGGAGCCCGAGGTGGAGGATGCCGACGAGGTGCCTGCCACGGTGGAGGAGCCCGTCGAGGTCGAGATGGACGAGGACGCGGCCGAATAGGCGGCGATGACCGAGGCGCGTCTGCCCGTGGGGCTCCCCACGATGCAGCGCGATGACTCGGGGGGATGCATGGGCGAGCTGCCGGATGATGTGCGTCGCACCTGTGCCCAGATGCTGGGGGCTGCACGGACATGGCTGCTGGCGATGCCGGCGGACGAGGCGATTCGGCTGGCGCGGGAACGCCTGGCCGATGCGTGCGTGGTCGAGGTGCTCGGCCCCTCTCCGGTGAGCTGCCCCGACATTCGCGCCATGGGCAGGGAGGCACGCCAGCAGGGTCGGCCGCTCGTGGCGGACATGACGGTCCCCGGGGTCGTGGGATGCGCGGCCGTGCGCCTGGGGGCGCACCTTGCCATCGCCCCCGCAGGGGGGAATGCCTGCGTCGCGGGCGTCTCGCGCGACGTGCAACGGTACACGCCGGGGTTGACGGACGCCCTCGAGGGGCTCTCGTCGGCCGACCCTGTGGACGGGGATGCGGTGCGCACCGCGCTCGAGCTGCAGCGCGTGGCCTGGCATGCCACAAGCGATGCCGCTCAGGTGGTGGCTTCGTACCTGCGCTGCCACCCCCGTGTCGCGGGGCTGCGCTATCCCGGGTTGCGCGGCGACCCCTCGTTCGAGGTGGCGGCGCGTACCCTGACGGGTGGGTTCGGGCCCGTCGTCGATGTGCTGCTGGCTGGCGAGTCGGACTGGCGTCGGGTAACCTGCGACGCGGACGACCCCCGTGGGCAGGTGTTGGTTCTGGAGGCTATGCTAGCAGAGACATGAGGGTGAGGTGCCTTCATGCATCTGCTATGGTGAGACGGTGTCGACCGACAACGAGAGCGAGGGATGACCGATGAGCAAGAGGCAGGGGTTCGCACGGATGCTCGTAGCGCTGGTTGCCAGCTTTGTCACGCTGGGCCTGTCACTGGCCCTGGTTGGCTGTGGCAAGAAGGTCAACGAGGAGGAGATCATCCGGCAGGCCGTCACCGAGACGATGGACATCTTCAAGAATCCCACCGAGGAGGCGCTGGCAGAGGTTCTGAAGGACGCGGACTCCTCCCTCGAGGTGCTTGATGAGTACGGCATCGACATCTACGAGTTCATGGGCCACTGCTTCCGCAACTTCGACTACTCCATCGGCGAGATCAGCATCGACGGGGACGTCGCGACGGCGGAGCTGACCGTGACCAACACCGACCTCCAGTCAGCCATCGAGACCGCGAGCGACGACATCACCAACAACTACGACGAGTACCTCGGCGTGGTCCTGGGCGATGACGGCGAGCGCCAGTTCATGCAGCTGTTCTTCCAGAAGGTCTACGAGCAGATGGACGCGACCGACGAGACCGTCACCAACGACGTCACGCTCAAGCTGAAGAAGGAAGATGGGGTTTGGGACGTCGACGACTCCGGGGTGGATGCCGTGGTCTCCGCCATGTTCGGCGGACTGGAAATGTAGGCAGGCCTCGGGCCCGAAAGGACGGATGCATGGAAGGCGTGCGGGCGGTTGCCGCCATCATCGAGCGGGATGGGCGCGTGTTCTGCGCGCATCGCACTACGAGCCAGTGCGGTCCCGGTTGGGAGTTCCCCGGTGGCCACATAGAGCCGGGGGAGACGCCCGAGGAGGCGTTGCGTCGCGAGATCGACGAGGAGCTGGGGGTCAGGCTCTCCACGCTCTGGCTCTTCGACACGGTCGAGCACGACTACCCCACCTTCCACCTGTCGATGGACTGCTTCGTCTGCGAGCTGGCCCCGGGGGCAGAACCCGAGCTGCGCGAGCACGACGAGGCGCGTTGGCTGAGGCGCGACGAGCTGCTGTCGGTGGGCTGGCTCCCCGCAGACCAGCGCATCGTCGCCCAGTTGGGCATGAGCTGGGACGCCATGTTCGCCTCCGAGCACCTCTGAGGGGCGTGGACGCGAGGGCTTGGCTGCCCTGTGTAGGGGTCGGTGCCCCAAGGGGTCACCGCAACGGAAAGGAATGACATGGACTCGGTGGGTGGATGGCAGGACGACCATCGCGAGCAGGTCATAGAGACCGCCTCTGCGACCACGTCGCCGGACAACGCACGGTCTGGGCACATGGCCTACATCATCGCCGCCATCGCGGTGGGGGCGCTGGCCCTGTTCGGCATGGGAATCTCGGGCTGCATGTCGCTGGCGGCGGACATCGTCGCCGAGGACTTCGAGGACTACCACGACAGCTACATCGAGGAGCCCTACTACGACAACGATCTCGACGACCTGCTCAACGACTGGGAGGACCTGGACCTCGAGAACTGGGATGAGGACTCGAACAGCCTGGGTGGCAGCTACAAGCCTGTCGACGAGGTGCTGAGCACCGACCTCGGCATGTACAGTGCGACCATCGACTCCCTGCTGTCCGCCAGCAGCTATGCGAACTCGCAGTCGGACGTCAGCTCGTATGTCCGCCAGATCGTGCTCATCGACCGGGACGGCACCACCCAGCTGGCCAACACGCTGCGCAACGCCGCATGGATAGGCGAGGGGGTCGACGAGGCCATCGACGAGGCGAAGGGACAGGTCGACGAGACCATCGAGTCCCTGCGCGACAAGGGGCTCCCGTCCCTTACCGGCGACCATGCGAGCGATGTCTCCCGCGACCTTGAGGTCGGTCGCAGCAAGGCCATCGAGCGCTGGAAGGCCATCGGCGAGGAGCTGGACCTGCTCTCGCAGGACAGCCGCGTGAGCGTCAGCGCGGTGCTGGACCTCGAGGACACGGCATACCAGGCTTCCGAGGCGGCGGCGGACAGCTTCTCTTCGGCGCTTTCCACTTCGGCGAATCGCTAGGGTGGGCATACCGGCTACATCAAACGCACCGGCCATCAATCGGCAGACAGCTACGGGGGAGGCACTATGAGCAGGGCAGACGAGCTTTTCGTCTCGATGTGCAGGGACATCATCGAGCGTGGGACGACTACCGAGGGCCAGAAGGTCCGGCCCCGTTGGGAGGACGGCACCCCCGCCTACACCATCAAGCGCTTCGGCGTCTGCAACCGCTACGACCTTCGCGAGGAGTTCCCCGCGCTCACGCTGCGCCGGACTGCCCTGAAGAGCTGCATGGACGAGATCCTCTGGATCTACCAGCGCAAGTCGAACAACATCGCCGACCTGAAGCCTCACATCTGGGACGAGTGGGCTGACGAGGACGGCTCGATCGGCAAGGCGTACGGCTATCAGATCGCCCGCAGGAGCGTCTATCCGGAGGGAGAGTTCGACCAGATGGACCGGGTCCTCTACGACCTGGCCAACACGCCGTTCTCCCGTCGCATCATGACCAACACCTATGCCTTCGACGACCTGCACGAGATGCACCTGTACCCCTGTGCCTACAGCTGCACCTACAACGTGACCGACGACCGCCGCGAGGACGGGCGCCTCACGCTGAACATGGTGCTCAACCAGCGCAGCCAGGACGTCCTGGCGGCCAACAACTGGAACGTCTGCCAGTATGCGATCCTGCTGATGATGGTGGCGCAGGCCAGCGGCATGGTTGCCGGCGAGCTCGTGCACATGATCGCCGACGCCCACATCTACGACCGTCATGTGGACGTGGTGCGCGAGCTGATCTCCCGGCCCAGCTACCCCGCCCCCAAGGTCACCCTGAACCCCGAGGTCACGGACTTCTATGCATTCACGACCGATGACCTGCTCGTGGAGGACTACCAGCACGGGCCCCAGGTGGGCAAGATTCCCATCGCCGTCTAGGAGGCCAGCAATGAATGCCATCGTTGCCGTGACGCAGGACTGGGGCATCGGACGTGGGGGAGACCTGCTCATCCACGAGCGTGCCGACATGCGACACTTCGTCCGTCACACGGCGGGCTCGACCGTCGTCATGGGGGACAGGACGCTGGCCAGCTTCCCGGGGGGCCGTCCGCTGAAGGGACGCAGGAACGTCGTCCTGACCATCGACCCCGACCTGCAGGCCCCTGCCTGCCCGGAGGGCACGACCTGCGAGATCGTGCATAGCCTGGACGAGGCGCTGGCGGCGGTTGCGGACTGCGACCCCGACCGCGTGTGGGCCATCGGAGGGGCCAGCGTCTACCGCCAGCTGCTGCCGCACTGCACGCGCGCCATCGTCACCAGGTTCGAGACCACATTGCCGGCGGACGTGTACTTCCCCAACCTCGACGAGGATCCGTCCTGGCAGGTAGAGCAGGTGGAGGAGGGTGGCATCACCGAGCAGGGTGTGCCCTTTACGTTTGTGACCTATCGCAGGGTGTAAGGATGCGCTCGGACCGCACCGGCAGCGGACGGCCAGGCCCTCCTCCGGTGCACCTGCGAGGCTGCTCGTTGGCGCGCATTCGTCGTTAGCGAGGACCTAGCGAGCGAAGCGAGCGTTTCCGCAGCTGACGGATGCGCGACGACGAGCGCTTATGCCGAGATGTGTGCACCGGAGGAGGGCCTGGCCGTCCGCTGCCGGTGCGGTCCGAGCGCTTCTCTACGCTTCGCCTTCCTTGCGCAGTTCGATGCGGACGACCGAGAAGCTGTCGCCCTGCTCGTCAGCAAGGTCGACGGTGCAGGTCGTCCCCTCTGCGTGCAGGCGGGGAACGATGACATCTCCCAGCAGCGCCTGGCGCTTGTACTGCACGCAGATGCGCCTGATGTCGGTGGTGCGCCCGGCAACCTCGGGGCCGTATGCTGCGGCGAGGGCGTTGGTGGCCATGCCGAGGTACTGAGCGTTGTTCACGTGGCGGTTGGTGTCCAGGTGCAGCTCGCCGACCGTGATGGCAGGCGCCTCGACGAAGGGGCCTTCGACGGGCAGGCGGCGCTTTGTCGGGGGCATGTCCAGCGGCGGCTCGTCGCTGAGGTATACGTGCTGGTCCGCGGGTATGCGGATGGGCCGCCCCGCCTTTGCGTCATAGACGAACCACAGGGAGTCGGCGCGTACGAGCTCGGTGCCGTCGGGGCGGGTGATGGTGAAGTTGCGGACGGCCATGGTCCGAGCCATCGTGTGGCACCAGGTCGAGACTTGGATGTGGTCGGTGAAGCGCGGGAGCTCGGAGATCTCGATCTGCCATGCGGCGATGAGCCATGCCAGGCCGCGCTCGCTCATGTAGGCCACGCCACGCCCGATGTCCTCGGAGTGGAAGGTCGTGCAGTCCTGCAGGTAGTTGATCATCGAGAGAAGCGAGAGGTTGCCGTGCTCGTCGCACTCGCTGTAGCGAACCCTACCCTCGAGGGAATACATCCTGGCTCCATCCTTCGTTGTGTCGAAATGCGTTCCCAGTATCGACCTTTTTACGGGAAGAGTGACGCGACATCGACGCAATCTCATCGGATGTATAGTCTTGAGACTGTTTTGGTTCGTGGGGGAGCACGGAATGGTCGAGGGAGGTTGGTTGGCGTGGACGCACAGAAGATGGGTCAGGCGATGGGGCTGGCGGCTCCGGTCATGCTGGCCTACGTATCTATCGGCATCCCATGCGGTGTCATGGAGGCCCAGGTGGGCTTTACGCCCTTGACGGCCTTCCTGTTTTCGGGGACCTACTACTCCGGGGCGGGGCAGTTCATGGTGCCCAACCTGTGGATGGCAGGTGCGTCGCTTTTCTCCATCGTGCTCAGCGTGTCCTTTGTCACGACGCGTCAGCTGCTGTACTCGACGGCATTTGCTCCCTATCTTGCAGGTGAGGGCAGGATGCGCACGCTGGGTTTTGCGGCCCTCGTGACCGACGAGACCTTTGGCGTCAATCTCGACCGATATGCATCGGGGGAGGGCTGGGACTCCACGCGGGCCATCGTGGTTAACGTTGCCTGCATGCTGTCCTGGGCGCTTGCCAATGCGCTTGGAGCCGCGCTGGGGTCGGTAGTCGACATGCCCATCGACGTGCTGTCGTTTGGCATGACAGCCATCTTCATCTGTCTGCTCATGGGCCAGCCTGCCTCTCGCACCACCGCTGTCGTTGCGGGATGTGCCGCTGCAGGCGTCGCTCTGTGCAAGCTCTTGGGATGGGGCGGTGTGTCAATCTTTGTGGGTGCGGTGCTTGGCGTCGTGTGTGGTGTCCTGTTCGAGGAGGGGACGGGCCATGATGTCGCCTAGCCAGATCGCTGTGCTTTGGGCAGCTCTCCTCGTGGTTATGCTCGCGTGTCGCACCCTGCCACTTGTGCTGCTGAGGGGCCGCTCATTGCCCGCGCGCGTCGAACGCGCCATCGGCATGATTCCTGCCGCCGCGTTCTCGGCGCTTGTAGCCAACGACCTGCTCCAGTTCGATACCTTCGCATCAGACCCGCGCCGCGTGCTGGTCGTCTTCGCCTCGGCTGGGGTGGTGTGCGTTGTGGCGCGCAGAAGCGGGTCGCTGCTGTGGTGTGCGCTGACGGGAATGGGCGTCTACGCCCTGTTGGGACTGGTGGTGTAGAGCTTGGACCAATGGGCAGCAGCATCGAGGGGCGTGTGTCAGGCGACCCGATGTCGCCTGTTTGCTGCCGGCGGGCGCCCTACTTGCCCTGCACGAAGTAGGGGCTGTGCTGGTCCACGACGATGAGGTTGCTGGCCGGAAGGCAGGTGGCCTCGTAGCCACGGTACAGGCCGGGCATGGAGTCCCCGTCGCGCTGGATGGGCAGGGGAACGGAGGACTCCACCTTGACGTGGGCCCCGCGGAAGCGCTCGATGCGCGGACGTCCCAGCACCGACCCCTGCGGGTCGATGATGCCCGCCAGGATGGGGAATATCAGCTGGACCGCATCGGTGGTGGCAAGCACCATCACGTCGAGGATGCCGTCGTCCATGCGACAGTCGGGCAGGAGGTTGATGTCCCCCTGGATCCTGGAGGTGTTGCAGGCGATGCACGAGATGCCCGTGCGCTCGTAGACCTCGCCATCGACCGTGATGGTGAAGGTGGAGATGGTGGGCTTGAGGTTGGAAAAGACGGCGGTGAAGTACGCCGCCTCGCCCTGGGAATGCTTGTTCTCCGAGGCGGTGGCCATGATCTGGGCGTCGAAGCCCATGCCCGACATGATGCCGAAGCCGCGGGAGACGCGCTGCCCGTCTCCGTCCAGCCACGTCATCTCGCTGATGTCCAGCGGTCGGACGGTCCCCGCCAGGCATGCCGCGGCGATCGCGGCGGGCTCGGGGGCATTGCCCATGTTGGCGAACAGGAGGTTGGCCGTGCCGGAGGGGAAGATGCAGGTCGGCACGTTGCGGTAGCGCAGGGCGTACAGGGCGTTGGTGACCGTGCCGTCGCCTCCCGACACCACGACCAGGTCGAAGTCCTCGGCGTCCTGCAACGCGTCCGCAGCCGGGACCCTCTTGCCCAGGGACCGCAGGATGCACTCGTCGCCACGACCGATGAGCTCGCGCTGGAACTCGAAGATTGCGTTCGAGCCGAAGCCCGAGCCGATGTTGTGAACGATGAGACTTCTCATAGGTCCTCCTCGCCGGAAGTGCGTATGCGAGCGCTCTTAGGTATGATGGTTGCGTTTCGGATAGGCGATCATCTAGACGATGGTATCTTAACCACCCATCAGGAGTGCGACGCGTGTACATTTTCGAATATGACGAACTCTGCGCCTTCTGCGAGAGGGCGACCTCCGCAAGAATTCTCGCAGTCGACACCGAATTCCTCCGGGAGAGGACCTACTACCCCCAGCTCTGCCTCATTCAGGTGGCCACGCACGACGAGTCGGCCTCGATTGACCCCCTGGCCATCGACGACCTCTCCCCGCTGTCCGCCCTGCTGGCCGACGAGCGCATCACCAAGGTCTTCCATGCCTGCACCCAGGACCTCGAGGTCATACTGCATGCGCTGGGCGTCGTGGCGGCGCCCGTCTTCGACACGCAGCTCGCCGCCGCCTTCCTCGGACTTCGCCAGCAGGTGGGCTACGGGGCGCTGGTGGAGCGCTACACGGGCGTCAACCTGCCCAAGGCGGACTCGCTGACCGACTGGTCCAAGCGCCCCCTTGACACGGAGCAGCTGACGTATGCCGAGGACGACGTGAGGTTCCTGCCGGGCATCTACGACGCGATGATGACCCAGCTCGTCGCCAAGAACCGGTTGGGGTGGCTGATGCCCGAGATGGAGGAGCTCTCCGACCGCTCGCACTTCGAACGCCTGCCCGAGCAGGCCTACCTGCACCTGAAGCGCTCCAGTTCCCTCACGCGGCGCCAGCTGGCCGTGGCGCGCGAGGTGTGCGCCTGGCGCGAGCGCAGGGCGGCCCAGAGGGACCTGCCGCGCAAGTGGGTCGTCTCCGACGAGATACTGCTCGAGATCTCCAAGCGCAGCCCAAAGGCGGTCGAGCGCCTGCGGCGCATCCGTGGCACCGACTCCCTGTCCAACCGCGACGCGGACGAGCTGGTGCGTGCGGTGCGCAAGGGCCTGACGATGGGTCTGGACGACCTTCCGGCACTGCGTCGCCGCGAGCGCAACTCGCCCGAGGCGGAGGGTGCCGTCGACCTGATGTACGCGCTGCTGCGCATCATAGCGGACCGCTCGGGCATCGCGCCCCAGCTCATCGCGACGCGCGACGACCTGCTCGACCTGGCGGCGGGACGCAAGGACTGCCGGCTGGCGAGCGGTTGGCGCCACGAGCTGGCAGGCCAGTCGCTCGAGCGGCTGCTGGCGGGGGAGATCGGCCTCACCGTCAAGGAGGGCCGCGTCGAGGTCCTGTGATGTCGGGCCACCGGCGTCCCGTGACGTTTCGGACATGCCGTTCCATTCGTGTCGGGGGATGGGTATAAAGTAGGAATCGTGACGCGGCGTCGCTTCCGCGCTATACATCGATTGGAGAGCAAGGATGTACGGGTACGATCTGCCATATCTGGTGATAGCCATCATCTCGGTGGTGCTTGGCACCATCACGCAGGGCTACATCAACTCCGCCTACAACAAATGGTCCCAGGTCCCCACGTCGCTGCCGGGAACGGGTGCCGACGTCGCGCGACGCATGCTGGACGCCAACGGCGCCAACGCGGTGGGCATCACCCAGATCGCGGGGCATCTCACCGACAACTACGACCCACGCGACAACATGCTGCACCTGTCGGGCGACAACTACACCAAGGGGTCGGTTGCCTCGGTGGCCGTGGCTTGCCACGAGGCGGGGCATGCCATCCAGAACGCCACGGGCTACAGCATGATGCGCCTGCGCTCGTCGCTGGTGCCCGCGGTCAACTTCACGTCGAGGACGTGGGGCCTGGTGTTCATCGCCGGCCTGATGTTCAACGCCCTTGGCCTGATGCAGCTGGGCGTCGCCTTCTTCGCGGTGTCGGTGCTGTTCCACATCGTCACCCTGCCGGTGGAGATTGACGCGTCCCGCCGCGCCGTCGCCTATCTGGGCACGGTCAGCGATGTCGACCAGACCGGTGCCAAGGAGGTCCTGACGGCCGCCGCCCTGACCTACGTCGCCGCCGCGCTGACCTCGGTGCTCCAGCTGATGTACTACATGAGCCGCACGAGGCGTCGTGACTAGCCCGACGACGTCGCCCCAGCCCATCTCGGTCAGCGATGCGGTCGGCTACGCCAAGGCCGCCGTCGACGCGATGCCGATGCTGCTGGTGAGCGGCGAGGTCTCCGGCTTCCGCGGCCCCGCACGCACGGGGCACTGCTACTTCCAGCTGAAGGACGAGTCGGCCGCGATGGACGCCATCGTCTGGCGCGGCATCTACCAGGCCAGCGGCATCCAGCTGCGCGACGGCTTGCAGGTGCTGATGGCCGGCCACTTCCAGATCTATGCCCCCACGGGCCGCCTGTCGTTCGTCGCGAAGAGCCTGCAGGTCTCTGGCGAGGGGCTCCTGCGCCAGCAGGTCGCCGCGCTCGCGCGCCGGCTCGAGGCGGAGGGCCTCATGGATCCGTCGCGCAAGCGCAAGATCCCCCAGTTCTGCTCGCGGGTGGCCGTGGTCACCTCGCCCACCGGCAGCGTCATCGACGACGTCAAGCGCACCCTCGCACGCAGGAACCCGCTGGTCGAGCTGCTCGTCTCGGGATGCGCGGTGCAGGGGGAGGGCGCCCCGGCCCAGATCATCCGGGCGTTGGGACGTGCTGCCGCGGCTGGGCCGGATGCCATCCTTCTCGTGCGCGGTGGCGGTTCCTACGAGGACCTGATGACCTTCAACGACGAGGCGCTGGCCCGTGCGGTCGCAGCCTGCCCCGTGCCCGTCATCACGGGCATAGGCCACGAGCCCGACACCTGCATCTGCGACATGGTCGCCGACAGGCGCTGCTCGACGCCGACGGCTGCCGCCGAATCGGTCGCACCCGCCATAGACGAGATCGCCCGCCAGTTCCACGAACGCGAGAGGCGTCTGGCCAAGGCCATGGGCGACGACCTGTCCCTGCGCGGACAGCAGCTCGACGTCTTCGGGCAGCGCTCCGGCCAAGCCATGAGGACGCGTCTCGGCACCCTGTCCCAGCAGGTGTCCTCGCTTGCCGCCCATCGCTGCCTGCAGGACCCGATGGCGAGCTTCGAGGATCGCGCCGCGCAGCTCGAGCTCAGCGCCCAGCGCCTGCACGACGCCGGGCCGCGCACCGTCGTGCGACAGTCCCAGAGGGCTGACGAGCTCGGTCAGCGGCTGGTGGGGGTCGCGCCGCGCATGCTGCGGCAGCATGAGGCGACGATGGCCCGTGCCGCAGCCCAGCTGGACGCGCTCTCCCCGCTCAAGGTGCTGGGACGTGGCTATGCCATCATGCGCGATGGGACGGGGCATATCGTGTCGCGCGCGACGCAGGTGCGCGTGGGCAGCGAGGTGTCGGTGCTGCTGGGGGACGGCGGCGTGAACGCCACCGTCACGGATACCTTCGAGAACAGAGGATAAGGGCACGTCCCACGGACGGGCCATCAGATGGGAGGACACATGGCAGAGCAGGAGCTTCGCAAGGTCGAGGACATGACGTTCAAGGAGGCCTCGATCGAGTTGGAGCACATCGTGCGCGCGCTCGAGCAGGGCGACTTGGAGCTGGAGGAGTCCCTGGAGCGCTACGGACGCGGCGTGGAGCTGCTGGCCAGCCTGCGCGAGCGCCTGGCCAAGGCGGAGCAGCGCGTGCAGGTCCTGGTGGATGCGGCGGAGGTCCCGGCACAGTCCTTCGACACGGCATCGGCGCCATCGACCGCGTTCATCGACGAGTAGGGAACGGCCGGGCGACAGCCCGTGTTCGCATGCCATCGGCTGGCTCGCACAGGTTTCTGCCGATGGCTCCTTGTGACAAGACGTGCCGGGTGTCCCGCACCCGGCCCAGGAGGGACCACACCATGGACGACTGCATCTTCTGCAAGATTGCCAACCACGTCATCGAGTCGGACTACGTCTACGAGGACGACCTGGTCTGCGCGTTCCGCGACATGAACCCCGCCGCGCCGACCCATGTGCTCGTGGTGCCCAAGAAGCACTATGAGACCATCGTGGACGGCGTCGATGCCGAGACCCTGGCGGCGATGGCGCATGCCATCGACGAGGTCGCCAAGGCGGAAGGCATCTCCCAGAGCGGGTTCCGCGTCATCACCAACGCAGGCCCCGATGCGGACCAGGTCGTCAAGCACCTTCACCTGCATCTGCTGGGCGGGCGGTTCCTGGGCGAGGCGCTGCTGGCGCAGTAGCGCCGGGCGACCCGGACGACTGTCCTACCCGCTGGGCAGGGCAGGCGCCTTGCTCGACATGCGGCACGCATGTGCCTCATATTGCGTCGATACCGTTGGCGAGCCAATTCTAGCGGCCGCACCAGGACGTGCGGTCGTATGATGGGTATGCTGTGCGTGTAGTGCGCCGAACCACCGAAGAGAGGATTCCCATGAACGTACTGGTCATCAACGCAGGCAGCTCCTCGCTCAAGTTCCAGCTGCTCGACGTGGACACCCGCGAGGTCTACGCCAAGGGCAACTGCGAGCGCATCGGCATCGAGGGCTCCTTCGTGGGCTACGAGTCCATTGCCGTCGAGGGCAAGCAGAAGATCGAGGCTCCGCTGCCCGACCACAAGACGGCCATGCAGTACGTCATCGACATCATCAACGCCACGGGCAAGGACTTCATCGGCATCGGCCACCGAGTCGTTCAGGGCGGCTGGTACTTCCCCGAGTCCAAGGTCGTCACCGACGAGTCGCTGGGCTGGGTCCGCGAGGTCGCCCCGCTCGCCCCGCTGCACAACTACGCTGAGGCCGACGCCATCGAGGTCTGCCGTGAGCTGTTCCCCGACAAGGGCAACGTGGTCGTGGCCGACACCTCCTTCCACTATGCCATTCCCGAGCGCGCACACCGCTATGCCCTTCCGCGCGACGTCGTCGACAAGCTGCACATCCGCAAGTACGGCGCCCATGGCACCAGCCACCGTTACATCTGGCGCGCAACCAAGGAGTTCCTTGGCGACGACTGCCACAAGCTCGTGAGCTGCCATCTCGGCTCTGGCGCCTCGCTGTGCGCCATCACCGACGGCCGCAACATGGACACCACCATGGGCCTCACCCCGCTCGATGGCCTCATCATGGGCACCCGCTGCGGCACCATCGACCCGGCAACCGTCTGCTACCTGCAGCGCGTCGGTGGCTACACGGTCGACGAGGTCGATACCATGATGAACAAGCAATCCGGTCTGCTGGCCGTCTCCGGCATCAGCTCCGACTCCCGCGACATCGAGCTCGCCGCCGATGACGGCGACAACAACGCTCGCATGGCCATCGAGATGTTCGCCTATCGCACCGCTCAGCTCGTGTGCGAGATGGCTCAGGCCAACGAGGGCATCGACACGATCGCCTTCTCCGCCGGCATCGGCGAGAACTCCTCCACCATGCGCGCCGAGGTTGCCAAGAAGCTCGAATGGCTCGGCGTCAAGATTGACGACGAGAAGAACCGCGTCCGTTCCGACAAGGTCCGCGAGATCTCCGCTCCCGACAGCAAGATTCGCGTGCTCGTCGTTCCCACCAACGAGGAGTACATGATTGCCCTCGACGTCGCCGAGCTGCTGGGCTAGGCTCACAGGCCGTTGACTGTCGATGTGATGGTTTTCATGGCGCCCCTCCCTTGAGGGGCGCCTCCTTTTCCAGGGAGGGTGCTGATGGGGGCGTATCCCTATCGAGAGGTGTCCCGCACGGGCATCGGACGATACGAGATCGAGCTGGGGGAGCTGCTGACCGACGAGGGCCCCTCGCCGTATTCCATCGTCCACATGCGGCCCTTCTCATGCTGCATGGCCTTCCTCGAGGGAAGGCTCGCATTCGTCAAGCAGTTTCGCTACTCGGTGGGCACCTGGCAGCTGGAGTTGCCGGCGGGTGGCATCGAGGATGGGGAGTCGCCATCCGCTGCAGCGGTGCGCGAGTTGCGCGAGGAGACGGGCCTGGTCGCCCGAGAGCTGTTCGACCTGGGCATGGTCTACCCGTCCGTGGGCTCCACCGACGAGCAGTGCCACATCTTCGTGATGGGATGCGAGCGAGAGCTGGTGCCACGGGGCTTGGACAGGGGAGAGCAGACGGAGCTGGTGCTGCTTTCCCGTGCGGAGGTCGAGCGGATGATGGACGACGGCACGCTCATCTACCCGCCGTTCTACGTGGCATGGGTCAGGTTACAGCGCAGGGGGTTGCTCGACGAGTACTTCCCCTACGGTGCGTGGGGCGAATAGGCGGGCCGTACTCCCTCTAGGCGGTCGGACACGCGGGGTCGCATGATTCGCCCCTCCCACATGCCCGAAGGCAGGGGTATGGGCCGGACACGGTATGGGGGTGTCGGCAGGGCTATGCCCTCGGCTTACCCATCGCTGCCCTCGACGATGACGACGAACTGCCTGAATGCGGAGTTGCCGTTGCGATCGCATGCGACGACGGTCAGCTGATACGTTCCGGCCACACCGGTGTCGTACGACCCCGTGATCGTGTACCAGCCGTCCCCGTCATCGTCAGGCTGCGATTCGACGCGCTTGAGGGCGCCGTCGACCGGGTCGGTCACGGATGAGACATTGCCATAGGGATCAAGGGCCTCGCCTAGGCCCACCGTGACAGAGTCGGACGCCAGCCTGATCGACGGGGCCTTGGTGTCGCGGACCAAGAAGTCGATGGACACGTTGCGGGTGCTGTGGCCCTTCGAGAGCGTGTAGGTGACCGTGTTGGTTCCGACCTCGTCCAAGGGCATCTGCTTTGCCGTGACGGACGTGTCCGGGTCGGAGCAGCTGACGAGTTCGGTGGGGTCGATGGGCTCCTTCGCATACTCCAGCGTGTCGCCCGTCTTGGTCAGCGTGACGCCTTCGAGCGGGTCGGTGACGGCAAGCCTGAAGCTGTTCTGTGCGGTGTTGCCATGCTGGTCGCACGCATCGATGGTCACCTCATAGACGCCGGGGGTGTCCAGGTCATAGGTGTCAGAGATGAGATACCAGCCTTGGGTGTACCAACGCTCCGTCCCGACGACGGTGCCCATCGCCTGGGGGACTTCGCTTACCTCCATCAGTTCGCCGTCAACGGGGTCGGCAATCTGGTCGATGACCTCATGTGGGTCGAAGTCCTCTCCCAAGTCCGCGAAGGCCTTCGTCGCGCTGAGCTTGACGACGGGAGGACATGTGTCCACAACGGTGATGTCGACATCCTCCGTCTTCCTGAAGATGCCCTTGGAGAGCCTGACGCTCACCTGCTGGGTGCCCACCTTCGAGGCGAGCACGTCGCTGAGCACCGAGAGGTTCACGTCCTCGTCGTCGCAGATGATGTAGTCGAAGACGTCGATGGGATTCTGGGAGTACTCGACCGGTCCCAGGACGCTCGCATGCGCCTGCCTCAGTTGGAGGCCGGACAGCGGGGAGAACCCTCCTCTCGATGGCAGGAACAGGCTGCCCAGGATGGCAAGCACGGCTACCAGGGTCGGTATGGCACGCGGGAACGGGAGCAGGCTGCGCAGGCGGGCGAGGGGACCAAGCTCCTGGACCCTGCGTGCCGGACAGGAGAGCACGGCGGCACAGAGGAACACGAAGCCGGAGGGGCTGGGCATGCTTGCGATGGCGCAGACCACGAGAATGACGGTGGCGACCCACCAGAACAGCTTCGAGTCGAGCAGGGAGGGGGAGCCCTCGACCACGGTCACGGGGGGCTTGTTTCTCGTCCTGCCTTTGGGCCCACCCTTCGGCGTCGAAACGGGCTGCCTGCGATTCGTCTGTTCACCGGACGTGCGGTCAAGCGGGTTCTTGGTGGGGGAACGCCGTTCCTTTCCTGCCATGAGACTCGCCTCCAGCGAGGGTCGTGTGGGTATGTACGCCCTATTGTAGGGAGGTGGGCAGCATGTGCCCTGCCGCGCTTCTCCTAACGGTGCGTTTCGCGGAGAGAGGGCGGTGCTTGCGGAGGTTGGCCCAATGGTCCTCCTGGTGTCGTGCGGTCACGTTGGTGGCGGACGCCCTGCCTCCCCGTCGTCTGCCTCCACGTAGACGACCAGCGTGCGCCAGCGTTGGCGTGCCAGATCCGAAGAGCAGGTGACGAGCGTAACCACGGACCGGGCATCCTGTGTCAGCTGCTCCTTGAGCGACGAGGCGGCAGGGGCGTTCCGGACGATGGCGGCGAGCCAGGTCCGCAGCGACTCGTCATCCTCGAAGTCGAACCGTTGGATGAAGCCGTAGCACTGATCGACACGCAAGGCGCAGAGCGGCTCCATCATCACCTCGCCTCGCGCGGGGGTATACCAGTGGCACCGTCCGAGCGAGTCGAAGCAATCCTGCTGGTAGGCATGCTGCAGCATGCTGAACTGCCCTCCCATGGCCAGATGGTGGCCGAAGACCAGCCGATGCGGTCCGTCGGCCTCGCAGCGGTGGTCGAGGAAGGGGGTGCCCTCCAGGTTCCACGCTCCCCACAGGTCATGCCTGAGGTAGTGGGTCGTGCCCTTGTCCGCGGGGGAGACGACCGGCAGGTCTATGTCGGTCCCCTCGACGCGAACCCATGCGACGACATCCCCATTTGCCTGCCACAAGGCATCCCAGTCGACCGTTTGGTCGGTTTCGCCCGCGGAAGCGAGCCCTTCCTGCGAGGATGCCGTGTCGCGCACTACCGTTAGGGCAAGTCGCCTGGTGGAAAGCGTGGACTGCACGTGCCTGGCAACAGTGGCCGTGCCGGCTGCCATGAGCCCAGACCCCATGACGAGGCACAGGAGCGTCGCGACGCGGCGATGCCGCACGCGCCGCTGTCTGTGCCACAACCGAGCGAGGCAGGCGATCAGGGCAAGGGGAATCGATACGGCTGACAGGGCCAGGACCGGACGGGCCCTCGTGTTGGTGGCGAGACGGGTGACATGCGTGCCCACTCCCTCGGAAGGGGCCTCGTACGCGACACGGCGACCGTGCACGAGCAGACGGTGGGAGTTGATGCCGTAAGGCGTGCAGGTGACAAGCGTGCACAGGTCTTCACCTTCGACGATCGAGCAGCGCTGCGCTGCCTCCTCCGGCTCCACGACCTCCGTCTCGTAGACCTCGTACTGGTATGCGTCGCCGAGGGTGTGGACTGTGAAAACGTCCCCTCGGACGAGCCGGTCGATGTCATCGAACATCCTCTGCTCGCGCATGCCCGAATGGGCTGCAAGCACGCAGTGGCTCGAAGGACCTCCGACGGGGAGTGACGACCAGTCCAGGTGGCCGACACCTAGGGCGAGCGTCTCGTCCTCGGTGCCTCGGTAGAGGGGCTGGCGTATTCCTACCCGCCCCACCTCGACCCATCCGAGCAGGTCGCCGTCCTTCCATGACAGCTGCTCGTCATAGGGGAGGACCGCGTCGTCCCCGACTGAGGAGGCGAGGTCGAGTATGTCCTCGCCACCCCCGTTTCCTCCCTCGAGCCCCTCGTTGTCCAGGGGAGGGGCCGCACCGCCCAGGCGGAGGTTGTAGGCCTGCGCCTGGGCGAGCACTGCCATGCGTGTCTCGTCATGGGTCTCGTCGGTCGTCCCGGTCATGGTGGAGATGACCTGGTCCGCCATGCGCGAGGCACGGATGTCTAGGATCGTCGGCCACGCGGTTCGGGCAAGACCCCAGGCCAGCATGAGGAACAGCACGATGTCGGGCAGTGCTACCCTCCGCCTCCTCCTGCCCTGTGGATGCAGGCGACGTCGGTCGCTGCGGCGGGCTGCGGGTCTCAAGCGATGCCCCCGCGTGTCCTGCGGCGCAGGATCGAGAGGGCGACCGCCAGGAGCAGCGCGACAATGCCCCCCTGCGTCTCGCGCGTGCCGCCTTGGCCGGTCATGGGCAAGGTCACACCCTCGTCAGTTGCCGAGTTGCGAAACACCACGCCGTCGCGATCAGTCCTGACTGTCGCGGAAAGCGCGCCATCCGCATTGGTCGACAGCTCGATTGTCACCTTCTCCTCGTGCGTGTCGTAGACGATTCCCTCCTCGTCCCCGGCTATCTCAACGATCGTGTACACGTGCTCGCGCTGCAGGTCCTGGTATCCAAAGCCCAAGGGCTTGAAGGCAAAGTCGCCCTGCGCGTCGTTCGTCGTGGTCTGCAGGATGTCTCCCCCGGCATCGCGCAGGGCGAAGGAGAACATGCCTGCCTCGAGCCTGAGGTTGCGGGCGGATCCGTCGAAGACCTTCCTGCCGGACAGCGTGACCTGGGTGCCGATGCGCTCGTTCTTTGCCGGCTCTCCTGTCAGGTCGATGACCTCGTGGTCCTTGCTGATGGTGAAGCGACTCTTCCACGACGCGTCACGAATGTAGCCATAGGGAGCACCCGATTCGCTGACCTCGTACGTCCCGTATGGCAGAGCGTCGATGGTGGCGATGCCATCCTCGCCGCTCCTGATGGTGAGGCTCTTTCCGGGCTGCACCACCGCATTACCCACCTTGACGGGATGGTCGTTGGCGTTCTTGACGGCAAAGGTCGCCCCCGCCAGACCCTCGCCCGTCGACGCGTCCACCTTGCGCACCCTCAGCGCGCCTCGCTGGGGCTCCTCGCGGACGGTGGGGTCGTCGACGGTCGGCTGGACATAGCCGATCACGGTTCCCGTCTCCGCATCGATGGTGACCTGTCGCACGACAGGCTGTCCGGTCGGTGCCAGGCGATAGCCCTTCGGGGCCTTGGTCTCGCGTATCGCGATCGTGCCGAGCGGCAGGACGGGGGAACCCTCCTGGTCGAGGAAGAGGTCATCACCGGATACGAGGCTTGTCTGGGATAGCGTCGCACGCCCAGCCTCGTCGGTTCGCAAGACCCAGGTTCTGGTCGCCTCGTCCGGCAGTTCGTCCGCCTCGTAAAGGCCAGCATAGAAGCTCAGCTGGAACTCTGCTTCGGCGAGGCTTGCACCGCCCTGCGGGCTTGCCGCGCCCAGGCCCGCGTCAACCTTCTGCACGACGACGCCAACGTGGTCGCAGAGGGGGTCGTCCCCGACCTCCAGCACCGTGGTCGAGCCCTTGGTCACCTCGACGCGATGGATCGAGTCGTCGCGTGCGAAGCCGGTCGGGGCGGCTGTCTCCTTCACGTAGTAGGTCCCGGCATCCAGCTCGATGGGCTCGGACGCCCCCTCCTCGTTGGTCACGAGGGTGCCCACGGCGCTTGCTGCGCGGCACTGGCTGTCGGTGTGCACGCTGTACTTCGCACCAGCCAGCGAGTAGCAGGGATTTCCTACGGTGATGCCCTGCAGCGAGGACGACTTGGCCAGGGCGAGCCTGCCCGGCTCGTCGTCCGGGATGTCGGTCGTCACCTCGTTGGTGACCAGCTCCGCATCGTTGACGTAGACACGGGCCTTGTTGGTGAGGCTGCGGGAGGCGGGCTTGTCGTCGATGCGAGCCGAGAAGACGAAGGTCAGCCATCCTCCGCTCATGGGCAGCCCTCCCCTCAGCCACTCCTCGCCCGCAGCCCAGGCCAATTGCTGGCCGCTTGCCTGGACCTGCCCGTTCGAGGTCACGTCGGTCGTCGCGCCCTCTTCGGTTGCGCTGTAGTAGACGTGGAGGTCCCCCTGATAGGCGAGCCCGTCTGGAAGCGTGTCGGCAAAGCGCAGCGAGCTGTAGCGATAGCTGGGCCATGTGTCGTACCCCACGTTGTTGACCTGTTGCCGGATCGTGTAGGTCAGCGTCTCGCCAGGCGATGCCTGTTCCTTGTCCACCGCCTTTGTCGGTTCCGTCGGCTTCACGGCCGTGAACACGTAGAACTGGGGCACGTACCAGCGATACGACTCCGTGTTCTCCGGCTCGGCACCGGCATGCGCCCCATAGATGCTGTACGAGCCGGTGACCGATCGATAGGCCTCGTCGAAGCCGCGCGCCTGGCCGAAGACGGTGGACGCGATACCCAGGGTCCCGCTGTCGCCGGCATCGATGGTCCAGGCGCTCGTGCGCCTGCCAAGGCCATAGCGCATCAGTGCGACACCGACGACCTCGACCGAGGAGCCTGCCGGGGCTTCCACCGACGCACCCATCCACATGCTGGTGTCGGGGAAGAAGACATCGCTCCCATCGATGAGGATCTTGGTGCGTATGACATCGGACGCGTCGGACCCCTGGATGTACTGCACGTCGGTCCTTCCGTCGGTGACCGCGGCATTGTTGCTGTTGATGAAGAGGTTTGCCGCACTGGCGTTGCCATTGTTCTCGCTCACCCGCACGCCGCTTCTCACCGTCTGGGGGATGCCTCCGACAAATCCCTGGTAGGTGGTGTCGGTGGAGAGGTGCAGCTCGTTGAGGGTCGTTCCCGTCAGGCTGTCGCCCTTGGCCCAGGCGACGCCGCGGGCGTTCCTTCCGAGGATGGACGAGGGCAGGTCGTTGGAGGTGTATCCGATGCGGGCGTCCTTCACCATGAACCCCTCGCCGGTGTTCATGGAGCGTTCGGTGTAGGCCATGCTGTCGAAGGTCAGCGGCTCTCCCGTCTCGTGGTCGCAGAACGTGTAGACGGTCTTGTACACCATGGCGTTCTGGACCCAGAACCCGTCCTTCACGAGGCTGCCCGACTGTCCGTTGGGACCCCAGCAGACCTTGCCCGAGCTCGTCGCGCTGCCGGTGTAGAGCGCCGTGAACGTGACGTAGATGTCCAACAGTCCGCTGGTGCGCTGGTTGCCCTGGCGCAACCATCCCGCCTCGGGGTAGCGGATCTGGATGGTCGCCCCGGTTGCGGCGTTGTTCTTGGCACCCGCGCCGTCGTACACCCAGATCCCGCCACTCCTGATGGTCGTGTCCCAGCTCCATCCCGGTGCCGATATGACGTCGTCCGTTCCCGTGCCGTAGCGCGGGAGGCTGGGCTTCGGGGCGTCTGGGTTGGGCTCGAGGTAGCCGACGGAGTCGAAGAAGTCGGTGGAGGTGATGCTCGACTTGGTGTAGGCAAGGGCATGCCTGGGGACCAGGATTGCCAATGCGACGAGCAGGGCGGCGATGGTGCATGCGCGCCGCAGCCCCCTCGCGCGCGGATGCAGGCATGAGCGCCGTTGCCTGATGCTTTTCGTGTGTCTGGTGGCGCCTGGCGCCAATCCTGCCATGGTTGCCTCCGTAGGTTCGTGTCTGTGCGTGGTGAGTCGGTTGGCGTGTCGCTGCGGACCCGCTATGCCCGGCGCCTGCGACGCAGGAGGATGCCGCCGCCTGCCAGGGCACTGACCGTCATGCCGATGACGAGCGACGGACGGATGCCCTCCATGCCGGTTACGGGCATGAGAATCCACCGGTCGTTGGTAGCGGTGATGCTGACGGACCCTGACGAGGTCTTCACCTCGCTCACTTTCGTCAGGAACTCGGCATGTTCCTGCGCATGCTCGCCTCCCGACACGGTGGCCTTCAGGTTGCCAAGCGAGATGGTGCTGTTGTCGAGCTCTGACGTGAGGACCAGGGTGATGTCCTCGTCGATCCTCTCGTAGCCATCGGGGACATCGACCTCGGCGATCGTATAGGTTCCCTCGTCGACGCCGGCGACGAGGAAGGTCCCATCATCCCCGGTGACGAACGTGTGGGCGGTCGTTGCGAGCGACCCGTCGGCTTGGACGTAGAGGCCCCGAGACGCCTTGTCGGAGTTCCCGCTGGCCACGCGTATGGTGAAGCCTGCCCCAGGCAGCGCCTCGCCCGTCTGTGCGTCGACCTTCGTCAGCTCGACCGCATAGGAGAACAGCTTCGGGGCGGGAATCTTGGTCGTCTTGCCCAGCTCGTTGGTGTTGGGGTCGTGCGTGTACGTGAGGACGAGGTCGTTGCTGTTGCCCGCCGCGCCGATGACGGCATCCTTTGTCAGGTGCGCCTGGTACTCGACGGTGATGGGCGTGTCCTTCCCGATCTTGTAGCTGTTCCAGTGCGATGACTTCAGGTCCTTGAACTCGACCCTCAGCACGTTGTTCGCATAGGTTGCCGAGAGGTTGGCGCCGTCCACGGTGGCGGGACGTCCGCCGATGCTGACGGATATGACGTCGGCAATCGACTTTCCGCTTGGTACCCCTATCTCGAGACCGGCGGAGAGGGTGTCCTCGAACTGGTAGTGGTACTCGCCGAAGGCGCCGAAGTTCGCAGGAAGCGTTCCCGACAGGCGGTAGGGGACCTCCTGGGCCCTGTTGGCATCGGCGGTCCTTCCCCAGTCGCCCGAGTCCTCCCTCACCTGCTTGTCGCAGGTGGGGACGCTTGTCTTCTCGTTGATCTCCTTGGTCGAGCCGCCCAGGGGGACCCATATGGGTGCGGTGCCCGCCTCCCCATCACCCGTGGTCAGCTCGGTGGTCACGATGAGCCAGTAACCCTGGGAGGCAGTGAACTTCTTGCCGGAGGTTGCCGTTCGGTGGGGGAGGGCCTGGGCTGCGACCAGCGCGCGTGCGAGGCCGTTGGCAAACGACGCGCCTTCCGTCGTGCGGGGTGTCGTGGCGGCTCCCTCGTCGGTCGCGCTCTTGTCGATGCGGTAGGCGATGTACTCTGCCGCGTTCTGGGGGCGGTCGTGCTGGTCGTCGCCGGGATGGCTGGTGGAGAGCCAATCGCCATAGCCGTTCGCGTCGAGGTACGCAAGGACGGCAGCCTTCATGGTGTCCGAGGCCCAGGCGAGGTGGGTCGCCTTGTTGTCGGAGGAGATGTCCGCAGTGAACAGGCAGAACGCGTCGTAGGTCGCAGCCTCGTTGTGCTGCTGCGTTATGGTCAGGCTGCCGTCTGCCGCCCATGCCATGTTGGGTGCCAGACCGCCTCCCAGCGCAAGCGCCAGTCCGAGACCCGCTGCGATGGCCGAGCGTGCGGTGTGAGTCCGAAGGTCATGCATGTCCGTTCCTTCCTGTCTTTGGGTATGCGTGCCGATCCCGCGAGGTGCGGGCTTGAGCCATGTGGGTTGGTCGTGCTGCGGTGGGGCCTACGACTCCTTGGTCTCCCCGTGTCGGGCGATGGCGACCAGGAGCGCCCCCGTCACGATGAGGGGCAGGGCGATGGGGCCGACGCCCGTCTGCGCCAGGCGTTCGATGGGCCGTTGCGTCGCGGGTGGGGAGGGAGTCTCCCTCGACGGGGCGTTTCTCACCTCGAGGGTCGTCGTGCCCGTCCGGACGTCGACCGAAAGCACGGTGGCAATCTCGGAGCCTGTCTGTGCCGTGAGGCGCTCCAGGCCCGGCTGGACGTTCGACAGCTCCGACGCAAGCGAGAATGCGATGCCGGTCGTGGGCAGGGCATACCCGTCGGGGCTTGCGGTCTCACGTATCACGTAGGAACCCTCGTCGATGCCCCGGATCGCACACGTGCCCTCGTCGTCGGTCACGAACTCGTGAGGTCGCTCGCCCAAGGAGCCGTCCGCCTGCACGTAGCGTCCCGCAGCGGCTGCGTCCGTGCCATCCTGCGCTGCCTCGATGGTGAAGCGCGCGCCTGCAAGAGGGGACCTGGTGTCTCCATCCACCTTGTGCAGGAGCAGCTGGTAGGTGAAGACCTGCGGTGATGGGATGGGACTGGTGATGCCCTCGCCCCCCGTGACGGGGTCGTTGGTGTAGGTCAGGACGGCGCTGTTCTCCGACCCTTCCGCGCCAGTGCGTGCGGCGTGCGTCAGATGCGCCTGGTAGGAGACCGTGATGGTCGTCTCGCCATCCAGGTCGAAGCCCTGCCATGCCTGTGACCTCAGGTCGGCGAAGTCGATGGTCAGCACGCCATCATGCTCCTCGACGGCAAGGTCCCGTCCATTTGGCGCGACCTCCTGGCCATCGATGCGGATCAGCACCGCATGGGCTGCGTCTGAGCCGTTGGGCACGGACAGCTCGAGTCCCTCGGAGAGCGTGTCGGTGATGCGGTAGCGATAGTGGCTGTAGCTGCCGAACGTCTCGGGCAGACTTCCCGTCAGCAGGTATTCGACCTCCTGCCCGACGTGGGCGTCCGCGGACAGACCCCACTCACCGGTCGAATCCTCCCTCACCTGCTTGCCCAGCGTGGGCACGGACGCCTTCTCGTACATCGTCTTGGTGGAGCCGCCGAGGGGGACCCAGATCGGAGCGGTGCCCGCATCGCCTGCGGTGGTTCCCTGGGGGTTGGTGACGAACAGCCATAGCCCCTGCGGGCCCTCGAAGGGCGTGTCCGCCAACGCATGCTGGGGCTGGATGTCGGGCGACGCCGCAAGGCTGCGCGCAAGGGAGCTGGCGAACGAGCGACCCTCGGGTGTCTGGGGCACCCGTGCCCCATCGCCGTCACCCTCCGTCGAGCCCATCATCAGGGAGATGTATTCTGCTGCGTTTTGGGGTCGATCATGCTGCGTGTCGCCGGGGTGGCGTTCGTCAAGCCAGTCACCATACCCTTGGCCGTCGAGGAACGAGAGCACGACGTCACGAGTCTTCCCGTCTGGCCATGACATGTTCGTTGCGCGATCGTCCTGCGAGATGTCGGCACTGACGACGAGGAAGGCATCGTAGGTCGCCCGCTCGTTGTGCCTCTGATGGATGGTGATGGATCCCTGTTCCGCAAGGGCTGGGATGCAGGGAGGGAGCGCAACGGCAAGTGCCACCACGGCCGCGCCCAGAAATCCTACAAACCCACGAGGTCGCCGTGCCTGTCCCATGAGAGCTCCTTACGATGCCGCCCGACTGCCAACCAATCGCACGGCGAGGGGCTGCAGGGGCCGGTCCTGACCGTGCGTGCCATTAACGCTACGACCGCCGGGACGTCGATCGACGGGGTTTCCCAATTAGTGTCGCCAGTTTTTCGCACGAGTGTCGCAGCTAGCTTGGTCGCAGCGAAAACAAGCCTCGTACCTGCGCAATCGTCTCAATTGCCAATGTCCCGTGCGAGTTGTCCGGAGCCTCCGGACGCATGTGGCGGGGCCGTCTCGGCCCATGGGAAGGCGCCACCCGGGCCGTGCCCGGATGGCGCCATCGGCAAAGGACTGTGGGGTCGACCTGCTAGAACGGACGCATCACGAAGGTCTTGGTGGTGCTCTGGCCGGGCTCGAGGAACATCATGCCCTGCTTGTGCTCGAACACGTCATCCTCGTCGGTGCGTGTCGCGGTGCCGCACCACGGCTCTAGGGCAACGAACGGCGCGCCGCCGGCGGCCGACCAGACACCCAGGTAGTCGAAGCCGTCAAAGTCGACGCGCATGCCGTGTCCGGCAGGGCCGACGAGGGTGACCGTGCGCTGGGGCACGTCGACGAAGGTCAGCGTGTCGACGTCGAACAGCTCGTGGGTGAGCGGCAGGGTGTCGGAGTCCTCGAGCAGCGTGAAGCGGTTGCCGAAGTCAAGCAGTCCGGTCTCGGTGCTGATGGTGGGGGAGGCGTAGGTCCACGGCTCGGCAAACTTGAGGCAGTAGGCGGAGAAGTCCGCATCGTCGCCCGGGGCCGGGACGTTGAAGGCGGGGTGCCCGCCGACGACGAAGGGCAGGGTCACGTCACCGGTGTTCTCCACGTAGAACTCCTGCTGGAGGGCATCGTCGACGATGCGATAGGTCATCCGCAGGCAGAAGTCGTAGGGATACTTGGCGCGCGAGTCGTCGGAGGAGCGCAGCTCGTACGTCAGGAAGTCGTCACCCTGCTCGATCAGCTCGTGGTCATAGGTGCGAGCCAGGCCATGGCGGCCGAAGCGGATCTCTCCCTGGGCGGAGTCCGCGCGGTCGTCGCGGATGTTGCCGACGATGGGGAACAGGACCGGGGCGCAGCGAGGCCACCAGCGCGCGTCACGCTGCCACAGGTACTCGCCCCCATCGAGGGTGAGGCTCATCAGCTGGGCGCCTGCCGAGTCGACTGCGGCCGTCACCCGTCCGCCAGCGATGCTTGTTACCGTTCCCATAGATGCTCCCTTCTCTTGGTTTGGTCCTTGACCCAGCGCCTTGCGGGGACGTGAAAACCCCATGTGGCGCATGCCGTTCCGCCTAGGCACCCCCTCATTGTCGCACTCTGGGGTCGGGATGCGCGATGCGAGGCGCCCAAAGGCGCCGAGCGGTCTGTCGAGGCGACCCATACCGCCACGTTTGGCGCAAAAGGCAACCGTACGCCGATTGTTTGGGCAAAGTTCGTACGTCCTCCCCGAGAAGTACATATAGTGGCAGGTTTTGTTAACTCTTTGCCCCTTTGCCCATAGATGGCCTAACCTACCTATCAGACTGTGCGCCGTCTCTCCGACGGCGTCTCTCAGAAGGAGGTTTCATTCAATGGCTATTCATGATCACGTCGGTTCCATCGTGCGTTCCATCCGCTCGCACGGCCAGCGAACCGTTCAGGACCAACTTGCCGCGTGCGGGCTGGTCGATTGCCGTGGCGCCGTCATCGTCGATGCCGCGCCTGCCACGCTCGTCGAGAAGGCCATCGACCGCAACGAGGGCATCCTCACGTCCAAGGGCGCCCTTGCCGTCGAGACCGGCAAGTACACCGGTCGTTCCCCCGAGGACCGCTTCATCGTCGACACCCCCGACGTCCATGACAAGATCGCCTGGGGCTCGGTCAACAAGCCCTTCTCGCAGGAGAACTACAAGCTGGTCAAGGACGAGGTCATCGACTACCTGCAGCAGCGCGACCTCTTCGTGGTGCGCGCCATCGGTGGCGCCGACCGCCGTTGGTTCCGCAAGTTCCTAGTGGTCTGCGAGCGCGCCAGCCAGGCGCTGTTCGCGCGCCAGCTGCTGGTGCGTCCGTCCCGTCGCCAGCTGGACGCCTACGGCATCCAGGACTTCACCGTGCTGGCTGCCCCTGGCCTGAAGCTGGACCCCGAGCGGCACGGCACCAACTCCGAGGCGGTCGTCCTGCTCAACTTCCAGGACCACTGCATCATCGTTGCCGGCACCAAGTACTCGGGCGAGATCAAGAAGGCCGTCTTCTCGGTGCTCAACTACATCATGCCGGTGGAGGAGGGGATTCTGCCCATGCACTCCTCCGCGAACATGGACCCGTCCACCGGCGAGACGGCCGTGTTCTTCGGCCTGTCCGGCACCGGCAAGACGACGCTCTCCGCCGACCCCCAGCGCGTCCTGATCGGTGACGACGAGCACGGCTGGGCCGATGGTGGCGTCTTCAACTTCGAGGGTGGCTGCTACGCGAAGGCCATCAAGATCTCCTCGGCCACCGAGCCGCAGATCTTCAACGCCATCCGCTTCGGTGCCATCTGCGAGAACGTCATCGTGGACCGCACCACGCGCAACCCCGACTACTTCGACGACCGCCTGACCGAGAACACGCGCGTCGCCTATCCCATCAACTTCATCGACAACGCCGCAGCCATGGGCCAGGGCCGCTATCCCAACGTGGTCATCTTCCTGACCGCCGACGCCTTCGGCGTCCTGCCGCCCATCTCCCGTCTGGACAAGAACGGTGCCATGTACCACTTCCTGTCCGGGTTCACCAGCAAGGTCGCGGGCACCGAGCGCGGCATCACCGAGCCCCAGCCCACGTTCTCCACGCTCTTCGGCGAGCCGTTCATGCCGCTCGACCCGCTGCGCTACGCCAAGATGTTCGGCGAGCGCATGGAACGCTCCGGCACGCGCGTCTACCTCATCAACACTGGCTGGACCGGTGGCCCCTATGGCGTAGGCAACCGCATGGACCTGCCCTCGACGCGCCTGATGGTGACGGCATGCCTGGAGGGCAGCGTCGAGGACACGAGGTTCGTCCACGATCCCATCTTCAACGTGGACGTCCCCCAGCATGTCGACGGCGTCGACCCCAAGGTGCTGAACCCCCGCAACACCTGGACCGACAAGGACGCCTACGACAAGGCGGCGCGCAGGCTGGCCAAGATGTTCGAGGACAACGCGGCGCTGAAGTATCCCGACATGGCTCCCGAGGTGCGTGCGGCCGGTCCGCATTCCGCGTAGGCTCGAGCCACAACGACGACGCTTGCCCGTTCTATCGAGGAGGGACGCCTAGAGCGTCCCTCCTCTTTGCCATCCTTGCGTCTCGGGCGGCCCGACATGCCATTCACGACTGTGAGTGGTTGAACAAACCTCGCTCACACGGGACAATGGTCGGGTATGGATGCCATAGGCATGATGGATAGGGGAGCATGTCCGAGCATCGAGACACGACGTTGACCTGCAACCTCTCGCCCTTGGGGGCATGGGCCTTCTCCGTCGGCACCAGCCTGGGATGGGGGTCCCTGGTCATCACGAGCAACACCTACCTTGCGAAGGCGGGTCCTGTCGGCAGCATCCTGGGCGTGGCGCTGGGCGCCTTGGCCATGCTGGTCGTCGCGCGTAACTACGCCTACCTGATGCGCTGTTACCCGGAGTGCGGTGGCGCGTACAGCTATGCCAAGGAGGTGTACGGCTACGACTATGGGTTCCTGACGTCATGGTTTCTGGCCCTGACCTACCTGGCGATGCTGTGGGCGAACGTGACGTCGCTGCCGCTCTTCTCCCGCTACTTCCTGGGTTCGCTCTTCCGGGTGGGCAGGCTGTACGCGGTCTTTGGCTACGAGGTGTACTGCGGGGAGATCGTGCTGTGCCTGTCCGCGCTGCTGCTGACGGCGGCCCTGTGCATCCGCCACAAGGACCTCGCCGCACGCCTGATGATCGTGCTTGCGCTGCTGTTCTCCGCAGGCATCGTCGTCGTGTCCCTCGCATCGATCGTCCTGCGTGACCAGAGCGCCTCGCCCGCGTTCCTGCCGGACTCTTCCGCGCTCTCCCAGATCGTGAGGATAGCGGTCATCTCCCCGTGGGCCTTCATCGGCTTCGAGAACATCTCGCATGCGAGTGAGGAACTCTCCTTCGACCGCGGCAAGGTCCAACGCGTCCTTCTGCTGTCGGTGGTGTCCACGCTGGCACTCTACGTCTTTGCCGTGCTCCTCTCCGTCAGCGCCCATCCGGCGCGCTATGCATCGTGGATGGACTACATCTCCGACCTGCCGAACCTGTCCGGTCTCGAGGCGCTGCCCCCCTTCTATGCCGCCGGTCGCCATCTGGGCTCCCTTGGGGTCAACCTGCTGATGCTTTCGTTGATGGCGCTGGTGCTGACCAGCCTCATCGGCAACATGACGGCGCTCAGCCGCCTGCTGTTGGCGTTGGGCAGGGACAGGGTCCTGCCGGAGGGCTTCGGCACCCTCGGCGCTGGTGGGACGCCCACACATGCGATTGTCGCGATAGCCGCGGTCTCTGCGGTCATCCCCTTCCTAGGCAGGACGGCCATCGGATGGATCGTGGACGTCACCACGATTGGCGCCACCATCATCTATGGCATCGTCTCCGCGTCAGCGAGGCGGCTCGCCCGCTCGCGTGATGATGCGCGGGAGGCAACGAGCGGCGGCATCGGAGTCGCGGTGATGCCGGCATTCGCCCTCTACCTGCTCGTTCCCAATCTGATCGTCTCGAGCTCCATGGGGAAGGAGACCTACCTTCTCTTCGTTGCCTGGAGCATCCTCGGGTTCGTCTTCTTCCGCCGTGCCCTGCATGGGGACAAGGCGCGTCGCTTCGGCAAGTCGATCATCGTCTGGGTCGCGCTGCTGTCGCTGGTGCTGTTCGTCGCGCTGATCTGGATGCGCCAGTCGATGATGGAGACGAACGTGCGCATGGAGGCCAACATCCAGCAGCACTACAGCCAGACGGGCGGCATCTCCCGGCAGCGCCAGGCGGACGAGCGGTTCATGATGGAGCAGATGGGCCAGCTGACGGCATCGAACACCTCGACCATCCTGGTGACGATGGGCATGTTCGCGTTCGCCATGTTCATCATGGTGACCAACTATTCCTACATGAGCAGGCGCACCCGGGAGTCGGAGACGATCGCGAATCGAGACCCCATGACCGGCGTCAGGAACAAGCATGCCTACCTGACATGGGAGGGTGAGCAGAACGAGCTGATGGCGCAGGGCAGGCAGAGGCAGTTCGCCATCGTCGTCTGCGACGTCAATGGCCTGAAGCACGTCAATGACACCTATGGGCACAAGGCAGGTGACGAGCTGATCCGCTCGGCCTGCTCGATGGTGTGCGAGCTGTTCAAGCACAGTCCCGTCTTTCGTGTCGGCGGCGACGAGTTCGTCGTCGTGCTGACGGGGCGGGACTACGATGACCGTCAGGCGATTCTGGACGAGGTGCACCGACGCTCGGTGGACCACATCGGGACCGACCAGGTCGTTCTTGCTGCCGGCATCTCTGACTTTGACGGCGATGGGGATGAGACGGTGCACGACGTCTTCTCCCGGGCGGATGCACGCATGTATGAGGAGAAGCACCGCCTGAAGGAGATGGGTGCGCGCACGCGCTAGGCTGGCGTAAGCTACTGGGTGGTTTGCGACAACGGCGATTGCGACTTGTGTGCGCAGCGGGGTGAGGGGGGTGTTCTGCTTGGAGGCGTCACGTTCCGACGCGGAGGCGACCACGAGGGGAATGGACCGTTACCTTTCCACGGTCGACGTGTGGGCATTGGCCTTCGGGTGCATGGTCGGCTGGGGAGCCTTCGTCATGCCGGGGACGACCTTCCTTCCCATTGCCGGTCCGTGCGGAACGCTGCTGGGCCTAGCCGCGGGCATGTTTCTCATGCTCGTCATCGGCGCCAACTTCTCGTACCTGATGAGCCGCAGCACGCGGACGGGCGGCGTGTACTCCTATGCCAAGGACGCCTTCGGGCAGGACCATGCGTTCCTCTGCGCTTGGTTCCTCTGCCTGTCGTACCTGACCATCGTGTTCCTGAACGGCACGGCGCTGTTCGTCATCGTCAGGACGCTGTTGGAAGACCGTCTGCAGGTTGGGTTCCATTACAGCATCTCCGGTAACGAGGTGTTTCTCACGGAGGCTTCCATTTCGGTGTTCGCGCTGGTGCTTGTCGGCCTGCTGTTCGTCCGTGCCAAGCCGCTCCTGCAGCGCATACTCAAGGTCATGTCGATCGTGCTGCTGGTCGGCTCGGTCGTCATCACGGTCTTCTGCCTGCCGCGCGCCCTGTCCTCCGGTGCCATCGGTTCGTTTGGCACCCGCGGCATCAACAGGCTGTATGCGACGCTGACCATCGTCATCCTCGCTCCCTGGGCGTTCGTCGGCTTTGACGTGGTGTCCTTCGACACCGCGCACTTCGCCTTCGAACCCAGGCGAACGCCCTGGGTCGTCGGCATCTCGATCCTGATTGCCGGTCTGGTGTACATGGGCTTGGTGTTGGTGAGCATTGCCGCGGTACCCGACGGATTCCCCTCCTGGCAGGCCTACGTCGACGGGCTCGACGGCATGACGGGGCTGTCGTCAGTGCCGACCTTCTACGCTGCGTATACCATCATGGGGGTGCCCGGGCTGGTGTTGGTGGTGGCTGCGGCGCTCTCGGCCATCTTCACCGGCATAATCAGCGCCTATCGGGCAGCCATGCGCATCCTCTCGACGATGGCCGAGGACCACATCCTGTCCGAGAAGTTCCTGCAGACGACCTACAGCATCCTGTTCATCATGGTCATCTCGGCGATGCTGGCCCTCCTGGGAAGAAACACCCTGATATGGTTCGTCGACCTGACATCCTTCGGTGCGATCGTCGCCTTTGGGTATGTCTCCGCCGCGGCCTTCAAGACCGCGAAGGCGGAGGGCAACCGTCCCGTCGAGACGACGGGCATGCTCGGCACCGTCTTCTCCATCGCCTTTGCCCTGGTTCAGATGGTGCCGAACCTCGTGGCGGCAGAGGCCATGGGCAGCGAGTCGTTCCTCCTGTTGTCCCTGTGGTGCCTGCTGGGGTTCGTGTTCTACTGGAGGACCGTGACCGAGGGAACGCTCGCCGACTACCGTGGCATGTCCACCTCGGGCGTCGTGCTCTTTGCCCTGATCCTGTACTCGGCATTGATGTGGTTCGCGAAGCGGATGGTCGGACGCACCAGCATCGAGGAGGTCCGACAGGCGATGGCGCCGGAGGGCTTCGTCGTGACCCTCATCATCTTCACCGGCCTGGCGGTGATGCTGTACCTGGAGAACCTCGTGAGAAAGAAGCACGAGGTGATGGAGCGGGAGCGCATCCGCGCGGTTGAGAGCAACCTGGCCAAGAGCCAGTTCCTCTTCAACATGTCCCATGACATCCGCACCCCGATGAACGCCATCATCGGATACACCAACCTTGCCCTGAAGGAACCTGCATCCGAGCTGGTCCATGGCTACCTGGAGAAGATCGATGCGTCCAGCCAGCATCTGCTGTCCCTGATCAACGACATCCTGGAGATGAGCCGCATAGAGAACGGCAAGGTGGAGCTTGAGTTCGTCCCAACCGACCTATGCTCGATCATGGACGAGCTGGGAGACCTCTTCTCGGACCAGATGCGGCAGAAGGGGATTGACTTCTCCGTGCACGGCGAGCAGGTGCGCAACAGATACGTGTGGTGCGACCGCAAGAACCTGAACCGCGTCCTGTTCAACATCGTGAGCAACGCCTACAAGTTCACGCCAGCCGGGGGCACGGTGTCCGTGGCTGCCTGGGAGACGGTTGACGGCAGGGACGGGTACGGCTCGTACGAGATTCGCGTGCTGGACTCCGGCATCGGCATGTCCAAGGAGTTCGCCGAGAAGCTGTTCACCGCCTTCGAGCGGGAGCGCACCTCCACGGTCAGCGGAATCGAGGGCACCGGTCTTGGCCTCGCCATATCCAAGACCCTCGTCGACCTGATGGGCGGCAGCATCGAGGTGCTGACGTCACCGGGGGCGGGAACGGAGATGATCGTGAGGATCTCCTGCCGGCTAGCCGACGAGGGTGACGTCATCGCGGAGCGTGACGATGGTGAGGCAGTCATGCCCGTGGCGGCGGAGGGCGATGGGCAGAGACGCCTTCTGCTGGTGGAGGACAATGCCATCAACATGGAGATCGCCTGCATGGTGCTGGAGCAGGAGGGCTATGAGGTCGAGACGGCGGAAAACGGCGCCATCGCGGTCGAGATGGTGTCCGCCTCCGAGCCGGGCCACTACGATGCGGTGCTGATGGACATCCAGATGCCGGTGATGGACGGCTATGCGGCCACGCGTGCGATACGTGCGCTGGAAGACGAGAGGCTGAGCGCCATCCCCATCGTTGCCATGACGGCGAACGCCTTCAAGGAGGACGTCGAGGCGGCGCGCAACGCGGGCATGCAAGGCCATATCGCAAAGCCGATCGACATCGACAAGATGCGCGCGACCCTGTCTGAGGTGCTGGGACGATAGCAGCGGGGGCCAGGCAGCATGCGTGCCCGGCCCCCGCCCATGGTGACTCGCGAATCCCGCTACTCGGCGCTGAGCAGCTCTATCTCGAAGGTCAGTGCCTTGCCGGCCATCTCGTGGTTCAGGTCGAAGGTGATGGTCTGGTCGTCCTTGGCGGCGACGAGGGCGGGGATCGGCCGACCCGTCGGGTCTGCCAGCATGACCCTCATGCCCACACGGGCGTTCTCGGCGCCGGGCATCTGCGCCAGGGGCACCGTCATGACCATCTCGTCACGGCGCGGGCCATAGGCCTCCTCCGGCTCGAGGCGCACGGTGACGGTGTCGCCGACCTCCATGTCGCGTACGGCAGCGTCGAAGCCCGCGATCATCTGCCCTGCCATGCAGGTGAAGGCCAGAGGCTCGCCACGGTCGCGCGAGCTGTCGAACTTGGTTCCATCGTCGAGCGTGCCCACATAGTGGACGCTCACCTTCTTGCCCTCGTTGCTCATCTTCGGTCCCTTTCGATGGGTATGGTGCCTTTAGTGCGCAGAACAGTGTAGACGAGCGGAGCGCTTCCGGCATCCGCGAACGGCCCCCTGCGTTTTCGATAACGAAAACTGACCATGTACCATAGGCCACCGTTTGTAATAATGGTGGGCAGAAATGAGGGGAGAGGAGTCACCTATGCGGAAGATGCCCGAGCTCGACCGGCACTACGTCAAGATATGCTGCTATGCCGGCGTCACCGTGCTCGTCACCTTGGGCTGTGCCATGGTGCTCTGGTACTCGTCCGGCTTCTTCGCAAAGCTCTGGGCGCTGACCTGTGCGGTGGTCGAGCCGCTGGTGGTCGGTTTTGGCCTCAGCTACCTGCTCAACCCCGTCGTGAGGAACATCTCGCACTGGCTGGCGAGCGTCGGCTTCCATCCCGACCAGGGGAAGCGTCGCCGTCGGGTCGCCGTCATCATCTGCATGGCGTGCGTCACCCTGGCCGTAACGGCCCTGATGACACTGCTGCTCGCCCTCGTGGCCCACGGCGTCAGTGGTGTGTCCCCGGCCCTGGTGGACGAGCTGCTCGACACCGTCCAAGGGGACCTCAACTCGATCATGGAGGGCGTCGCCGACTTCTTCGGCTCGCTGGGCTTCGAGCGGGAGGGCCTCTGGTCGCTGTCGGGGGTGGTGATCGAGGTGAAGGACTTCCTTCAGACCGCCCTCTTCTCGGTCATCTTCTGCGTGTACTTCCTGCTGGACGGCGACACCGTCTTCCTGTACGTGCAGCGGCTGGTCACCGCGCTCTTCGGCTTCAGGGACTCGACGCGCATGGCGCTGCTCTTCGCCGACATCGACAGGGTGTTCTCTGGCTACATCCGGGGCCAGGCGGTCGACGCGCTGATCGTGGGGTCGCTCACCGCGATCTGCTTCACGCTGCTGAGGATACCCTATGGCATCGCCGTGGGCGTCCTGACGGGCATAGGCAACCTCATTCCCTATGTGGGAGGGCCGGTGGGCTATCTGTCCGTTGCGATGGTGTGCCTAGCGGATGGCCAGCCGACCAAGATGGTGTTCGGTTTCATCGCGCTGACGCTGATCATGCTGGCCGATGCCAACATCATCAACCCACGGCTGCTCTCCGAGAGCGTCGAGGTGCATCCGCTCCTGGTGACTGCGGCGCTCATCGCCGGCAGTGCGGTGGGCGGCCTGGTGGGCATGCTGGTGGCGGTGCCCGTTGCGGCGTTCCTCAAGGTCCGTCTCGACCGTTGGCTCGAGGGCCGCGATATGCCCGAGGCGGGCTTGGAGGAGACCGTCGAGGAGGACCAGTAGGCCCTGCGAGGGCACGGGGTCGTATCTGACGACATGAGAGGGCGGCCCTGCCATCCGGATGGGTGGCAGGGCCGCCTGTTCGCATCTATGCGCTGGTGGCTAGGCCATCTGTGCCTGGACGGCGGTGATGGCCACGACGCCCACGATGTCCTCGGCGGAGCAGCCGCGGGACAGGTCGTTGACCGGGCGGGCGATGCCCTGCAGCACGGGGCCATAGGCCTCGGCCTTGGCAAAGCGCTGGACCAGCTTGTAGCCGATGTTGCCGGCGGCCAGGTCGGGGAAGACGAGGATGTTGGCGTTGCCGGGCACCTTGGAGTCGGGGGCCTTCAGCAGGCCGACGCTGGCCTCGAGGGCGGCGTCGAGCTGTAGGTCGCCGTCAAGCGCCAGCTCGGGGGCCTTCTCCTTGGCCAGGCGCGTGGCCTCCTGGACCTTCTCCGCGGTGTCGCCACCGGCCGAGCCCATCGTGGAGTAGGAGAGCATGGCGACGACCGGCTCGTCGCTCATCAGGCTCTTCCAGGTGTTGGCGGAGGAGATGGCGATCTCGGAGAGCTGGTCGGCATCGGGGGCGATGTTCAGGCCGCAGTCGGCGAACAGCAGGGTGCCCTCCTCGCCGTACTCGGTCGGGGTGCACATGATGAAGAAGGAGCTGACCAGCTTGGTGCCGGGGGCGGTCTTCAGGATCTGCAGGGCGGGACGCAGGGTGTTGGCGGTGGAGTGGCAGGCGCCGGAGACCAGGCCGTCGGCATCCCCGCACTTGATCATCATGGTGCCAAAGTAGGTGGCGTCGGCAACCTGCTCGAAGGCCTGCTCGGCAGTCATGCCCTTTGCCTTGCGCAGCTCGTAGAGGGCGTCGGCGTAGGCCTGGCGCTTCTCGGCGGTGGCGGGGTCGATGACGGTGACGCCCTCGACGTCGATCTGGGCGGGGTCGCCCAGGATGACCAGGTTCGCCAGGTCCTCCTCGACGATCTGGCGTGCGGCCTCGATGGTGCGCGGATCCTCGCCCTCGGGCAGGACGATGGTCTTCTTGTCGGCCTTTGCCGCAGCCTTCATTCGATTCAGAAAGTCGCTCATGCTTGCTTTCCCTTCTAGAGCCGATTGCGTTCCCACACATGACATATGCGTAAGTTGGGCATTTGACGCCCTCCTATCCCCATTATAGAGTCCAATGCTAGAATCGTGCGCAACATCGAGTGGCGCGGATGGCGCAAACCTCGATTGCTAGACATGAGACGCTTTGGCAGGGCGATTCCCGCCGCTGCCCGTGAAAGGACACCCATGAACCTCCACCACGGCCTCCCGGACGGCTTCAACCCCGACTCCTACGGCGCGATCGTCGTCGGCGCGGGCTACGCTGGCGCGACCTGCGCGAGGCGGCTCGCGGAGGCGTGCGGCATGCGGGTGGCGGTCATCGAGCGCCGCGACCACGTCGCCGGCAACGCCTACGACCGCGT
Organism: uncultured Coriobacteriaceae bacterium; assembly: GCA_902778135.1. Taxonomy (GTDB): domain Bacteria; phylum Actinomycetota; class Coriobacteriia; order Coriobacteriales; family Atopobiaceae; genus UBA1367. The sequence goes on from CACYWP010000001.1 coordinate 124,166, forward strand.
GGACGACGCCGGCGTGCTCGTCCACGAGTACGGCCCGCACATCTACCACACCGACAACGACCGGGTCCACGAGTTCCTCTCGCGCTTCACCGAGTGGACCGACTACCAGCACAGGGTGCTGGCCAACATCCACGGCACCCTCATGCCGGTGCCCTTCAACCACCGCTCCCTGCTGATGGCCTTCGGCGAGGAGCGGGGCGAGCGGCTCTACCAGAAGCTCGTCGCCGCCTTCGGCGAGGGCCGCAAGGTCCCCATCATGGAGCTGCGCAAGCGCAACGACCCCGAGCTCGCCGAGGTCGCCGACTACGTCTACGAGAACGTGTTCCTCCACTACACGATGAAGCAGTGGGGCAAGGCCCCCGACCAGATCGACCCCTCCATCACCGGCCGCGTGCCCGTCTTCGTGGGCGACGACGACCGCTACTTCCCGGCCGCCCCGCACCAGGGCATGCCCGCCGACGGGTACACGGCGCTGTTCGGGAGGCTGCTCGACCACGACCTGGTCGACGTGTTCCTGTCCGCGGACGCCCGCGGCGTCGTCTCGGTCGAGGGCGGGCGCGTGCTCGCGTGCGGCCGCCCCTACGGCGGCGAGGTCGTCTACACCGGCCCGCTCGACGAGCTCTTCGGCTCGGACCTGGGCGACCTGCCGTACCGCACCCTGCGCATGGAGTTCGAGACACTGCCGGTCGACCGGTTCCAGCCGGTCGGCACGGTCAACTACACCACCAGCGAGGACTTCACCCGCATCACCGAGTTCAAGAACATGACGGGGCAGGTCCTGCCCGGCGCCACCACCATCATGCGCGAGTACAGCGCGGCCTACGTCCCCGGCAGCGGCCAGACGCCCTACTACGCCATCCTCGAGGACGCGAGCCTCGACCTCTACCGCCGCTACCGCGAGCGCGTCGACCCCATCCTCAACTTCCACTGCGTGGGGCGCCTCGCCGAGTACCGCTACTACGACATGGACGGCGTCGTGGCCTCGGCCCTCGAGCTCTCGGACGAGATCATCAGCTCCAATCGATAGGCACCTCGTAGTGCCCCAGAACCAAAGGACGGTTTGTTTTCATGCAGAAGACCATCACCTTCGGCATACCGTGCTACAACTCTGCGGAATACATGGACCATTGCATCAACTCCATCCTGCAGGGCAGCGGATATGCCCAGGACGTCCAGATCGTCGTGGTCGACGATGGCTCCTTCAAGGACAACACGCTTGACAAGGCAAAGAAGTGGCAGCAGGAGTATCCCACCATCATCAAGGCGGTCCATCAGGAGAATGGCGGCCATGGCATGGCGGTCCTGAAGGCGCTTGAGCACGCCGAGGGCACCTACTTCAAGGTCGTCGATTCCGACGACTGGCTGGATGCGGAGTCCCTGACGCTCCTCATGGCCAAGCTGCGCCACTTCATCGAGTTCGACACGCGCGTCGACCTGGTCATCTCCAACTATGTCTACGAGCATGTCGAGGACGCAAAGCAGACCATCATCGACTACCATCGCGTCCTGCCGCGCGGCAAGATCTTCACCTGGGCGAAGACCGGCCACTTCAGCATGACCCAGAACCTGCTGATGCACTCGCTCTGCTATCGCACCGACGTGCTGCGCGACGGCGGTGTGCCGATGCCCGCGCATACCTTCTATGTGGACAACATCTACGCCTACGTCCCCCTGCCGCGCTGCAAGACCATCTATTACCTGGACGTCGACCTCTACCGCTACTTCATCGGCCGCGAGGACCAGTCGGTCAACGAGGCGGTCATGATCAGCCGCATCGACCAGCAGCTGCGCATCACGCGCATCATGATGAAGGCCTACCACCTCTACGAGGACGTCGAGGAGGCGAGGCTGCGCAGCTACATGCTCGACTACCTGACGCTGATGATGGCGGTGAGCTCCATCTTCTCCAAGATGAGCGATGACCCCGATGCCATGCCCAACCTCGAGCAGCTGTGGATGGACCTGAAGGACTTCGACATGCGCATGTACCGTCGTGCCCGCATGGGCGTGATGGGCCTTGCCACCAACCTCCCGGGCGAATGGGGGAAGAAGACCACGATCGGCATCTATCACGTGGCCCAGAAGCTGGTGAAGTTCAACTAGCGGCCGTTGCCGGGCCGCGTTGCCATAGGTCGGATCGAGGCGGGCCGGACGGAGTCTGGCCCGCCTTCTTGGGAGGGATGACAGATGATTCTTGCCTCCGCGTCACCACGGCGTCGCGAGCTGCTGGGCGAGCTGGGGTTCGACCTGCAGGTCGTTGCCGCCGACATCGACGAGACGCGTCGGGAGGGCGAGCATCCCCGTGACCTCGTCCACCGCCTGGCGAGGGAGAAGGCCCACCATGTCTACGAGCGATGCGGCGTGGGTGACGACGGGTTCCTGCTTGCCGCGGACACCATCGTCTGGATGGGGGACGAGGCGTTGGGGAAGCCCGCAAGTCCCGACGATGCGTCCCGCATGCTGCGCGAGCTCTCGGGACGCACGCATCATGTCTCGACGGGCGTCTGCGTCCTCTTCCAGGACCAGGCGGGCCTGCGTGAGTCATCCTTTGTCGACACGACCGACGTCAGCTTCTACGAGCTGACGGATGCGCAGGTCGCGGCCTATGTGCGCAGCGGCGAGTGCACCGACAAGGCCGGGGCCTATGCCATCCAGGGGACGGGACGGCTGCTGGTGTCGGGCATCCGAGGCGACTATGGCAACGTGGTGGGGCTGCCCACCTGTCGGGTCGTTCGCGAGATGGCATCGCTGGCCGGTGCCCTGGACGGCCACAACCTGCTCGACCAGCTCCTGGAGGTGCGTCATGCCTGAGATTTCCAGCATCACCCAGATGCCCGGCATCCTTGCGGGGCATGCCACCAACACCGAGGCGGGGACGGGATGCACCGTCATCATCTGCCCGGCGGGGGCGACGGGGGCGGTGGACGTGCGCGGAGGTGCGCCTGCCACGCGCGAGACCGACCTGCTGCGTCCCGAGGAGACCGTGCAGGAGCTGCATGCGGTCGTGCTGTCGGGTGGCAGTGCCTTCGGCCTGGCTGCGTCGACGGGTGTCGCCGAGGAGCTCGAGCGCAGGGACATCGGCTTTGACGTGGGAGTCGCCAAGGTGCCCATCGTCAGTGGTGCGTGCCTGTTCGACCTGATGTGCGGTCGTGCCGACGTCCGACCCGACGCGCCCATGGGCATCGCCGCCGTGCGCGACGCCTTCGACCATGCGGGCGAGCCGCTTGCCCGAGGCAACGTCGGTGCCGGGACAGGCTGCACGGTCGGCAAGGTCGCCGGTCCCGCGAGGGCCATGAAGGCGGGCCTGGGCGAGGCGGTGCGCCAGGTTGGCGACCTGGTGGTTGGCGCGGTTGTTGCGGTCAACGCCGTCGGCAACGTCGTGGACCCTGACACGGGGTCGTTCGTGGCCGGCACGCTGGATGCTGAGGACACGCGGGTCATCTCGTTCGAGGAGGCCCTTGCCGAGGCGACGTCTGCCATGCCCCTGCGCACCAACACGACCATCTCCTGCGTGGTCACCAATGCGCGCCTGGACAAGGCGCAGGCCACCAAGGTTGCCCAGATGTCGGCAGACGCCTACGCGCATGCGATCCGCCCGACGCACACGACCAACGACGGTGACAGCATCTTCGTGATGGCGACCGGCGAGGTCCAGGCCGAGGTGGACGTCGTGGGCGTGCTGGCGACTGCCGCCCTCGAGCGGGCCATCGTCGACGCGGCACGACATGCCGAGGGCGCCTACGGCCTCAAGGCGGCACGAGACCTCTGATCGCATGCGTCCGAGAAGGGTCACCGTCCCGACGTTGCACGGGAGGCGAAACCTCTGACGCATGTCCCTCGTTGGCACGGGGAGGCATGTCGACAGGTGGGGATTCGTTGTCCCCGCCGACGGCCCTGCGGCTCAGCCTTCACTCCCTCTCATGGCATGGAGTATCTGAAGCCCATCGGTTTCCAGCCCCTTTACCTCCCCGTAGAGGTAATGGGCGGGAACGATCGACAGGATCAGGATATACAGGTTGAGGGAGAGGGCGGCATTCAAGAAGAACTCGATGGCTCCGTCGGCAAGTACCTCTGATTGGGGGGAGAACCCTCCGAGCCTCAGGATCGAAAGCCCCAAGACCAGCAGAAGCGAGGCGACAGGCCCTCCCAAGAGTGTCGTTATGAGCTTTGCCCTTGTGTCGACCTTCCTCTCCAAAGGGGTGAAGAGGCCGTCGAAAACAAGCAGATTCACCGTCAAGGCCCTTGTGCGCAGCAGGCGTCTTCCCCATCCGACCCGTATATGCCAATGCGCGTCTCCTGTCGCGAGCACATACCCGAGGGCATGGCCCAGCTCGTGCAGAAGGGTCGAGAGGAGGGACAGGAGCCACAGGGCACCTATCGAGGCAAGCAACTCTATCATGACCGCGATGGTCCTCGGCATGGAACCCTCCTCCGCATGGCGGAATGTGGATTACTGGTTCTTCCACCTCATCAGGTGATACTTGGAGACATCGTCCGTGAATCCCACCGAGCGGTACAGGGGATACCCATCATCCGTGGCCTTCAGCTCGATGACAGAGATCTCCCTCTCCCTTGCCTCGGAGAGCAAAGCTTCCATGATTGCCCTTGCGTACCCTCTCCGTCTATACGGCGGGCAGGTAAAGACATTCAGGACGACTCCCGTTCTCCCATTGATGAATGCCGGGCTCATTGGCTTTTCAACAATCAGGAGGAATGCGCACGAGACGATGGCTTGTCCATCCCTGACCACATAGACCAGCAGGTCCTTGTCCAGGTGCGTCCGGAAGTAACCGGGCAAATCCCCTTTGATGGTTGCAAGGTCCTGCGCATCAAGGCCGCCGTTGTCCTCGATCAGATAGCCGAGGCGCATTGCAACGAGGGCATCGATGTCTTGCGTTCCGGCCTTTTCGACATTCATGTGACAGTCCTCCCGATCCGATTCGTCGCTCGAAACGGCGCTCCTATGGTCACGGCCTGGTTCGAGCGAGCTTTACGACCGTCTCGACGTGGAAGGTCTGGGGGAAGAGGTCGACCGGCGTGACGGCCGCCGGACGGAAGGTGCCTTCGGCTTCGAAACGGGCGAGGTCGCGGGCCAGGGTCGCGGGGTCGCAGCTGACGTAGGCGATGGCACGTGCGGGCTGCTGGCAGAGCTGGGCGACGACGTCCTCGGCAAGTCCCGCGCGGGGAGGGTCGACCACGATGACGTCGGCGTCGGTGTCGGGGAACTCCCGACCCGCATCGCCTCCAACGGCATCGACGTTGTCGAGGCCGGCGCGCTCGAGGTTGCGTCGCAGGTCTCGCACCGCTGGCCCATACGCCTCGACGGCCGAGACGAAGCCGGCCCTGCCTGCCAGCGGCAGGGTGAAGGTGCCCGCCCCGCAGTAGAGGTCCATGGCCTCGTCGTCCTCGTCGACGCCCAGGCCGTCCAGCACCAGTTGTACGAGGCGCTCCGCACCAGCGGTGTTGACCTGGAAGAAGGAGGGTGCGGACAGGGCCATGACGCCCCCGGCGATGCGCTCCTCCCAGTATCCCTTGCCCGAGAGGCGCTCGACCCCGACCACGCGGCGCGCCTTCTGGGGTCCCTTGGTCATGACGCGGACGATCGAGCTGGCCTTGGTTGCGTCGGAGAGCACCTTGGCCACCTGCGAGCGCGGGAAGGGGGCCGTCTTGGTCCAGAGGGCGATCTCGACGTCGCGCGTCCTGCGCGATGCGCGGATGCCGACGCGCTCCAGGCCTAGCTCCTGGGACCCCGAGAGGTAGGACAGGGCGCCAGACACGGACTTGACCAGCCTGGCATGGCGCTTGTCGAGCAGCGGGCAACTGTCGACCCTGATGATGCCCTCGTCGCGCCCGTGCATGCCGATGACGGCCCGTCCCCTCTGGCGCGCGAAGGCCAGCTCCACCTTGTTTCGATAGCCCCAGGCGTCACCGGGGTCCTCGCAGGGCGCCACGAGCCTCTCGGCTGCCACCGGGTCCATGTGGCCGATGCGCACGAGGCTGTCGACGACGTTGGCGCGCTTTGCCTCCAGCTGGGCGGTGCGTTCGAGCGACGCCCAGGGACATCCCCCACATGCGTCCGCGTACGGGCAGGAGGGGCGGGTGCGTAGGGGAGAGGGCTCGACGACCTGGGTCACGCGCGCCCGGGAGAAGCTGGGTCCCTCGGAGGACACCACCGCCTCGACGACATCACCGGCAATCCCTCCGGTCACGAAGACCGTCTTTCCCCCTGCGTCGTGGGCGATCGCATCCGCCCCATAGGCCATGCGCTCGACCTCGAGCCTCATCGTTGCGCCTTCTGCCATCTTCGTTCCCATCCCCATGTCGTATGTGAAGGGGCGGGCCCATAGCGCCTGTGGTGCCATGGGCCCGCCTGTTCCGATGTCGGTGGAGCGCTAGCCCCTGGCGCTGCGCCTCTTCGCCTCGCGCGAGATGCGGCCGGTGAACAGCTCCTTCATGCCCATGCCGATGAGCTTGAAGGCGACCTTCAGCCTGCCGGGGGAGCGACGCTCGATGGAGGTCGGGGCGGACTTGGTCGCAGGCCGCTCCTGCCTGGGCTGCTCCGGCTCGGCCTCTCCCTCCGTGTGCCGTTCCTCGACGGGGGCCTCGTCGACGGCAGGCCTCTCGTCTGCGGCCGGTTCCTCGGGCTTGTCCTCGTCGGCGGCCTCGTCTGCCAGCGCCTCCGCGACGACCTCCTCCGCAACCTGCTCGACGACCTCGTCGGCGGTAACGACCTCCTCCTCGCCGAACGCCTCGTCGTCCTCGATGATGCGCGCCTCGACGTGCGCGACGGGCTCATCGGCGGGAGCCTCGGCCTCGGCCTCGTCGGCGGCCTCGTCAGCCACCTCGGCCTCGTCAGCGGCAAGCAGGTCCTCTATGTGCATGATGCTGGGCAGCGATGCGAGCTTGCGCATGAGCTCGAGGGGCAGCTCGGCGCGGATGCCGTCGGAGAGCAGCAGCTCGGCGCCCTCGACCAGCTCGCCGTTCGCGCGGCGGTAGGCCAGCGTCAGCAGCAGCTCCTGGGCGTTGATGGTCGGCTCGCCGGGCTCGGGCTCGACGACCTCCCAGGTGCCGTCGGAGGTCAGCTGGCGTGCCTTGGCGTTGTCGGCAAGCTGGATGTTGACGAACTGCACGACCAGCTTGCGGCAGAAGTCGTCCAGCACGGGATAGGCGATCTCGACGCGGTGCTCGGTGTTGCGCGTCATCATGTCGGCGCTGGAGAGGTAGATCGTGTCTGCGTTGGTGCCGAAGGCGTAGATGCGCGTGTGCTCCAGGAAGCGGCCTACGATCTGGCGCACCATCAGCCCCTCGGTGAACCCCTCGACGTTGGCACGGATGCAGCAGATGCCGCGGATGATCATGACGACGCGCACGCCGGCGGCGCAGGCCTCGGCGATCTTGTCGATGACGTCGCGGTCGGTGAGCGAGTTCATCTTCATGAAGACCTGGGCGTCCTCGCCCGAGCGCGCCCGTTCGATCTCGCGGTTCAGGCCGCGCATGACCAGGGGCTTCAGTCCCACGGGCGCCACGCCCAGATGCTTGTAGGTGCCGCGGAGGTTGCCCAGGGACATGTTGCGGAAGAAGGTGTTGCCGTCCTCGCCGATGCCCTCGTGTGCGGTCAGCAGCATGAAGTCGGAGTACAGGCGTGCGGTCTTCTCGTTGAAGTTGCCCGTGCCCAGGCAGGTGATGCGGCGGATGTGGCCACCGTCATGGTAGGTGATCTGGCAGATCTTGGAGTGGACCTTGAATCCCTCGGAGCCGTAGATGACGGTGCAGCCAGCGTCCTCCAGGCGCTCGGCCCAGGCGATGTTGTTCGCCTCGTCGAAGCGGGCGCGCAGCTCCATCAGGACGGTGACCTCCTTGCCGTTCTCCACGGCGGCAATCAGGCTCTCGCAGAGCTTGGACTGCTTCGCCACGCGGTAGAGCGTGATCTTGATGGAGATGCAGTTGTCGTCGCCCGAGGCCTCGCGCAGCAGGCGGAGCAGCGGGTTCATGCTCTCGTAGGGATAGCAGAGCAGGATGTCGCGGTCCTCGACCTGCTGGCGCATGGGCAGGGAGTCGTCGACCATCGAGGAGGCCTGGGGCTCGAATGGCTCGAACAGCAGCTTGGAGCGTGAGCCCGTGGGGATGTTGCCCTCAAGGCCGTAGACGTAGCCTAGGTCGAGCGGCATGTTGGTGTGGAAGACGCGGTTGGGCGTGAGGTGCATGGAGTCCGCGACGAAGGCCTCAAGCGTCTCGTCCAGGCTGCCGTCGATCTCGAGGCGGACGGCCTGCAGGCGCAGGCGCTCGCGCAGGATCTGCTTCATGTGCTGACGGTAGTCCTCGTCCTCCTCGACGCCCTCGCCGTCGGGGTCGATGTCAGCGTTGCGCGTGACGCGTATGACGGCCGAGCTGGTGGGCGCGTAGTCGCCGAAGCAGTCGCCCAGACGGAAGATGATGAGGTCCTCCAGCAGCACGTAGCGGTAATTGCGCGAGGTGGAGGGCAGGGGAACGACGCGGTCGAGCGTATGGGGCACCTCCACCAGGCCCAGCAGCCCGCTCTCCTCGGGGCCGTCGAGCGAGCAGGCGACATAGAGCCTGCCGTTCTTGAGGTTGGGGAAGGGATGGCGCGGGTCGATGATCATCGGCGAGATGATTGGGGCGACGCGCGCGTCGAAGAACTGTGCGATGCGGTTGAGGTCTGCGTCGGTGAGGTCGGATGCGTTGACGCGGGTGAGGCCCGCGCCGGCGAGGTTGGCCTCGATGCCGGAGAAGAGCTGGCCCTGCTTCTTGATGAGCGGCGGAAGCATGCCGAGGACGTTCTTGATCTGCTCTGCCGGCGTCTCGTTGGAGCGGATGTCGCGAGGCGGGTTCTTGAGCAGGGCGAGGTCGGACAGGCCGCCGATGCGGACCATGAACCACTCGTCGAGGTTGCTGCCAAAGATCGAGACGAACTTGAGGCGCTCGAACAGCGGCACGGTCTCGTCGGATGCCTCGTCCAGGACGCGGTCGTCGAACCGCAGCCAACTGACCTCGCGGTTCTGCGTGAAGTCGAACACGCGGCCCGCCTTGCCGGAGGTGCGCTTGCCGTGCATCTTCTCGTTGGTGCGGCGCGCCTTCTCCAGCTTGCGCTCGAGCTTCTCCGCGCGCTTGGCCAGCGCCTCGCGGGACACCTCGGAGTCCGCTGCCTTCGCGAGCTTTCGGGTGGTCTTCTTCAGCTCGCTGGCCAGCCGCTTGCGCGCCTTCCTGTCCTTGGTCTTCTTGCCGCTCATCGCCGTTCCTCGTCTGTCGGGTCGCAGGTCTCACAGACATCAGATTCTATCGTATGTGGGACTTTCGTGCAGGTATGCGTCGCAGACGGCCTGAGGCCGACGGGTCCGGCGGGGGGTTCGTCGGTGCGACCTGGAGGGCCTTGTCGGAACCGGGAATCGGCGAATCGCAATTTTTATGTATAGAAATACAATAGAAGTGCATAAAAATATCATTTCGATAGTGTTACGGAATACTCTATACAAAGTGCGGCAGGGTTGCCCGATGGATTGAAAACCGTACGACAGTTAAAGGAAATTGCAGTTAAACAAGCTAGTTACGAAACCTTAGCTGTTAGCTAAACCGTTGGGGCGCCTAAAGCTACCGTTCCCATGCTTCGAGGTCCGCGAATGTATGCGAGTGGGATTGTATTGAATATAGTATGTCGTGAGTCGACGTTTGGCGCGCGCCGCCAGGCGTGAATACCGTTTCTATCCGCACGAGTGCCGGACGAACCGGCACGAAAGGAGTGGAGGGCACCATGAAGGGACTCTATGTCCACAGCGAAATCGGCCCCCTGAAGAAGGTCATGCTCCATCGTCCCGGCGAGGAGCTGCTGAACCTCGCCCCAGACGATCTCGAGCGCCTGCTCTTCGATGACATCCCCTTCCTAGAGGTCGCACAGCAGGAGCACGACCGCTTTGCCGAGGTCCTGCGCGAGCAGGGCGTCGAGGTCCTGTACCTCGAGAAGCTCTGCGCCGAGGCCCTCGACGCCGAGCCGGGCGCCCGCGAGGAGTACACCGAGGAGTGGCTGCAGGAGTCTGGCCTCCGTGGCAAGAACATGCTCGCGGCCGTCAAGGAGTACATGTACTCCATCCGCGACACCAAGGAGTTCGTCGACAAGACCATTGCCGGCCTGCGCAAGAACGAGGTCGCCCTGCCGTCTGCCTCCTCGACCCTGCTCGCCGACCTTGTCGGCCAGGACCAGGACTCCGAGACCGACCTGCTCATCGACCCGATGCCTAACACCTACTTCACGCGCGACCCGTTCGCCGTCGTGGGCAAGGGTGCCATGCTGCATCACATGTACTCCGTCACCCGCAACCGCGAGACGCTGCTGGGCAAGTACATCTTCAAGTACCATCCCGAGTACAAGCGCTCCCCGCTGTGGTATCGCCGCGACAGCTCCTTCCATGTCGAGGGTGGCGACGTCCTGAACCTCAACGCGCACACGCTGGCCATCGGCATCTCCCAGCGCACCCAGGCCAGTGCCATCGACGAGCTCGCCCAGAACTGCTTCTGGGGCGACAACGGCTCCGAGATCGACACGATCTATGCCTTCAACATCCCGGTGTCCCGTGCCTTCATGCACCTCGACACGGTCTTCACCCAGATCGACTATGACAAGTTCACCATCCATCCGGGCATCATGGGCACCCTGCAGGTGTTCAAGATCACGCCGGGTGCCGATCGCGGCGAGGTCAGGATCGAGGAGATGATCGACACCCTCGAGCACGTTCTGGCCAAGGCCCTCGGCATCGACGCCGTCAAGCTGATCCCCTGCGGCGGTGGCGACCCGACGGCCGCTGCCCGCGAGCAGTGGAACGACGGCTCCAACACGCTGTGCGTCTCCCCGGGCAAGATCTGCGTCTACCAGCGCAACTCCGTCACCAACGACGTCCTGTACAAGGAAGGCCTCGACCTGCTCGTCATCCCCTCTGCCGAGCTGTCCCGCGGTCGTGGTGGCCCGCGCTGCATGAGCATGCCCTTCGAGCGCGAAGACCTCTAGGACATCTTCCAGCCCTCGTTCCGGTCCGGGCGAAGCGACTCACGTTCCGGACCGGAACACTCCGGCATGGCTTTGCCGGCAAAACTGGCGTATCGTGTGCACGTCACACATCGGAACCTCTCAGGAAAGGAACCCATACATGGGCGTCAACATCTCCGGCCGCAGCTTCCTCAAGCTCCTCGACTACACCCCCGACGAGATCCGCTACCTCCTCAAGCTCTCCGCCGACTTCAAGAGCATGAAGCGCGCTGGCGTCCCGCACCGCTGGCTCGAGGGCAAGAACGTCGTCCTGATCTTCCAGAAGACCTCCACCCGTACCCGCAGCTCCTTCGAGGTCGGTGCCTTCGACCTGGGCATGGGCGTCACCTATCTCGATCCCAACAGCTCCCAGATGGGCCACAAGGAGTCCATCGAGGACACCGCCCGCGTCCTCGGTCGCATCTATGACGGCATCGAGTTCCGCGGCTTCCTGCAGTCCGACGTCGAGGAGCTCGCCGCCAAGTCCGGCGTGCCCGTGTGGAACGGCCTCACCGACGACTTCCATCCCACCCAGATGCTCGCCGACATCCTGACCCTCCAGGAGGAGGTCGGTGACGTGCGCGGCAAGAAGCTCACCTTCTTCGGTGACTGCTGCAACAACGTTGCCAACTCCCTGATGGTCGTCTGCGCCAAGCTCGGCATCAACTTCTGCGCCTGCGGCCCCAAGGAGCGCATGCCCAAGGCCGAGCTCGTGGAGACCTGCCGTGCGATCGCCGCCGAGAACGGCTGCGAGATCGTGCTGACCGAGGACCCGCATGAGGGCGCCAAGAACTGCGACTGCCTCTACACCGACATCTGGGTCTCCATGGGCGAGTCCTACGACCTGTTCGGCGAGCGCATCGCGCTGCTCGAGCCCTATCGCGTCACCAAGGAGCTCATGGCCGAGGCCAACCCGACCGCCATCTTCGAGCACTGCCTGCCCAGCTTCCATGACACCAACACCACCCACGGCAAGGAGGTCGAGGAGGAGTTCGGCATCACCGAGATGGAGGTCACCGACGAGGTCTTCGAGGGCCCGCAGTCCCGCGTCTTCGACGAGGCCGAGAACCGCATGCACACCATCAAGGCCGTCATGTACGCGACCCTGAAGTAGGCTTCGACCACATAGTTGCCACAAGCGTGCCAGCCTAGGCGATCCTAGGCAAGTGTAGAATGCCAGCCGTTCTTGGTAATGAGCCGAGGGCGGTTGGCTTTTTGTCGGAAGGAATGATACAAGTGTCAGAACAGAAGAGGGGTCTGGGACTCGTACCGCTCATTGGCCTGGTCGTAAGCTCCTGCATCGGCTCCGGCGTGTTTGCGACGGCCGGTCAGCTGGCGAACGCGGCAAGTCCGGGAGGGGCCCTCGTGTCGTGGGTGATCGCTGGCGGTGGATTCGTGTTCCTTGCGCTCGCCCTTGCAAACCTCGGCGACAAGAAGCCCGAGATCGAGGGCCTGTTCCAGTACGCGACCGAGGGGTTTGGCAACTTCACCGGTTTCGTGAGCGGTTGGGGCTACTGGCTGTCCGCATGGCTCGGCAACGTCGGCTTCATGACGATGATCGCCCAGACCCTTGCAGGCGCCATGCCGGGCATCTTCAGCAATGGCACTGCCGGTGTGCCCAACATCCTGGCGATCGTCGCGGTCTCTGCGATGCTGTGGATCATCACGTTCCTGGTCATCAATGGCGTCGAGAGCGCAGCCGTGCTCAACGCGGTGGTCATGATGGTCAAGGTCGCAGCCATCGTCGTGTTCCTCTTCTTCTGCCTCATCTCGTTCAAGGCCGGCGTCTTTACCGAAGACTTCTGGGGCACCGCGGCGCGCAATGCCGCCATCATGGCTCAGAACGGCGTCGAGCTCGGAAGCCTGGGCACCCAGATCGTCAATTGCCTGCTCATCATGATGTGGATGTTCATCGGCGTCGAGGGCGCCTGCGTCATGAGCGCCCGCGCAGAGCGCAAGAGCGACGTGGGCAAGGCCACCATCATCGGTATCGTCATCCTGCTCGTGCTCTACATCGGTGCCAGCGTTCTGCCGTATGGCGTCATGCCCTACGAGGAGCTCATCGCCGCTCCCAGCCCCGCCACCGTCACCATCTTCGAGTACCTTGCCCCCGGTTGGGGCGGCGCCTTCCTCAGTGTCGCCATCATCATCAGCGTGCTTGGCTCCTGGCTCTCGTTCACCATGCTTCCCGCGGAGACCTCCAGCGACATGTCCAACGAGCACCTGCTGCCCGCCAGCTGGAACAAGATGAATGCCAAGGGCGCCCCGCAGATGGCCCTCTTGATCGTGGGTGCCTGCACGCAGGTGTTCTATATCCTCGCGAGCTTTGCCGAGGACACCTACACCTTTGCCATCAGCATGTGCACCGTCACCATCATCATCAGCTGGACGCTTGCAGCCCTCTACCAGATCAAGCTTGGCATGGAGACGGGCGACACCAAGAACCTCATCTTCGGCGTCATTGCCGCGGCCTTCCAGATCGTTACCGTCATCCTCTCCGGATGGACGTTCATGCTCCTTGCCTGCCTGGGCTACATCCCCGGCTTCATCTTCTATGCGCAGGCCCGCAAGGAGGCTGGTGCCGCTGGAATCGGCCTCACCAAGTCCGAGCTCATGGCTGCGGCGATCATCTGCGTCCTCGGCGTCATCAGCGTGCCTATGACCTTCATGGGCATCATTCCCGTTTTCTAAGGGCAAGGCGTTTCCGATGAGAGGGGAGGGGCTGCACCATACTCGGGGCCGTCCCTCCCATGACAGGAGAGTGGCATGAAGATCAAGACGATAGGCGTAGAGGCCTTCCTCAATGACTACGAGCACGAAGCGCGCCTCGACATCGCCCAGAGCACGATTGCCAGCCTCACCATGGGCGAGATCCTCGAGCTCGACGGCCAAGGCGGTGGCACGTTCTACGAGCAGCTGAACCGCGAGAAGATGAACTATGGCTGGATCGAGGGCTCTGCTGACTTCAAGGCCGAGGTAGCCAAGCTCTACAGGCACGTGGATCCAGACAACGTGCTGCAGATGAATGGCGGTACGGGGGCAAACCTCAATGCGATCATGACGCTGGTGGAGCCGGGATGCCACGTGGTGGCGGAGTACCCCACCTACCAGCCGCTCTATGACCTTCCCGAGGCGCTTGGCGCCGAGGTCGACCACTGGGTCATCCACGAGGAGGACGGCTGGCAGCCGCGCCTCGACGAGCTCAAGCGCCTCGTGCGACCCGACACGCGCCTGATCTGCGTCAACAACGCGAGCAACCCGCTCGGCACCGTCATCACGACCGACGTGATGGAGGAGATTGTCGAGATCGCGCGCAGCGTGGGTGCCTGGGTGCTCTGCGACGAGGTCTTCTTCCCGCTCGAGGAGCCCGAGAAGTGCACGAGCATCGTCGACCTCTACGACAAGGGCGTCTGCACCAACAGCGTGAGCAAGGACTACAGCGTTCCCGCGGCACGCTGCGGCTGGACGGTGTCCAACAAGGAGCTGGCCGACCGCATGCGCGTGCTGCGTGACTACACGATGATCTGCGGCGGGGTCTTCAACGATGCGCTCGCGACCTACGTGCTGCGCAACCGGGACAAGGTGATCGAGCGCAACCTCGGCATCATCCGCACGAACCGAGCCATCGTGAACGAGTGGATGGCAACCGAGCCGCGTGCCAGCTGGACCGAGCCCAAGGGCGTGAGCGTGAGCTACATGCGTCTCGACATCCCCACCGACGACGAGAGCTTCTGCCTGGACCTGCTTCGCGACACGGGCGTGCTGCTCGTGCCCGGCAGCCGCTTCGAACTGCCTTGCGGCGCGCGCCTGGGCTACTGTGCCCCCGAGGCCGTCCTGCGCGAAGGGCTGTCCACGCTGAGCACCTACATGCATGAGAAGTTTGACTAGCTGACGGGTCCGCATCGGGATTCGATAGGGGAGGCGTCCGGGCATCCGGCGCCTCCCACTTCTTGGCACCGCGAAACATGTTTGAAACACTGTGCCATTAGTCAGTTATGATGCATAGATGCATAGAAATCTCCATTGATTTGCATAATTGAATATGGAGAAACTCAGGCGACAATGGTGTCAAGGCTGCGCCCTCTTTTCCGAGAATATCGAACTGATTGGGTAGCAATAACATATACCTGCGCAAATTCGACGAATTCAGTCGTTTGTCCCGTGTTTTAGCTAGCAGCATAACTCGAATCCGGCGAACGGTAACAAATCCAATCCATATTGAATAAAGGATGCTTTTTGACTTGTATTGCTTGGGTGTCAGACGTATCCTTGTCATGTATTAGTGTTTCGCTCTAGTTTCGGTTAGGTTTCGCAAGGCTAATGCCGCGCGTCGAAAGGAGTATCTGAAATGGCAGATACCGCAGCGCCCAAGAAGAAGAGGGAGATGCTGACAAGCTTCTCCATCATCTTCATCCTCCTGGCCATCGTCGCCCTGATCACCGTGATGCTCAACGGCAAGTCCTACAGCATCAACGGCGAGGAGGGCACGGTCGTCGCAGCCACCCTCTCTGACTTCCTGATGTCTCCTGTGCGCGGCTTCGCTGACGCGATTGACGTGTGCCTGTTCGTCATGGTCCTCGGTGGCTTCCTCGGCATCGTCAACAAGACCAATGCCATCGCCGACGGCATCGCCGTGCTCGTCAAGAAGATGGGCGGCAACGAGCTCAAGCTCATCCCCATCCTGATGGCGTTCTTCGCCCTGGGTGGCACCACCTATGGCATGTGCGAGGAGACCGTGGGCTTCTACGCCCTGCTCTCCGCCACGATGATGACCGCCGGCTTCGACTCGCTGACCGGTGCCATGATCGTCCTTCTCGGCGCAGGCGTCGGCTGCTTGGGCTCCACCGTCAACCCCTTCGCCGTCGGCGCCGCAAGTGCCGCCCTTGACGGCGTGGGCATCAAGGGCGACCAGACCATCTTCATCGGCCTGGGCCTTGCCCTGCTGGTCGTCACCTACATCGCTGCCGTCTTCTTCGTGCTCCAGTACGCCAAGAGGGTCAAGGCAGACCCCAACCGCACGCTCATGAGCGCCACCGAGACCGAGAACGCCAAGGCACAGTATGGCGCCGCCTCCGAGGCCGGCGACCCGGTCCTCACCGGCAAGCAGAAGGGCGTCCTGATCCTGTTCGCCCTTGCATTCGTCATCATGATCATCTCCTTCATCCCGTGGGAGGACCTGGGCATCGATTTGTTCAACCCCGGATTCGACCCAGATGGCAACAGCTGGTCCAGCTTCCTGACCGGCGTGCCCCTGGGCTGGTGGTACTTCCAGGAGGCCACCACGTGGTTCCTGCTGCTGGGCATCATCATCGGTGTCGTCGGCGGCATGAGCGAGCATGAGATCGTCGACGAGTTCATGGCTGGCGCCGGCGACATGATGTCCGTCGTCATGGTCATCGCCCTCGCTCGTGGCGTCTCCGTCCTCATGGCTGCCACCGGTCTGGACATGTTCGTGCTCTCCGCGGCCTCCAGCGCCTTGGCCGGCACCTCGGGCATCGTCTTCTCCATCGGCTCCTACCTGCTGTACTTCCTGCTGTCCTTCCTCATCCCCTCGACCTCCGGCATGGCTGGCGTCTCCATGCCCATCATGGGGCCCTTGGCTCAGCAGCTCGGCTTCAACCCGTCCGTCATGGTCATGACCTTCTGCGCCGCCTCTGGCGTGGTCAACCTCATCACCCCGACCTCGGGTGCCATCATGGGCGGCCTGGCCCTGTCTCGCATCGAGTACTCCACCTGGGTCAAGTTCTGCACCAAGATCATCGCCGTCATGTCCGTCATCTGCATGATCGTCCTGACGATCGCCTTCATGGTCCTGTAGCGCTGTCACGACATCGAGGTAACGACTGGGGCCGTCCTTCGGGGCGGTCCCGTTTTTTGGTGTGCGTGGGCCGAGCGGGGCAGGGTGCGCTACCATAGGGACTCGTGTGACACGTACCCGAACGAAAGGATCCCTCCATGCCGAACGAGGGTAGCTACGAGGCGGCGCTGCGCCGCTCCAACCAGATCCAGGCTGACATTGCCGCAGGCAACGCCGCCAACTACACCATGCTCACGGGTGACCGCCCGACCGGCCGCCTGCACCTGGGGCACTACTTCGGCACGCTCGTGGAGCGCGTGCGCCTGCAGGACCTGGGCATCAACACCAACATCATCATCGCGGACTACCAGGTCATCACCGACCGCGACACCACCGAGCACATCGCAGACAACGTCTACAACATGGTCATGGACTACCTGGCCTGCGGCATCGATCCGGCAAGGACGATGATCTTCACCCATTCAGCGGTGCCGGCGGAGAACCAGCTGATGTTGCCGTTCCTGTCGCTGGTCTCCGAGGCCGAGCTGCAGCGCAACCCCACGGTCAAGGCCGAGATGGAGGCCTCGGGCCATTCCCTCACCGGCCTGCTCCTGACCTATCCCGTGCACCAGGCCTGCGACATCCTGTTCTGCAAGGGCAACATCGTTCCCGTCGGCCGCGACCAGCTACCCCACATCGAGGTCACGGCCAAGATCGCCCGCCGCTTCAACGAGCGCTACGGCAAGGTGTTCCCCGACGTTGCCGGCCTTCTGACTTCCACGCCGCTCATCCCCGGCCTGGATGGGCGCAAGATGTCCAAGAGCTATGGCAACGCCATCTCCATCAGCATGACCGAGCAGGAGACCGCCAAGCTCATCAAGAAGTCCCGCACGGACTCCGAGCGTTTCATCACCTTCGACCCGGACAATCGCCCCGGCGTGTCGGCCCTGCTGACCACGGCGGGCATCTGCCTGGACCGCGATCCGGTCGAGCTTGCCGCCGAGATCGGCAATGGAGGGTCGGGCCAGCTGAAGAAGGTCGTCACCGAGGCGGTCAACGGCTACTTCGCCCCCATCCGGGAGCGCCGCCGCGAGCTGGAGGGCGACCTGGACTACATCAAGGACGTGCTGGCCGATGGCAACCGCCGTGCCAACGAGATCGCCGAGCAGACGCTTCAGGAGGTTCGCGAGGCGATGGGCATGGTGTACTGACACCTGTCCGACATCGGGAATGGCGAGGGCGCAGGCAGTAGGGTGTTGTCTGCGCCCTTTTGCTGTCGGGGGAGAGAAAACGGGGCGTTGTCGGCGTTTCAATCGGCTCTTTCAAAGAGGTCCCATTTGTCTGTGCTCTTCGCTGCGCAGAGAACGCTCCATTCTGCGCAGCGCCTAGCTTCTCCGAATTCAAAACGCAGACAATGGCAGACGTGAGGGCTGGCCGTCGCTCACCGACCGTTCAGGAGACGTCTCCTCTCGCGCCAGTCGGGACAGAACCGATCCATCAGCGCATGGAACCGCTGGTTGTGGCTTGGCTCGTACAGGTGGCACAGCTCGTGGATGATGACGTACTCGAGGCATCGTGGGTCGTGGTGCACGAGCTGAGTGCTGAGGGTGATGACCTTGGTCTGGACGTTGCAGCTGCCCCAGCGGCTGCGCATCGACCTCAGCCTCCAGGCGCTGCAGGACGCGCCGACCACGTCTTCGCAGTGGGGAAGCGTCTCCTCGACGCGCCTGTGCAGCAGCGAGCGGCCCCAGGACTCGAGCGCGCGGTCGCGTGCCGTGCGCGAGGCCTCTCCGTCATCCGCGATGCGCTCGTCCGCGCAGACGTGCAGGAGTCCCTCCCCCCGTTCGAAGGAGCAGCCCGCGCGGCGACCGCTCGCGGCCATCACCTGGAGGTCGATGGTCAGGCGCTCTCCCCACAGCCACCAGCTGCCCCCATCGATGCAGCTGCCGTCCACCGTCTCGCAGGCGTGGATGACGCGGCCACGAGCCTCCTCGATCCAGTCGTGGCGTGACCTGACGAACTCCTCGATGGACGTGATCGGCACGCGTGGGGCTGCGCTGACGGCGATCGTCCCATCGCGGCGTATCCGCAGGTTGATGTTCTTCACCCGCTTGCGCGTCAGCTCGACCAGCAATCCGTCGATGTACAGCATCTGCCTGCGAGAAGAGCCTCCGGCATTCCCTTGTGCCACCGTTCCTCCGACTCATTCCGCCCCTTGACTCGTGTGGAAATGGTAACCCCTCTTTTCGAGGGTGCGCATGCGTTACACTGAATCCAAACGACGATTGGAGCTGCTATGGCGAGCACGTACGGCGAAGACGCGAGCAAAAGCGCACTGAGGAGTGCCTATCAGGCTGTCGAGGCCCAGCTAGCGCCGCGTCACGCCGAGCGTGTCGACCGAGAGGTTCGCATGCACTTCACGGCGATGGGCGCCTATCGCGATGCGTCCCTGATACTTGCTTACATCACCTATCGCAACGAGATGGACACCACGCCCCTCATCGAGCGCGCCTGGAAGGATGGCAAGCGCGTCGCGGTGCCTGTCTGCCAGCGCGGCGAGCTGGTCTTCTACGAGATCGACACCCTCGAGGGCATGAGGATGGGCTCCCGTGGCGTCCAGGAGCCCGACCCGAAGCTCTGCCAGCCGGTCGACCCCGACGACTTCGATGGGTCCATCTGCCTGGTGCCGGGTCTGGTCTTTGACGCCGAGGGCTATCGCATCGGCTACGGTGCCGGATACTATGACAACTTCCTCGCCACCTATCCCGGGCTCAAGGTGGGGCTGGTGAGGGCATTGCGCATCAGCAGCAACCCGCTGCCGCACGACGACCACGACGTGCCGATGGACGTGTTGGTCAGCGACGGCTCGGTGTGGGTGTGCGAGCGCAAGAGCGCCGAGGCCTCGTAAGGGCTTCGACATCGTCAACTGAGAAGGGGGGCGACTGGTCTGGTCGCCCCCCTCTGTCCTTTATACACGGTTCGTTGGTTGACCCCGGTTGCCCTAGGAGAGGCCGAGGTGCTCCGCGAGGTCGAAGATGGCCTTGCGGTATCCCTCGATACCCAGACCCATGATCGTCTCGATGCAGGCGGACCGGACGTAGGATACCTGCCGGAAGGCCTCCCTGCCCGCGAGGTCGTAGAGGTGCACCTCCACGGCGGGAACCTGGGCGATGGTCAGCGCGTCGAGCAGCGCGATGGAGGTGTGCGTGTACGAGCCGGGGTTGATGACAATGGCGTCGAACACCTCGCACGCGTCCTCTATGTGGTCCACCAGGTCGCCCTCGTGGTTGGAGTGGTAGCACTCGCAGTCGACGAACCCAGCCTCCAAGGCACTGGAATGGCAAAGGTCGAGCAGTTTGGAGACCTCGCTGTCGTCGTAGATGCTTGGCTGCATGGGACCCGGTAGGTTGAAGTTCGGCCCGTTGATGACCAGGATGCGCGCGCCCGTGTCGGGCGTTGGCTCGTCCTCGAAGTCCATCTCGTCGAGGATGGGGGAGGGGTCACCGTCGTCGAGCATCTCGAGCAGAGAGTTGGTGATGTCGTCCTCGACGGGCGTGGGCCCCACGGTCGGTCGTGGCACGGATGTCTGCACCTGGGGCCTTCCGGGAGTCTCGGGAGTGATGGACACCTGGAAGTTGCTGCTGGCCGTCCTGGCGGGGGCATCGCTCGGAGCGCCCTCTTCCGAGAACAGTCCCGTCAGACGCTCGAAGGCGCGATAGACCCCCTTCACCAGGTTGGGGCCGAAGACCACCTCTATGCCACTGGCGCCCCGGTCGGCGATGCCGAGGACGCCCTTTATGGAGTGCAGCGCATTGCGGTCGACATGCCTTGCGTCATTCAGCGTGATGCGCAATCTCGTGGCACACAGGGAGTTGCCTGCCACGTTCCCGAAGCCGCCGACGCATTCGAGCACGGCCGCAGCGATATCGTCGTTGGACATGTTCGCCTTCCCCAGGCGCCCATGGACGGGTGCCCCTCGATTCTCTCCACAGTTTCACCATCACGAGGATACGTGCTTTCAACTGTTGAAACGTTGCGTTTTCGTGTCGAGGCGGTAGGCGGTTGCCAAAAATGGCACGAGCGAACAGGGCGTCGGAAAACATGCTATTCGGTTTCGGAATTCATGCAGGGACGTGACATGGGGGTCACTGGAACCCCAGCCGCGCCTTCAGCAGCAGCGCGTCGCCAGCTGCCGAGCCCGTGCAGCTGATCTGCGTGTCGCACCACGAGCGGTAGAGCCCCATGCGCTCGTTGGCCAGGCGTTCGATGCCCTTCAGCTGGGATACGGGCCTGCCGTCGCTGGTCAGCTGATAGAGGGGGCGGTCGATGAAGGCGATGGTGCCGTTCTGGTGGATGAGGTCATAGTTGCGCGGCTGGGTGACGATGCCGCCGCCGCAGGCGATGACCAGACCGGACTCGCGTCCGTAGCTGGCCGCGACCTTGGTCTCCCGCTCGCGGAAGGGCTCCTCGCCATGCTGCCTGATGAACTGCTCGGCGGTGACGCCCGTGTCGACGGCAAACGCGTCGTCGAGGTCGATGAAGGGGCGATGGAGCAGCCGGGCCAGCGCACGTCCGGTGCTGGTCTTCCCGGCACCCGGCATGCCGATGAGGACGATGTTGCGCTGAGAGGCGCGCAGGTCCGCCTCGATCTGGCTGACGAGCCCCTCGTCCAGCGGTCTGCCCTGGAAGAGCTGGCTGGAGTGGTAGGCTTGGGCGACGAGCATGGCCAGCCCGCTCTCGCTGGGTATGCCCAGGCGCTCTGCCGCAAGGCAGATGCCCGTGCGCTCGGGATTGTAGACCACATCGATGACTGCTTGCAGCTCGGGTAAGGCGGCCAGCGTCTCGTCGGGAACCGGGCTGGCGGGACAGTTGGGGTAGGTGCCCACCGGCGTTGCGTTGACGATCAGCGCGGCGTGCGGATGGCGCTGTGCCAGGCCCTCGTAGGTGTCCTCGCCACGACGGGATATGAGGGAGACGACGCATCCGGGACCGTCCTCCAAGGCGGCGCGCACCGCCTGGGCGGCACCACCCGTTCCCAGTACCAGCGCCTCCCTGCCGCCAAGCGCCTCCCGCGCGCTGCCTCCCAGGCAGCGTCGGGCGAATCGTTCCAGCATCCAGGCAAAGCCCAGGACGTCGGTGTTCTCGGCCATGATGGCACCGTCGGGCTGGCGGACGAGCGTATTTGCGACGCCCAGCCGCTCGACGCGCGGGCTGAGTACGTCTGCCACGCGCGCCGCGAGCTGCTTGTAGGGTATGGTCACGTTCAGGCCGGACCAGCCGTCCGTGTGCAGGAAGGCCTCCGCCTCATCGGGCTCGCGCTCGATGAGGTCGTATGGTGCGGAGCCCAACCTGAGGTGTATCTGCTTGGACCAGCTGTATCCCAGCGTCCGGCCCAACAGCCCAAACGGTGCCCCCTGCTCCAGCGCCATCTAGATCACCTCCGAGTAGCTGCCCAGATAGCGGCATTCCTCGCAGGCGTCGTCCAGCGCGTCCATCAGCGAAAGGAACTGCGGGGCAGCGGCGGGGCACTCGACATCGAAGTAGAACATGAACTCGAAGTCGCGTCCGGGGATGGGGCGGCTCTCGAGCTTGATGAGGTTGATGTCGAGGGCATAGAACTTGGCGAGGACCTTGTAGAGCGAGCCGGGCTCGTGGTCGAGCACGGCGACGAGCGACGCACGGTCGGCCCCCGGGTAGATGACGAGGTCCTTGGTGATGCAGGCGAAGCGCGTGTAGTTGCTCGACTGGTCCTGCACGCCGTGCTCGCATATCTCCAGACCATAGAGCTGCGCGCAGTCCCGCGAGGCGATGGCGGCCACGTCGTCCCGGCCGGCCTGCGCCACCTTCTCGGCGGCCATGGCGGTGTTCTCGCAGATGTGCACCCGTGCCTCGGGCATCCCGGCCAGGTAGTGCGAGCATTGGCGGATGGCCTGCTCGTGGCTGTACACGATGCGGATGTCCTCCTTGCGGGCGCCGGGACGCACCAGCAGGTTGTGCTCGATCTTGAGACGGCAGCTGCGGACGATGTAGGCGTCACGGCTGCGCAGGAGGTCGTACACGCGGTTGACCGAGCCCGCCGTGGAGTTCTCCACCGGCAGCACGCCAAACTCGCAGCGACCGCTCTCCACCGCGTCGAAGACTTCCTCGAAGGTGTCGCAGAACTCTATCTGAGGCTGGCGGAACAGGCGGTCGACGGCTATCTGCTGGTAGGCCCCTTCCACCCCCTGGCAGGCAACGGTCGCACGGAAGGGGAAGTAGGCGCTCTGGTTGGCCAGGGCGTCGCGAATGCGGCCGGAGACGTCGCTGCTGCGGTCGGCCAGCAGCTGGTGCTGGGCGTCGCGCGAAGCCTCCATCAGGATGGTCTGCAGCACCGAGGCGTAGCTGGCCAGCTCGGGCGGCACGAGCTCGGTCGCGCGCTGGATCTTCTCCCGTTCGCGCGCGCGGTCGAACACCGGCTTGCCCGTGGCTGCCTTGTAGGCGGCGACATCGGCCGAGACGGCCTGGCGTTCCATGAGCAGTCGCATGATCTGGGTGTCGATCCGGTCGATTCGCTCTCGGCACTCGCTGAGGTCGGGCATGGAATCCTCCTGGGTCATGAGGTCTGGGGCGGGTCGGAG
Organism: uncultured Coriobacteriaceae bacterium; assembly: GCA_902778135.1. Lineage (GTDB taxonomy): Bacteria > Actinomycetota > Coriobacteriia > Coriobacteriales > Atopobiaceae > UBA1367. The sequence goes on from CACYWP010000001.1 coordinate 147,612, forward strand.
AGCCAGCAGTCGAGCAGGGCCAGCGCCATCATCGCCTCGGCGACCGGCACGGCGCGCGGGGCGATGCAGGGGTCGTGGCGGCCACGCAGCTCGAGGGTGGTCTCGACACCGGTGTCGAGGTCGACGGAGGCCTGGGCGCGCGCGATGGAGGGCGTGGGCTTGATGTGGATCCTGAAGCAGACGGGGGCGCCGGTGGTGATGCCACCAAGGTTGCCCCCGGCATTGTTCGTCAGCGGGAAGGGCCTGCCCTCCACGATGCCGAAGGGGTCGTTGTTCTGGCTGCCCAGACGAGACGACACGGCGCATCCGGCACCGAACTCGAGGGCCTTGACCGCGGGGACGCCGAAGGCGATGCGCGCTATCGTGCTCTCGATGCCATCGAACATCGGGCCGCCGATGCCGGCGGGCAGCCCCAGGGCGACGCACTCTACCGCCCCGCCGACCGAGTCGCCCATGGCATGCGCGGCATCTATCTGGGCGATCATCGCCTCGCCTGCCTCCCTGCTGATGGCGGGGAAGGTTCGGCCGTCAGCCAGGGCATCGAGCTGCCGTTCGAGCGTCAGGGTGGAGGCGGGTCCGCAGGCGGGGGTGGCAAACGGCTCGTCGGCAACCTCCCCGACGCGAGCCAGGTGCGCCCCGATGCGCACGCCGCGTCGCGCCAGCATCTGCAGCGCGATGCCGCCTGCCGCACACAGGGGGGCCGTCAGCCGTCCCGAGAAGTGCCCTCCCCCGGGGACGTCCTGGTGCCCGCCCCACTTTGCCTGGGCCGTGAAGTCCGCGTGGCCGGGACGGGGGATGTGCAGCACGTCGTCATAGTCGCCCGAGCGCGTGTTGGTGTTCTCGATGACGATTGCAAGGGGGGCGCCGCAGGTCTCGCCGCGCTGGTTGAGGCCGGAGAGGATGTGCGGCAGGTCGGCCTCCCTGCGCGGGGTCGACCAACTGGCCTGCCCCGGAGCCCGCCGTGCCATGAAGGCCCTCAGCCCGTCCAGGTCGGGGGCGAAGCCCGCAGGCAGCCCCTCGACGACGCAGCCGATGGCGGGGGAGTGCGACTGCCCGAATATGGTGACGCGCAGGGCGTTGCCGAATGTGGAGGCCATGGTCTGCTCACTCCTCGCTCTCTGTCGCACGTCCCCCGAGGGAACGGAAGTCATCGAAGAATCCCGGATAGGACTTGGCCACGCACTGGGCGCCCAGGATGGTCGTGGGCCCATCCGCATAGGCGGCGCAGATGGCGGCCATCATGGCGATGCGATGGTCGTTGGCGGCATCGACCGTGCCTCCCGCGAGCGTGGGCACGCCCGTGACGAGTAGGTCGTCCCCCTCCGTGGCGGCCCGCCCTCCCAAGGCACGGATGGCCTGGCAGACCGTGGACAGCCGGTCGGACTCCTTCAGGCGGAGGCGTCCCGCGTTGGCCAGCCGCGTGGTGCCGTTGGCGACGGATGCGACGGCCGCCAGCGGGGGAACGAGGTCGGGGATGCCCGAGACGTCGATGGTGTGTGCGTGCAGGGCATCGCGCGAGGCGGCGACGATGCCGGCGCCACGCCCGACACGGGCACCCAGGAGCGACAGTGCGGCCAGCATGGCCCGGTCCCCCTGCCTGCTGCGGGCGTCGAGGCCCGTCACGGAAAGCGGGGTGGGGCCGAGTGCACCGGCGGCCAGCCAGAAGGCCGCGTTGGACCAGTCCCCCTCGACCGTGCAGGTGCCGGGGGTGACAAGGCGGGCATCCGCGTCGATCGCATAGCTGCGATAGGTCATCCCATCGATGCTGCGACGCGCCTCCCGCACCCGGACGCCAAAGCCGGCGAGCGCCGCGACCGTGAGGTCGATGTAGCCACGCGACTCGACGGGCTCGCTGACGAGGACCTCGACGTCGCCGTCCATCAGCGGTGCCGCCATCAGCAGGCCGCTGGCGAACTGTGACGAGACCGAACCGGGCAGCTCGAACACCCCGGGTCGTAGGGTCCCCGAGACCACAAGGGGGAACCGGCCCCACTGCGAGAGGGACGCGCCATGCGCGACCAGCTGCTCGTCGAGGGGTGCGAGGGGACGCTCGGCCAAGCGCCCCCGTCCCGTCAGCGAGGCGCCCCTGCCCAAGGCTGCGACGACGGGGAGCAGAAAGCGCAGGGTGGACCCCGACTCGCCTGCGTCGAGGCGCGCGTTGGCGCGCACGCCGCCCACGGCAAGGGGGACCATGCGCCATCCCGTGCGGGTACGGGCCGCAGGCGCGCCGAGCGAGCGCAGGCATCGGATGGTGGCCTCGATGTCCTGCGAGGTGGCAGGGCAGGTCAGGTCGGTGATGCCATCGGAGAGCGCGGAGAGGACGAGCAGGCGATGGGCCATCGACTTGGAGGGGATGGCAGCCAGGGAGCCTTCGAGCGGATGCGGGTCGATGCGGACGTCCATGCGCCTAGACCCTTCGGGCGGTGCCGCAACCGGCCGCTATGACGTCGCGCAGCTCCTCGAGGGTGATGCGACGGATCTCGACCGACCCGATGGCGACGGGCACCACGAGGTTGACCGTGGCGCCATGGCGCTTCTTGTCGTGCGTGGCGTAGCGGAATATGGACTGGTGGTCGACCGAGGTGTCGACGGGCAGGCCGAAGGCCCGCGTCGCCGTCTCGATGCGCTCGGCCACCGACGCGTCGCTCCAGCCGAGGGCGGCGGCTGCGCGGGCGACGCAGCAAAGGCCTGCGGCAACCGAGGAGCCGTGGCCCAGCGCGAAGTCGTTGGCGGCCTCGATGGCATGCCCGAGGGTGTGTCCCAGGTTCAGTGTCTGGCGCAGGCCGCGCTCGGTCTCGTCGGCGTTGACCACGTCCCGCTTGATCTCGACGTTACGGGCGACGATGCGTGCCAGATCTTCACGCGCATACCCCGGCGCGTTGATGGGGTGGTCGGTGATGTCGTCGAAGAGGGCGGGGTCCGCCAGCACGCCGTGCTTGATGACCTCCCCGCACGAGTCGGTGAACAGCTCGTGGGAGAGCGTGTCGAAGCAGTCTACGTCCGCGATGACGGCATGGGGCTGGAAGAAGGCGCCCGCGAGGTTCTTCCCGTGGGCGAGGTCGACGGCGGTCTTCCCGCCGACCGAGGAGTCGACCATGGCCAGCAGGGACGTGGGAACCTGGACGACCTTGATGCCACGCAGGTAGAGGGCGGCGGCAAGCCCCGCCATGTCACCGGTGACCCCTCCTCCCAGGGCGACGATGACGTCGTCGCGCGAGAGCCCGGCCTGGGCCAGTCCCTCCAGCAGCGTCTCCAACGTGGAGAGGCGCTTGTTCTGCTCCCCGGCGGGGAAGGTGAGGAGATGGGTGCGGTATCCCGCGCCTTCCAGCGAGTCAGCCACGCGCCGCGCGTAGAGCGGTGCGACGTTCGAGTCGGAGATGACGGCAGCCACCTCTCCGCCGGCGGCGTCGTGCGTGACGGGGCCGACCTCGTCGAGCAGGCCGCGTCCAACCAGCACGTCATAGGCACGTGAGGGCGTGCGAACCGCAACGGTGCGGACGATGCTCATCGGCGCTCTGCCTCCCTCTTCAGGCGGTCGCCCTCTGCCAGCAGCCCATGGAGGCGTTCGGCGTCGCCCTGGTCGATGGCATCCTTGTACTGCTGCAGGTTGTCGATGAGCGTGCCGATCTCGGTCGAGAGGTGCTCGGCGTTGTCCAGGAACAGCTCGGTCCACATCGTGGGGTTGAGTCGCGCCACGCGCGTGAGGTCCTTGTAGGACCCAGCCGAGAAGCCCTTGTGCCTCTGGGCCGAGGGGCTCTTGACGTAGGCGTTGGAGACGACATGGGCCAGCTGGGAGGTGTAGGCGATGAGTTCGTCGTGCTCGTCGGCGGTGGCCAGCGTGAACAGCCCGAAGCCGCAGGGGGCGAGCAGCCCCTTCAGGCGCTCCAGCACGTCGACGCGCTCGAAGTCGTCAATCGCGGGGGGCACGACCACCATCGGGGCGTTGTGGAACATGTTGCCGCGCGTGTGCGCATAGCCGGAGAACTGGGTGCCCGCCATGGGGTGGCAGCCGACGAAGGTCCAGTCGTGCTCGGCTGCGATGGCGAAGCAGGCTTCGCAGATGACGCGCTTGACGCCCACCACGTCGATGACGATGGCGCCGGGAGAGATGAGGTCCGCCATCCGGCGCAGCCAGTCGATGCTGACCTCGGGGTAGCCGGCGAGGATGACGAGCTCGCAGGTGGGGATGGTGTCGTCGGTCAGCTCGGCGTCGACCGTCTCGATCATGGCAAGCTCGAGGGTGGTGCGGGTGCGGTTCCATGCGAAGACCTCGTGTCCGCCCGCGTGGAGGGCCTTTGCGAACGACCCGCCCATCAGGCCGAGGCCGAGGATGCCCACGCGCCCGGGAACGAAGGTCGCCCCTTCGGCGATGCTGGGATGCTCGTTGGTCATGGCGCTACCTCGGATCTGCCGTGATGGCCTCGCGGATGAGGGCGATGCGACGCATGGCGTCGTAGAAGGAGCTGGGCGTCAGGGCCTGGGCTCCGTCGGAGAACGCCTCCTGGGGGCAGGAATGGACCTCGATCTCCAGGCCGTCCGCGCCGGCGGCCGTCGCGGCATAGGCGGCCTGGCGCACGTAGCGGGTGTAGCCCGTGGCATGGCTGGGGTCTCCGACGACGGGCAGATGCGTCAGGTGGTGCAGCACCGGGATGGCGTTGACGTCGAAGGTGTTGCGCGTGCGCGTCTCGAAGGTGCGGATGCCGCGCTCGCAGAGGATGACGTTGGGGTTGCCCTCGCTCATGACGTACTCGGCGGCCATCAGCAGCTCGTCGATGGTGCCAGAGAGGCCGCGCTTGAGCAGCACCGGGGTCTGGGTCTTGCCGACTTCCTTCAGCAGGCTGAAGTTCTGGGCGTTGCGGGCGCCGATCTGCATGACGTTGACGCCCTTGTCCAGGAACAGCTGGATGTCGCGCGCGTCCATGATCTCGCTGACGACGGGCATCTCCAGCTCGGCACCGGCCTCCATCAGAAGGTCGAGGCCGCGCTCGCCCATGCCCTGGAAGCTGTAGGGGGAGGTGCGTGGCTTGAAGGCCCCGCCGCGCAGCATCGACGCGCCGGCGGACTTGACCGCGATGGCTATCTCCATCAGGTTGTCGCCCTCCACCGAGCAGGGCCCGGCAATGACCTGGAAGTTGCCGCCGCCCAGCAGCACCCCGTACCCGCAGTCGATGATGGTGTCCTCCGGGTGGAACTTCCGGTTGGCCAGCTTGTAGGGCTCGGAGACGCGGCGCACCTGCTCGATGATGTCCATGGACTCGAGCAGGAAGGGGTCGATCCTGGTGGTGTCGCCGATGATGCCGACGATGGTCTCGTTGTCGCCCTGGGAGACGTTCGTGCGATAGCCGCGGCCCTCGATCCAGCTGACGAACTGGTCGAGCTGTTCGGGGGTTGCGCTCTGTTTGACGATGGCAATCATGGGACACCTTCCCTTTGGGATACGTGGCGGCAATACCGGTTGATGCTACCACGTCGGGCTGTGGTGCCACACAGGCTTTTCGCGCCTGTTACATTGCGGCTATACGTCCAGTACCTGCGGATTTGTTACCGCTTGAGCAATTTGGACGTTACAGTTCGCCATCGGGGCGCGCATAGGGCGTCTTGGGACGTCATGCTGCCATTCCAAGCGTCGACCGCGACGTCGCGGCCGCTCCGCGCCGTGGGATGCCCTGTCACCCCAAACGGTACCTCATGAAAAAGCGCCGCCCCGTGCATGTTGGCGATGCACGGGGCGGGTGCTTGGCGCGCGTGTCGAGGCCCTTTGGCCTCGGCCTTGGGGCGAGGCCCTACTCCTGCTCCTCCTGCATGCGCTGGAGGGTGGCCATCAGGGCGGGGATGACCTGCTTCTTGCGGCTGACGACGCCCTTCAGGACCGCGATGCCGTCCTCGGGGGTCACGTTGAATGCCTTTGCGGCGATCTCCTCGGCCGCGGCACCCCAGTACAGCATGTCGGAGGTCTGGGTCTTCACGTCGGTGAAGAGGTAGAAGACCATCGGCAGCTCGTTGACCTTCGCACCGTCCTCGAGGTACGGGCCGACGAGGGCCTCGGCGGCCTTGCGGCTGGTCTCGGTCATGAAGGAGCCCTGGCCGACGCCGAAGCGCACGTTGCCGCGGCTGAAGACCTTGAAGTCGGAGTTGAAGACCTCGTCGGCGGTGCGGCCGGTCAGGTCGGCACCGGCGTCGAACATCTGGTCGGCGAACTCGTCGTAGTTCTCGCCGCAGATCTCGGCAAGGCGCTTGCCCACGAAGACGTCGCGCGGGGTGCAGGTGGGGGAGCGGAAGCACAGCGTGTCGGAGAGGATGGCGCTCATCATGATGCCTGCGATGTTGGCCGGAATCTCGATGCCGTTCTCCTCGAAGATGTCGTAGATGATGGTGCAGGTGCACCCGACCGGAACGTTGCGGAAGTAGACCGGGTTGGCGGTCTCGATGTTGGCGACGCGATGGTGGTCGACGATCTCGAGGATCTCGGCCTGCTCGCGGCCCTCGACGGACTGGCTGCGCTCGTTGTGGTCGACGAGGATGACGTGCTTCTTGCGGGGGTTCAGCAGGTCGGGCGTGCTGACGACGCCGGCGTAGCTGCCCTCCTCGTCGATGACGGGGAAGAAGCGGTGCTGCGTGCGGGCCATGACCTTCTGGGCGTCGTCGATGGAGGTGTTCACCGAGAAGCGCTCGACCTTGTCGGCAGTCAGCATCTTGGCGCGCACGGGAATCGACATGGTGATCAGGCGGGCTGCGGCATAGGTGTCATACGGCGTGGTGATGATGGAGCAGCCACGCTCCTCGGCGGCGGAGCGCACGACGCCGGAGACCTTGGCGCTGTGGCAGACGATGAGGCAGCCGGCGCCCGCCTCGACGGCGAATCTCTGGGTCTCGTAGCGGTTGGTGCACAGGACGATGTCGCCCTCCTGGATGGTGTCCTCCATCATCTCGGGGGAGGTGCCGACGATGACATGGCCGTCGGGCACGGTGCCGTCGGAGTCGCCCACGAGCATCTCGCCGCCCAGGGTGCTGACGATGTTCTTGTAGCGGGTGCGCGCCTTCGCGATGACCGTGTTGTCCAGGATGTCCATGTTGGCGTTGGCGACGTCCTTGACGGCGATGAGGCCGAGCAGGCTGTCGTTGTCATCGGTCACGCACAGGGTCGAGGTGTTCTCGTTGCGCATGAGGTTCCATGCGGTGGAGAGGCTGGTCTCGGGGTCGACGCCTGCGGCCTTGCGGTACGTGACGTCCTTGATCTGGGGAGTCAGCGTGGTGATGAGACGCGGCTCCTCGAAGCCGAAGTGCTTGAGGACGAACGCGGTCTCGCGATTGATGGTGCCCGCACGACGAGCCTCGTAGACGCTGCCACCCAGCTGGTTCTTGAGGTAGGCATAGCTGATGGCAGCGCAGATGCTGTCGGTGTCGGGATGCTGGTGCCCGACTACGTTCACCTTGCGGATGGCTTCTGGCATGGTTGCTCCTTGCAGTCAGTGACGAGGGGAGAGGTTCCTCGCCGTCTTCGAGGCATGCCGAAGGCACGCCCACAGGCTTGATACGTATCCGCATTTTGCCACCGAGTCGGAGGTGGCCCCGCAGCTGGTGGGCCCATGGTTCGGTGATTGGTGCCTATGGGAGGGTTGACGTGAGCGAACTCTCCGTCAAAGGCGCGCGCGAACCCGGCACATGCGTCACGGGCACATACGGAAGCAGGCCACGGGCGTGGACCCGTGGCCTGCGAGCGTGCTGGTGCCCTCTACAGGATTCGAACCTGCGACCTTTTGCTCCGGAGGCAAACGCTCTGATCCACTGAGCTAAGAGGGCGTGTGTAGAAAGCCATTATAGCCACATTCTCGCGGCGATGGGCGAAGGCGGGGCAAAGTTGCGATATTGCCACACGATGCAGGCACTGGCTGCTTCGCGTACAATAGGAGAACATGCCGCTTGAGGCGGATGGGGTGAGGGACCGGAGGTAGTGCATGAGCGAGACCCAGGGGCAGGGCGCGGGGAGTGTGGCCGACGCACTTGAGGGCCTGTCCGACGAGGAGGTCGCGGCTCGCGTCCAGGCGGGCCTGGTCAACGCGGACGCCGAGGTCAAGACCAAGTCGGTCTCGCAGATCGTACGCGAGCACACCATGACGTTCTTCAATGCGGTCAACCTTGGCCTGGCACTGCTGGTCATGATCACCGGCCAGTACCGCAACATGCTCTTCATGGGGGTCGTCCTCTCCAACCTGCTCATCGGCATCGTGCAGGAGCTGCGCGCGAAGCGCATGGTCGACCGCCTGACGATCATCACGGCGTCCGACGTCCGCGTCATCCGCGGGGGGCAGGAGCGTTCCATCCCCGTCGAGCAGGTGGTGGCCGATGACCTGGTCATCGTCTCGCATGGCGACCAGGTGCCCGCGGACGGCGTCGTGGTGCGTGGCTCGGCGTCCATGAACGAGAGCCTGCTCACCGGCGAGTCCGACGCCATCCCCAAGGTCATCGACGACGAGGTCCTGTCGGGCTCGTTCGTCGACTCGGGTTCGCTGGTGTTTCGCGCCACCAACGTCGGCGTCGACAGCTACGCGTCGCGCATCAACGACGAGGCCAAGTTCGTCAAGCCGATCACCTCGGAGATCCGCGACACCCTGAACTGGATCATCCGGATGGCCACCCTGACCCTGGTGCCCATCGGCGCCGCCCTCTTCCTGCGCAGCGTCCTGTCCGATTCCATGGACACCAACTCCGCCATCCTGACGACGGTCGCTGCCGTCGTGGGCATGATCCCCCAGGGACTGGTGCTGCTCACCTCGTCGGTGCTGGCCATCGCGACGACGCGCCTGGGCATGCGCCAGGTGCTGGTCCAGCAGGCCTATTGCGTCGAGACCCTCGCGCGCGTCGACGTGCTCTGCCTAGACAAGACCGGAACCATCACGACCGGGCAGATGGAGGTGGCCGAGGTCAGGCCCTGGCGTGGCGTCACCGCTGACGAGGCCAGGCGAGCCGTGGTCACCGTGGCCAAGGCCAATGCGGCGGACGCCAACGAGACCTCGCGCGCCATCCTCGCCTATGGCGAGGCCGAGGGGGTCGAGGCGCTCGACTGCGTGCGCTCGGTCCCGTTCTCCTCCGCGACCAAGCTCTCGGGCTGCCTCACCGCCGACGGCCAGGCACTGGTCCTCGGCGCCGCCCAGTTCGTCCTCGGGCCGCTCTTCTCCACCTACGAGGGGGAGGTTCGCTCCTTCGACCACCTGCAGCGCGTGCTCGTGGTCGCCGAGGCGGACGGCTTCACCGACGAGGGCGTCCCGACGGGCCGCCCCCGCGTCCTGGGCTTCGTGGGCATACGCGACCAGATCCGCGACACGGCGGCCCAGACGATGGCCTACTTCGTCGAGCAGGGCGTCGGCCTGCGCGTCATCTCGGGCGACGACCCGATGACGGTGTCCGCCATCGCCGAGGCTGTGGGGGTCCCCGATGCCAACAAATGGGTCGACGCCACCTTCCTGGAGAGCATGGAGGAGATCGAGGAGGCGGTCAGGTCGCGGCGCGTGTTCGGGCGCGTCACCCCGACCATCAAGCGCGAGCTCATCCGCTGCCTGCGTGCCGAGGGCCACACGGTGGCCATGACCGGCGATGGCGTCAACGACATCCTGGCGCTGAAGGAGGCGAACTGCTCGGTGGCCATGGCGTCCGGCTCGGCCGCCGCGCGCAACGTCGCCGACATCGTGCTGGCGGACAGCGACTTCTCCCACATGCCCGAGGTCGTCTCGGAGGGCCGCCGCTCGATCAACAACCTCCAGCGCTCCGCGGCGCTCTTCCTCATGAAGACCGTCTACGCCGCCGCGCTGGCGCTGGTGTGCGTCTTCATGCCGCCCTTCCCCCTGCTGCCCATACAGATGTCGCTGGTCTCCACCGCCATCATCGGCGTGCCGTCCTTCGCGCTGGCGCTCGAGCCCAACCGCGAGCTGGTGCGGGGGCGCTTCCTGACCAACGTCCTGGCGAGGTCGTTCCCCGCCTCCGCCGCCATCGCCGGCGGCCTGTTCGCCATGCTGGTGGTGCAACGCGGCCTGGGTGGGGGCTTCGAGGAGGTTTCCACCTGCTGCATGTTGCTGACGGCGGCCGTCGGCATCATGCTCATCTACCGCATAGCCCAGCCGCTCAACGCGCTGCGCATCGCGCTCTTGGCCTTCTGCCTCGCCTACGTGGTGCTGGGCTGTACGCTGTTCACGGAGTTCTTCGGCGTCGTGCGCCTGGCCATGGTCCCCGCGCTCTGCTGCGCGGCCATCATCCTGGCGTCGGTGCTGGGCTTCAACTGGCTCTACGACTATTCGACAACCAAGGCGCAGCCGTTCTGGGATGCGCTGCGCACGCCGGGGGTGCGTGCGCCGAAAGAGAGGGAGTAAGCACATGGCAACCATTCAGGACAGGGCGGCCTTCGCCTCGGCGGTTCGGGCCGCGCGCGTTCCCAGGCTGCTGGCGGAGGGCGCCGTCGAGCGCCTGGTCTATGACGTCTCCGGCATCCCGGGTGCCGACAGGCTGCCCCGTGCCCTGGTGATCCTGCTGGAGAACTGCGTGCGTCGCGCTGCCACGGACGAGGATGCCGTCACGCTGGCGCAGCGCATCGTCGAGGCGGGCCTCGCCGGGGGACAGGGCGACGAGATCGAGTTCATGCCCGCCCGCGTCCTGTTCCAGGACTTCACGGGCGTGCCGGTGTTCGTGGACTTCGCCGCCATGCGCGACGCGATGGTCGCCCGCGGCGGCGACCCCGCCCTGGTCAACCCCCAGATTCCCTGCACGCTCATCGTCGACCACTCGGTCATCGCCGACGAGGCAGGCTGTTCCTGCGCCGCCTCCCGCAACGAGGAGACCGAGGTCAGGCGCAACCGCGAGCGCTTCGCCTTCCTCAAGTGGGCCTCCAAGTCCTTCCAGAACGTCGAGATCGTGCCGCCTGGTGGTGGTATCTGCCACCAGCTGAACATCGAGCGCTTCTGCCGCGTCGTGACCACCGACGCCCTGGCGCACGGCGACGAGGTGGCCTGCTTCGACACGCTGGTCGGCACCGACTCGCACACCCCCACGGCCAACGGGCTGGGCGTCCTCGGCTGGGGCGTGGGCGGCATCGAGGCCGAGGCCGCTGCGCTGGGACAGCCCATCTCGATGTTGGTGCCGCCCGTCGTCGAGCTGCGCCTGACCGGTGCATTGAGCGATGGCATCTCGGGCATGGACCTGGCGCTGACCGTCGCCCGTCTGCTGCGCGAGGCGGGCGTCGTGGGTACGCTCGTCGAGGTCACCGGGGAAGGCGTCGCGTCCCTGTCGGCGACTCAGCGCGCCTGCGTCTCCAACATGACGCCCGAGTACGGCGCGACGACCACGCTGTTCCCGGTGGACCAGTGCGCGCTCGACTACCTCGACCTGACCGGCCGTGACGCGGCCGAGATCGCCTTCGCCCGCACCTACCTCGAGGCGCAGGGCGTCTTCGGCCAGGGTGGCGACCGCGTCTACGCACGCACCATCGAGCTCGACCTCTCCGAGGTCAAGACCTGCCTCGCCGGCCCGTCCCGTCCGCACAACTACGTCCTGCCCTCCGGCCTCTCGGAGCGCTTCCGCGCCGCTGCCGCCGAGCACGGCCATGCCGACCTCTCCGAGACGCGCGACGTCACGATCGGTGGCGAGACCTTCCAGCTGGGCCATGGCACGCTGGCCATCGCCGCCATCACCTCCTGCACGACGGCCACCGATCCCGCGATGATGGTCGCCTGCGGCCTCCTGGCCAAGAAGGCCGTCGACCGCGGCCTGTCGACCAAGCCCTGGATCAAGCGCATATTCGCTCCCGGCAGCCATGCCACCGAGCTCCTGCTCCAGCGCGCCGGCCTGACCGATGCCCTCTTCCAGCTGGGCTTCTACACCTGTGGCTACGGCTGCATGAGCTGCATCGGCAACTCCGGCGAGATCGTCGCGGCGCTGAAGGACCATGCGGGCGACCTGGAGCTGACCAGCGTCCTGTCGGGCAACCGCAACTTCGACGGTCGCATCTCGCCCGACGTCGCCCAGAACTTCCTGTGCCAGCCCGCCCTGGTCGTCGCCTACGCCCTCGTCGGCACGATGGATGTCGACCTGTCGGTGGAGCCGGTGGGCGTCGGGGCAGACGGGGCACCGGTCATGCTGGCCGACCTGCTGCCGACGACCGCCGAGATCGACGCCGTCCTCGACGAGGTGCTGACCAAGGACCTGTTCGCCGAGGGTGCGCGTGGCCTGTTCGACGGCTCCTCGGCATGGCAGTCCATCGAGTCGCGCGACAGCGCCACCTTCGATTGGGACGAGGACTCCACCTACATCCGCCGCGCGCCCTACTTCGACCTCGCACGCCCCCAGGACGTCGTCACGGTCCAGGGCGCCCGCGCCCTTGCCTTCCTCGGCGACTTCGTCACCACCGACCACATCTCCCCAGCGGGGTCGATTGCCGCGGACTCCCCGGCGGCCCGCTACCTGGGCGAGCATGGGGTCGCGCGCGAGGACTTCAACACCTACGGCGCCCGCCGCGGCAACCACGAGGTCATGATGCGTGGCACCTTCGCCAACGTGAAGCTGCAGAACATGCTGGCGGACGGACGAAACGGCGGGTGGACGCGCCAGCTGCCCGACGGGGCCATCCTGCCCATCTACGATGCGGCGATGGCCTATGGCCAGGCTGGCGTGCCGCTGGTCGTCGTCGCGGGCAAGCTGTACGGGTCGGGCTCCAGCCGCGACTGGGCCGGCAAGGGTCCCGCCCTGCTGGGCGTCCAGGCCGTCATCGCCGAGAGCTTCGAGCGCATCCATCGCTCCAACCTCGTGCAGATGGGTGTGGTGCCCCTGCAGCTGCCCGAGGGCGTCACGGCCTCCTCGCTGGGCTTGGATGGCACCGAGACCTATGACATCGCGCCCATCGACGTGACCGCGGGCCTGCCCGCATCGCGCGAGGTCACGGTCCGTGCGACCAAGGCAGACGGCTCGTCGATGGACTTCACGTGTGTGGTGCGCGTGGACACCCCGATGGAGGGGGCGTTCCTGGCCTCAGGCGGTATCCTTCCCTACGTACTCGATCAGCTGGCGGCAGAGTAGGGAGCTTGCGTGATCTGCCCGACGTGCGGGACCCACATACCGGACGGCTCCATGCGCTGTCCTGCATGCCATGCCAGCGTGGGCGTGACGGTTGCCATGCCCACGCTGCAGGGCAGGTGGTGTCCCAGTTGCGGCGCGGGCGTTGGTTGGACCGACGAGGTGTGTCCCAGCTGCGGCATGCCGCTGGAGCGCACCTGGGGCCAGCCCATCGACCAACAGGCCCAGAAGGCTCCCGACGGGCCGGATGACGAGCAGTCCGCCGAGGAGGCCATGGTCAGCGAGACGGACGACACGCGTGCGCTTGCGCGCATCGAGAGCGCCATCCCCGCCGAGCACGACCCCGACAGCAAGGTGGCGGTGCAGGAGCGCATGCCCCACCCCGGCCCGCTCCTGCTCGCCTCGTTCTTCTCGATCCTGTTCGTGTGCGGCCTGGCGCTGGCCATCACCCACCCCTGGAACCCCGATGCCAACAACATCAAGGCGACTGAGGAGGCCGACACCTCCATGGCGGGGTTCCCCGGCACGGTGGAGAGCCTCTCGGGCCAGGACTCCGACGAGAACGACAAGATCGACGTGGTGTCGGGTGACGATGCGACATATGCCCAGCTCGTCGAGGCATATGGCAAACTGGGGCGCTACGCCGAGCGCGCTGACGAGAACGAGGAGCTCTTCTATCAGGTGGCGTTCGGCGACGATCTCGACGAGAGGGTCAGGGGAAAGCGCGAGGCGGACATGCTGGCCATCGACGTCAGCAACCTCATCGAGCTGCTGGGCCAGGTCGACATCACCTCGGGCACCTATGCGGGCGACGTCGAGAACCTGACGACCCTGGGCAGCTGGCTGCGCAACCGGGTGGACGCGCTGACCTCTGCCTGGACGGCCGACGTCGAGTCTGCCGACGTCGCCGCGGACCAGCAGCGCCTGCTCTCGCTGCTCGAGGCGGACTACGACGCCTCGGGCCAGAGCACCTACAAGACCCTGTTCGACGAGAGCTACGCGCAGTGGGAGCCGGTGCAGGTGCAGCAGTGACGTCGTGGGCGCCTCTCGGATGGCGCGAATGGGACCGGACGCCCTCGGACCGACCGCGGGGGAGGCGACGCGCCGGGATTCCGCTCGCCCAATTGCGTCTGCCGAATATGTGAAACAAGGTCGCTGCTGCTAGAATCATTTGCGTATGTATGCATTGCGGAACGACGCCGCTCGGTGGTCGTTCGGGGTTCGCGCCGGGTTCGTAGGCGCGGAGAGGGGCACCGATGGGATTTCTTCCTGACATGCTGTACACGCCCACCTATCAGGTGGTCGGCGACGAGGTTGCCGTGTTTGACACGAGCAAGGGCACGATTCGCGTGCGCCTGGATGGACAGGGCGCCCCGATCCACGTGGCCAACCTCTGCGAGCTGGCCGGCAAGGGCTTCTATGACGGCCTGAAGTTCCACCGCTACGTTCCGGGCTTCGTCATCCAGGGCGGTTGCCCCAACACGCGCGACATGACTCCCGAGCAGGTCGCGGCGGGCGAGATGGGCAGCTTCGGCATGCCCGGCACGGGTGGCCCCGGATACCGCATCCGCCAGGAGTACACCACCAATCCCAACAACAGCCACGTCGACGGGGCGCTGGCCATGGCACGCTCCCAGCAGCCCGACTCCGCCGGCTCCCAGTTCTACTTCTGCCTGGGCCCCCAGCACGGGCTCGATTCCGGCTATACCGTCTTCGGCACGACCATCGAGGGGATGGGGGTCATCTCCGAACTCCGTGCCGGAGACGTCATCAACTCGGTGCGCATCGAGCACATCGGCGCATAGCGGGCGGCACCAGGCACGACAATCGACCTCGAACCAAAGCAGACGAAACGAAACGGGGTGCAGCAGTGAACCAACAGGCATTCGAAGCGGGTAGGGACGCCTACCGCCAGGGCGACTTGGCATCTGCCGTCAGGTGGCTCGAGCAGGCAAAGCAACCGGGTGAGGTGTCCGGCCGCATCGACCACCTCCTGGGCAACTGCCTCATGAAGCTTGGCAACTATGACCAGGCGGCCATCGCGTACGGCGATGCGCTGGGCGACACGAGCTACGGGCATGCGGGGGCGCTCGCGTCCAACCGCGGCCGTGCGCTGCTTGCCGCCGGCAAGCCGCAGGAGGCCGTCGCCTCCCTGACCATGGCCACCAAGGACCAGGACTATCCCACGCCCTACAAGGCCTTCGTCGCCCTCGGCAACGCCTACAGCCAGATAGGGGACTACCGTGAGGCGGGCGTCGCGTATCGCAACGCGGCCATCGACGAGAACAACCCCGACCCCTCCGGCGCGCTGCGCAGCCTGGGTGGCTGCTTCATGAAGATGGGCCGTGCGGTCGACGCCGTCGAGGCCTATCGCACCGCGCTCGACTTCTCGACGCCGCTCGAGAGCCAGAACGCCATCTATGAGGACCTGGGCATGGCGTATGCGGCCGCCAACCGCTGGAACGAGGCCGTCGACTCCTTCGGCCATGCGACCGCCGACGGCACCCACCAGCTCTCCGAGGAGTCCCAGCAGGCCCTCGAGGCCTCCAAGGCGGCCCTCAACTCCACGCCGAAGTCGTCGAGCACCGACGCGTTCCTCATGGCCGCGGGCTACGGCTCGGGCAACGACCCGCTCGACCCGCTGGGCAAGTCCGGCGAGTTCATCCCCTCGCCCGAGGACACGGGCTTCTTCGACATCAGCGAGCAGGAGATGGTCCAGATGGAGGCGGCCGGTCGCAAGATCCGCCGGAAGCATACCCACTCCGGCCTGCGCAGCTTCCTGGTCTTCCTGCTCGTCGTGCTGCTGCTGGCGGGCGCCGCGGCATGCGCCTACTACAACGGGTACGGCTGGCCGCTGCAGGAGAACGTCGTCGAGGACCTCTTCACCACCAACGCCTCGGGTGGTGACGTCACGAACCTGCTGGCCTCCGGCCTGACCGATGACGCGCGTCTCGACATCACGGCCGTCCTGCCCGATGGCGCCACCGGCGTCACCGTCGAGGGGGTCGACCGCTCGATGAACGAGTCGTCCGCTCTGGTGACGGTCACGCTGTCCGCGGGCGGCGAGCAGAGCTATCACGTCTCGCTCGTGCGCGAGGGCATCGGCTGGAAGGTCGACGACGTCACCGTGGAGTACCCCGCCCTCGACGGCGAGCAGGCGAGCATCGGTGGCGGCGAGGACGCGACCGCCGAGCTGCCCGCCGAGGCACCTGCGGAGGGCGAGTATAGCGAGATCGACGGGGAGCAGTCCTATGAGGAGGGCTACTCCGAGGAAGGGTCCACCGACGACGGCACCTCCACGACGACCGGTACGGTAGGCTAGGACACGACTGACGGATTCGCGGCCCGGCTAGGGCCATCCGATTGGCGGGAGAATCGAAGCTATGTCGCTCTTTGACGCATTCTTCGGGGAGTACGATGGCGACCTCGCCATCGACCTCGGTACAGCAAACACGCTGGTCGCGCGCCGTGGCCAAGGCATCGTCCTCAACGAGCCGTCGGTCGTGGCCATCGATCGCAACGAGGATCGCGTGCTGGCCGTCGGGGCTGACGCGAAGCGCATGATCGGACGAACGCCCGGCTCGATCATCGCGGAGCGACCGCTGAAGGACGGCGTCATCGCCGACTTCGACGTGACCGAGGTCATGCTGCGCTACTTCATCGAGAAGGCGCGCGGGTCCAACCGCTATCCCTGGTCGCCGCGGCCCCGCGTGGTCGTGTGCGTGCCCTCCGGCGTCACGTCCGTCGAGAAGCGCGCCGTGTTCGAGGCCACCATCCAGGCCGGCGCGCGCCAGGCCTACCTCATCGAGGAGCCGATGGCCGCGGCCATTGGTGCGGACCTGCCCATCGAGGATCCCACGGGCTCGATGGTGGTCGACATCGGTGGCGGCACCACCGAGGTGGCCGTCATCTCCATGGGAGGCATCGTCGTCTCCCAGTCCATCCGCACGGCGGGCGACGAGTTCGACCAGACCATCCTCCAGCACGTGCGCGATGCCTACAACCTGTCGATTGGCGAGCGCACCGCCGAGGACATCAAGATCAAGGTCGGCTCCGCAGCGCCCCTTGCCGAGGAGCTGGACGTCGAGGTCAATGGCCGCGACGTCATGAGCGGCCTGCCCAAGACGGTGCGCATCGAGAGCGAGGAGATCCGCCGTGCCCTCGACAAGCCGCTCGACGAGGTGACCAAGGCGGTCAAGGACGCGCTCGACGTCACCCCTCCGGACCTTGCCAGCGACCTGATGTACTACGGCGTGCTGCTGACCGGCGGCGGCGGGCTGCTCCGCGGCCTGGACCAGCGCCTGCGCGACGAGACGGGCGTCCCGGTCAACGTCAGCCCCACCGCGCTGGAGAACGTCGTCAACGGATGCGCCAAGGTCCTCGAGGCCAACGCGCTGTCGGGCGGGTTCGTGCAGAGCTCGGCTCAGTAGCGGAGGTGTGACATGCCCCGCAAGGGAGGGACGACCCCTCCCTCGACGCGCTTCAAGAGAACCGATGCGGATGGCGGCCTGCGCACCTGCATCGTGCTGGTGGTCGTGTCGCTCGTGATGTTCACCCTCAGCGTGCGCGAGGGCGACACGGGAGGCGTGTTCAACACCGCACGTGGCGCGTGGATGACCATCACCACCCCCATACGCTGGGTCGGTGGCGCGGTGACGGCCCCCTTCCAGGGGTTGGGCAACGTCGTCGCCAACCTGACGACGGACCAGGAGCGCCTCTCGGACCTCAAGGCCGAGAACGAGCGGCTGGTGGCACGCAACGCCGAGCTCGAGGAGGCGGAGCAGACCGCACGGAGGCTGGAGAGCCTGCTGGGTCTGCAGAGCCTCTACAACCTCCAGTCCACGGCTGCGCGCATCATCTCCGGGTCGACCGACTCCTGGAGCTCGACGGTCACCATCGACAAGGGGACGGCATCCGGCCTGGCGGTCGGCATGCCCGTCACCGACGCCAACGGCGCCATCGGCCAGATCATCCGCTGCGGCAGCACGTCCGCAACCGTGCGCCTCGTCACCGACGAGAACTCTTCCATCTCCGCCATGGTCCAGTCGAGTCGCGCGCAGGGGGTGCTGCGGGGGTCGGTCGACGGCACGTTGCGGCTGACACTCGTGCGCACCGACCAGATGGTCGAGGTGGGCGACATGGTCGTCACCAGCGGCCTGGGCGGGGTGTTCCCGAAGGGCCTTCCCGTGGGCAAGGTCGTCAGCGTCGAGCGCACCTCCGGCTCGCTCTACTACGAGATCGAGGTGGAGCCGCTCTCGTCCACCGAGAGCTTCGAGGAGGTGCTGGTCATCACCTCGCTCACCGAGGACCAGAAGGCGACGGCCCAGGACGTGGCCGAGGCCGACCTCCAGGACACCACCGCGAGCTCTCCCACCACGACGTCCGAGACGTCCGAGGGCGGCGAGGGCGAGGGTGATGCCGATGCCACCGACGGAGAGGCCTCGTCGGAGGGGGACGACTGGGAAGGGGAGTACGAC
The DNA here is from genome assembly GCA_902778135.1 of uncultured Coriobacteriaceae bacterium. Classification (GTDB taxonomy): domain Bacteria; phylum Actinomycetota; class Coriobacteriia; order Coriobacteriales; family Atopobiaceae; genus UBA1367. Next base: position 166,142 of record CACYWP010000001.1, read on the forward strand.
GAGTACGACGAATATGCCGGGGAAGACGGAGCGTAGGGAGGCGAGGAATGCAGGTCAAGGATTCGAACAGGAACCGGCGTGACTTCGGCAGCCTGGCGGCCATCTGCCTGGTGCTGCAGATTGCCGTCGCCCCCAACATCGCCTTGGGCAACGGGCGCGCCAACATGGCCCTCGTCTTCGCCGGCATAACATCGCTGCTCGTCGGCGGGCAGCTGGGAGTGCTGTGCGGGTTTCTCGCCGGCCTCGTGTTCGACCTCTCCACCACTGGCCCCATCGGCCTCATGGCGTTCCTGCTGACGGTCGCGTCCTTCGTGGTGGGCATCGAGGCACGCAATCGCCTTGCGGACGACTTCAGGGGCTCCATGTCGATATTCGCCCTGATGGCCGTGGCGGTCTCGCTGCTCTACCACCTGACGATGCTCCTGGTGGGTGACGCGACGAGCTTCGTCGACGTCGTCTTCCTGCGCACGCTGCCCACCAGCCTGCTGACGATCGTCGCCTTCGCGCCGTTTGCCTATGCGATCTCCCACGCCACGGGCAGCGCGCTCACCCTGGGCGGAAAGCCGTCCAAGTCCGCGCGCTCGCACGGCTCGCGCTACGACCTGAACATCTAGGCGCGTCACGTGGACCCGATCGTCGTCATCGCAACGCTGCTTGCCATCGTCCTGGTGGCGCTCGTCCTGGTCGTGCTCATCAACCGGGGCGAGGCCCGCTTCACCTTCGACATCGGCGGGGCGACGCCGCGCGCCTCGGGTGGTGGCGACAACTCCACCGAGAAGGGCTTCAAGAACCGCCTGACCGGCCTCTCCATCTTCTCGGGCTCCATCATCGGCGTGCTGTTCACCAAGCTCTGGTCGATGCAGCTGGTCTCTGTGGACGAGTACACCCAGCAGGCGGAGCTCAACCGCACGCGCACGATCTCGACCGCGGCCCCGCGCGGGAGGATCCTGGACCGCAACGGCGTCGAGCTGGTCACCAACCGCCCCAGCCTCGTGGTGGTCGCCAACACCGAGGTGGCGGACAACGACGTCGAGGTCCAGCTGCTGGCCAACATCCTGGGCATGCCGCCGGTGGCGGTGCGGCGCAAGATCCAGGACCAGACCGAGGGTGCCCAGAGCCTGCGCACCGTGTCGGTGGACGTCTCGCGGCGCGTGGTGTCCTACATCGAGGAGCACCAGTACCTCTTTGACGGCATCGACGTCGAGGAGCGCGCCCAGCGTCACTATCCGCTGGGCTCCCGCTGCGCACACGTGCTGGGATACACGGGCAGCCCGACCCAGGAGCAGCTCGCCGCATCGCGCGAGCAGGAGGATGAGAGCGGCTCCATCGTCTACGAGTCTGGTGACACGGTGGGCCAGGCGGGCATCGAGTACCAGTACGAGAGCGTGCTGCAGGGCATTCGCGGCGAGCAGACGGTCTACGTCGATGCCGACGGCAACGTGCTGGACTATGCGACCTCCATCGAGGCCCAGAGCGGCTCGGACATCGTCCTCACGATCGACGCGAAGGTCCAGGAGGCTGCCGAGCAGGCGCTGCTCGACGCCATCGCGCGCGTGCGCAAGAAGGGCAACAGCGCCTGCAACAGCGGCAGCGCCTTCTGCATGGACGTCACCAACGGCGAGGTCATCTGCCTGGCCAGCTACCCGACCTTCTCCCCGAACGACTTCGTGGGCGGCATCTCGAACGACGACTGGGAGAACCTGTCGTCCGAGGAGTCGGGCAACCCCCTCATGAACCGCGTCATCGCCGGCCAGTATCCCTCGGCTTCCACGATCAAGCCGCTCTCGACATTCGCGGCACTGAACTATGGCATAGCCTCGAGCGAGTCGGGCTATGACTGCACCGGCTTCTGGACGGGCTTTGGCAAGGAGTACGGCCAGTACTGCTGGCAGCACGACGGCCATGGGTGGGTCAACCTGCGCGAGGGCATCGTGTACTCCTGCGACACGGTCTTCTACGAGATCGGCAAGGGCTTCTACTACTCCGACAACCCCGAGGGCCTTCAGGAGACCTATCGCCGCTGGGGGCTTGGCTCGTCGATGGGCATTGACCTGCCCGCCGAGTCGTCGGGGCGCGTCCCCGATGCCGAGTGGAAGTGGAACTACTTCACCTATGCCGACGAGTTCGCGCGCAGCTGGCAGGGCGGCGACACGACCAACCTGGTCATCGGCCAAGGCGACCTGCTCGTCACCCCCCTGCAGATGGCCTGCGTCTACGCCGGCATCGCGACGCGCGGCACCATCATGCGCCCACACGTGCTGAAGAGCGTCTCGTCGCACGTGGGCGACGGCTCGGTCATGGACTACGTCGGTGAGGTCGCGCGCGAGGTCGAGGAGCAGGAGAGCTCCTACGACCTCGTCCTCGACGGCCTGCGGGGCGTCATCTACGAGGAGTCCGAGGCCCAGGCGTCGCACTTCACCAACATGAGCGAGCTGGTCAGTGGCAAGACGGGTACCGCGGAACGCTCGGGGGAGGAGCCGACGGGCTGGTTCATCGCCTTCGTTCCCGCGGACGACCCCCAGTACGTCGTGGCCTCCTGCGTGGAGCAGGGCGGTTTCGGTAGCGACTGCGCGATGTACGTGGTGCGCGACATCATGGGCGCCATCTACGACGAGCCCGACACCTCGACTGCGGTCGACACGTCCGGCGTGCGCTAGGGAGGGAGCGGAGGAATGCTCTTTCGACGCGACATGATCCCCGAGGGCATCGGCGAGAAGGCCCATACCACCTTCTCCCGCGGCAGCGGCAGCGCCAAGGGCGCTCGCATGTCCAGTCTCGGCATCTCCCAGATCGTGTTCCTGCCCCAGCTGGTGCCGACGATCATGCTGGTGATCTTTGGCACCCTGGTCATCTGGTCGGCCTCCCTGACCATCCCCGAGGCCTCCTTCATGCGCCACCTGTTCGGCATCTTCCTGGGGACGATCGCCGGCTATGCCGTATGGCGCTACGACTACCGGACCATCTCGAACCTCTCCACGGCGCTGCTCATCGCCGACATGGTGCTGATGTTGTTGCCCAAGGTGCCGGGCTTCGGCTACTCGGCGATGGGCATGACTGGCTGGATCCGCATCCCCCTCATCGGATTGCGCTTCCAGCCGTCCGAGCTGGCGAAGTTGGTGACGATCCTGCTGATGGCGTCGCTGGGGGCCGAGTACAACGGGCGCATCGAGACCCTGCTCGACTACGTCAAGCTCTGCGGCATCCTGACGATTCCCTTCCTGCTCATCCTGACCCAGCCTGACCTGGGAACGGGACTCATCGTGCTGGTCAGCGGCGCCTCCATCATCATCTGCTCCGGCGCCCCGCGCAGCTGGGTCCTCGTGACCATCGGGATGGTGGTGCTCGGGGCCACGCTGGTGGTGGTCACCTCACTGACGCCGGGGCTGCCCCACATCCTCAAGCAGTACCAGCTCAACCGCCTCATCGTCTTCGTCGACCCCTCGGTCGACCCGACCGGCGACGGCTACAACCTGCAGCAGGCGAAGATCGCGGTCGGTTCGGGGGGCTTCTTCGGCAAGGGCATCGGCAACGCGACCCAGTCGGGATCGGGCTTCCTTCCCGAGGCCCATACCGACTTCGTCTTCGCGCTGATGGCCGAGGAGTTCGGCTTTGTGGGCTCGACGCTCCTGCTGGGGCTGTTCGGCTGGATGCTCTTCGCCTCGATCTCGCTGGCCCAGCGGGTAGATTCGCCGTTCGCCAAGCTCATCCTGGTGGGCATCGTGACGATGTGGTCGTTCCAGCTGCTGCAGAACGTCGGCATGTGCATCGGCCTCATGCCCATCACGGGCATCCCGCTGCCCTTCATCAGCTTCGGTTCGTCCTCCATGATCTCCCAGCTCATGAGCGTCGGGATGGTCCAGTCCATCTGGCGGCATCGTCCCAAGGCGGCATAGCGGCCCTCGTCGCGTGCCAATCCGTCATGACCCGTTTTCCGTGACGTCTCCGCGACGCGATGTGGCGCGCGTCCTTCATCATCTAGAATGGTCGGATGTCAAGAGGGGAGAGCGTATGGCAGGAACGTCCATCGTGATGCAGGCGGCCGACGTCGTGAAGTCGGGCCGCGAGGTCGAGGAGCGCCGCATGGACTACGTGTGCGTGCTGGTGTTGGTCGACAAGACGGCGCCCAGGTCGCTGGCGCTGCCGGTGCGCGACGCCTTCGACCCGCGCCAGCCCAATGCCGAGGTGCGCGTCGTCGCCGCGAACAGTGGCAGGCACCTGCTGATGCCGACCATTCCCGACGTCTGCGTCGCGGTCATGGGCACCGACGAGCGCAACGTTGCCGACGGCGTCTCCACGATGGCGCTTGCCGGCGTGCCCGTTGCCATCGTCGTCGAGTCGGCGCTCGACGTGCCGCCCCTGGCCTTGGGGCCCGATGCGGCACGACTGGTCTCCACCATCTCCGCCACCAGCTCCGAGGTGCTGGTGGAGCGATTGGCCGAATGGCTGGTCGACGCGACCGGGAAGAGCGTCGCCTTCGCCGCCAGCTTCCCATTCTGTCGCAAGGCGAAGGTGCGCGAGCTGATCAACGACTTCGCGATGGAGAACGCCATGGGCACGGCCAAGCTGGGCCCGAAGGCGGAGCTCCCCTCGATGACGGTCAACCAGGCGCGTCTCGCCCTCGCGATCGCGGCCATCAACGGCCAGCCCCTGGCCTTGGGGCGCATCCCCGAGGTGCTGACGGCGATAAGCGCCGGTGCGGGCTCCCGTGCCGTGGCCAACAAGGCGCTCGGACGCCTGCCCATCGTGGGATGGTTCTTCAAGGTGGGCTTTGGCTACCTGGGCACCCAGGCGACGGGCATGACGCTGCAGCGCCGCTTCGACAAGCGCGAGGAGCGGGCCGAGAATCCCGACATGGCGCAGGCCTCCGCCTCCGACCATCCCTCCGTGGCCCGGCGCGTCGTCGATGCCGTGCGCAGACGTGCTTCGCATCACGAGGGAGCGCCGGTGCGGTCCTCGTCTGGCGCGGAGGTGCGGCTGCTGCCCGTCTCCGAAGAGGGAGGGTTCCTGGTCTACGAGCAGGATGGTGGACGATGAGGCTGGCACGCGAGGACCGCTTCGACGAACTGGAGCCCTTGCTGGGCAAGGTCACCCATCCGGCACGCTACCTCGACCACGAGTGGGGTGCCATGGAGGACCAGCCCGGTCCCTTCCACGTGTGCATGATCTACGCGGACACCTACGAGGTCGGGCAGCCCAACCTGGGCATCGCCATCCTCTACAACGAACTCAACCGCGCCGAGGGCATCTCCTGCGAGCGCGCCTACCTTCCCTGGGTCGACATGTCGGCGCTGATGCGCGAGCGCGGCGTGCCCCTGCTCTCCCTGGAGACCTCGTCGCCGGTCGCCTCCTTCGACATCGTGGGCTTCACGCTCGCGCACGAGCTGGTCGCGTCCAACGTCATCGAGACCCTCGACCTGGCAGGCATCGCCATACGCGCGGACGAGCGGGACGAGGAGGACCCGCTGGTGATTGCCGGTGGCCCCTCTGCCTGGAACTGCGAGCCGCTGGTGCCCATGTTCGATGCCGTCCTGCTGGGCGACGGCGAGCAGGAGATCGTCGACGTCGCACGCTGCGTGCGTGACGCGCGCGCCGAGGGCCTCCCGCGCGCCCAGATCCTGCGTCGTCTGTCCAAGGTTGACGGCGTCTACATACCCTCGCTCTATGACGTCGTCTGCGACGAGTCGTCGACGCGCTGGGGCTATGCGGTACCCCGACCGGGGACCGACGTCCCCGAGGTCGTCTACAAGCGCTGCATCCCCGACCTCGCCGCGACCGAGCCGGTCGCCCAGCGCATCATCCCCTACATGGGCATCGTCCAGGACCGTTTCGCCTTGGAGGTGCTGCGCGGCTGTGCGCGCGGCTGCCGCTTCTGTCAGGCGGGCATGACCTATCGTCCGGTGCGCGAGCGCCCTGCCGAACAGGTCATCGATGCCGTGGGGGAAGGCCTTTCGGCGACGGGCTACGACGAGTGCTCGCTCTCGTCGCTCTCCACGACCGACCACTCGCAGTGCGCCGAGATCCTGACCCAGCTGAACGAGCGCGCCCGCCAGACCGGAGTGCGCATCTCCATCCCCTCGCAGCGGTTGGACTCGTTCGGCGTCGACATGGCCGCCGCCGTGTCCGGCTCGCGCAAGGGCGGGCTGACGTTCGCCCCCGAGGCGGGGACCCAGCGCCTGCGTGACGTCATCAACAAGAACGTCACCGACGAGGACCTGGAGCGCGCCGCGCGCAATGCCTTCGAGCAGGGCTGGCGACGCATGAAGCTCTATTACATGATGGGTCTGCCCACCGAGACCGACGAGGACATCCTTGCCATCACCGCGGCCGCCCGGCGCGTCCTGGAGATCGGGCGCGAGGTCTGCGGCCGCCCACGCAAGGGCAAGGGCGGCGTCAGCGTCTCCATCTCGGTCGCGGTCTTCGTCCCCAAGTGCTACACGCCCTTCCAGTGGGCGGGCCAGCTGCAGCGCGACGAGGTCCGCCGTCGCCAGCAGCTGCTGCTGAACTCGGCGCAGGACCGCGACATCCGCATCTCCTACCATGACTCCGACGTGTCGGTCATAGAGGGCGCTCTGTCGAAGATGGGCCGTGCGGGCTTCGATGTCATCTATGGGGCCTGGAGGCGCGGCTGCCGCTTCGACGCGTGGAGCGACCAGTTCCGCTACGACCTGTGGCTCGAGGCCGGCAGGGCGGCGGGCTACGACCTGGAGGAGGTTGCCGCGGAGGCCTTCCCGCTCGACGCGAGGCTGCCATGGGACCACACGTCGCCCGGTGTGGGGAAGGGATTCCTGCAGCGCGAGTGGCGGCGCGCCATGGGTGGCGTGACGACGCCCGACTGCACGATGACCAGCTGCACGGGCTGCGGGGTGTGCCCTACGCTGGGCGTCTCGAACATGATTGCGGGTGATCGCCATGCCGGGTAGGCCCCCGATCGGAAAGCCCGACCTCAACCGGCTGCGCGTGAGCTTTGGCAAGGACGGGCGGCTGGCCTATCTGGGCCACATCGAGATCATCAACACGATCATGCGCTCGGTGCGCCGGGCCGGCCTGCACTTCTCGGTGGGCAACGGGTTCGCGCGGCGCATGCGCATACAGTTCTCCCAGGCGCTGCCGGTGGGTGCCGCCTCGACCTGCGAGTGCTACGACCTCTACCTCACCGAGCGCGTCGATGCGGACGAGGCACTGGCGGCGCTGGCGGACTCCTCGCCGACGGCCCTGGCCCCGACGCGCGCGGCCTACGTCGGCAGCCGCCTGCCGGCACTGGAGGCCTGGCTGACGCGGTCGCTGTGGCAGGTGCGCATCCTGGGGTCCGGCGCGGGCTTCGATGCGGCGTCGCTCGATGCCTCCCTGCACGAGCTGCAAGAGGTCGGCTCCATCGACTTCATGAGGGGGGACACGCCGCGCACGATCGGCCTGGCGGACACGCTGGTCGGGTGGCAGGCGAGGGACGTGGATGGCGGCAGGCCGGGTGCCATCGACCTCACGCTGATGACGCGCTCCTCCAACCTGGGGGCCCTGCGCCCGGCGGTGCTGCTCGACGCGGCGTTTGCCAGGCCATGCATGGGCGGCGCTCGGCCCGACTCGATGAGGGTGCTGCGTGCCGGCCAGTGGCACGAGGACGAATCTGGTCGTCTTGTGGAGCCGTTCGACCAGAACCTCCTGCAGCGGGCGTGACGGTATCCTCAACAAGGCGCTTTTTGGCTCTGACGTGGGATTTGCCATTGACCGGAGGCAAAGACGCTAGTAAGATTATTGACTGTTGCACTAACATCAGCAATGAAGGGTTTGGACATGTACGCAATCGTTTCTACTGGTGGCAAGCAGTATAAGGTTGCCAAGGGCGACGTCATCGACGTCGAGAAGCTCGACGCGCAGCCTGGCGACAAGGTCGAGCTGGACGTTCTCATGCTGAACGACGGCGAGAACACGGTCGTTGACGCTGCCACCCTCGCGGAGAAGAAGGTCACCGCAGAGGTCATCGAGCAGTTCAAGGGTCAGAAGCAGCTCGTCTTCAAGTTCAAGAAGCGCAAGCGCTATCACCGCACCAAGGGCCATCGCCAGAACCTGACCAAGCTCCAGGTCGTCGAGATTCCCGCGTAGCGCACCACTTCGGACCATCACCAAGAGATAGGCAGGTACAGAGATGGCTCACAAGAAAGGCCTCGGCTCCTCGCGCAATGGCCGCGACTCCCACTCCCAGCGTCTCGGCGTCAAGATCTATGGCGGCCAGCAGATCAAGACCGGCCAGATCATCGTTCGCCAGCGCGGCACGCACATCACCCCGGGCGAGAACGTCGGTCGCGGCAAGGACGACACCCTGTTCGCCCTCGCTGACGGCGTGGTCGAGTTCAAGAAGGGCAAGAAGCACTACGTGCATGTCCGCACCCAGGAGGCGTAACGCCCTGTCGACATACGCGTGAGTAAGGCCCCCGACATGCGCGGGGGCCTTTTGCCGTACCATGTCAGCAGGGACATCCACGAAGAGGGGAGATAGAGAGGTGCCAACGGCCACCTTCACAGACCTGTGCAGGATCAACGTCCGCGGTGGGGACGGCGGCGCTGGCTGCATGTCATTCCGGCGCGAGGCGTTCGTCCCCAAGGGCGGACCCGACGGCGGCGACGGCGGCAATGGCGGCTCGGTCGTCCTCGAGGCGGACCCGCAGCTCTCGTCGCTCATCGACTTCCGCTACAAGCACCACTTCCGCGCGGAGCGCGGCACGCACGGCAAGGGGGCGCGGCGTCACGGTCGCGCCGGTGACGACCTTGTCCTGCATGTTCCCCTGGGCACCGTCGTGCGCGAGCTGGATGCGTCGACGATGCAGCCGGCGTTCGACATCTGCGACCTGACGCATGCGGGCGACCGCGTCGTCGTCGCCCCCGGTGGCATGGGTGGCAGGGGCAACATCCACTTCGTCAGCTCCGTCCGTCGCGCCCCCGCCTTCGCCGAGAAGGGGGAGCCCGCCATCGAGCATTGGATCGAGCTGGAGATGAAGCTGATGGCCGATGCCGCCCTGGTCGGCATGCCGTCGGTCGGCAAGAGCTCGATCATCGCGCGTATCAGCGCCGCCCGTCCCAAGATCGCCGACTACCCCTTCACGACCCTCGTCCCCAACCTGGGTGTCGCCCGCACCCGCACCGGCGAGTCCTTCGTCGTGGCTGACGTCCCGGGCCTCATCGAGGGGGCCAGCGAGGGTCGGGGCCTGGGCCACGAGTTCCTGCGCCACATCGAGCGCACGGCACTCATCCTGCATGTCGTGGACCTGACGGGCGGCTTCGAGAACCGCGACCCGCTGGCGGACTACCGCACCATCAACGAGGAGCTGGCCGCCTATGCCTCGGAGCTGGCGGATCGGCCCCAGATCGTGGTGGGCAACAAGTGCGACATGCCAGGCTCCGACGTCGCCTCGATGTTCGTGCGCGAGTCGGCGGAGGCCGACGGTCGCCCCTACTTCGAGGTCTCGGCCGTGACGGGAGAGGGCCTTGACGAGCTGGTGGTCGCCTGCGCCGCCCGGGTGGCGGAGCTGCGCCGCGAGATCGCCTCCGATGCCCCGACGGTCGACTTCAACGCGACCGTCGAGCGCGAGCGCCTGCGTCGCGACCAGCGCATCTCCATCACGCGCGAGGAGCGTGGCGTGTGGCGCGTGTCGGGTGGCGCGGTCGAGCGCATGGTGGTCCAGACGGACTGGGAGAACGAGGAGGCCGTGTCGTTCCTGCAGCGTCGCTTCGACCGCATCGGGCTCGACGACCTGCTGGCCAAGCATGGCTGCGTCCAAGGCGACGAGGTTCGCATCCTGGGCTTCGCCTTCAGCTATGACGGTGACGAGGGGGCGGACGACGTCATGGAGGAGCCCGAGGCCTTCGTGGTCGAGGAGGAGGGCTCCGACGAGGTGGAGGAGGGGCTCTGATGGCCGACCTATCCAGGCAGACCGACATCGTGGTCGTCAAGATCGGCTCGTCCACGCTGGTGGACGAGGCGGGGGCGGTCGACCGTGCCTTCATCTCCGACCTCTGCGACCAGGTGGTCGCCCTCATGCGTCGGGGCAAGCGGGTGGTCATCGTCTCCTCAGGCGCAGCCGCCGCCGGCATGGAGCGCCTGGGCTTCGCGAGCCGCCCGACCGACATGCCCAGCCTGCAGGCATGCGCGGCCTGTGGCCAGGCTGCCCTGACCGAGGTGTATGCGGGCGTCCTGGCCCGCCAGGGCATAGCCTGCGGGCAGGTCCTGCTGACCCGGCGCGACGTCATCGACCGCGAGGGCTACCTCAACGCGAGAAACACCCTGGAGCGTCTGCTTGAGCTGGGCGTCGTGCCGGTCGTCAACGAGAACGACACGGTGTCGGTCGCCGAGTTCGCCTTCGGCGACAACGACATGCTGGGCGCCATCGTCTCGACGCTGATCGGTGCCGACCTGTACGTCATCATGTCCGACATCGATGGCCTGTACACCGCAAACCCCTCCACCAACCCCGATGCGCGATTCATAGCGCATCTGGACCGCATTGGGCCCGACGTGCTGGAGATGGCGGGTGGAGCGGGCTCTGCGGTGGGGACCGGGGGCATGCTCACGAAGCTGCGCGCCGCCCGCGCCCTGCTGGCCGCAGGCATCCCCACCGTCATCTGCAAGGGCAGGCGTCCCGGCGTGCTGGACGAGGTCGTCTGGGGCGAGGGCGTGGGCACCCGCTTCGACCCGCCGCTGGGGCAGTCGCACGAGAGCCCCCGCAAGTTCTGGATCGGCTTGGCCGAGGTGCCGCGTGGCACCCTGACGCTGGACGAGGGGGCGTGCGCGGCCGTCATCAAGCGCGGCGCCTCCGTGCTGCCGGTGGGCGTCGTCGCGACCGAGGGGACCTATGACGCAGGTGACGTCGTCAACGTCGTGACACCCGACGGGGCACTCATCGGCAGGGGCACGGTGCGCTACTCGTCGGACGAGATGGTGCGCGTCAGGGGCCTGAAGCTCGACGTCATCGCGCGGTTCATGCCGGAGAAGGACGGCCAGCCGGCCATCCATCGCGACGAGCTGCTGGTGTTCTAGCCCATGGCGGCCGACGGCGAAAGGGGACGCACCATGACCGCACGGGACGACGGAATGCGAGGCCCGGTCGGGATGCGCGGGCAGGCAGACCTGCCCCCTCTGGGACAGGACCCGACCCGTGCCTACCGGCTGGGCATCATGGGAGGAACCTTCGACCCCATCCACCACGGGCACCTGGTCGCCGCCGAGCAGGCCTTCGACGACCTCGGGCTGGACGTGGTCGTCTTCATGCCCGCGGGCAGCCCGGCCTTCAAGCAGGACAAGCGCGTGACGGCGGGGGAGGACCGCTATGCGATGACCTTGCTGGCGACCTCGGACAACCCCCATTTCCTGGCCAGCCGCTTCGAGGTAGACCGTGCGGGCGTCACCTATACGGCGGAGACCCTGCGGCTGCTGCGCGACATCTATCCCGAGAACGTGTCCTTCTACTTCATCACGGGCGCCGACGCCATCGCGGAGGTGGTCACGTGGCGTGACGCGGCGACCATCGCCCAGCTTGCGCACCTGGTCGGCGCGACGCGTCCGGGATACGACCTGAGCGTCGCCCGCCATGCCATCGCCCAGTCCCCACTCGACTTCGATGTCACCTACCTCGAGGTGCCCGCGCTGGCCATATCCTCGAGCGACCTGCGGGCGAGGGTGGATGCCGGGCAGAGCCTGCGCTACCTCACGCCCGACCCGGTGACGGGCTACATCCACAAGCACAGGCTCTATGGAGCGCGTGCCAACCGTTACGGCAGGGAGGGGGTGTCGGAGGATGCCCTATGACAAGAGGGGTATCTGGTCCATCGAGGTGGCAGACCCGGGCTATGGCGCGGGCGATTGCGAGCTGGTGAGGAGCCTCGAGGCTGACCTGCGCGACCACATGGAGCAGGCCAAGCCCAAGCGCTACCAGCACTCGCTATCGGTTGCCCATGTCGCAGAGCAGATGGCGCTGGCCTATGGGGTCGACCCGCTGCTGGCGCGTGTCGCGGGCATCCTGCACGACTGGGACAAGGTGCTGGATGCGGACGGTCAGATCGCCCTTGCCGGGCGTCTGGGCATCGACCTGGGGGTGGAGCCCGTCCTCGTGCAGCCACTGCTGCATGGCATGACGGCCGCACGCCATCTGCCACAGCGCTATCCCGACCTTCCCGCCGACGTCTGGCAGGCGATAGAGCGTCACACGATCGGCCATGCCGACATGTCCGCGTTGGACATGGTCGTCTTCGTCGCCGATGGCATCGAGCCCCTGCGCCGCGACGTCAGCGCGATTCACGAGGTGCGCGAGCTGGTCGACGCGCGTGCCCCCCTCGAGGACGTGTATTGGACCTCCTTCTACCACGGGGTCTCGTACGTCATCGACACCGAACGCTACCTTTATCCCGGGACGCTCAACATCTACAATGAGCTTGCCCTGCGCCGCAGGGCTCGCTGACGAAAGGAGCAAGGAACTACATGGCAGTCACACCACTCGAGCTGGCCAAGGTCGCGGCAACCGCCGCTGACGACAAGAAGGCGACCGACATCCTCGTGCTGGATCTCACGGACAAGTCCGACGCATGCGACTACTTCGTGATCTGCACCGTCTCCAACAACCCCATGATGGACGCGGTGGTCGAGGAGGTACAGGAGAGGGTTCGTCTCAACTGCCATGAGAAGCCCCTGTCCGTCGAGGGTCGCGCCGGCGCAACTTGGATCCTGGTCGACTACGGAGCCGTGGTGCTGCACGTCTTCCGCGAGGAGGCGCGCGACTTCTATCGCCTGGAGCGACTGTGGGGCGATGCCCCGCACGTCCGGCTCGACCTGGAGGGCGCGACGCCCGAGGACGAGTGGCTGACCGAGGGCGAGCAGTTCGAGGACATGCCCGAGGCATAGGTGCCGTGGCCCTGCGTCACGGGGAGGCCGGCATCGGATCCGAGGTCGTACGACCCCCTGTCGACAGGCAGGGGGTCGCGTCATGCGACGCGGTCCCGCCTGAGGTCAGTCCCGACCGTCCATGGGCAGGGTATGGGACGTGTCGTCACGGAAGCGCAGGTCGCGACCATAGGAGAGGGCATCGGAGCCAAAGCGCCTGCGGATGTCGTCCGTGGCCACGGACAGCGCCCTCAGGTCGCGCGCGTGGGAGGACGGGGTGGCTCCCGCACCGTCCGGCGTGGCGTCGTCGCCGGCAAACAGGTCCATCTGGCGTGGGCGCGCGCCGTCGAACCCGCTGACGCCGACGCCGACCAGGCGCACCCCGGTTCCCTCCACCCAGAGCCCGTCCAGCAGCTCGCGCGCGACGGCGCCAAACACGTGCTCGTCGTCGGTCGGTTCGTCCAGCTGCCGCTGGGCCGTGTGGGTGTGGTAGATGTCGAACTTCAGCTTGAGCGTCACTTGGGTCCCAGCCAGCCCCTTCTTGCGCAGGCGGCTGCCGGCCAGTGCGCTGACGTGGCCGATCGCCGCCTCAAGCTCCTCGCGGGTGGTCAGGTCGTGGGCGAAGGTGCGCTCGTTCGAGACGGACTTGACCTCCTCGGGCTCGTCAGACGCGCGTACGACCGACTCCTCGCGGCCGGCCGCGCGCAGGACCATGCGAGGCCCATGCACGCCGAAGGCCCTCCTCATGCGCTCGGGGTCTTGGGCGGCCAGCTGTCCCAGGGTCCGGATTCCCATCTCCGACAACCGGCTCTCGCTGGCCGCACCGATGCCGCTCAGGGCACGTACGGGCAGGGGGGCGAGGAAGGCGCCCTCGGTTCCCGGCAGGACCACGGTCAGGCCTCGCGGCTTCTGACGCTCCGAGGCGATCTTCGCCACCGTCTTGTTGACACCCAGTCCGATGGAGCAGGTGATGCCCAGCCGGGACACGCGGTCCTGTATGCGACGGCAGATGTCGATGGGGCTCTCCCGGGAGAAGCGGCCCGGCGTCACGTCGAAGAAGGCCTCGTCGATGGAGACCTGCTCGACCAGGGGCGTCTCGTCCCCGAGGATGGCCATCACCTGGTCGGACAGCTCGCGGTAGCGGGCATGGTGCCCATGGGTCCAGATCGCCTGGGGGCACAGGCGCTTGGCCTGGAACGAGGGCATTGCCGAGTGGACGCCGTACCTGCGCGCCTCGTAGGAGGCCGTCGAGACGACGCCGCGTCGCTCGGCGGAGCCACCGACGATGACCGGCTTGCCGCGCCATTCGGGATGGTCCAGCTGCTCGACCGACGCGAAGAACGCGTCGAGGTCCATCAGCCCGACCGCCCGGCCCTGCCAGGGGATGTCTGTCGCGAAATCTGCCATAGGGTCAGTATAGCCCGCCCCGCTCCTCCCAATGTCCGCCCGCGGGGTGGGGACGTGGCCCGCTAGAAGGCGACCGTGAAGGTCGTCCCCTCCTCCTCGGTGCTGCTCACCGAGATCTTGCCGCCGTGGGCGTCCACGATGCCCTTGGCGATGGCCAGGCCGAGACCGAAGCCCCCCTCCGCCTCGCGGCTGCGCGCCTCGTCCGTGCGATAGAAGCGCTCGAAGACGTGGGGGAGGTCCTCGGCGTCGATGGGGCTGCCCATGTTGTGGACCGCCAGGATCGGATGCCCGGACGACCCGGACAGGCGCACCGTCACCGTGCTGCCCCGGGCCGCGTACTTGCAGGCGTTGTCGACGAGGATGCGCACGACCCGCTCGATCCACTCCGGGTCCCCGGAGACGTGCAGGTCCGGGGCAATGTCGTCCTCGACGAGGCAGCCTCGCTCGAAGGCGATGGCGTCGAACTCCAGCGTGGCCGCCTCGACCATCTCGGAGAGGTCGATGTCCTCGTGGCGCATCGCGCCGGCCGAGACGCCCGCGGCGGACTCGTCGGCCCGAGCCAGCTGAAGCAGGTCGCCCACCAGCGCCTTCATGTGGCTCGCCTCGTCGGCGGTGCTGCGCACCCAGCGCATGGCATCCTCGCCGATGGTCTCGTCCCGCTCGAGGATCTGGGTGTTGGCGAGGATGACGGCAAGGGGGGTCTTCAGCTCGTGCGAGGCGTCCGCGACGAAGCGTCGCTGCTGCTCCCAGGCGCGCTCCACCGGGCGCAGCGCCCAGTCGGAGAGCCACCAGGTGATGGCGTAGAGCACGGCCAGCGCGATGACGACGATCTGGAGGTCCTTGATTGCCTGCTCGCGCAGGATCGTGTCCGACGACGAGGTGTCGATCAGCGCTATGCGGATCTCGTCGTCCTCGGTGTAGATGCTGGTCCAGGCGATGTGGGTTTCACGGTCGAGTCCGCTCTGCTCCCCGCCGCTGACGACGCGGTCGATGACGCTTTCGAGGACGCTCGTGTTGATGATGACCGGGGCGTCGCTGACCTCGACGATGATGCCCTCGGGGTCGACCTCCACGAGCAGGCCCAGCATGCCTCCCATGCGGCTGCCGTCGGGCTGCCGCATCATGCCCATCATGGGACGGTCGTCCATGCTCCCGTAGACGCTGCGGTTCAGGGAGTCCTCGATCATCTGCATCTGGGTCTGGTAGGTTGCCAGGTAGGTGGAGCCGAGCACCGCCACGAGGACGGTGCCGACGAGTGCCATGACGATGGCTATGAACTTGTGACGCAGTCGCTTCAGCATGGGGGCTCCCCGACGGGCGCGCTAGGCCGAGAGCACCTCGAGGCGATAGCCCAGCATGCGTAGCGTCGTGATCTGGACCTTCGACTTCAGGTGGTTGAGCTTCTTGCGCAGGAAGGAGATGTAGGCCTCCACCGAGTTCTCGGAGGTGTCCCCGTCGGTGCCCCAGACGCGCGTCAGCAGGTCCTGCTTGGAGACGACGCGTGCCGTCGAGCTCATCAGCATGCGCAGGACCTCGAACTCCTTGCCCGAGAGGTGCACGCTGCGGTCGGCACAGCGCAGGTCGTGGGTGGCCAGGTCGAGGGTGAGGTCGGCGAACCCAACCTCGTCGAGCACGACCTCGCCCTGGCGCCGGGTCAGCGCGCGCAGGCGCGCCAGCAGCTCGGGCGCCTCGAAGGGCTTGGTCATGTAGTCGTCCGCGCCGGCGTCGAGGCCGCTCACCTTGTCCGTCGTCGAGGTGCGTGCCGTCAGCATCAGGACGGGGATGGGGTTGCGCTGGCGGCGCAGCTCGTGCACCAGCTCGGTGCCGCTCATGCGCGGCAACATGACATCGAGCACGACCGCGTCGAACAGTCCGCTCTCGGCGGACAGCAGCCCCGAGCTGCCGTCATAGCAGGCCTCGGCGTTGTAGCCCGCGTCCTCGAGGATGCGGCAGATGGCATCGGCCAGGTTGCGCTCGTCTTCGACTACCAGTATGTTCATGCGCCTACCTCCTGACGGCTCGCATGCCCTTCCCTGTCATCATCCTACTGCCCGGGTCTTAAAACCCCCTGAATTCGGGACGTTTCGGTGCCCCGCACCCCTGCTTCGGGTGCCGGTTCACAAAAACTGCACCTTGCACCCACCCTCTATAGTCGTAGAATAGATATTCGTTTGTGGCCCTGCGGCGCGGTCAACCCTTATATCCACGTGCGCCGCCTGTCTGGAGGAGTTTTCATTGGCAGTCAAGATTCGCCTGGCCCGTCACGGTGCCAAGAAGCGTCCGTTCTACCGCGTCGTCGTCGCTGACGGCCGCATGCCGCGCGATGGCCGTTACATCGAGCTGGTCGGTCGCTACAACCCCATCGCCAACCCCAAGGTCATCGATCTCGACCTCGAGAAGATCGACGCCTGGATCGCCAAGGGTGCCCAGCCCACCAACGCCGTGTCCCACCTCATCGACATCGCGCGTTCCGACGCTCCCGCGCCGGAGAAGAAGCAGAAGCTCTCCAAGAAGGCCGCTGCCAAGGCCGCTGCCGATTCCGAGGAGTAGCACCTGTGGCCAACGAGATGACCGAGACCATCGAGGCTGGAGCCGCCTCTCCGGAGATGCCCTCCGACAAGGTCGCAGACCTGGTCGAGTACATCGTGTGCGGCCTCGTGAGCGATGACGAGGCCGTCTCCCTTGACGTCACCGACGGTCCCGACGGCGCGCTCATCGAGGTGAGCTGTGCCGAGGAGGATGCTGGTCGCATCATCGGGCGCCGTGGCCGCACGATCAAGGCCATCCGGACGCTTGCCCGAGCGCTGGGCTCTCGCGTCGGGACTTCCGTCGAGGTCGAGGTCCTGGGGTAGGAGCTTGCGCACCCGCTATCGAGCCATAGCCCGTGTGGTCAAACCGCATGGAAAGAGGGGGGAGGTCGTGACGGTTCCCGTTCACGGCCTTCCCCCTATGCTGCGTGAGGGGATGCGGGTGGCCGTCGTGCCACCCCTGCTGAAGGGTGACCGCTGGCATATGGTCGGCTCCGTCTCTGCCGACGGAGGCCCGGGCCAGATGGTCGCGCTCTCGGGCGTCCGCGACATTGCCGCGGCGGACGAGCTGGTGGGCAAGACGCTGCTCGCCGACGTCGCCGACCTGCCGGAGGGGTATGCCCTGCACGATGCGGACGCACTGCTTGGTCGGGAGGTCGTGGACGAGCGGTATGGCGCGCTGGGAGCCATCGACGAGATCCTGGTGGGCGTCGCCAACGACGTGTGGGTCATCCAGGGTCCCTATGGCGAGGTGCTGGTGCCGGTCGTCGACGAGGTCGTCTCCCCGCCTGACGGCGAGGGGCCCATACGCGTCAGCGTTCCTGCGGGGACCATAGACGATGGGGAGGCGTGAGCATGCGCTTCGATGCCATCTCGGTCATACCGCAGGTCTTCGACGGGTATCTGGGAGCCTCGATCCTCGGGCGTGCCGCGGCCCGTGGCATCTACGAGTTCCATGCCCATGACCTGCGCGATTGGACGCACGACCGCCACCGCACGGTGGACGACGCGCCCTTCGGCGGCGGGCAGGGGATGCTCATGAAGCCCGAGCCCATCTACGAGGCGGTCGAGGCCGTCTCGTCCATGGCGTCGCCCAGGCCCCATGTCGTCTTCTTCTCGCCCTGCGGCACGCCCTTCGACCAGGGGGTGGCACGCCGGCTGGCGGGCATGGGGCGCATCTGCTTCGTGTGCGGGCGCTACGAGGGCATGGACGAGCGCGTCTACCAGCTGGCGGACGAGGTGCTCTCGTTGGGGGACTTCGTCCTGACCGGCGGCGAGCTGGCGGCCCTCGCCGTCACCGACGCCGTCGTGCGCCTGCTGCCGGGGGCGCTGGGCGACGAGATGAGCGCCCAGGACGAGTCGTTCTCGGACGGGTTGCTGGAGTATGCGCAATACACCCGCCCGGCAAGCTTCAGGGGGATGGACGTCCCCGCGGTGCTGCTGTCCGGGGACCATGGGGCGGTCGACCGCTGGCGGCGGACCAGCTCGCTGGAGCGCACGGCAGCCCTGCGGCCCGACCTGCTGGGGGACGTCGACCTCTCGTCCGACGAGCTTGCGCTCGTCGACGCAATCCTGCACAACCGCGAGACGGGGGAAGGAGCGCCAGCGTGAGCGCGGCTCGTCATGACAGAAGGACCGTGCAGCCGTCCGGGGAGCGTGACTCCGCCTGGGGCGAGCTGTTCGTGACCATAGGGATGGCGCTGGGCATGGCCATCCTCATCCGCGTGTTCGTTGCCGAGACCTACGCGATTCCCTCGGGCTCGATGCTCGAGACCATCCAGCTGGGCGACCGCCTGGTGGGGGAGAAGGTCAGCCTGCGACTGCACCCACCCCAGCCAGGGGACATCGTCACCTTCGACGACCCGGACGGCTCGGGCGCGACGCTCATCAAGCGCGTCATCGCGACCGAGGGGCAGGTCGTCGACCTGCAGGATGGCATGGTCGTGGTGGACGGCGTCCCCATGCAGGAGGACTACGTCATGGGAAAGCCGAGCTATCCGCTCGATGGCCACGCCACCAACCTCACCGAGAACGTCACCTTCCCCTACACGGTGCCCACGGGATGCCTGTGGGTGATGGGGGACAACCGCACCAACTCCCTCGACTCGCGCTACTTCGGGGCGATTCCCCTCACGTCCGTGACGTCGAAGGCGCTCTTCATCTTCTGGCCGATCTCAAACGCGCGCTTCCTGTAGCGCGTCGGCCATCTGTCCAACCACGAGCATAGGAGGAGAAGGACATGAGCGATACCACGCTGACCTTTCAAGACATGATCTTGAAGCTCACCGAGTACTGGGCCGCCCAGGGCTGCACCGTCATGCAGCCATACGACTCGGAGGTGGGCGCCGGAACCTTCCACACGGCGACGACGCTGCGCAGCCTCGGTCCCGCCGCCTGGCGCACCTGCTACCCGCAGCCCTGCCGCCGTCCCGCCGACGGACGCTACGGCGAGAACCCCAACCGCATGCAGCACTACTACCAGTTCCAGGTCATCGTCAAGCCCTGTCCCGCCGACAGCCAGGACCTCTACCTGGGATCGCTCGCGGCCATCGGCCTCGACCCCGCCCAGCATGACGTCCGCTTCGTCGAGGACGACTGGGAGAGCCCGACGCTTGGCGCCTGGGGCCTGGGCTGGGAGGTGTGGATGGATGGCATGGAGGTCACCCAGTACACCTACTTCCAGCAGGTCGGCGGCATCGAGGTAGACCCGGTGCCGGTGGAGATCACCTATGGCCTGGAGCGCATCGCCATGTACATCCAGGGCGTAGACTCGGTCTACGACCTGGTGTGGAGCTACCTGCCCGATGGCACGCCCATGACCTACGGCGACGTCTTCCACGAGAACGAGTACGAGTTCAGCTGCTACAACTTCGAGGTCGCAGATATCGACATGATGCGTCGCAAGTTCGACGAGTACGAGGCCGAGTGCCACAGCTGCCTCGAGGCCAAGCTGCCCCTGCCCGCCTATGACTGCGTGATGAAGTGCAGCCACGCGTTCAACATCCTCGATGCCCGCGGCGCCATCTCGGCGACCGAGCGGGCCAACTACATCCTGCGCGTCCGCACCGTCGCCAAGGCCTGCTGCGAGGCATATCTGGAGCTGGTCGCCGCGAAGGCCGACGCATCCGCGAAGGAGGTGGCCTAGATGGCAGACACCCGTGACTTCCTGCTGGAGATCGGCTGCGAGGAGATGCCCTCCGCGCCGCTCATGAAGGCCCAGGACCAGCTGGGCAAGATCGTCGCCAAGGGGCTCGACGAGGCGGGTCTCGCCCATGGCGCCGTCCGCACCCTCTCCACGCCGCGCCGCCTGGCCGTCCTGGTCGATGCGTGCGCCACGGCCACCGAGGAGATCCACGAGACGATGCGCGGCCCCAAGGCGGCCATCGCCTTCGACGCCGACGGCAAGCCGACCCGCGCCGCCGAGGGCTTTGCCCGCAAGAACGGCACCACGGCCGACGCCCTGGTCCGCCGCGTTGCCGAGGATGGCAACGAGTACGTGTTCGCCGAGCGCTCCGTGGCCAGCGTCGACGCCCTGCAGCTGCTCTCGACGCTCTGCGAGCGCACGATCGCCGACATCAAGTGGCCCAACTACCGCAGCCAGCGCTGGGGCAGCGAGCACCAGACCTTCGTGCGTCCCATCCGGTGGATCTGCGCGCTCCTGGGCGACGAGGTCGTTCCGGTGACCTATGCCGACGTGACCAGCGGCAACACCACGCGCGGGCATCGCGTGCTGGCCCCCGGCGACCATGTGGTCGGCGAGCCCGCCGCCTACGAGCAGGTGCTGGAGGACGCCTTCGTCCTCGGCGAGCGCCGTCGCGCGGAGGTCATCCGTGCGGGCATCGCCCAGCTGGAGGCCGAGCGCGGCGGTGCCCATGTCGACACGCCCCAGGGCGTCTTCGACGAGGTCGTCAACCTGTGCGAGTGGCCGACGGTCGTGGTGGGCACCTTCGACGAGGAGTTCCTCGCCGTGCCGCACGAGATCATCGTCGAGGCCATGCTGAAGCATCAGCGCTACTTCCCGGTCTACGCCGCGGACGGCTCGCTGACGCGCGAGTTCGTCATCGTCAGCAACGCCGACCCCGCGGTCAACGACACCGTGCGCGCCGGAAACGAGCGCGTGGTGCGTCCGCGCCTGGACGATGCCAAGTTCTTCTACGACGAGGACCTGAAGGTGGGGCTCGACGCGTTCCGCGAGCGCCTCTCCCAGGTCGTCTTCCAGAAGAGGCTGGGGACGGTGCTGCAGAAGTCCGAGCGCATGGAGACCATCGCGCGCGCCGTCGCCGAGCAGGCGAGCACGGACGCCTCCGTGGCCGAGGACGCCGCCCGCGCGGCGCATCTGGCCAAGGCCGACCTGGTCTCCCAGGCCGTCGTCGAGTTCACCAGCCAGCAGGGCGTCATGGGCGGCTACTATGCCGCAGCCCAGGGCGAGTCGGACGTGGTCTCCCAGGCCATCTCCCAGCACTATCGTCCGCGCTTCGCCGGCGACGAGCCGCCTGCGACCACCGTGGGCAAGGCGGTGGCGATCGCGGACAAGCTGGACACCATCTGCGGCATGTTCGCCATCGACGAGCCCCCGACCGGCTCGGCCGACCCCTTTGCGGTGCGGCGCAGCGCCATCGGCGTCATCGCCATGCTGCGCGCGATGGACGGCGTACAGCTCGATGCCCTCATCGATGCCGCCCTGGCAAACTACGTCGCCCAGGGGATTGACTTCGACCTGGCTGACGTCACCGCCAAGGTGCGCGCCTACTTCGCCGGCCGCCTGGCCGCGATCGCCCGCGACGAGAAGGCGGACCCCGACACCATCCAGGCGGTGCTGGACACCGGCGTCTGCGACCCCCAGGCCTTCCTCGGTCGCGTCTTCGCCCTCGACCGCGCGCGTCGCACCTCCAAGGAGGTCTTCGACGACCTGGCGACTGCCTATGCGCGCGCCAGCCACCTCGCCGACTCCGCGCTGGGCATCGACGTCGACGAGACGCTGCTGGGCGACGCCGAGCTCTCCCTGCTGTCCGCGGTCGACGCCGGTTCGACCCGCGTGGAACAGGCCATCGAGGCGGGCAACCTCGATGGGGCGATTGCCGCCCTGGCCGCCCTGCGCGAGCCCATCGACCGCTTCTTCGACGACGTCCTGGTGATGGACGAGGACCGGACGGTGCGAGAGAACCGCCTGCGCCTGCTCAATCGCTTCGAGAGCGCCTTCAAGGGCGTTGCCAACATCGGCGCCCTGGCAAAGAAGCGCTAAACCGCATCCTCCCGACGCGTCAGGGGGCCGGTCGACTCGTCTCGACCGGCCCCTTTGTCTCTCTCGCCGAACGAATGAGCCAATCGACCTGTTTTTCCGTGACGTTCTTGAATCCGTCGTGGAGACTGGTAAAGAGCGGATTATCCTGTAGGTAAGAGCAGATTTCCGTAGCATGCGCAGGCAGGGGTTCCCATGGGGAACCGTGATCGGGGTCACTGCAGGCCCCAACGGCTGGGAGGCACATATGGCAGACGTAGACGCCCTCTTCGAGACCGAAACGCCGACACCCATCGTGTTCGTCATCTCTGACGCCCGCGGCGAGACCGCGACGGGCGTTGTCTCGGCAGCGGCTTCGCAGTTCACTGACGACATCGTCATCATCAAGCGCCTCGGCGAGGTGCGTAGCGTTGACGTCGTCAAGAGCTACCTGGACGAGAACGTGGACCCGGATTGCCCGCTGGCGGTCTTCCACACCATCGTCGACCGTAATCTGCGCCGTGACATCCGTCGCGAGCTGGACAAGCGCGGCATCCCCTCGATCGACCTTCTGGGGCCCGCCGTCACGATCATCTCGACGCTGACGGGCGAGGAGCCGGTCAACGAGGCTGGCCATCGCACGACGGTCACCGTCCAGAACATCTAGCGCACGGCGTTCGCCACAGCCAAAGGTGGGCGATGATTTCGTGTGTCTTACAACATCTTTGCGATGGTAGGGCGATGCGGATACAATGAGTTGGGTTAGATGAGAGAACTCGCCATGGGGTTTGTGACCCATGGCGGGTACTCTTATGAAATGGGCGCTGCATGGGGCAGTGCCACTGACGACAGAATCAGGAGAGTGAGTATGGCTGAGAAGCATGTGTATCGCTTCGGATTCGACGCCGACGGCAACAACGTGAGCGAGGTTGCCGGCGCCACCGTCGACGAGGCCAAGTGGATCACGGGCGGCAAGGGCGCCAACCTTGCCGAGATGGCCGCCCTGGGCCTTCCCGTCCCCGCTGGCTTCACCATCACCTGCCAGACCTGCGTCGAGTACTCTGGCGCTGGCAACGTGTGGCCCGAGGGCGTTCTCGACGAGATCGACGAGTACCGCAAGGACCTCGAGGAGCGCATGGGCAAGAAGCTCGGCGACAACGAGGACCCGCTGCTGGTGTCGGTCCGCTCCGGCGCTCCGTTCTCCATGCCCGGCATGATGGACACCGTCCTCAACCTCGGCCTCAATGACGACTCCGTCCAGGGCCTCATCAAGCAGACGGACAACCCCCGCTTCGCCTACGACTCCTATCGTCGCTTCGTCCAGATGTTCTCGAGCGTCGTCATGGGCGTCTCCGGCCAGCTCTTCGAGGATGCCATCACCGCCAAGAAGGCCGAGAAGGGCGTCAAGCTCGACACCGACCTCGATGCCGACGACCTGAAGGACCTCGTCGCGACCTTCAAGCAGATCTTCTCCGACAACGTTGACGTTGCCAAGTATCCCGAGGTCAACGAGGACGGCGTGGCCGTCTTCCCGCACGACCCGCTGCTGCAGCTCCGCCTTGCCGAGCAGGCCGTCTTCGGCTCCTGGAACACCGAGCGCGCCATCCTGTACCGCAAGCAGAACAAGATCGACGACTCCCTCGGCACCGCCGTCAACGTCCAGGTCATGGCCTTCGGCAACAAGGGCAACACCTCCGCCACCGGCGTCGCCTTCACCCGCAACCCCGCCGACGGCACCAACGAGCGCTATGGTGACTACCTGGTCAACGCCCAGGGCGAGGACGTCGTGGCCGGCATCCGCAACACCGAGCCCATCGCCAAGCTCCCGACCGAGCCTGGCCTGGAGGATGCTGGCAAGCAGCTCTTCCACGTCTTCGAGATCCTCGAGGACCACTACGCCGACATGATGGACCTCGAGTTCACCATCGAGCAGGGCAAGCTCTACATGCTGCAGACCCGCGTGGGCAAGCGCACCGCCCTGTCCGCCCTCAAGGTCGCCATCCAGATGTACGAAGAGGGTCGCATCACCAAGGAGCAGGCCGTCATGCGCGTCGCTCCCGAGCAGCTCGACCAGCTCCTGCACCCGCAGTTCGACGCCGCCGACATCAAGGGCCGCGAGACCATCGCCAAGGGCCTGAACGCCTCTCCGGGCGCTGCCGTGGGCGCCGTCGTGTTCTCCTCCGAGGACGCCGTGGCCTACGCCGAGGCCGGCAAGTCCTGCATCCTGGTCCGCTGGGAGACCACTCCCGACGACCTGCCCGGCATGGACGCCGCTGACGGCATCCTGACCTCCCATGGTGGCAAGACCTCCCACGCCGCCGTCATCGCCCGCGGCATGGGCGAGCCCTGCGTCTGCGGCGCCGAGGCCCTGCAGATCGACGCCCCCAACAAGACCTGCGCCATCGCCGGCACCGACATCGTGCTGCACGAGGGTGACGTCATCTCCATCGACGGCTCCACTGGCGCCGTCTACATGGGCGAGGCCAAGCTCGTCCGTCCCGAGCTGGGTGGCGACCTCCAGACCATCCTCGACTGGGCCGACGAGATCCGCTTCGACGAGGAGCGCGGCCGCGTCATGGGTGTCCGTGCCAACGCCGACAACCCCGAGGACGCCCAGCTGTCCCGCGAGAACGGCGCCGTGGGCATCGGCCTCTGCCGCACCGAGCACATGTTCCTGGGCGAGCGCAAGTACCTCATCCAGAACTTCATCCTTGCCGACGATCCCGAGGTCAAGGCCGACGCGCTCAAGAAGCTCGGCGAGGCCCAGAAGGGCGACTTCCTTGGCATGTTCAAGGCCATGGAGGGCCTGCCCGTGATCGTCCGCCTGCTCGATCCTCCTCTGCACGAGTTCCTGGACAACCCGCGTGAGCTCGAGGTCGAGCTTGCCAAGCTGGAGAGCGCCAGCAAGGCCGTCGAGGCCGCAGCCGTCACCGACGAGGCCCTGCTCGCCCTCAACGACGAGCTCGAGAAGGCCATCGCCGTCAAGGCCGCCCTGCTCAAGCAGCTGGACTCCTTCCAGGAGGCCAACCCCATGCTCGGCACCCGTGGCTGCCGCCTGGGCTTCCTGTATCCCGAGCTCAACCACATGCAGTTCCGCGCCATCGCGAGCGCCGCTGCCGAGCTCATCAAGGAGGGCGTTGACGCCAAGCCGGAGATCATGATCCCGCTGGTCGCCTTCTCCGAGGAGCTGAAGCACCTCCGCTGGATGTGCGAGGACGACATCAAGGCCGTCGAGGAGGAGTACGGCGTCAAGCTGGAGATCCCCATCGGCACCATGATCGAGCTGCCGCGTGCTGCCATCACCGCCGACCACATCGCCAAGTACGCCGACTTCTACAGCTTCGGCACCAACGACCTGACCCAGACCTGCCTCGGCTTCTCGCGCGACGACGTCGAGTCCTCGTTCCTGGACACCTACATGAACGAGAAGCTCATCAAGACCAACCCGTTCGCCACGCTCGACCGCGGCGTCGCTCGCCTGGTCCAGATGGGCGTCGAGGGCGGCCATGCCACCAACCCGGACATCGTCTGCGGTGTCTGCGGCGAGACCGGCGGCGACCCCGACTCCATCCAGAAGTACTACGACCTCGGTCTTGACTACGTGTCCTGCTCGCCGTTCCGCGTGCCCATCGCCCGCCTCGCGGCTGCCCAGGCCAAGATCAGCTCCAACGGTGGCGCCAAGACGCTGGATCCGCGCGTCTAGTTCCCACTGACGGCATCGTGTAGTACCACCCGGCGGGGGAGGGCCAAGGCCTTCCCCCGCCTTCTTCGTAGGCTTGGTTGCCACGTGTGGCGGGAGGACCCATGCAGGTAGTTACGAGGGAGATGCTCGAGATCCGCGAGCACGAGCTGCTGGCGCCGGAGGCCACCCTTGCCGACTCCTCCCTGGGACGAGAGCACAGGGAGCGGCCAGACGTGCTGCGCACCTGCTTCCAGCAGGACCGCGACCGCATCCTGCACAGCAGGAGCTTCCGGCGTCTGGCCAACAAGACGCAGGTCTTCCTGGCCCCGGAGGGCGACCACTACCGCACGCGCCTGACCCATACGCTGGAGGTCGCGCAGATCGCCTGCTCCATCGCACGCTCGCTGGGCCTGAACGTCGACCTGACCGAGGCGATCGCCTTGGGACACGACTTGGGGCACACGCCCTTCGGACATGCGGGGGAACGCGCGCTGCGGCGCGCCCGCGCACTCTACCGCGGCGTCGAACCCAATAGCGAGGAGGCGGACGACCTGTTCCGCCACAACGAGCAGAGCGTCCGCGTCGTACGCCTGCTGGAGCGTGAGGGACGGGGGCTCAACCTGACGATCGAGGTCCTGGACGGCATGGTGTGCCACACGGGGTCGGCGCGCGCGATCACGCCGGAGGGCCGTCTCGTAGCGCGGGCCGACCGCATCGCCTACGTGACCCACGACATAGACGACGCGGAGCGCTCCGGCTTGCTGACGGAGGAGGACCTTCCGAGCGAGGCATGCGAGGTGCTGGGACGCACCTCGACGGAGCGCATAGAGACCATGGTCCACGACGTCGTGCGGATGAGCTCCCAGGAGGGTGACATCGCCATGTCCGAGCCAGTGTGGCGCGCCTTGACGGAGCTGCGCGACTACCTGTATGCGAACCTGTACTGCAAGGGCGACGCAGAGGTCCAGGAGGCCAAGGCCGAGCGCGTGGTGCAAAGCCTCTTCGTCCACTTCATCGCCCATCTGGACGAGGTGCCCGCGGAGTATCGGCTGCATGATGACGCGCCGGACGTGCAGGTCGCAGACTACCTGGCGAGCATGACCGACCGCTATGCCATCCTCGCGTTCGAGGAGCTCAATGTCCCCCGTGCATGGGGCCTCAGGCCCGATGCGCCGTTCTGAGCGGGTCGTTCGCTGCTTTTTCGAGACTGCCACCCGTGGGTTGGCCACCAGGGCGCGGCCCTGGGGACTCCTATGAGGGCGGCCCGTCGCGCACGGCGCGGCGGGAGCGAGGACCTAGCGAGCGTCAGCGAGCGATTCCGCAGCTGCCGTGTCGTGCGAGGCGAGCGTCCCTGCCCGAGGGGAGTCCCCAGAGCCGCGCCCTGGCGGCCAACCCACGGGTGGTGGGTGGTGGCCTGACCCCTTCGATGTGTCTCCAATGTGACTCGATGATGGACGAAATGTTCTGCTTGTCTTGGGGTTGATGGTTGGTTAGAATACTTCTTTGTGTGTAAACCTATGTGTCGCTCTCGTATGGCGGCACCTCTAGACGAGACGAGGTAACCATGGACTACATCCGCGCCATCGAGCGCCAGGACATTCGCGAGGACATCCCCCGCGTGATCGTCGGCGACAACGTGAAGGTTCACTATCGCATCAAGGAAGGCGAGCGCGAGCGCGAGCAGGTCTTCCAGGGCGACGTCATCCGCATGAGCGGCGGCAGCTCCCGCGAGACCTTCACCGTCCGCAAGATTTCCTTCGGCGTGGGCGTCGAGCGCACCTTCCCCCTGCACAGCCCCAAGATCGCCAAGCTCGAGGTCATCCGTCACGGTGACGTCCATCGCGCGAAGCTCTACTACCTGCGCGACCGCATCGGCAAGGCTGCGCGCATCCGCGAGAAGCGCTAAGAGTGCCTGTCCGGGCCTCCTTCGGGAGGCCCTTTTCTTTTATGTCTGTGCGATGCGCCTGAGGAGGGGGTTGGCATGGCAAAGGGGGATCTGCGTCCCGCGTCGGCCAAGGAGGTTGCCGCCCTGTTGCATGACGCGCCCTTCGACCAGGTCGAGAGGCTGGTGGCACGCTATGGGGAGGATCCCCGCGCGCAGGTCCGCCGCGCGGTCGACCAGGCAAGGCGCCGCCACGAGGCAGAGCGCGCAGAACGTGATCGCGTGCAGGCCATGTACGACCTCCAGCAGGAGCTGGCGGCCGGCGGCATCGCGTTGGGAGTCGACGAGGTGGGTCGCGGGGCCATCGCGGGTCCCCTGACCGTCTGTGCCGTGGCGCTGCCCCTCGAACCAATCATCTGGGGCCTCAACGATTCGAAGCAGCTGACTCCGCTGCGTCGCGAGGCCCTGGCGGCCCAGGTCACCCAGCATGCGCTAGCCATCGGCATGGCGCACATCGAGCCCGCATCCATTGACGCGGTGGGCATGGCGGTCGCCCTGCGCATGGGCATGGCACAGGCCATAGAGAATGCCGCCATCGAGCCTGACGTGGTGCTGATCGACGGCAACCCCGTCCATGTTCATCCGAAGGAGATGACCCTCGTCAAGGGGGACGCGCGCATCGCCTGCATTGCGGCCGCCTCGATCGTGGCCAAGGTGACCCGCGACGCGATGATGACTGCCTATGCGGAGGACTACCCCGGCTATCACCTGGACTCCTGCAAGGGCTATGGCTCGGCGGAGCATATCGCCGCCATCGGCGAGCTTGGACTCTCGCCCATCCACAGAGTGTCCTTCTGTGGCAACTTCTTGGAGACGCCCAGGCTCTTCTAGGGCATCTTCCGCCTCGTGCGAGTTTCGTCCCGCCGCGCCCAGGCCTCCTGGCAGGCGTGCCACGATCCAGCCGTGGAAAAGTGACGCATCCGTGCAACTGGCTGCGACTGGGTGCGTAGCCCCGTGCGACATCGACCTGTCATCCTCCTGTCCCACCGACATGCGGACAGAGGGAGGAAGGCATGGGCAGATATCGATCCTACGAGCATGAGGCCTACCAGTACTTCGAGTGTGACGACGAGGGCTTCGAGCTGGAGCGTCTCGATTCGTCGTCTCCGAGGCTCGATGCGTTGGGAGAGCCCCTCTTCGCTGGTGTGTCAGGAATCGTCTTGGATGGGTTCGTCGGGCAGGGGGAGGATGATGGCGCGGACGAGGCCTTCGAGGGCGTGGAGGTGTTCGGCGGGGAGCGCGGCGGCGCTGCCGAACCCGCTGACGTCGCCGAGCTGAGTCCCCATGACCTTGGGGTCTATGGGGAAGAGGCTGCCGTGGCCTACCTGGGGATGCGGGGGTATGACATCGTCGAGCGCAACTGGACCTGTCCGTTCGGCGAGGCCGACATCATCATGCGCGACCAGGGGGTCTGTGTGCTGGTGGAGGTCAAGACGCGTCTGGACACGGGGGCGGGCAGCCCCCCGATTCCGGAGCTGGCGGTCACGGAGAGGAAGCAGCGCCGCTACCAGCGTATCGCCGAGTGCTACCAGCGCGACCACGAGGCGGAGTTCATGCGCTTCGACGTCGTGGCGGTGACGGCCCGTTCCGGGACGTTCCCCCAGATCAGGCACTACCGCGGTGCCTTTTGGTGTGATGAGTAATGGGCGCCGCGTCCCATATGGGGTCCTATTCCGTCCATGCCGCGCTCATCAGGGGCGTCGAGGCCATTCCCGTGACCGTCGAGGTGTCATGCTCCTCGGGGCTGCCCGGCTACACGCTCGTGGGGCGCGCCGACCCCATCGTCATGGAGTCGCGCCAGCGGGTCGACTGTGCCCTCGATGCCGGTGGATACGAGAAGCCACGCCTGCACATCACCATCAACCTGGCCCCTGCGGAGCTGCCGAAGACGGGCACGGGGTTCGACCTGCCCATCGCCGTGGCCATCCTCGCGGCATCCGGCCAGATTCCCCTCAAGGGCCTGGACCGGTGCCTGTTCGTCGGCGAGTTGGCCCTCGATGGCGAGGTGTGTCCCGTGCGCGGGGACGTCGCCTATGCGCTGCTGGCCGAGCGGGAGGGGTTGGAGCTGGTGACGGCGCCGAGCAGCCTGCCGCGAGGCGGGGTGGCCTGTGCCTGTCACGCCCTGCCGTCGCTTGGCAGGCTGCGCTCGGGCATCGCCACCCTGCCGGACGCGCCCCCCGAGCCCGTCTCGGCGGGACGCTCCCGGGACTCTGCGGCTGACCGGCTGGACTACGGTGACGTCTGCGACCAGGAGATCGCCAAGCGGGCGATGGTCATCGCGGCGACCGGCCAACACGGACTGCTGATGGTGGGCCCGCCTGGCGCGGGCAAGACCATGCTCGCCAGAAGGCTGCCCACCATCCTGCCCCCGCTGGACGACGCCGCACGCGTGGAGTCGATGCTCGTGCATTCGGTGGCAGGCCAGCCCATTGATGACGTGGCGCGAGGCATCCCGCCCTTCCGGGCGCCGCATCACTCGATATCCTCAGCCGGACTGGTAGGGGGCGGGAGGCCGGTCATTCCGGGGGAGGTGTCACTGGCACACAAGGGGGTGCTGTTCCTGGACGAGCTGCCCGAGTTCGCGTCGAACGTGCTGCAGGTGCTGCGCCAACCCTTGGAGGAGCACATGGTGCGGTTGGCCCGTGCCGAGGGGGCATACGTCTTCCCCTGCGACTTCATGCTGGTGGCGGCCGCAAACCCCTGCCCCTGCGGGCATCTGGGCGACCCGGGGCACACCTGCACCTGCGCGCCGGCACGGGTGGAGACCTACCAGGCGCGTATGGGAGGTCCCCTGGCCAACCGCATCGACATGCACATCGACGTTGCGCGCCCCGCCTCGCACAAGGTCATCGCGGGCAGCTCGGGCATGACGTCCGAGCAGATGTCGCAGATGGTGGTGGATGGCAGGGAGTTTGCCCGTCACCGGAGGCAGCGCGAAGGCCACAGGCACAACCCGATCGAGACCTTCGACCGGGACGCCCTGGTCGCCTTCGAGGCCATCGCGTCTCGCCTGATGATGGGAGGGCGGTCCATCACGCGTGCGGCTCGCGTGGCGCGGACCATCGCCGACATCGAGCACCATGAGCTGGTCGGCAGGGATGACATCGTGGAAGCATGTTCGTATAGGGGGCGGTCTCATGGCTAGCGATCACATGTCGGATGCACCACGCTGGGAGCTGACGCCCCAGGACGAGGCGTACCCACGTCAGCTCCTCGAGCTGGAGCAGGTGCCGGAGCGCATCTACGGTCGCGGCGACCCGGCCGTACTGTCCACCATGTGCCTCGGCATCGTGGGGGCACGTAGGCCCACGCCCTATGGGGAGGCCGTCGCCTCGATGGCGGGGCGCATCGCCGCAGAGTCGGGCATCACGGTCGTGTCGGGCGGTGCCATGGGTTGCGATGCCGCGGCGGGTCGTGGCGCCTTGGATGTCGGGGGCAGGACGATCGTCGTGTCCGGGGTCCCCGCGGACCGCATCTACCCCAAGTCCTCCCAGGACGTGTTCCTGGGAGCCCTGCGGAACGGCGGTGCGGTCATCTCCCTGGCGCCGTGGGGATCGGAGATACAGCGGTGGTCGTTCCTGCAGCGCAACCGCATCATTGCGGCCCTCTCCGTTGCGTTGCTGGTCAGCGAGGCTGGGCAGCATTCGGGGACGATGAGCACGGCACTGGCGGCGACGGAGCTGGGACGGGAGGTCTATGCCGCTCCGGGTTCGATCTTCTCGCCCGAGTCCCAGGGGTCCAACGGCCTCATCCGCGACGGTGCCCACATCGTCACCTGCGAGCAGGACCTCGAGATGCTCATCTCCCGCGACTATGGGGTGCTGCGCCTGCTCAGCGAGCAGCTGCCCACGCCACGCGGCCGCGTGCTCTCCGCGCTGGTCGCCTCTCCCATGCGACCGGACGACCTGGCCAACCACCTGGGGGAGGAACCGCTGGACATGCTGCGCATCCTGTCGGACTACGAGATACAGGGCGTCGTCAGGCGCCTGCCTGATGGGCGCTTTGCGCCGACGCAGGAAACCCTGCTCGGTCAGGGTAGAATGGGGGCCTGACATGTCCGTCGAGAGGAGCCGTAATCGTGGCACAACAGGTCGTGACCGTGGTCGGGGGAGGGCTGGCGGGCAGCGAGTGCGCGCTCCAGCTGGCCAGGCGTGGTGTTCGGGTGCGTCTGTGCGAGCAGCGCCCCCAGGGGAATGCGCCGGCCCATCATACCGACCGCCTTGCCGAGCTCGTATGCTCCAACTCGCTCAAATCGCTCCGCGAGGAGAGTGCCGCGGGGTTGCTCAAGTACGAGCTGGGAGCCATGGGATCCCAGCTGCTGGCCATGGCCAGGCAGTGCGCCGTGCCAGCGGGAGGCGCCCTCGCGGTCGACCGGGACCGCTTCTCGGCCATGGTGACCGAGGCGGTGGAGGCGCATCCGCTCATCGAGCTGGTGCGCGAGGAGGTCAGCTCGATACCGGAGGGCCCTTGCGTCATTGCGGCTGGGCCGCTCTGCTCGCCGGCGCTCTTCTCGGCGCTCTGCTCGCTCGTTGGGGTGGACCACCTCTCCTTCTATGACGCGGCGGCACCCATCGTCGACGCGCAGACCATAGACCGCTCGATTGCCTTCAGCCAGTCCCGCTACGAGGACGGGTTGGGCGACTACCTCAACTGCCCCATGGACCGCGACGAGTACGACCGCTTCTACGAGGAGCTCGTGTCGGCAAAGCGGGTCGTCTCGCGCGACTTCGAGGAGGCCGACCTGTTCAACGCATGCCAGCCGGTCGAGGAGGTCGCACGCAAGGGGCACGACACGCTGCGCTTCGGCGCGCTGAAGCCCGTGGGCCTGTCCGACCCGCGCACGGGTCGGCGGCCTTGGGCAGTCGTGCAGCTGAGGCCCGAGAACGGCGACTGCACGGCATACAACCTCGTCGGGTTCCAGACCAACCTCACCTGGGGGGAGCAGGCCCGCGTCTTCCGCATGATCCCCGGCCTGGGGCAGGCGGAGTTCTTCCGCTATGGCGTCATGCACCGCAACTCCTTCGTCGATGCGCCACGCGTGCTTGACGACAGCTTCGCGGTCCCGGGGACCGACGTGCGCCTGGCGGGGCAGATCACCGGGACGGAGGGGTATGTCGAGGCGATGGCGTCCGGGCTGCTGGCGGCCGTCAACACCTATGCCGACCTGCGGGGCATCGGGCGCCTGCGCCTGCCGGCGACGACGGCGCTCGGGTCGCTCGTCGCCTATGCGACCAACCCCGACACCGACCCCTACCAACCGATGCACGTCAACTTCGGGCTGGTCCCGCCCCTCGAGGGGCGTCGCATGCGCAAGGGCGAGCGCTACGCTGCCTATGCCGCGCGTGCGAAGCGCGACCTCGAGGCATGCCTCGCCTCACGCGAGGACCTCTTTGGCGCGGCGGTGCGGACGGACGCATGAGCGCCACCGAACGGGAGGAGGCCCAGGCCCGCTTCGAGCGGGACGTTGACGACTACCTGTCCTACCTGGCGGGCGTGCGCAACCTCTCCGAGAACACCGTGCGGGCCTACGGGGTCGACCTCGAGGCCTTCTGTGCGTGGTGTCGGCGCGAGGGCGTGCCCGGGGCGACGGCATCCCACCGTGACCTGCGCCGCTACCTGGCCGAGCTGATGCGCGCGGGGTATTCGGAGAGGACGGTGAACCGCCACCTGTCTGCGATTCGCGGCCTGTACCGCTGGAGGGTGGGGCAGGAGCGCTCCGATGCCGATGCGGCCTCCGCGCTCGCCAGCCCCAAGCTCTCCAAGACCCTGCCGCGCACGATGTCCGATGCCGACGTGGGCGCCTTGGTCGAGACCTGCGACGCGACGACTGTCGAGGGGGTGCGCGACCGGGCGTTCCTCGAGCTGCTCTATGCCACGGGTGCGCGCATCTCGGAGGTGTCGCGCCTGGATGTGGGGGACCTTGACATGGCCCAGGCCCAGGTGCGCCTGTTCGGCAAGGGTTCGAAGGAGCGTGTCGTGCCGGTGTACCAGCGGGCCCTGCGGGCGGTGGCGGCGTACATGCGTGACGCGCGACCGGACCTGGTCGCACGAAGGCGCAGGGGCGGGCACACCACTGCCCTGTTCGTCTCGACGCGTGGAAACCGCATGTCGGCGGATGCGCTGCGCACCTGCTTCGAGCGGCATGCCCGTCTCGCCGGACTGGACGAGGGCATCACGCCGCATGCGATGAGGCACACCTATGCCACGGAGCTGCTGGGCGGCGGTGCCGACCTGCGCAGCGTCCAGGAGCTTCTGGGTCACGAGAGCCTCTCGACCACCCAGATCTACACGCACCTCTCGGTCGACCGCCTGAAGGAGGCCACCCGTCAGGCGCATCCGCGGGGGGAGTAGCGGCGCATCCGGTCCTTTCGACACGACGGATGCCAGAGGGTGGGCCAGCCTGTCCGACGACCACCGATGCGATGCCAGCGTGGTTTCGCTGGCTGCTCTTGCTATAGTGTGTGTCATTCAGTTCATATGCATGTCCGGGAGGTGCGCATGAGGGGTGCCCGCCGCTTGGCCCATGTCGTCTGGGTCCTGGCTCTCGCCATGGTCTCATGGCTTGCCACGCCGACGTCGGCGCAGGCCGCGAACCGTCTGGTGCCGGTCTATCGCATGTACAACACCAAGACCTCGGAGCACCTCTACACGACCGGAGCTGCCGAGTACAACGCCTGTGGAAAGGGGGCCTATCGCGACTGGCGCGCGGAGGGCATCGGCTGGTATGCGCCTTCCGCGGACGAGGGCAGCCCGGTCTATCGCCTGTACAATCGCAGGAGCGGGGACCACCACTACACCACGAGTGCCGGCGAACGCGACACCCTGGTTGCCAGGCACGGCTGGCGCTTCGAGCAGGTGGCCTTCTACTCCGCGGATGCGGACGACTCCCTCAACGTGCCCCTCTACCGCCTGTACAACGGACGCCTCCGTCGCGGGCAGCATCACTACACGGCAAGCGCGGGCGAGCGCGACGCGCTGGTGGCCAAGCACGGCTGGCGCTACGAGCAGGTCGGCTTCTATGGCCTCGACCCCGCATACTGGGACGATGGCGAGATCACCGACGAGTACCTGCAGCGGCTGGACGCGTCGGGTGTCATCGAGGTCGACTTCCACGACAACGGCCTGCTGCGCACGATAGACGGCACCTTTGTCGGCGAACCCGTGAACGGCAAGGCCGATGCCGCGCTGCTCATCGAGCGCATGGCACCGGTGCTGGGCATCATCTGGGACATTGACGTGGATGCCGAGATGGACGTCAGCGTGGCAGAGATCGGCGATGGCGACTTCGAGGTCCTCTACCGGTATGCGCCGCTGTTTGGCGACCTGCCCATCATCGGCTCGCAGGTCGTCGTTGCGACGGACTCCGATGGGACGGTGACGGGGCTGTTCAACACCTACATCCCGCGCGTCAAGTGGGGCGGTGACGAGCGGACCATCAGCGAGCAGCAGGCAAAGCGCGCCGTCTTCGAGGACCTGGGGTATTCGTGGGGCATCGTGCCGACGGAGGACGATCTCGTCTGCAGCTGCGAGCTGGCCGTGGATGCCGCCGAGCTGGACGAGCCGCCGGCCTTGGTCTACGTGGTGCGGGTCGCCAACTACCTGCTCGACTTGGAGGCGCCAAACGCGCCTACACTCGATTTCATGACTGCGGCGAAGCGACGGGGCCTCATGTCGCGTACCTACTACGTCTACGCGAACGACACGGTGGGGGAGGCTGGAGAGATACGCCGCTCGTTCTCGAACGACCAGGGGCTGGAGAGCCTGTCCGCCGCTGGGAGGACACCCGCCCAGGTCGATGCCACCGACCTGTTGGGGCAGACGCGCACCCTGGACGTCACGTATGGTGGTCCCTTCAACTTGTACTACCTGCAGGACACGAAGAAGGGCATCGACACGTACCGCTTGGAGTACGAGAGCGAGCAGTCAACTCCCGACCAGGAGCTGGTCGCCTTTGCCAAGCGGCCCGAACCCTTGGAAGCCTCGGCGCACGCCAACGTCGAGGAAGCCTTCGACTTCTATAACGAGGTGCTTGGCCGCCTCTCCTTTGACAACAGGGGCGGGGAGATCCACATAGGCATCTCCGAGCTGTCCGACGGGAGCCCCTTCTGGAGCCATGAGTACCAGATCATGAGCCTTGGGTCGTCCGACGGCTATGCAGGCTGCCTTGACGTGGTGGGCCATGAGTTTACCCATGGCGTCATCGACTGTGCGACGGAGCACAGCGGTGGCCAACGGATACTCGACTACGGCGAGGCGGGTGCCGTGGGTGAGGGATACGGCGACATCATGGGCAGTCTCATCGAGTGGCGCTACAAGCAGACGAGGGAATGGGACCACCTCATAGAGTTCGACCGCTGGTGGATGGCGGAGGACAGTGGCACGGTCGCGCGGGGGCTGGACTCACCGCAGCTCTACTCGGATTCCTACGATGAGGGCGAGGAGCCCTATCGCACGGACTACGACGACCGCTATGTGGGCCAGATCGACGAGGGCCACGACAATGGCGGCGTGCACGTGAACAGCACCATCCTCAGCCATGCCCTCTATCTGATGATGGTGGACGCGCGCACCAGCCGTGTCGACGACGACCGATGGGCGCACGTGCTCTACCGTTCGATGTTCAGGCTGCCGTCAAATGCGCGCCTGGGCAATGCGCGGGGCAGCATCATCTCGTCAGCGCGTCTCGAAGGCTTCACTGACAGCGAGCTTCAGGCGGTCAAGGATGCGTTCGACGAGGTCGGGCTGCCCGAGCAAGCCTATGGGCCACAGCCGGACCCCGATGCCCCGACGCCGACGCCCGAACCCTCGAACCAGACCATCTTCGTCTCGCTGACGTGGACGAGCGTGGCGACCATGCACGAGGAGGTCGACCTGGATGCCTACATCTGGTGGCGGGACAGCGGCGGCACGGTCCACTCCCAGCGGGCTGACGACACCCTGCCCGGTTATACCGGCAGCGCGGTGATGCCCTTCACGTTCGACGAGCCAGGGTCCTACTACTTCGTGGTCAACAGCAACACGGAATTCTCGAAGTGGGATGCGGACGTTCTTGTGGCAGATGGCGGTGCGCACACGACGCTGGCGACGTTCAAGACCGAGGGCTACCTGGACAAGGAGGCCTGGTGGACCGTCTTCAGGATGGATGTGGACGAGGACCTGAACCCAACGTTTGGCAAAGTGGACAGGTGGCAGGCGGGCAAACCGTTCTAAAGTGGAGGGAGGATATGTCGCCTCCGTCGAAACGAGGTCGTCGATGAACTGCCGTACTCGCTGGTCTCGCGTTCTCGCGTTGCTTGTCTCCCTGGTTGCCAGCATCCTCGTCACCACACCCGCGCTGGCCGATGACCTGGTGCCGGTCTACCGCATGTACAACACCAGGACGTCGGAGCACCTCTACACCACGGGAAAGGCCGAGTACAACGCCTGCGGCAAGGGGGCCTATCGCGACTGGCGCGCCGAGGGCATCGGCTGGTATGCGCCACCGCAGGGCTGGGGTGACCCCGTGTGGCGCCTGTACAACCCCGGCCTCGGCGACCACCACTACACCTCGAACGCAGGCGAGAGGAACTCGCTGGTCAACAAGCACGGTTGGCGTCTGGAGGGCGTCGCCTTCCAGACGGCCGACGAGGACTGGGACGGCGCGGTGCCACTCTACCGCCTCTACAACGGACGCCTGAAGCATGGGCAGCATCACTACACCAGCAACGCAAACGAGCGGGACGCGCTGGTGGCACGCCACGGCTGGCGCTACGAGCAGGTAGGCTTCTATGGCATCGATCCCGAGACCTGGGACGACGGCGACGGAGGGGACGAGGACGGCGAATGGCTCGAGCGGGACGAGCTCCAGGAGATGGTCGACGACGGCGAGATCGAGGTCATCTGGCATGCCGACGACACCCCCCGCGCCATCATAGGCCCGACGACCGACGAGCCCATCTGTGACGAGCAGGACGCCGCAGACGAGCTCAACCGCCTGTACGAGGTGCTGGGCGAGGGGTATTGGGCGAGTCCCGAGCAGATCGACGCCCAGCATGTGACCGACGATTCGGGCGACGGCGAGTACTTCTATCGCTACACGCAGGCAATCGATGGCATTCCGGTCATCGGCTCCCAGATCGTCATCTCGACCGACGAGGACGGGAACATGACGGGGCTGCTCAACGCCCACAATCCCAGGACTGACTGGCTGGGCTTCGACACGCTGATCGACGAGGGCGACGCGATTGCCGTGGTGCGGCAAAGTCTCGCCTCGGAGTTCGGCGCGGGGTTCGACGCCTCGCAGCTGGACCTCTCGGCCTATCTCGCCATCGACGCCATCGGCTATGAGGACGTTCCCGCCCTGGTTTGGGCCGTCCGGGCGACGAACCTCACCTATGCCGACGACGAGAGCTACCAGATAGACACCTCCCAGGACGCCGGGGATGTGGACGGCGAGACCACCTTCGCCGGACCGGACGCCTCCGGTGCGTCGGCTGCCAGGCTCGCCGTGGTGGACCGTACCTACCACGTGCTGGCAAACGACGACCTCGGCGGAGACCATGAGGCCGGCGAGATCCATCGCGTGCTCGATGGGCTGAAGGAGGCGAGCATCCTCTCGCCGGTGAACGTCTGGGGGAGGGACCTGCGGGGTGACATGCGCGGTGTTTCCTGCGCGTGGTTTGCGCGCACCATCGACCGTCACACGCTCTACTACGACCTCGAGCGCGACATCCAGGTCTACTCGTTGGCGGACGGCACCATCGTCTGGAACGACGATGGCAGCCAGAGCGTCAACTACGGCCTGCTGCCCGGCAGGGCCGTCAACTTCGGCGACTCCTACTTCGGGGCGCTCGACATCACCCTGCTCGGCGACTACGAGGAGATATACGACTTCTACCTCGACGTGCTGGGGCGTCGCTCCTATGACGGCAGGGGTGGCAAGATCCGGATCGGATACTACGTCGACGACTGGTGGAACGCCTGCTGGGTTCCCGGCTGCGGGCAGATCATCTACGGGGACCTGGGAGCGTTCTACCAGGCACTCGACGTGTCGGGACACGAGTTCACCCACGCGGTCATCGAGAACGTGATCAGGACCAGTGACGAGAACGGCGACTTCGTCCCCGCGGGGCTCTCCTACCGGGGGGAGTCTGGCGCACTCAACGAATCCTATGCCGACATCATGGGCATGCTCATCGAGAACAAGGACGGAGACGGGCGATGGGCCTATGCCGAGGACAGCACGCAGACGAGCCGGTCCTTCAGCAACCCAGGGGCCTTCGGGGACCCCGACCACTACAGCAAGCGCTGCACCGACCCCGAGGATGGCAACCACGACTGGGGCGGCGTCCACACCAACAGCAGCATCTTCAACCACGCGGCCTACCTCATGATGACCGACGCGCGCACCCGCAGCGTCAGCCGCGACACCTGGGCGCGCGTGTTCTACCGCTCGCTCCATTACCTGTCCGTCGACGCAAGCTTCAAGGACGCGCGCAGCGCGGTCATCATGTCGGCCATCTGCAGGGGGTTCACCGGCCAGCGCCTACAGGCCATCATCGACGCGTTCGACGCGGTGGGCATCGGCAGGGACACCACGGTCAACTCGCTGGTCAGCTGGAGCAGCCCAGCCAGTCCCTCGCATGCCGACATCGACCTGGACGCCTACTTCTATGCCTGGTACGACAACGGCGAGGCCCTCACCGTGTCCGCCATCGAGGACACCGGGGCCGGGCAGAAGGGCAGCGAGCTGGTGCGCATGCACTACGACAAGCCCGGCACCTACTTCTTCTGCGTGCACGACTTCGATCACGAGTATCGCAACTGGACGGCCAACGTGCGAGTCTACGACTCCGACCCAGCCGAGGTCCTCGCGAGCTTCGGCCCCAACAAGACGCCGACGCCCGGCACGTGGTGGACCATCTATCGCATGGACGTCGACGAGAACCTTGCCGCGACGTTCACCTATGTCAACGAGTGGTCCAACGAGTGTCCCTGGGACGAGGGTTACGTCGACGATGACGACGGGGGAGACGAGCCCGTGGACGACATCACCTACAAGGTGAAGGCGACCCTGACATGGACCAGCGCGGGCAGCAACGCCGCGGCGGACCTGGACGGGTACTTCTACACGGGATCGGGGAGCTCCGCCAAGGTGTTCTCCCACGACAGCAACCCGACGCCCAACCCGCGGGGCACCACCGAGACGGTGACGATGGACCTCGCGCCTGGAACGTTCTACCTCTGCGCATGGGACCAGTCGTTCAACTACCGCTTCTGGAACGCCACGGTACGGGTCGACAAGCTGACGTATCGCAACGGCTCGCTGGAGCGCACGACCAACATCGGCAGCTACGAGACCTCCTACAGCGGTGCCAGCGCCCCGAACAGGTGCTGGGTGGTGTGTTCGCTGTCGGTGGATGACGACCTCAACGTCAGCATATCGAAGGAGGACAGGTGGCGCGCCAACAAGACGTAGGCGGGGATGGTCAGCCGAACCGCATGGCTGGCCGTCTAGTCGGACGAATCCTGCGGCCGTCGAGGTTTGCGAGTGAGGAGCAGGGAATGCGCAGGTTCCCAGTCAAGAGACATCCGGTGCTGCTGGCGCTCGCCCTCCTGGCGGCGATGCTGACGCCGACGGTGGCGTTCGCGGACGACGTCGTGACGGTCTACCGGATGTACAACACCAAGACCTCCGAGCACCTCTACACCACGTCGCAGGCCGAATACGATGCCTGCGGGAAGGGCGCGTATGCCGACTGGCGCGCCGAGGGCGTCGGTTGGTATGCGCCACCGGCAGGCGAGGGCGCCCCGGTCTGGCGCCTCTACAACAAGGGCCTGGGCGACCATCACTACACCAGCAAAGCCAATGAGCGCGACATGCTCGTCAACCAGTTCGGGTGGAGGCAGGAGGTCGTCGCGTTCCATTCCGCCGCGGCGGACGACGAGGCGTCCCTGCCGCTTTACAGGCTCTACAACGGCCGCTTGAAGAAGGGCCAGCATCACTACACGACAAGCGAGTCCGAGCGTGACGTGCTGGTCTCCCGCCATGGCTGGCGCAACGAGGGCGTGGGCTTCTATGGGGTGGACCCGGAGAGGCTGGATGATGACCCAACGGGGCTCGGGGAGCCGACCGTCTCGCTGCACGAGGATGGGACGCCGCGCACTATCGTGGGGACCTTCACCGAGACGCGCGTCCATGACGAATGGGGCGCGGCCGCCGTGCTGAACGACCTGGCGCCCTGCTTCGGTCCGGGCTTCCATGTCGACGCGACGCGCATCGGCAAGGCCGAGGTCAGAGATGGCCAGGATGGCGAGTGCGTCTATCGGTATGCCCCGATGGTCGATGGGGTTGCGGTGTACGGCTCGCAGATCGTGATGTCGGTGGGCGACGACGGCCTGGTCAGCGGCCTCTACTCCTCCTACGACCCCGACATCCTGGGCGTTGACACCCAGCCTGGCATCGACGAGGCCTCCGCGGAGGCGGCCGTCGCATCGTCGGTGCGTGCCGACCTCGGCGACATGGCCGACGAGGTCGAGTTGTCGTACGAGACGAACCTCGTCATAGATGCCGTCGACGAGGGGGTCGAGCCCGAGCTGGTCTACCAGGTCGTCGTCAGCGACGCCCGACGAGACGACGGGGAGCCCCTCGACCTCGCGGGGGATGACGACGGCGTCGTGACCGAGGTGGAGAGCCTCGACGAGGCGGAGCTCTACGGTCCCGACCGCCAGGACGTGGAGTACCTTCCGGTCGTCAACGGGACCTACTTCGTCAGGGCCAACGGCCAACGGGGAACGGCTGGCGAGGTGACCAGGTCGATTTCCGGCGAGGCGCTGTCACTGGCTGCCGCGTCCACGAGCAACTCATGGACCCCCACGAGCATCAGGGCCATGGACGAGCTGGGGTCGTATCGCGTGCTGGGCGTCCACAGGGACCGCAATGGCACCTACATGCTCAACGACGCCCTGAGGTGCATCGTCACCTATCGGTTCGAGTACACCTACGACAACCTGTGGGACAGGCTGATCGACCGCGGGAGCTTCACCTATCCCGGGAAGGTCGTCAAGGGCACGTCGTTCAGCCGGACGGCCGTGTCCGTCACCGCCAACATCCGCTCGGCCTTCGACTTCTACTGGTTCAACCTGGGGCTTCGGGCCCCCGATGGCGATGGCATGGTGGTCAGGGTCAGCTATGGGCGCAAGAACTGGGAGAACGCGGGATGGAACTACATCGCCCAGCAGTTCGAGTTCGGCGACAGGGGAGGGCTGACCAAGGCGCTTGACGTCGCGGGCCACGAGTACACCCACGCGGTCATCTTCTACGTCCTGGGAGGCATGGACGACAGCCACGCCTGCCCGCTGAGCTCCGGCGAGCAGGGAGCCCTGAACGAGGGTCTTGCCGACGTCATGGGTAGCCTCATCGAGGGCAAGAGCGGCTATGGCCGATGGATGCACTCCGAGGACACGGGCGGCGACATGCGCTCGATGGCGGATCCGGCCGACTACGGCTACGAGGTCGACGGATCGTACCAGCCCTGCGCCGCGACGTATGGCTCTCGCTACCGCGGGACGGGGGACTATGGAGGCGTGCACCTCAACAGCACCATCTTCAGCCACGCGGCCTATCTCATGATGAACGACTCGCGCCTCAGGGGCATCTCGAGCGAGCGATGGGCCAAGGTGTTCTATCGGGCCATCCGGACGCTGCAGACCGACTCGACCTTCTCCGACGCACGCGGCTGCACCTATGCGGCGGCGTGGCGCAACGGGTTTACGAAGAAGCAGCTCAAGGCCGTCGCCGATGCCTTCGACAAGGTGGGCGTCGAGGGGATCGGGTCGGTCACGGACGAGCGCTTCCAGTCCTACCTCGACCGCTACCGCCCCAATCCGGGAGGCGGGGAGGATTGGACGGAAGGTTCGCGCTAGGCGACCCCGAACCCGCCCGGGGGCACGCAGCCCCTGCCGGCTCCCCTCGGGCAGGGACGCCCTCCTCGCACGACGCGGCAGCTGCGGAATCGCTCGCTGACGCTCGCTAGGTCCCCGCTCCCGCCGTGCCGCGCGCGACGGCCGGCCTCATAGGAGCCGCCAGGGGCCGCGTGCCCCCGGGCGGGTTCGGGGCCGCACGTCCTGTGGGTCCTGTGCAGCTTGTGTGTTTTCGACAGAACTCGTTCAGCTCGACACAAGGGCGCGCTTGCTGGTATACTTCTCGATTGCTGTGCATCCGCACGGCATCAATTCGCACGCGTGGGCGACCCCAAGGCCACGGTGCCCGAGGCACACAGCCGAGTCTCGGGTGGCAGGAGGGGGCAGACCCCATGCGGAGGACCAACCACAGGAGGTTAGAACATGGCTGTGAAGATCAACATCAGGACCCTGCTCGAGGCCGGCTGCCACTACGGTCACCAGACCCGCCGCTGGAACCCCAAGATGAAGCCCTACATCTTCGGCGAGCGCAACGGCATCTACATCCTCGACCTCAAGCAGACCGTCATCGACGCCGACCGCGCCTACAGCTTCCTCAAGGACACCGCCTCCAAGGGCGGCAGCGTCCTGTTCGTCGGCACCAAGAAGCAGGCCCAGGAGCCCATCGCCACCCAGGCCGACCGTTGCGACATGCCCTACATCAACCAGCGCTGGCTGGGCGGCATGCTGACCAACTTCGTCACCATGCGCTCCCGCATCGACCGCATGGAGGAGCTCGAGGCCATGGTCGCCGACGGCCGCATGGCTGCCCGCGGCAAGAAGGAGCAGGCCGTCCTGACCAAGGAGCTGGAGAAGCTGCAGCGCAACCTCGGCGGCGTCCGCAACATGCATGCCCTGCCGCAGGCCATCTTCGTCGTCGACACCAAGCGCGAGGAGATCGCCATCAAGGAGGCCAACCGCCTGCACATCCCCGTCGTGGGCCTGCTGGACACCAACTCCGACCCCGACGTCATCGACTACGGCATCCCCGCGAACGACGACGCCATCCGCTCGGTCAACCTGATGTGCGAGCTGGTTGCCGACGCCGTCCTGGCCGGTTCCGGCAAGGAGCAGATCTCCGAGGCCGAGATGGCCGCCGGCGAGACCACCCCGGCCGTCGAGGTCGAGGCCCCCGCAGCCGAGTAACGCACGCACGCATACCAACGACTTCCCCAAGGAGGAACCACCAATGGCTCAGGTAACCGCCGCTATGGTCAAGGAGCTTCGCCAGATCACCGACGCCCCCATGATGGAGTGCAAGAAGGCCCTCGTCGAGGCTGACGGCGACATCGACAAGGCTATCGACGTCCTGCGCGTCAACGGCCTCGCCAAGGCCGTCAAGAAGGCCGGCCGCGACACCAACGAGGGCACCATCGCCGCCTACATCAGCGAGGACGGCAAGGTCGGCTCCCTCATCGAGGTCTCCTGCGAGACCGACTTCGTGGCCACCAACGCCAAGTTCAAGGGCTTCGTGAACGACCTCGCCAAGGTCGTCGCCGAGTGCGACCCCGCAGACGTCGAGGCCTTCATGGCCTGCCCGATGAACGACGGCACCGTCGACGAGGCCCTCAAGGAGAGCATCTTCGTCATCGG
Source organism: uncultured Coriobacteriaceae bacterium (assembly GCA_902778135.1). GTDB lineage: Bacteria > Actinomycetota > Coriobacteriia > Coriobacteriales > Atopobiaceae > UBA1367. The sequence goes on from CACYWP010000001.1 coordinate 210,314, forward strand.
CGAGAACCAGAAGGTCGTCCGCTTCGTCCGCACCACGGTCGAGAACGGCGCCATCGCCAGCTACGTGCACCACGACGGCAAGCATGCCTGCCTCGTCGAGTTCTCCTTCGACAACGCCGCCACTGCCGACAACGACGACTTCAAGACCTTCGCGCACGACGTCGCGATGCAGGTCATCGCCTCCGACCCCATCTCCGCCCGTCGTGAGGACATCCCCGAGGACGTCATCGAGCACGAGAAGGAGATCTATCGTGCCCAGGCTGCCGACTCCGGTCGTCCCGAGAAGTTCTGGGATGGCATCGTCAACGGCCGCCTGAAGAAGTTCTTCCAGGAGCGCGCCCTGACCGAGCAGGTCTTCGTCAAGGACAGCAACGTGACCGTCGGCGAGCTGGCCGCCAAGGTCGCCAAGGAGCTGGGCGACGACATCAAGGTCGTCTCCTTCCTGCGCTACAACTTCGGCGAGGAGTAAGACTCGCATCGCAGCAGACGGGGGCCGGCACGGAGGTGTCGGCCCCTTTTTCATGCCTCGGACGCGGGTCGGCCCGACCAGGGGGTCGGCCACGATGGCGTGGCCTTGGCCGAACCCGCTGGTCGCGGCGTCCATGGGCATCGAAGGGGTCATGACCTCTCACATGGTGTTGCTGTCTGCTCGCAGCTCTTGTGAGGGGGAGGGCACACGGCCTTTGCTACACTCTTTTGGATACTGCGTGTCGCCTCGTGCGGCACAGGGAGAAGGAGGGTCTCTTGGCAGACTACAAATACAGACGCGTCCTGCTCAAGCTTTCGGGCGAAGCGCTGATGGGCAGCCGCTACTTCGGCATCGATCCGGAGGTGCCGCAGCGCATTGCCGAGCAGATCAAGCCAGCCTATGACGACGGCGTCCAGATCGCCGTGGTCGTGGGTGGAGGCAACATCTATCGCGGTCTCGAGGGTGCCGCCGAGGGCATGGACCGCGCGCAGGGCGACAACATGGGCATGCTGGCCACGGTCATCAACTCCCTGGCGCTGCAGGACTGCTTCGAGAAGAACGGCTTCGACTGCCGCGTGATGAGCGCGATAGAGATGCATGCCATCTCCGAGACCTACATTCGCCGCCGCGCCATCCGCCACCTCGAGAAGGGGCGCATCACCATCTTCGCGGCCGGCACCGGCAACCCCTACTTCACGACCGACACCTGCGCTGCGCTGCGCGCCTGCGAGATCGGTGCGGACGTGCTGATGAAGGCCACCAAGGTCGATGGCATCTATGACAAGGATCCCGTCAAGCACCTCGACGCCAAGAAGTTCGACGTCATCACCTACCGCGAGGTGCTGAAGAAGCGCCTGCAGGTGATGGACGCCACGGCGACGGCACTGTGCCAGGACAACAACATGCCCATCATGGTGTTCAACATGGAGCAGGACGGGGCCATCGTGCGGGCGCTGCGGGGCGAGGCGGTAGGCACGACGGTCGTCGAAAACCTCGAGTGAGGAACGATCTCGCAGGACATGGCGTCTGCGGGTAGGTACGATTCTGACAACGCATCAACGAATAGCGAGGAGTCCAGGTTATGAGCGAGTACACCGATTCTGCCAAGCGTCGCATGGACAAGGCCATCGATGCCCTCAAGGCCAACTTCGCCCGGGTCCGCACCGGCCGCGCCAACCCGCACGTGCTGGACGGCATCAGGGTCGACTACTACGGCGTGCCCACCCCCATCACCCAGCTGGCCGGCGTCAAGGTCCCCGAGGCCTCCATGCTGCTGGTGGAGCCCTGGGACAAGACGTCCCTGCGCGCCATCGAGAAGGCCATCATGGACTCCGACCTGGGCATCACCCCCTCCAACGACGGCATCACCATCCGCCTGCCGTTCCCCAAGCCGACCGAGGAGCGCCGCAAGGAGCTGGTCAAGGAGTGCAACAGGTATGCCGAGGAGGGCAAGATCGCGGTGCGCAACGCCCGCCGTCACGCCAACGAGAAGGCAGAGCGTGCCGAGAAGGACGGCGAGCTGACCGAGGACGACGTCAAGCGCGAGAAGAAGGCCATCCAGAAGCTGACCGACGAGTACACCAAGTCCGTTGACGAGCTGCTGAAGGCCAAGGCCGCCGAGGTAATGGAGATCTAAGTTGGAGAGAGACGAAGACCTGCTCCGGGCCTACTTCTCGCCATCGCGTGACGACATTGCGCTCGAGGACATAGACCTCGGGCGCATTCCCTCACACGTGTCCATCATCATGGACGGCAACGGCCGCTGGGCACAGGCTCGCGGGCTGGACCGTTCGAAGGGACATGTCGCAGGCGTCGACTCGCTGCGCGAGACCGTCACCACGAGCGTGAGGCTGGGGCTCGACGCGCTGTCGGTCTATGCCTTCTCGACCGAGAACTGGAAGCGCCCGCAGCGCGAGGTCGAGCTGCTGATGCACCTGTTCGCGACGACCCTGGTGAAGGAGCTCCCGCTGTTCCACCAGGAGAACGTTCGCCTGCGCTTCCTGGGAGACCTGACGGCGCTGCCCAAGAAGACCTTCGACGTCTTCCAGCAGGGCTTGGACGAGACCGCGGACCACACGGGGATGACCTTCGCGCTGGCCGTCAACTACGGTTCGCGCGCCGAGATGACGCGTGCCTGCCGCACGTTGGCCGAGCGGGCGAGCGCAGGGACGCTCGATCCCGCGGACATCGACGAGGCCATGGTCTCGTCGCAGCTCTACACGGCGGGCATGCCCGACCCGGAGCTGCTCATCCGCACCTCGGGCGAGCTGCGCCTGTCCAACTACCTGCTCTGGCAGCTGGCATACACCGAGTTCTACGTGACCGACATGTATTGGCCCGACTTCGACCGTTGGGAGTTCCTGCGCGCCATCCGCTCATTCCAGGGCAGGGACCGCAGGTTTGGGGGAGTGATCAACCGATGAGTGACGCAAAGCCTGAGGGAACGAGCAAGCTGCTGGTCCGCACGATCGTCGGTGCCGCCTATGCGGTGGCCATCGTGGGCTGCCTGTACGTCGGCGTCGCCGCGACGGCCGTCGTCGTCTCGGTGATGGGGACGCTCTGCGCCTGGGAGCTGCTGCGGCTGCTGCGCGGGTCCGGGCGACAGCCGAACGAGATGATCGCGCTGGTCGTGACGGCGCTCTACCCGCTGCTGCCACTGGCACCGGTGCGTGGTGGCGCGACGCTGGTGACCGCCCTCTTGCTCATCGCCTGTGCCGTGTGGTACATCTACGTGCCCCGCGTCTCCTTCACCGACGTCGCCATGACGGTGCTCGTTCCCGTCTACTGCGGGTTTGCCTTCTCCGCCATCACGTCGATACGCTACAGCACGCCCGGTTTCGAGGGGTTCCTCCTCACCTTCGGCGTCATGGGCTCCATCTGGCTGAACGACGCAATGGCCTACTTCGTCGGCTCGCGCTTTGGCAGCCACAAGCTGGCTCCGCGCATCTCGCCCAACAAGAGCTTCGAGGGATTCTGGGGTGGCCTGGTCTCCTGCGTGCTCATCTGGGTGCTGATGTCCGTGCTGAAGGTTCGTGGCATCAAGCTGATCTACGCGATTCCGTTCGGCCTGCTGGTCGGCCTGGCCGGCGTGCTGGGAGACCTGTTCGAGTCGCGCATCAAGCGCGGCTTTGCCGTCAAGGACTCGGGCAGCCTCCTGCCGGGGCATGGTGGCATGCTCGACCGCAGCGACGCGCTGCTGTTCGGCTGCATGACCGCATACGTCCTGCTGCGGCTGGGAGGAATCCTGTGAGCATCTTCGAGGACACCGCACCTCGCAGTCCTCGCCCAAGGCCGCTGCGGGTCGCCGTGCTGGGATGCTCGGGCTCGATTGGCACCCAGACGCTGGACGTCTGCCGCCAGCATGCGGACAAGGTGAGGGTCGTCGCCCTGTCGGTCTACGGCTCGACCGATGCCCTCGTGTCGGCCGCGCGCGAGTTCGGCGCGCGTCACGCCTGCGTGGCAGACACGGCCCATGCGGCCGACCCCATCCTCTCCGAGCTGCCCGACGGCTGCGAACTGACCGTCGGCGACGACGCCTTGGCCGACCTGGCCGAGCTGCCCGACGTCGACTGCGTGGTTAACGCCCTGGTCGGTGCCGCGGGCATCAAGGCGGGCTATCGCGCGCTCGCGGCGGGCAAGGTCCTCGCCTATGCGAACAAGGAGTCCATCATCGTCGCCGGCGACCTCCTGATGCCGCTGGCACGCCCCGGCATGCTGATACCGGTCGACTCCGAGCACAGCGCGATATTCCAGAGCCTGGTGGAGGAGCGCGCCCGTGACATCCACAGGCTGTGGCTGACCTGCTCGGGTGGTCCCTTCTACGGCAGGAGCCGCTCCGAACTGGCCCATGTCACGGCCGCCGATGCCCTTGCGCATCCGACATGGCTGATGGGGGCCAAGATCACCATCGACTCCGCGACGCTGATGAACAAGGGGTTCGAGGTCCTGGAGGCCCATCACCTCTTCGAGGTGGACGTGGACGACGTGCGGGTGCTGGTGCAGCGCCAGAGCCGCATCCACTCGATGGTCGAGTTCGTCGACGGATCCTCCATCGCCCAGCTGGGGCCCTCCGACATGCGCATCCCCATCCAATACGCCCTCAGCTATCCCGAGCGCTGGGAGACGCCCTCCCCGCGCATGGACTGGTGTGCGGAGCCGCCGCTCACCTTCGGCGAGGCGGACGAGGAGAGCTTCGGCTGCCTGGCGCTGGCACGCGAGGCGGGCCGTGTCGGGGGCACGATGCCCTGCGTCCTCAATGCCGCCAACGAGGTCGCCAACGAGGCCTTCCGGCGGGATGCGTGCGGCTTCCTCGACATCGAGCGCATCGTACGCACGGTGGTCGAGGCGCATGACGTCCAGCGGGTCGAGAGCCTCGGGCAACTGGACCAGATCGATCGAAAGGCACGCGAGGATGCGCGTGCCGCGCTTGCGGAAGTGATGCAATGAGCTTTATCACGTCGTTCCTCTCGGCAGTGTTCTGGGGACTGCTGGTGCTGTCCCTGCTGGTCGGCGCGCACGAGGGCGGGCACTTCCTGGCCGCCCGCGCCTTCGGCATGCGCGTGACGGAGTTCTTCCTGGGGCTGCCGTTCCGCTACCACCTGTCGACGAAGTCCCCCCGCTATGGCACCGAGTTCGGCGTCACGCCCATCCTGCTGGGCGGGTACAACCGCATCTGCGGCATGGAGGGCAACCTCGACGACCTGCTGGCTCCGGCGCTGGGCATCGTGCAGCGCGAGGGTCGCGTCCTGGCCAGCGACTTGGCTCGCGAGCTGGGGATAGAGGAGGATCGCGCCTACGACATCCTGGCGGTCCTGGCCGACATGGGCTCCATCAGGCCCTACTTCGACCCCGAGCGCGGCGAGCACCCCTGGCAGTCGGACTATCCCGCGGCCTTCGAGACACTGCGCCGCGACGCGGGCATGCTGACCGAGTACGATGCGGGCCACGACTTCGCCAGCTCCGGGACGACCGATGCCGGCGCGCCGCGTCCCGTCTCGGATGCCGATGCGTTCCTGGCGGACGAGACCACCCACACCTATCGCGGCAAGGGCTTCCTTGCGCGGCTGGTCACGCTGGCTGCCGGGCCCGCCGTCAACATCGCCCTGGCATTCGTGCTGGTGGTGGGGTCGCTGATGACCTCCGGCGTCGAGGTCAACGCGAACTCGAACGTGTTGGGTGACGTGGCGGAGGACTCGTATGCCCAGGCCGCGGGCCTGCAGGCGGGCGACCGCATCCTCCAGGTCGGTGACCAGACGGTCACCTCATGGGTCACGCTCTGCGAGGCCATCGACCGCAGCCTCGAGGCGGGCGGCAACATCAGGATCGCCTACGAGCGCGACAGCGCGACCTACGAGACGACCGTCATCATCCCCGAGGGCCAGAAGGTCGATGCGATCGGCGTGATCGCCCTCATGGAGACCTACCGTCCCACCTTCCCCGAGGCGATGTCGGTCGCCGTGTCCTACGTGACGCTGGTCGCGCGCACCGTCGCGCGCATCATCATGCCCCAGCACACCCTGGAGGTCGTCAGCCAGTCGTCGTCGATCGTGGGCATCTCCGCCATGGCGTCCGAGGCCGCTGCCTCGGGCATCGCCGACCTGGTCCTGCTCGCGGCCGCCGTGTCGCTGTCGCTGGGCTTCATGAACCTGCTGCCCATCCCGCCCCTCGACGGTGGCAAGATTCTGCTGGAGATCATCCAGCTAATCACCCGCAAGCCGATCTCGGCACGCACCGAGAGCGCGGTCAGCTACCTTGGCCTGGCGTTCTTCCTGTTCATCTTCTGCTTTGCGGTGCGCAACGACATCGTGCGCCTGCTGGGCATCGGCTGAGGGGGCGATACCCATGAGCAACGACAGTCCTTCGGTCGTCGCCAAAGCTGCGCGCGACGCGACCAGGCGGGTCATGGTCGGGTCCGTCGCCATCGGTGGGGGAGCGCCGGTCAGCGTCCAGTCCATGTGCAACACCAAGACGGCGGACGCGGAGGCGACGCTCGCGCAGATCCGCCAGCTGGCCCAGGCTGGCTGCGAGATCATTCGCGTGACGGTGCCCGACAAGGCGTCGCTCGACCCCTTCGGGCGCATCTGCGCCGAGTCCCCGCTGCCGGTCGTGGCCGACATCCACTTCGACCACAGGCTGGCCATCGGCGCGGCGCGGCACGGGGCCGCGGCCATGCGCATCAATCCCGGCAACATCGGCTCGTTCGACCGTGTGGACGAGGTCATCGACGCGGCGGGAGAGGAGGGCTGCGCCATCCGCATCGGCGTCAACGCCGGCTCGCTGGACCCCGCCGTGGGGGAGCGCACCGACCTCACGCTGCCCGAGAAGCTCGTCGCCTCGTCGGTCTCCTTCGTCGAGCACTTCGAGCGCCGCGGCTTCTCCGACATCGTGCTGTCCGCAAAGGCACACTCCGTGCCGGTGACGCTGGAGACCTACCGCGCGCTCTCGCGCGAGCTGCCCGACATCCCGCTGCACCTGGGGGTCACCGAGGCCGGCACCCTGCGCCAGGGCACGGTGAAGAACTCGGTCGGCGTGGGAATCCTGCTGGCCGAGGGCATCGGCAACACCATCCGCCTGTCGCTGACGGCCGACCCCGTCGAGGAGGTCGACGTCGCCTGGGACCTGCTCTCGTCGTTGGGCATGCGTCGCCTGCATCCGGAGCTCGTCAGCTGCCCGACCTGCGGGCGGACCCAGGTCGACCTGATAGGCCTGGCCGAGCAGGTCTCCTCGCGCCTCTCGCGCACCAACGCGCCCATCAGCGTCGCCGTGATGGGCTGCGTGGTCAACGGGCCGGGCGAGGCTCGCGATGCGGACATCGGCATCGCCTGCGGCAAGGGCCAGGGGCTGCTCTTCGCCAACGGCGAGCCCATCCGCAAGGTGCGCGAGGACGAGATGGTCGACGAGCTGTTCGCCGAGATCGAGCGGCGGTTTGGCGTGTAGGCTCCCATACCGGGCAGACGAAGGCGCATTCCACGCAGAACATGCGCGCGGTGACGCGTGCGGAAAGGATATGGCACCCATGAAGCACTATATGAAGATGTCCCAGCTCTACGCCCCCACGCTGAAGGAGGACCCGGCCGAGGCGGAGCTGGCCAGCCACAAGCTGCTGCTGCGCGCCGGCATGATCCGCAAGACGGCAGCCGGCCTCTACAGCTACCTTCCGCTGGCATGGCGCTCGCTGCTGAAGATCGAGGCCGTCATCCGCGAGGAGATGGAGGCCATCGGCGCCCAGGAGATCCAGGTGCCGATGATCGTGCCGGGCGAGATCTGGCAGGAGTCCGGCCGCTGGGACGTCTATGGCCCCGAGCTGCTGCGTCTCAAGGACCGTCACGGCCGCGACTTCGTCGTGGGCCCCACGCACGAGGAGACCTTCGTCGACCTCGTCCGCAACGAGCTGCGCTCCTACAAGCAGCTGCCCGTCACGATCTACCAGATCCAGGACAAGTTCCGCGACGAGATGCGCCCCCGCTTCGGCCTCATGCGCGGCCGCGAGTTCATCATGAAGGACGCCTACTCCTTCGACGCGACCGTCGAGGGGATGCAGCGCAGCTACGATGACGAGAAGGCTGCCTACGCGCGCATATGCGAGCGGTGCGGGCTGCGCGCCCTGCCGGTCGTCGCCGACTCCGGCCAGATCGGTGGGGACACCTCGGTGGAGTACATGGCCCTGGCGGATGCCGGCGAGGCCGAGCTGGTCTGGTGTGACTGCAACTATGCCGCCGACGTCGAGGCCGCCTGCGTGGGCATCGCCGTCGACGAGGGCCCGGCAGGTGACTGCGAGCGCATCGAGACCCCGTGCGAGGGGACGATCGCCTCGCTGGCCGCCTTCCTCGGCGTCACCGAGCGCGCCTGCCGCAAGAGCTTTGCCATCATCGCCGAGGACGAGACTCCCGTGCTCTGCCTGCTGCCGGGCGACCACGAGCTGAACGAGGTCAAGGCCGAGCATGCCTTCGGCCACTACGACGTGATGAGCGAGGAGCAGATGGCCGAGTATGGCCTGGTGAAGGGCTACATGGGCCCCGTCGGCGCAGACGAGCGCGTGCGCATCGTGGCCGATGTCTCCCTGCGCGACACGCAGAGCTGGCTCATCGGTGCCAACGAGGCGGGCTATCACATCAAGGGCGCCCGTCCGGGTCGCGACTTCGAGGTCGACGAGTGGCTGGACCTGGCCTCCGCCAGGGAGGGCGACGCCTGCCCGCATTGCGGCAAGCCCCTGCATGCCGCCCGCGGCATCGAGGTCTCCCAGGTCTTCCAGCTGGGCACCAAGTACTCCGAGGCCATGGGGGCCACCTTCATGGACGAGGACGGCGTCGAGAAGCCCTTCCAGATGGGCTGCTATGGCATCGGCGTCAGCCGCACCCTGGCCGCCGTCGTCGAGCAGCACCACGATGATCAGGGCATCATCTGGCCGGTCTGCGTCGCACCCTACGAGGTGGAGATCGTGCCGCTCGACGCCAAGGGCGAGGTCTGGGACGCGGCCAGCCGCGTCGCCGACGAGCTGGTCGGGCTTGGCATCGAGGTCGTCGTGGACGACCGCAAGGAGCGTCCCGGCGTCAAGTTCAACGATGCCGACCTGATGGGCTTCCCGTACCAGGTCGTCTGCGGCAGGCGTGGCGTGAAGAACGGGACCGTCGAGGTCAAGGAGCGCGCCACCGGCGAGCGCACCGACGTCGCGATCGACGAGGTCGCCGCCTACCTGGCGGAGAGGGTCGTCTCCGAGCGCCTCTAGCGGCCGTCACATAGGGACGAGGTCACGGCGCCCTGCCCGCCTACGCTTGGCGGTCAGGGCGCTGCCATCTGTCGCGCATAGGTCCACCGAGGCGGTCACGGCGAGTAGCATCGCAGGTAGAAGCCCTCAACGTGGGAAGGGAGCAACGATGAGCTACCTGTACCTGTGTCCCATCTGCCTGGTCATCGCCGCGGTCTTCATTGCCATCGAGAAGATGGGGATGTACCTGGTCGCCGATGTCATCAAGGGAGTGGCGTCGGCCTTCTTCGTCGCGTTGGGAATCCTGAGCGCCTTGATGTGCAACGATCCCGACCATGCGCGCATGGTCGTGGTGGGCCTCGTCCTGGGGATGGTGGCCGACGTACTGCTCAACCTGCGCTACGTCTACGAGGGCAGCAAGGCCAAGATCGCCTTCCTCACGGGCATCCTCGTCTTTCTGGGCGGGCACGTCTGCTACATCATCGCATGCCTGCGCTTCTGCGCATGGCCGGTGGTGGCGACGGTGCTGGGCGTCGCGTTGGCGGCGGCACTGCTGTGGTGGATATTCGCGCATGTCGAGGCCCAGGTCGCCTTCAAGGTCTTCGGCGTGTTCTACATCGGTGCCATCACGGTGCTCAACTGCGTGGTGCTGATGGCGCTGATTGCCGACCCCAGCCAGCACTGGCTGATGTTCTTCGCAGGCACGCTGCTGTTCCTGGTGAGCGACGTCATACTCATCCTCAACACCTTCGGGCCGCGGCAGAGCTTCGTGATGCGCGTCTCGAACCTCATGCTCTACTACGTCGGCCAGTTGCTCATCGCACTGTGCCTGCAGCTGCCGCTCTGAAAGCGGCAGGTCTGCCGCAGACCGATTCGTTTGCCCCGCTTGTGGGTCAGAACGGGTTTCCGGATTGCGTTGATGGTCTGAAGTGCGCGTGTTGACTTGCGTCTTTGGGCCTCATGCCCGCCCGTCGATGCCATAATGGAAAAGCTTGCACCCCTAGGGCAAAGGAGCGTTACGCCATGGGCGATGACCTGCTTGAGCAGATAAACCAATCCATCGAGTACAACGAGTTGCTCGATGATGACGTTGCATTCGACGACTCGGTGAGCGATGCCGACGCCGCCATAGAGTCCCTGCGCACCGAAGACACCATGGACATCGGCAACACGTCCGACTTCGTGACCTACGAGGCCGTCGCGCCCGTGGCCGTCGACCCCGAGCTGGACGGCTTCCACGTCTATGGCATCGGTGGCGGCGGCCTGGCCTCGGCCAGCCCCTTCATCGAGGAGGACGAGGCTCCCCAGACGTTCGACGAAGTCGAGGAGGAGCAGCCCCAGGACGAGGAAGAGAACGACAAGTCGGCCGTCGTGGGACGCGTCATCGCGGGCGTCGCCGGCCTTGCGCTGGTCGCCTCCATCGGCGTGTTCGCGCTGCCCCGCATCCTGGGGGGACATGACAGCGAGCCTGTGGCCGAACAGCCCCAGCCCGAGCCCGAGCCCGAGCCGGAGGAGCCTCAGGAAGAGCCGAAGGAGAAGGTCAAGATCGTCACCGCCGACCTGAACGCCTCCAAGATCGTGGCGCTCATCGGGACGCTGCCCTCCGTCGATGACGAATTCCTGTCCCTGGTCGCCTCCGAAGTCGACGTGCAGGTGCGTGACGGCAGGGTGCTGGTGACCCACACGGTCCCCGACGGTGTCGTGGTCGACGCCGACTCCCTGGCCCACATGGCGGGCCTGCGCTCCAACCGCCTTGCTGCCCTGCTGACCGGCAAGACGGTCGGCCAGGGCCCCGACGAGGAGGGCGCCCCGTTCAAAGACCTGACGTGGGTCGTGCGCAACGCGGCCGGCGAAGCCTACCTGGCAACGGTCGAGGGTCCCGGCGAGGATCGCGAGACGGGCAAGCGCTATGGCATCATAGCTGGCTCGAGGGGCTATGTCCTCTCTCCGACGATGGTCGAGCTGCTGGGCTCGGACTCCGGTCTCGAGGAGAAGGCGGGGGAGGTCCCAACCGACCTGGACGGTAACGAGATCGCGGCGCTGGCAATCGTGACCTTGGCAAAGGCGCCGGCTCCGAGCGACAAACAGACCGCTCCGCGACAGACCCAGACCCAGACGACCACCAACCGGACCACCACGCCTGTCGTGACGAACGACTACAGCTACGACTACTCCTATGACGACGGCGGCGACTCCTCGGGTGGCTACAGCGCGCCCTCGACCCCGTCGACGCCCTCGACGCCGAGCACGCCCTCGACCCCGTCGACCCCCTCGACGCCGAGCACGCCCTCGACCCCGTCGACCCCGTCGACGCCCTCGACGCCGAGCACGCCCTCGACCCCGAGCACGCCCTCGACCGATACGCCGGTCGACGACTCCGGCAGCGGATCCGACTTCGTCGACGATGGCGGCGGCTCGGGTGCCGTCGACGACTCCGGCAGCGGCGGCGAGTAGCGTCCGCGCCATGGCATGAGACGCAAGGGGTGGCAGGCCGAAAGGTCGCCACCCCTTTCGATTCGCCAGCCGACCAGCCGGAATGTCGCGCCTGTCTGCGGGCTGGGGGTGACGGCGAAGCAATTTCCAAAAAAGTTGAGATTGTCGCTTGACCGTGGCCGTGACTTTGGTAATATACCTCTTGCACCAACCCACGGGGAATTAGCTCAGCTGGGAGAGCGCATGACTGGCAGTCATGAGGTCAGGGGTTCGATCCCCCTATTCTCCACCAGAAACTAGAGGGCGGCGGCTTCGGCCGTCGCCTTTTCAGTAAGGGCCTATGGCGCAACGGTTAGCGCAGGGGACTCATAATCCCTGGGTTGGGGGTTCGAATCCCTCTGGGCCCACCAGAATGCAGCGAGGTCAGGTGCATAGGCGCCTGGCCTCTATTCGTATCTCGTAGAATCGAGGATAAGATGACTGGTGACGGCAAGCTTCTCAAGATCTCGTGTCTGACCGCGCTCTTCGTGGGCTTGGGAACTCTCGTCCTAGGGGTCGTGCTTGCCTTGGGCAACCTGGCGGATCTGGATGCGTGGGCCACGGCCGCCGAGGGCCTTGGGTCGGCCGTGTTCGGTGTCCGCAGCGCGATTCTGGCCAACGTCCCGTCGAACACCTCCAAGATTCGCGGCAAGTCCGTCGCCCTGATGCTGCTGGCTGCAGTCACGCTGGGCTATCTCGTCTACAGCGGCGCGGCGGTCCAGGTCGCGCAGCTCTGCCTGGCGGCCGTTGTCGCCATCGTCGCGGTCGTTGCCTTCGTGCTCGCCAGCAAGATCGTGAGGGATCAGTTGCGCAGGTAGGCCCTGGTGCGTGCGCCGTGTCGACATTTGCGGGTCAGGGGGGCGGGCGTGGTGTCCGGGCCCTCATCTGCCTGCGCGTGACGCCCGGCATCCCACTTTCTTCACGAGTTTCGGAAAAGAGGGATTCTCGCGCACATCGGACGGGGATATCTGCTAAGATTCCTTCTGCTACGGGCGATTGGCTCAGGGGTAGAGCACATCCTTCACACGGATGGGGTCGCTGGTTCGAATCCAGCATCGCCCACCAGAAAACACGAGGTCAGAGGCTATGTTCTCTGGCCTTTTTCTTTTGCGCAAAGGCCTCCGCTGGTTTGTACAAAATGTGCACCCAATTCGGCCCCCAGCTTGTGCCAAATCGCGAATCGCCGAGCGGTTTGGCCACTTGCGGTCTCCCTACTGCTACGATGGTCAAAGCCCACCATGTTCCGGTTGGGCCCGGGTCGCGAAAGTGGACGGCTCGGACCGCTGAAGAGACGTCAGCCCGGGCGAACCAGAAAGGAAACAGCACCATGAACTTCGAAGACCTGACCCCCGAACAGCAGCGGAAGGCCCGTGCCTGCAAGACGCCCGAGGAGCTGCTCATGCTGGCCCGCGAGGAGGGGTACGAGCTCAACGAGGACGAGCTCGCCGCCCTCTCTGGCGGTGTGAGCTGGGACTGCATCTCGGACTGCCCCGATCACACGCCCTGCCCTTCGGACCGCTAGCACGACCGGCACGGAACGCGTCATGCACGTGTCCCCGGATGCGACGAATCGGGACCGGGGCGGCGTGAGGCAAGTGCTACCATCCAAAAGACAAGGCCTGTGCGCCTCGGACCGCAGACGGAAGGACGAACCATGAATCTTGCCGATCTGACCCCGAACAGCAGGAGAAGGCCCGCGCCTGCGAGACGCCCGAGGAGATGCTCGCCCTTGCCAAGGAAGAGGGCTTCGAGCTTTCCGACGAGGACCTTGAGGCGGTATCAGGCGGTAACGCTTGGGATAAAGCCGTTGACGAATACATGAAGTGCCTGAGATTCGGCTGACGGCTTCCGACGTCAGCTCGGAGGGCCTTTCGGTTGAATCCGGGTCGCGAACGTGACCCTCCTTCAACCGAAACCCAACCATTCGACCATCTGGGACGGTTCTCCACGGTCGAAAGTGGCGAAGACAGCCAGCCTCTCGGGTGATGGGGCGACACGGTGACAGGACGCTGTCACGCATGCAGCCCGCATCAGGCACAGAGTTCGACCGTGGAGAACCGTCCCAGACGGTCGAACGACGCACGCCCAAGAAGTGGGGCAGGCCCCCCGGAGACCTGCCCACCGTGGAATCGCACGAGGCCAGAGATTGCTTCTCTGGCCTTTTTCTCTGCGTGCGGCGAACGCCTGTGCCTGTACCGTGCCCGGCAGTTCCTTTGCCAAACGGATGGCGCGCATCTGGGCAAGCGCTATCATCAGTTCGTCAGGTTCCCCATGGAAAGCGAGCCACCCTTGGCAATCAACAGGTCCTCCATGCTCCGCCGTCTGCCGCCTTTCGGCCTGACCGGCCACGCGGCCCGTGATGGGAGACCGTCTTCGGGGCGTCGGTCGACCTTGGCCCCCATGTTGCTGCTTGCCCTCGTCCTGACCGGGCTTTCCGGCTGCGTCCTGCCGTTCGGCGCCTCCCGCAAGGTGATGCCGGGCATGGTGCAGGTGGTCGGCCGTGGCATGTCTGGTGCGGAACGCGAGGCGCGTGGGAGCGAGGGCCCGGACCGTCTTGTGGAGACGGCCCGTCTTGTGCGCTCTCTGTCCACCGAGCAGAAGGTCGCCCAGCTCTTCTTCGTGAGGCCGGAGTCACTGGTGCGCCGCTACACCGACGAGACGGTCACCGCCACAGGCGAGGTCATGCGGTAAGGCATCATGGAGCGGCCGGTGGGCGGCATCATCTACTTTGCCGCCAACCTCGTCGATGCGGACCAGACCACGCAGATGATCGCCGATGCCAAGCAATGCGCGCTCGAGGCCTGTGGAATCCCCCTGCTGGTGGGCATCGACGAGGAGGGCGGCACGGTCCTGCGCGTCGGCGGCCGCGACGGGTTTGGGATCGCGGCCATAGGCAACATGAGCGATGTCGGCGCGACGGGCGACCTCTCCTATGCCGAGGAGGTCGCAGCCGACATCGGGTCGTACCTGCATGACCTGGGATTCACGAACGACCTGGCCCCCGTCGCGGACGTCGCGAACAACCCTGAGGCAACCCTGATGAGGTGGCGCTCCTTCGGCTCGGACCCCCAGCTGGTCGCCGACATGGTCGCCGCCCAGGTGCGCGGCTTCCGCTCGCAGGGCATCATAGCCTGCGCGAAGCACTTCCCGGGGCTGGGTGGGTCTGAGGGGGACCCTCACGGCAGGACCGTCTATATCCACAAGACGCTCGAGGAGATGGAGCAGGTGGAGCTGGTACCCTTCGCCGCGGCCATAAGCGAGGGGATTCCCATGATCATGGTGGGCCACATCAGCTGGCCCGAGTACATCGGCAGCGAGCTGCCCACATCGGTCAGCCCCGAGGTGATGGGCGACCTGTTGCGCGATCGCATGGGCTTCAAGGGGGTCATCGTCACCGACTCGCTGGACATGGGAGCGGTCTCGGAGAGCTATGGGCAGGAGCGCCTGTCGGCAGAGGTGTTCCTTGCCGGAGCCGACGCGTTGCTGATGCCCGCGGACTTCGACGCCGCGTATGCGGGGGTGCTGGATGCGGTCTATTCGGGAGAGATCGGCGAGAGACGCCTCGACCAGTCGGTCTTCCGCATCGTGTGGATGAAGCTCGCCAACGGATAACGCTCGAGCGGCGAGCGGTCCGACGTTGTCTGCGCAACGAATCCGGTTTTCGCCCTTCAAAAGCGCGCTGTCTGCGTTTTGGTGAGGTCCGTCTTCGCCTCTTGAGTTGTCTGCGCTTCCAGTTGCGCAGAATAGAGCGTTGTATGCGTAGCTCGCCGAGACGCGCAAACGAAAGCGCAGACAAGTGTAGGCGCATGGGCGTTCTGGGGGCTTTGCGTGGGCAAACGCAGGTCGGGACCGTCGTGGCCTATACTTCTGTGACGACGAGCATATGGTAGAGGAGAGCCCTTGATTGCCCTTGCGGACAAGATTGAAAAGTCATTCGGCGGCCGTGTCCTGTACACGGCCGCAACGTTGCAGCTCAATGCCGGCGAGCGTTGGGGCCTGGTGGGTCCCAACGGCGCGGGCAAGACGACGCTGCTGAGGATGCTGATGGGGCAGGAAAGCGCCGATGCGGGCACCATCAGCTTTGCCCGCGACGTCAGCATCGGCTACCTGGAGCAGGAGACCCACCTGGCAGGGGAGAAGTCCGCACTTGCGGAGGTCGTCGACTCGGCCGTCGAGATCCGGCGCCTCGAGGACCGCATCTCCCAGATGGAGCACGAGATCGCCGGTGCAGCCCCCGGCACCGACCTCGACCGCCTGCTGGAGCGCTACGGTGCCGCGCAGGACCATTACGAGCGCATGGGCGGCTACGAGCTGGAGGCTCGCGCACGCCAGATCCTGGGAGGCCTGGGATTCCCGGTGGAGGAGTTCGACAAACCCGCCAGGGAGTTCTCGGGTGGTTGGCAGATGCGCATCGCCCTCTCCAAGCTGCTGCTGCGCCATCCCGACCTGCTGCTGCTCGACGAGCCGACCAACCACCTGGACCTGGAGAGCGTCAAATGGCTGGAGCAGTTCCTCTCCGGCTACGACGGGGCGGTGCTGCTGGTCAGCCACGACCGCGCGTTCATGGACGCCTGCGTCAGCCACATAGCGGCCCTGGAGAACAAGCGCCTGATGACCTACACCGGCAACTACTCCAGCTACCTGCACCAGCGCGAGGACAACCTGGAGCAGCTGCGCGCCAAGCGCGCCGCGCAGGAGCGCGACATCGCGCACATGGAGACCTTCATCGAACGCTTCCGCTACAAGCCCACCAAGGCCCGCCAGGTGCAGGAGCGCGTGAAGAAGCTGGAAAAGATCAAGGAGGAGCTGGTCGTCCTACCGGAGAGCTCCAAGAAGGTCCACTTCCGCTTCCCCGACCCTCCGCGCACCGGTGACATGGTGGTGCATCTGGACGATGTCGCCAAGGCCTATGGGGACAACCTCGTCTACGAGGGCGTCGACCTGACGCTCTACCGTGGCGACCACGTAGCGCTGGTCGGTCCCAACGGTGCGGGCAAGTCGACGCTGATGAAGCTGATCAACGGTCACGAGGACCCGACGGCCGGCCACGTGGACCTGGGGCAGAACGTGACCCAGGCCTACTACGCCCAGCACCAGCTGGAGACCCTGAACGAGGGCAACACCGTCCTGGGCGAGATGGACGAGGCCGCACCCGGCTGGACGACGGCCGAGGAGCGCCGCCTGTTGGGAGCGTTCCTGTTCCATGGCGACGACGTCGACAAGCGCGTCAGCGTTCTGTCGGGCGGCGAGCGGGCGCGCCTGGCGCTGGCAAAGATGCTCGTCGCGCCTGACCCACTGCTGTGCCTCGACGAGCCGACCAACCATCTGGACATCGACTCGGTCGACGTGCTGGAGCGCGCGCTGGTGGGCTTCCCGGGCACCATCGTGCTGATCAGCCACGACGAGCACCTGGTGCGCGCGCTGGCCAACAAGGTCATCGACGTGCGCGACCACACGGTGACCCTCTACGACGGGGACTACGACTACTACCTGTACAAGAGGGCCGAGCTGGAGGCACGTGCCGCCGAGGAGGCCGAGGCTGCCGCCGGCAGGCCGACGCAGGCCACCGGTGGCGCGGCGAAGCCCCCTGCGTCCGCCACTGCCGCCGAGGCCCCCAAGCCCGTCGGGCGCAACGTCAAGACCCGCGAGCAGCGACGTGCCGAGGCCGAGGCCCGCAACGCAGCCAACCGGGCCCTGCGCGTCGAGCGTCAGCGCCTGAAGGAGGTCGAGGCGGCCCTGGAGCCGATGCGCAAGCGCTATGACGAGCTGATGGTGCTCATGGCCTCCGAGGAGCTGTATGCGGACGCCAACCGCTTCGACCAATGCATGCGCGAGTACAACGCGCTTTCGAAGAAGATTCCCGCGCTCGAGGAGGAATGGCTCGAGCTGACGGAGAAGATCGAGGAGGGCGCATGAGCTACGATCCACGCAGGGGGTCGAGCCCCTACCTGGACATGGATAACGACGAGACGACCGTTGGGGGCTGGGACGCCCAGGCCGACGAGACGACGGTCGGGAGTTGGGGCGCAGGCGCCGATGACACGACGTCGGTCGACGACACCTCGTGGGGCGTCCCTGCGACCACCTACCGCCCCGCGCGGGCGCCGCAACGGGCGGTCGCACCGGCGCGGGGTCAGCAGGCCGGGCAGACGCGCATCGTGCGTCCCGTCCCCCAGCCGGCACCGCGTGCCGTCCCCAGCCCCGAGCAGCAACCCTACCAGGCCGAACCCCTGCACATGCCCCACGGGGTCGGCTCGCGTCTCTCCGGCCCCCTGACGACGCTCACGGCGCTGGCCTTCTGGCTCGCGGGGTTTGCCCTGCGCCTCGCGGCCATCGCGCTCGCTGGCGTCGTGGTGGCCTCTGCCGTGCTCACCGACGCGCATCGCGCGTCACTCGTCGAGGCGCTCAACCTGACCACGACGCTGATGCCACCGGTGCTGCTCGGTCGCCTGGTGTACGAGACGCCCTTCGGGGGAGCCCTGCGCGGCGACCTCATGATTGCGTCGCTCGTCCTGTTCTTCGCGGACTGGCTCTGCGTGCGCCATGCGGCGGCGCTGCGCCAGGGCCGCACGAGGGGAGTCTAGCATGCTTGCGCGCCCCAGCATCCAACGCCTGCTCCTGACGGCTCTCTCCGTCCTGCTGGTGATGGTGTCCGCGTCGATCCACGAGTTCGGCCACGCCTTCGCGGCCCATCGCCTGGGCGATGACACGGCCAAGCGTGCCGGGCGCCTGACCCTGAACCCGTTGGCGCACCTCGACCCCTTCGGCTCCATCTTCCTGCCGATGATCATGGCCATGGCGGGCGGACCGGTCTTCGCGTTTGCCAAGCCGGTGCCCTACAACCCCCGCAACCTGCGCAACATGCAGCGTGACGAGGTCCTCGTCGCACTGGCGGGACCGGCCACCAACCTGCTGCAGGCGGCGGTCGGCGCCATGGCGTGCCGCCTCGTCTGGAGCCGCATGACGCTCGACATCGTCACGGGTGGGGCCGCCTACTGGATCTACACGACCCTCTCCACCTACGTCTACGTCAACTGCTCCCTGGCGTTCTTCAACCTGATACCGCTGCCGCCGCTCGACGGCTCGTCGATCGTCTCGCCCCTCCTGAGGGGCGAGGCGCGGCGGAGGTATTACGTGGTCCAGCACTATTCCCTGCCCATCCTGATGGCGTTGCTCTACCTCGTGCCCATGATGCTGCCCATCGACCCGCTGGGCGCCTACCTCGACGTCACCGCCGGCGCCCTGGCCGACCTGCTGCTGGGATGGGTGTAGCCCATGGCGTTCACGGTCAGGACACAGGCGTACAGCGGCCCCTTCGACCTGCTGTTGCAGCTGGTCAGCCGCCAGAAGGTGGCCATCGGCTCCATCTCGGTGGCCGACGTGGCGGACCAGTACCTCGCCGAGGTCGACCGCATGGGTGAGATGGACCTGGACGTCGCCAGCGACTTCCTGCTGGTGGCGTCGACGCTGCTGGACATGAAGGCCTCGTCGCTGGTCCCCGCCGACGTTCCCCGCTCGCGCGTCGTCGACGAGGAAGAGGACGACTTCGCGGACCTCTCGCCCGACGAGGCGCGCGAGGTGCTGATAGCGCGCCTCATCGCCTACAAGCAGTTCCGCAACGCCGCCGCGGCGCTCGCGGGCCGCATGGAGGCCGAGGCCCTGATGGAGCCACGCACCGCTGGCCCCGACCCGGAGTTCCTCAACCTCATGCCCGACTACCTGGAGGGCATCAGCCTGCGCTCCCTGGCCGTCATCTGCGCCGACCTCGACAGCCGACGCGAGAGCTTCCTGCTGGAGGCCGAGCATGTCGCGCCGCGCCGCCTGCCCATCGCCCTGACGGTCGCGACGGTGGACCGCCTGACGCGCACGCACCCGCAGATGACCTTCACGGAGCTCCTGGACGGGCAGGTCACGGCAGAGGCGGTGGTGGCCACCTTCCTGGCCATCCTCGAGCTGTACAAGCGCGGCTCGGTGGTGGTCAGCCAGTCGGAGACCTTTGGGGAGATCGACGTCATACGCGTGGAGGGCGCCCCCGCGTTCGAGCTGGACGACTCGGAGCTGACGAGCATTGAGGAGGACCTCACATGAGAGACCTTGAGACGCTGGGTCACGACCAGCTGAAGGGCGCCCTGGAGGCGCTGCTGCTGGTGTCGGGGGACGCGGTCTCCGCGCTCGACCTGGCCAAGGCGCTGGATGCGAGCCCGGGTGACGTCTCTGGCGCGCTGGCCGAGCTGTCCGCCGAATACGCCGACGCCAACCGTGGCTTCCAGCTGCGCGAGGTGGCTGGCGGCTGGCGCCTGTTCACCCATCCCGCCTACCACGACCAGGTCGAGGGCTACGTGCTCTCCTGGGACACCCACAAGCTGTCGCAGGCGGCCCTCGAGACCCTGGCCGTCATCGCCTACCATCAGCCCTGCACCCGCGACGGGGTCAAGGCCGTCCGCGGCGTCAACTCGGACGGCGTGATCGCCTCGCTGCGTGACAAGGGCCTGGTGCGCGAGGTGGGCCGTGGCAACGGGCGCACCGGCGCCATACTCTACGGCACCACGCGCGCCTTCCTCGAGCGCTTCGGCCTGCGGTCCCTGAAGGACCTGCCGCCCCTGGAGGACTTCGCGCCCGACGAGGAGTCGCGACAGTTCATCCGCGAGCGGTTGTCGGGCCATGCGATCTCGTCGACGCTGGAGGAGACGGCTGCCGACATCGAGGACGAGCGCGAGCTGCTGGGCGCCTATGGAGGCGACGACGAGGCATACCAGCTGGCAGGGAGCGCGGACGAGGTCGGTTCCACGCCCTTCGGGCCCACGGATGCCGACTCCGGGGAACGCCCCAGCGCCTGGGCGGACGACTGGGAGGATGGCCTGGATGACTGAGGAGCGCATCGTCCCCATGCGCCTGCAGCGCTTCCTCGCCCGGGCCGGCGTGGCCAGCCGCCGCGGCTCGGAGAACCTGATGACGGCCGGGCGCGTGACGGTGAACGGCCAGGTGGTGAGCGAGCTGGGCAGCAAGGTCGACCCGCTGGTCGACGTCGTCGCGGTCGACGGCCGCGAGGTGCGCCTGGCCGACGGGCACGCCTATCTCGTGCTGAACAAGCCCACCGGGTACCTCTCTTCGATGAGCGACCCCCAGGGGCGCCCCTGCGTGGCACGCCTCGTGCCGACCAGGCGCTACCCGGGGCTCTTCCCGGTGGGACGCCTGGACAGCGACACGACCGGCCTGCTGCTCTTCACCACCAACGGAGATGCGGCCCAGCGCATGCTGCACCCCTCCATGCACGTGTGGAAGCACTACGTCGCCCTGGTGCGTGGCATTCCCGGCGAGGGCGACCTCGAGCGCCTGCGCAAGGGCGTGCGCCTGGATGACGGGCGGGCCCAGCCCGCCGAGGTCGAGCTGCTGCGGGGCGACGACCCGCGGGTGACGCCCGTCGCGCCGGAGGGCATCCCCCATGCGCACGCCGTGGTGGGCCTGCGCATCCACGAGGGCAAGAAGCATCAGGTCAAACGTATGATGAAGGCGGTCGGTCACGACGTGGTGCGCCTGCATCGCGACGTGTTCGGCCCCATCGGGCTGGGGGACGTCGCCCCCGGCTGCTGGCGCGAGCTGGACGCGGACGAGCGTGCGGCCATCGAGCGCCTGACCGAAGCCATAGGAAACGGCCGCCGCAAGCGGACGGCCCACGGACAGGAGGAACCATGATCGTTGCCATCGACGGCCCTGCCGGGTCGGGAAAGTCGACCGTAGCCCATGCCATCGCCGAGCGGTGCGGCATCACCTACCTGGACACGGGGGCGATGTACCGCAGCGTGACGCTGGCCTGCCTGCAGCGCGGCGTTGACGTCGCCGACGCGGACGCCGTCGCCGCGCTCGCCCAGGGCGTGCGCATCGAGTTCGGGTCCAACGAGGGCGGCCAGACCGTGCTGCTCGACGGAGTCGACGTGACGTCTGCGATCCGCACCCCCGAGGTCGACCGCACCGTCTCTGCCGTCTCGGCCATCCCCGCGGTCCGCGCGGCCATGGTGAGCCTGCAGCGAGCGGTGGGGGAGGCGGGTGACGTCGTGGCCGAGGGACGTGACATCGGCACGGTCGTCTACCCGAACGCCGAGGTGAAGGTGTTCCTCACCGCGGACGCGACGGCCCGTGCGCACCGGCGCGCGGTGCAGCGGGCCGGCAAGGACGCGGCGACCGACGCGAGCGCAACGGCCGACGCGGACGCCGAGCGCGCGATCCTCGCCGACCTCAAGCGCCGCGACGAGCTGGATTCCACCCGCAAGGAGGCCCCGCTGCGCCCCGCCGAGGACGCGCACCACATCGACTCGTCCCAGATGGGCGTCGAGGAGGTCGTCGCAGAGGTCATCCGTCTGATCGAGGAGGCGCGCTAGCCATGGCGAAGGCACGGCGCTACACGCGCGAGGACTACTTCGACAACGCGATGGACGACTTTCCCTGGACGGCAAAGCTCCTGCTGGGCATCGTCATATGCGTGGTGGGGGCACTGTCCAAGATCGTCTACCCCTGGCGCATCGAGGACGGGGAGAAGCTGTGGAACGACCACCGCGGCCGCATGATCATCATGAACCACGTGTCGTTCCTCGAGACGGTGCTGCCGTCGGTGACGATGTGGTTCCGGGGGCATCACGTCCGCCCCATCTACAAGAGCGAGTGGGACGACAACGGCTTTCTGCACTGGCTGCTGCCTCGGGTGGGCGGCATCCCCGTCGAGCGAGGCACCGCCGACGTCAAGGCCGTCAAGCGGGCGGTCAACTGCCTGAAGCGGGGCGAGAGCGTGCTGGTCTTCCCCGAGGGCACGCGCATCCGCACGGAGGACCAGCCGGTGGAGATCCACGGTGGCTTCGCGCTGATGGCACGCATGGCCAAGGTGGACGTGCAGCCCATGGCCATCGTCGGCGCCCGTGACATCGCGGCGCCGGGCAAGCGGGTGCGCGTCTTCTGGCGCGTGTTCCTCAAGGCGGGCGACTGCGTGCGGTGGGAGGACATGACCTCCGAGAAGCGCCGCGAGCGCACCGAGGAGATGGAGCGTGTCGGCATGGAGCGCGTCTACGAGCTGCGCTCCCAGCTGCGCTCCGAGCATCCGGGCAAGAACTGAGCGAGGAGGTACCCATGGCACAGGTCATCGTCGCCGAGGAGGCTGGTGCCTGCTATGGCGTCGAGCGCGCCTTGCAGATGGTGCGCGACGCGGCCGAGGAGAACGGCGGGCACATCCACACGCTGGGCCCGCTGATTCACAACCCCCTGGTCGTCGCCGACCTCGAGCGCCGCGGCGTGACGGTCGTCGATGGCCCGCAGGTCGAGGCCGGCTCCACGCTAGTTCTGCGCACCCATGGGGTGACGCCGCAGGTCAAGGAGGCCGCGCTCCAAGCTGGGGCGAACGTGCTCGACGCCACCTGCCCCTTCGTCAAGCGGGCCCACCGTGCTGCCGCCCGCCTCGCGCGCGAGGGCTACCAGGTGCTCATCGTGGGGGAGGAGGGCCATCCCGAGGTGGAGGGCACGCTGGGTCATGCGCCTGACGCCCTGGTGGTGGGCTCTCCCGAGGATCTGGAGGGGGTCGAGCTGGGGCGCAAGGTGGGCATCGTGGTCCAGACGACCCAATCCGAGGCCAACCTGCGGTCGGTGGTGGGCGCCCTGGTCGGCCGTGTCGACGAGCTGCTGCTCGTCGACACGATCTGCGAGGCGACGGCAGGCCACCAGGGTGCCTGCGAGCGCCTCGCCCGGACGGTCGACGTCATGGTGGTCGTGGGCGGCAAGAACTCGGCGAACACGACCCACCTTGCCGACATCAGCAGCGAATGCTGCCCGAGGACCCATCACATCGAGCAGCCAGGCGAGCTGGACCGCTCGTGGTTCGCCGATGCGCGGCGCATCGGCATCACGGCGGGTGCCTCGACGCCTGCCGAGCACATCAACGCGGTGCGAGAGGCGATCTGCGCCATGGTGGAGTCCTAGGCCCATGCCGACCACGGGCAAGAAGGGTTCCAAGCGTGCGGACTATGCCTCCACGCGACCCCAGGCGGACGGTGCGTGGGTGGCCTCCGTCGAGCCGGGCAGCCCCGCCGACGACGCCGGCATCGAGGAGGGCATGCGCATCGACGCGGTGGGTGGCGTCCCCTTGCGCGACATCATAGACTGGCGGTGGGAGGCCGACGGCGAGGTGGCCGAGCTGGACGTCTACGTGCCGGAGGACGACGAGGTCTACGCGGCGACGCTCTATCGCGAGCCGGGCCAGGACTGGGGCATCGACTTCACCGACGTGCTCTTCGATGGCATCCGCACCTGCGTCAACGCCTGCCAGTTCTGCTTCATGGCGATGCTGCCCGACGACGCCCGCGCCTCGCTGATGCTGCGCGACGACGACTACCGCCTCTCCTTCCTGCAGGGCAACTTCGTCACGCTGACCAACGTCAGCGACGAGGAGGTGGAGCGCATCATCCGCTGTCGCCTGGAGCCGATGAACGTCTCCCTGCACGCCATCTCGCCCGAGGTGCGCCGCTCGCTCATCGGGCGGCGGGCCCAGCGTGGCATCGACGTGCTGGAGCGCCTGCTGGACGCGGGCATAGAGGTTCATGGCCAGATCGTGCTCTGCGCGGGCATCAACGACGGCGACGAGCTGCGCCGCACCCTCGACTGGGTGGAGGGCTACGACAGCTTCACCTCGCTGGCCCTGGTGCCCATGGGCTACACCAAGTACTCGAAGCGCTTCTCGGCGTCGTTCTCCGAGGACGAGGAGGCGTCGCGGGCGGTCGTGAGGATGCTGGAGCCCTACCAGCGCAGGGCCCGTGCCCAGCGTGGCATGACGCGCTTCCAGTTGTCCGACGAGTTCTACCTCGACGCGAGGCTGCCCATCCCGCCCGCCGAGACCTACGACGGCTACCCGCAGTTCTACGACGGCATCGGGATGCTGCGCAGCTTCCTCGACGACTCCGCCGAGGTGTGCGCCGTGCGGACCGCCGACCTGATGCGCCTGACGGTGGCCCTGCGCCACAGGGGGTGGGAGGCGCTCCTGGTCTGCGGCGAGGCGGCCCAGGGCGTCATCGGCGAGTTCTGCGACGGATGGACCGTCGTGTGCGACCTGGAGGGCCCCCTGGCGCGCCCCGTCGCCATCCGCAACGACTACTACGGCGGTGACGTCAACGTCACGGGCCTGATCGTCTCCTGCGACCTGCTGGGCCAGCTGCCCGACGACCTGACGGACAGGGTCGTCGTGCTCCCCGAGGTCATGTTCAACTTCGACCACGTGACGCTCGACGGGGACTCCCAGGAGCACATCGTCAGCGAGCTGGAGCGGCGTGGCGCCCGGGTGGCCATCTGCCAGACGACTCCCGCAGACCTGGTCGACGCCCTGCTGTCCGCCGTGGATGCCTAGCGCGGCGCGCCCGCGCGGCAGCGCACGTCACGCGCCAGATGGCGGTGGCGTGTCCGGCGGGGAACCCGGTCGGGCGGACCTGCGCCACATGGTATCCTTATGCGCGCGAACAAGCAGGAAGGAACTGCTATGCCCAAACCCATCGTGGCCGTGGTCGGCCGTCCCAACGTGGGCAAGTCGACCCTGGTCAACCGTCTCGCAGAGAAGCGCGACGCCATCGTCCACGAGTCCCGTGGCGTGACGCGCGACCGCTCGTACCATACCACCGACTGGAACGGACGCGAGTTCGTCCTCATCGACACAGGTGGCATCGAGTCGTTGAAGAGCAAGGACACCTTCGCCCCGCGCATCCGGGAGCAGGCCCTGGCTGCATGCGACGAGGCCGACGTCATCGTCTTCGTCGTCGACGGCACCGTCGGCGTGACCGACGAGGACGAGGAGGTCGCCCGTGTCGTGCGCAAGGTGGACAAGCCGGTCTTCCTCTGCGTCAACAAGCTGGACAACCCCGAGACCGACCTGGAGGCCTGGGGCTACTACTCCCTGGGCGTGGGAGAGCCACGCGCCATCTCGGCAGGGCACGGCCATGGCACTGGCGACCTGCTGGACGACATCGTTGCGGTGCTGCCCGAGCCCTCCGATGACGAGGGCGTCGACCCGAACGACGACGCCCTGCCCGTGGCCATCATCGGCCGGCCCAACGTGGGCAAGTCCTCGCTGGTCAACCGCCTGTCCGGGAAGAACCGCGCCATCGTCTCCGACGTCGCGGGCACCACGCGCGACGCCATCGACACGCTGGTGCAGTGGAAGGACCAGAAGTTCCGCCTGGTCGACACGGCGGGCATGCGCAAGAAGACCCAGGTGCACGAGGACGTCGAGTACTACAGCCTGGTGCGTGGCCTGGAGGCGATGGACCGCGCAGAGGTCGCGCTGCTGGTCGTGGACTGCTCGGTCGGCCTGACGGAGCAGGACCAGAAGCTTGCCGGCATGGCCATCGACCGCGGGTGCGCGCTGGTCATCGTCCTCAACAAGTGGGACCTCGTCACCGACGAGCAGCAGCGCACCGACATCCAGAGCTCGCTGGACAAGCGCATGGCCTTCGCGACCTGGGCGCCCGCCATCACGACATCCGCGCTGACGGGCCGCGCCATCGACCGCGTCCTGGCGACCACGGTGCGCGCCGCGGAGGCGCACGCGCGCCAGATCAAGACCTCCCAGCTCAACGACTTCCTGTCCGGGCTGCGCGAGACCGGCCATACCGTCAGCTCGGGCAAGCGCCGCCTGCGCCTGCAGTATGCGACCCAGACCGGCACCAAGCCGCCGGTGTTCACCTTCTGGTGCAACGCCCCCGACCTGGTGGACGACAACTACGAGCGCTACCTCGAGAACCGACTGCGTGAGTCCTTCGACCTCGAAGGCACTCCCATCCGGCTGAAGTTCCGTCGGAAGGACGAGAAGGCATGAGTGTCCTTGCGTTGACGCTGGTATGCATGTGCGTGTCGTTTGCCGTATGTGGCATACCGTTTGGCTTGCTCGTTGCGCGCACCAAGGGGGTTGACGTGCGCAAGGAGGGCTCCGGCAACATCGGCATGACCAATGTCGCGCGCACCGTCGGCGGTGGCGCCGCCGCGGTGACGTTCGCGCTCGACGTGCTCAAGGGGACGGCCTGCGTCCTGCTGGCGCGTCTGGCGCTGGCCCACCTCTGCTTCGGTGGCGACTGGTCGCAGACGCTGCCGCAGGCGCCCATGGGCTGGTCGTCCTCCTGCGTCTGGGCGTCCTGTGTCCTCGGGCACGTCTTCTCGCCGTACCTGGGCTTCCATGGGGGCAAGGGCATCTCGGTGGGCTTGGGGGCGGGCCTGGGCCTATGCTGGCCAGTGGCACTGCTTGCCCTGGCGGTCTTCCTGCTGATGGCCCTGCCATCGGGCTATGTGTCGCTCGGTTCCATCTGTGCTGCCGCGGCGCTGCCCGTGTGGGCGCTCGTGTTCGGGTTCACGCCCCAGGCGATGGTCCCGCCCATCATCGTCGCCGTCGTGGTCATCTGGTCGCACCGCGCCAACATCGAGCGGCTGCGCACCGGCACCGAGAACAAGTTCTCCGCCAAGGGCAAGAAGGCACGCTAGCAGGCCCCTGCCCAGGCGGAAACCACGTTTCGGTCCTTGCCGGAGCCTCTGCCCCGTCGTCCTGCGACGAACCGTCCCACACGCGCTATCCTGTCTATGTGCGAGTCCAAGACAAACGAATAGGTGATGACATGCTATCTGACGTGCGTATCGCTCCCTCGATCCTGTCCGCAGACCTGATGTGCCTGGGCGAGGAGCTCGATTCGATCAAGAGCGCGGACTACATACACTTCGATGTCATGGATGGCGTGTTCGTCCCCAACCTGACGTTTGGCCCGACGCTGCTCTCCCAGGTCAAGGCCGCAAGCGACCTGCCCGTCGACGCCCACCTGATGATTTCCGACCCCGACCGCCGCGTCGGGGCGTATCTGGATGCCGGTGCCGACATCGTCACCTTCCACTACGAGGCCCAGCTCCATGCCCTGCGCACCATCTCGCTCATCAAGGACCGTGGCGCGAAGGCGGGCATAGCGCTGAACCCCGGAACGCCCACCTCGGCGCTCGAATGCCTGATCGAGGATGTGGACTTGGTCCTGGTCATGTCGGTGAACCCCGGCTTCTCGGGCCAGGCCTTCATCAGGCACACCTACGACAAGCTGCGCCAGGTGCGCAACATGGCGTCCGAGCATGGCGTCGCCCCCCTCATCGAGGTGGATGGCGGCATCAGCGCGGCAAACGCGGAGCGGGTCGTCCGCGCGGGTGCCAACCTGCTGGTTGCGGGCAACGCGGTCTTCAAGGCGGACGACCGTGCGGCGGCGATCGACGACATCCGGGTCGCCGGACGGCGCGGCTTCGGGAGATGGGCGTAGCGATGGCTGACCAGAGGAGGGTCTACCTCGACTACGCCGCGTCGGCACCCCTGTCGCAGGTCGCGCGCGAGGCCGAGGTTGCCTACGAGGCGGCCGACTATGCCGGTGCCAACCCCAACTCCCTGCATACGATGGGCCGCCAGGCGGCTCGGGCGCTCGATGCGGCACGTGCCGACCTGGCGCGGTGCCTGGGCGGAGGCTTCCGTCCAGCCGACGTCACGTTCACCTCGGGCGGTACCGAGTCCAACAACCTGGCGCTGCTGGGCCTCGCGCTCGGGGCGCGCGACCGCGACCGCAAGCGCAACACGGTGGTCGTCTCCGCCATCGAGCACGACTCGGTGCTGGACATGCTGCCCACGCTGCGTGCCAATGGCTTCGAGGTCGTGATGGCCCAGCCGGACCGTTCGGGCGTGGTGCGCGCCGAGACCGTGGGGGCCCTGGTCGGCCGGGACTGCGCCCTCGTCTCGGTGATGAGCGCGAACAACGAGACGGGCATCGTCCAACCGGTGGGGCAGATCGCCCGCGTCGCGCATGCGTCGGGCGCCCTGATGCACACTGACGCGGTGCAGGCCTTCGGGCGCATCCCGCTGCAGCTTGACGAGGTCGATGCGGTGAGCATCGCCGCGCACAAGATCGGTGGCCCGGTGGGCATCGCCGCGCTGGTCTGCCGCTCGCGGGTGCGCATCCGCCCCCAGAGCTTTGGCGGAGGCCAGGAGCAGGGGCGTCGTGCCGGGACCCAGGACGTGCGGGGGGCGCTGGCCTTCGCCGCTGCGGCACGGGACTGCCACGCGCACCTCGACGAGCGTGCCAGCCTGGCGCGCGGGCGTGCCGCCCGCCTGATGGACGCGCTGGCAGCGGATGGGAGCGGCATCAGGCCGTCGGTCCCCTTCGACTTGGTGCCGGCCGAGGGCAGGCTGGCGGGCATCGTCTCCGTCCTGTCGCCCGGCGTCGACTCCGAGACGCTCGTCCTGGAGTGCGACCAGGCCGGCTTCGAGGTCTCGGCTGCCTCTGCCTGCTCGAGCGGATCGCTCGATGCCAGCCATGTCCTGTTGGCGATGGGCATACCGCGCGACGAGGCGCTCTGCAGCCTGCGCATATCCTTCGACGAGCGCGTCGCACCTTCCGACCTGGACCTCTTTGCCGAGTCGCTGCGCGACATCGTCGCCCGGCGCTCGCGTCGTCACTAGCCCACGAACCCCGGAGAATCGAGGCCATCCCATGAGTACAGAATCCCAGGCGCTGCTGCGGCTCCAGGAGGTAGACCTTGAGCTGATGCGCCTAAACGGCCAGCTGAGGGCCATGCCCCAGCAGAAGAAGCTCGATGCCATCAAGGCCGCCAAGCGCAACCTCGCCGGCAAGATGAAGGCCATCGTCGGCCAGCGCAAGGACGCCGAGATGGAGCTGGAGGACAACGAGGCGGCCCGCGAGAAGACGGTCAACCGCATTGCCGAGGTGCAGGGCGAGGCCCAGGAGCGCGCACAGGACTTCCGTGGCATCCGCGATCTGGAGGCACATCTGACGGCACTGGCCAAGCAGCTGGAGAAGACCGAGTTCAAGCATCGCGAGCTGGAGGCCAACCTCGAGAAGCTGATGAAGGCCGAGCAGAACGCCCTCGACCTGGGACGCAAGCTCGACGAGGAGCAGGTGGCCCAGCAGGAGTCGTTCGAGCGGAGCTCCTCGGAGGTCATGGCGCGGGTCCGCGTCCTGGCGGGCGAGCGCAAGGCGGCGCTCGGCGCGATGTCCGACGAGGTCAAGGCCTCGTATGCCGCCGCCGCGAAGCGGTTCGGCGGCCTGGCGGTCGAGCGCCTGCGCGGCAACATGCCCACCACCTGCCGTGTCAAGCTGCAGCAGGGCATCTTCAACGAGCTGATGCGCGGCCCCGTCATCACCGAGTGCCCGTACTGCCATCGCATGCTGGTGACCGAGGGGGCGCTGGCGGATGAGTAGGGTAGCGCTGTTCGTCACCGGGGGCATCGCCGCATACAAGGCATGCGAGGTCATGCGCGACCTGCAGAAGGCGGGACACGAGGTGCGCGTGGCGATGACGCAGGACGCGACACGCTTCGTGGGCGAGCCGACCTTCGAGGCGCTGACCCACCACCCGGTCCTCACCGACCTGTATGGCCAGCCAGACGACCCCATTCCCCACATTAGCCTGTCCGAGTGGGCCGATGTCGCGCTCGTGTGCCCCGCGACGGCAAACGTCATGGCCAAGATGGCCGCGGGTATCGCCGACGACGCGGTCAGCTCGACGCTTCTGGCCTGCGACTGCCCGGTGCTGGCGGCTCCGGCGATGAACGTGCGCATGTGGCGCAATCCCGCCACACAGGCGAACGTGGCGACCCTGCAGGCGCGTGGCATCGGCTTCGTGATGCCGGGCTCGGGCCTCCTGGCCTGCGGCGACGTCGGCGAGGGCAAGCTGGCGACGGTCGAGGAGATCGTCGGTGCCACCCTAGGCGCGCTGGCTCGCCCGGGTCACGCGCGCGACCTGGAGGGTCGCGTCGTGCTGGTCAACGCGGGCCCCACACGCGAGGCCATCGATCCCGTGCGCTTCATCGCCAACGCCTCGACGGGCAAGATGGGCTATGCGATCGCCGCCGAGGCCGTCGCGCGCGGAGCCCAGGTGCGCCTGGTCTCGGGTCCTGTCTCCCTCGATGCGCCCGGGGGCGTGGAGCTGGTGCCGGTGGTCTCGGCCGCGCAGATGCTCGACGCCTGCCTTGTGGCCTTCGAGGGCGCCGACGCGGCCATCTGCACGGCTGCGGTGGCGGACTACACCCCCAGGCAGGCGTTCGACCACAAGATGAAGAAGAGCGTGGAGCGCCTGGACGTCATAGAGCTGGTGGAGACCGCGGACATCCTGGCCGCCCTCAGCGAGCGCAAGGGGCGCCGCGTCGTCGTGGGCTTTGCCGCGGAGACGAACGACCTCATCTCCTATGCCCAGGCGAAGCTGGAACGCAAGGGCTGCGACCTCATCGTGGCCAACGACGTCTCGCGCTCTGACTCCACTTTCGGTGCCGACACCAGCCGCATCGCCTTCGTGGATGCCGGGGGCGTCGAGCAGCTCGACACCCTGCCGCTGCCACAGGTGGCCGAGCGGATCGTCGACCGCCTGGTGGCGCTGCTGGGAGAGCGTGCGTGAGCGCGCCGACGCGCCTGGCGGTGGGTTGCCACCTGTCCACCTCGGACGGCTATGCCCAGATGGGACGCACGGCGCTGCGCCTGGACGCGTCCACCTTCGCCTTCTTCACGCGCAACCCGCGTGGTGGCAACGCGAGGGCCCTCGACCCCGACGACGTGGCCGAGCTGCGTCAGCTGATGGGCGAGCACGGCATCGGGCCGCTGGTCGCCCATGCGCCTTACACGATGAACCTCTGCTCGGCAAAGCCCGAGACCATCGACTTCGCCCGGCGCGCCATGGCAGGCGACCTGGAGCGCATGGAGTCCCTGCCGGGCAACTACTACAACTTCCACCCGGGCAGCCATGTCAAGCAGGGCATCGACGTCGGCATCGAGCTGATCTGCGCCGGGCTGAACGAGGTGCTGGTGCCGGGCCAGGGGACCACGGTCCTGCTGGAGACGATGGCGGGCAAGGGCAGCGAGGTGGGGCGCCGGTTCGAGGAGCTGGCCCGCATCATCGAGGGAACGAGGCACGACGAGCTGCTGGGCGTGTGCCTGGACACCTGCCATGTCAGCGACGGCGGCTATGACGTCGCGGGCGACCTCGAGGGCGTGCTGGCGGAGTTCGACCGCGTCATAGGGCTGGACCGGCTGCGTGCGCTGCACCTCAACGACTCGAAGAACCCCTGCGGCGCCCGCAAGGACCGTCACGAGAGGATTGGGCAGGGGCATCTGGGGCTGGACTGCTTTGCGGCAATCGTCCGTCACCCCCTGCTGCGGACGCTGCCGATGATTCTGGAGACCCCCAACGACCTGGATGGGTATGCTGCCGAGATCGCCCAGCTGCGGGCCCTGGCGGGGGAGAGGGAGGCCTGATGGGCATTCTCATTGGCTTGGAGCGCGTCTCGCAGGAGTGGCCGGGCAAGCGCGTGCTGGTCGACCAGACGATCGGCATCAACGAGGGCAATCGCATCGGCATCGTCGGTCGCAACGGCGACGGCAAGTCGACGCTGCTGGAGCTGATCGCGCATACGCTGGAGCCCGATGACGGCACGATCACCTATCGCAACAACATCACGGTGGGCATGATCGGCCAGCAGGACCACCTGTGCGACGACGACACCGTCTGCCAGGCGGTTGTCGGCGACACCCCGGAGTACGTCTGGGCGTCCGACCCGACGGTGCGCTCCATCATCGAGGAGCTGCTCGTCGACATCGACTGGCAGGGGCTGGTGGGCGAGCTGTCGGGCGGCCAGCGTCGACGGGCCGACCTGGCGCGGGTCCTGGTGGGCAACTGGGACGTCCTGCTCATGGACGAGCCCACCAACCATCTGGACCTGCATGCCATCCGCTGGCTGGCGGAGCACCTCAAGCGCCGCTGGCAGCCGGGACAGGGAGCGCTGCTCCTGGTCACCCACGACCGGTGGTTCCTCGACGAGGTCTGCGAGCACATGTGGGAGGTCCACGACGGCGTCATCGAACCCTTCGAGGGAGGGTTCTCCGCATACATCCAGCAGCGGGTCGAGCGCCAGCGCGTGGCCGCCGTCATGGAGGAGCGGCGCCAGAACATGCTGCGCAAGGAGCTGAACTGGCTGGCGCATGGCGCCAAGGCCCGCACGAGCAAGCCGAAGTTCCGCATCGACGCGGCCATGGAGCTCATCGCCAACGACCCGCCGCTGCGCAACCCCGTCGAGCTGAAGCGCATGGCCGTCGGGCGGCTGGGCAAGCAGGTCATCGAGATGCACGGGGTGTCGGCGGGTTATGGCGACAACGAGGTGGTGCGCGACATCGAGTGGCTGATCGGGCCGGGCGACCGCTACGGCATCCTCGGCGAGAACGGTGCGGGCAAGACGACGCTGCTGAAGGTCATGACCGGAGCGCTCGCGCCCCTGAGGGGACAGGTCAAGATAGGTGCGTCAGTCAAGTTCGGCATGCTCTCGCAGCAGCTGGAGGGGCTGGCCGAGCATGACGGATGGCGGGTCTCGGAGCTGCTGGGCACCTACAAGCGCTACCTGATGGTCGAGGGCAAGCCCCAGTCTCCCGAGCAGCTGCTGGAGCGGCTGGGCTTCGAGCGCCGCGAGTTCCCCACCTTCATCAAGGACCTCTCCGGCGGTCAGCGCCGGCGCCTCGCCATACTCTGCGTCCTGATGGAGGAGCCGAACGTCCTGGTCCTCGACGAGCCGGGCAACGACCTCGACACCGACATGCTGGCGGTGCTGGAGGACCTGCTGGACACCTGGCCGGGCACCCTGCTCATCGTCAGCCATGACCGGTACCTGATGGAGCGCGTCACCGACGACCAGTATGCGCTCATCGACGGTCGCGTGAGGCATGTTCCGGGCGGGGTCGACGAGTACCTCGACCTCCTTGACGCGATGCCAAAGTCTAAAGTACAGGTTGAGGGTAAGGGAAAACCCTCAACCTCGAGCAGCCTCGAGCAGCCCGCATCCCCGTCGGATGCTGCTGCCACGGACGCGCCCAAACTGACGAATGCCGAGCGCAGAACCCTCAAGAAGCGTTTCGACGCAGTCTCGAGGAAGCTCGAGAAACTCTCAAGCAGGCCTCAGGAGCTGCGTGACGAGCTGCTGACGCTCGATGCGACCGACTACCAGGCGCTTCTGGACAAGCAGGCGGAGATTGCCGCCGCCGAGCAGGAGCTGGAGGACCTCGAGACCGAATGGCTGGAGCTGTCGGAGCGCTTGGGGGAGTAGCCCGAAGCCCACCGACGCAGCCATCCGATGCCCGAGGCGAGCACGCGCCAATGATGCCAATGAGGTAGCGTAGAGACGTTGGTACGTCTACCTGATATAGGGGAGAAGGATGCCAGATGTATGACGTGATCATTGTCGGCGCAGGGGTCAGCGGGTGCGCGATTGCCCGCGAGCTGTCGCGCCACGACTGCTCGGTGTGCGTCGTCGAGCGCGACGAGGACGTGTGTTGCGGCACGTCCAAGGCGAACTCGGCCATCGTCCACGCCGGCTTCGACGCCGAGCCCGGGTCGCTGATGGCCCAGCTCAACGTCGAGGGGAACCGCCTCATGTACGAGTGGGCCCGCGAGCTGGACGTGCGCTGCGACCAGTGCGGCTCGCTGGTGGTGTGCGTCAGCGAGGACGACCGGGAGGGGCTGGAGGTGCTGCGTCGGCGCGGCGAGGCGAACGGCGTGCCCGACCTGCGCATCATCGAGCGCGAGGAGCTGCTGGGGATGGAACCGAACATCTCCGACGAGGCGGTCGCGGCGCTCTGGGCTCCCACGGGGGGCATCGTCGACCCGTTCGGCCTGACGGTTGCGATGGCGGAGAACGCCGCCGCCAACGGCGTGGAGTTCCGCTTCTGCGCGCCGGTCAGCGACGTGCGTCGTGCTGACGGGTGCTGGCAGGTCGTCGCGGGCGGGCAGGCCCTGCAGACGCGCGCCGTCGTCAATGCCGCTGGCGTCTACTCGGACGACATCCACAGCCTGTTCGTGGGGGCGCTGGGGGACGCCGACGTGGCTCCCGCCGCGTGCGGTCACGTGGTTCCCACGGACGGCTTCTCCATCATCCCGCGCAAGGGGGAGTACTACCTGCTGGACACGACGGCGGGCCAGCACGTGCGCCACACCATCTTCATGCTACCCACCAAGATGGGCAAGGGCGTCCTGGTGTCGCCGACGGTGCACGGCAACCTCATCGTCGGCCCGACGGCCACCGATGTGGAGGACAAGGAATCCACCGACACGACGGCCGAGGGACTGGCCGAGGTCGCCACGAAGAGCGCCCTGACGGTGAAGAACGTGCCCCTGCGCGAGGTCATCACGACGTTTGCGGGCCTGCGCGCCCACCAGAGCGCCCATGACTTCGTCATCGGCGAGGTGGCCGGGGACACGGGGCTGTTCGACTGCGCGGCCATCGAGAGCCCGGGCCTGACCAGCTCTCCCGCCATCGGTCGCATGCTGGCGGACATGGTGGCCGGATACGTGGGGGCGCCGGAGAAGGCCGAGTGGGACGGCACCCGCACCGGCATCCCCAGCGTGAGCGACCTCTCCTTCGACGAGTGGGACGCGCTCTGCCAGCGCGACCCCGCCTTCGGCAACGTCATCTGCCGCTGCCGTCGCATCAGCGAGGCCCAGATCGTCGACGCGATCCATCGCGTGCCAGGCGCACGGTCCCTGGATGCCATCAAGCGTCGCACCTTCGCGACCGCCGGACGCTGCCAGGGCGGGTTCTGCACGCCCAAGATCATGGAGATCCTCGAGCGCGAGCTGGGGATGAGCCCGCAGGAGGTCACGAAGCGCGGACCGGGGTCCGAGCTGGTCGTGGGATACAACAAGGACCGCATCGCCGCACCGGCAGGGGATGCGGAGGGAGGTGAGGCGTGATGGCCAAGACGATCGAGCGCCGTGACGTCGTCATCGTCGGTGGAGGTCCCGCGGGCCTCGCCGCCGCCATCTCTGCGCACGAGGCCGGCCAGACCGACATCCTGGTGCTGGAGCGCGACACCCAGCTGGGCGGCATCCTCAACCAGTGCATCCACAACGGCTTCGGCCTGCACACCTTCAAGGAGGAGCTGACCGGTCCCGAGTATGCGGCGCGCTACATCGAGCGTGCCGCCGAGCTGGGCATCGAGTACCGCCTGGGGACGATGGTCATCGACATCTCGCCCGAGCGCCTGGTGACGGCGGTCTCCTCGGCCGACGGCATCACCCAGGTCGAGGCGGGGGCCATCGTGCTGGCCATGGGCTGCCGCGAGCGGCCGCGCGGGGCGCTGGCCACGCCGGGGTATCGGCCGGCGGGCGTCTATTCCGCCGGCACCGCCCAGCGCCTGGTCAACATCGAGGGCCAGATGCCGGGGCGCGAGGTCGTCATCCTCGGCTCGGGTGACATCGGCCTCATCATGGCGCGCCGCATGACGCTGGAGGGCGCCCATGTCGCGTGCGTGGCGGAGATCATGCCCTACTCCGGTGGCCTGAAGCGCAACATCGTGCAGTGCCTCGACGACTTCGGCATCCCGCTGCTGCTGTCCCACACGGTGACGCGCGTCGAGGGACGAGACCGCGTGGAGGCCGTCTGGATCGCCGAGGTGGACGAGCGGATGCAGCCGATCGCGGGCACGGAGGTGCGCTATCCGTGCGACACGCTGATGCTGTCGGTCGGCCTGCTGCCGGAGAACGAGCTCTCGCGGGACGCGGGGGTCCAGATCTCGCCCGTGACGCGTGGGCCGGTGGTGGACCAGAGCCTGCAGACCAGCGTGCGGGGCGTCTTTGCCTGCGGCAACGTCCTGCATGTCCACGACCTGGTGGACTACGTCAGCGAGGAGGCTGCCGCCGCGGGCGCCAACGCGGCCCGCTTCGTCGCGCAGGCTCAGGCGGAGACCGAGGCCGACCGCGGCATCCCGGTCGTCGCCGAGGGCGGCGTGCGCTACACGGTGCCGTCGTTCGTCTCCCCCCAGCTGATGGACGACCGCCTGACGGTGCGCTTCCGCGTCGCGAACGTGTATCGCGACCACTTTGTGTCGGTCTACCTCGACGACGAGCGCATCCAGCATCGCAAGAAGCGCGTGATGGCACCCGGCGAGATGGAGAGCGTCGTGTTGCGGCGCGCCGACCTGCTGGCCCGCGAGGGGCTGCAGCGCATCACCGTCAAACTGGAGGAGGAGTAGCCATGGCACGCGAGACTCGCGAACTCACCTGCATCAACTGCCCCCTGGGCTGTCCCCTGACGGTCGTGCTGGAGGATGGGGAGGTCATCTCGGTGACGGGCAACACCTGCCCGCGCGGCGAAAGCTATGGCCGCAAGGAGGTCACCAACCCAACGCGCATCGTGACCAGCTCGGTGCCGGTCGATGGCAGCGCTTCCGAGCGGATGGTGTCGGTCAAGACGGCGTCGGACATCCCCAAGGACATGATCTTCGACGTCGTGCGCGCGCTGAAGGACGTGCGTGCCACGGCGCCGGTGGCGATAGGCGATGTGGTGCTGGCTGACGTGTGCGGCACGGGCGTTGACATCGTCGCGACCAAGGGCGCGTAGGGCCCAGGGAAGCCGACAGAAGCGCAGACAATACGTATGGTGCCCCGTGGCAGATGTCGCGGGGCACCATTGTCTGCGTTTTGGAAAAGGCGCGCTTTCTCGCTGCGCAGAACACGGCGTTGTCTGCGCAGCGCAAAGCGCAGACAACGCAAGCTGCTCCATCGGCATGAGTGAAAGCGCAGACAACGCCTGCAGTGCGGCGAAAGCTGGCCGAAAAAGCGCAGACAATGCCGCCGCACCTCGCTGGCGGGAAGTGCCACGAGGCGTGTAGCTGGGTGAATGCTCGTTTGCCCACCGTGGCGCATCGCACCACGACCTTATGCCTCCCAGCAGCAGCGCTCCATGTCCACGCGTCCGTCGGGGAGGAACTCGATGCCCTCTGCCTCGAGCATCTGCCGTTGCACGTCAGGACCACCAAAGGCGAACCCCGGGGCCAGCCTGCCGTCCTTGAAGACCACGCGGTGGCAGGGGACCCCCGCAGCCATGCCAGGGCTGTCGTGCATGGCGAAACCGACGAACCGCGCCTTGCGTGGCTCGCCCAGCATGCGGGCTATCTGGCCATAGCTGGCGACGCGGCCCTCGGGTATCTGCCGCACCAGCTCGTAGGTGCGGGCAAAAAAGCCTTCCTTCTCCATATGTGCCCCTTGTGGCTTGGGTACCATCTTCATCTGTGCTCAACGACCCATGATAGCGATAGAGAGGTGGGGCATGGCACGAAGACAACAGCGCAGGCACGCCTCGCCCGTGCGGCCGTGGGTGGTCCTCCTAGTGTGGGTGGCCATCATCTGGGGGCACTCGCTCATGTCCGGCGACACGTCGTCGGCCGAGAGCTCGGTCTTCATAGGGCTGGCCCAAAAGGCCATCTATGCCATCTACCAGCAGCACTTTGCGCTTTTCGACCGACTGGCCGCGGCGCATCCACACTTCCTGCTGAGCCTCACCGATCCCGAGGTCATGCACTTCTACGTGCGGAAGGCGGGGCACTTCAGCGAGTACTTCGTGCTGGCGTGCCTGACGCTCAACGCGGCGCGCCACACGCTGCCCGGTCCCGTCTGGGGCACGATCGTGACGCTGCTGTTCTGGACGGCGACGCCCTGCGTCGACGAGTGGATCCAGCTGCACGTGCCCGGTCGCGCCGGCGCCCTCACCGACGTGCTCATCGACATGGCGGGGTTTGGCACCGGGCTGGCGCTGGGCCTGGTGGCCTGGGCCTTGTGCGCTGCGATCGCGGGCATGTTTGGGCTGCTCACGGGCTCGCTGGGCAGCCATGGCGACGAGCTGGAGCCGTGGTAGGGGATTGGCGTCCCCAAGGGTCGGACCCCTTTGCAACGGGCGCAGATAGCCAGGACGGGCACGTCGACGGGACGAGTCCTGAGGTTGTGCGTTGGCATGCGGTCTGCATGCTACGATGGGGACAACCGTAAGCTTCTGCGATCGAGAGGGGACTTCCATGGGCTTTGGCAAGGATTTCTTCTGGGGTGGCGCCACCGCCTCCAACCAGTACGAGGGCGGCGTGTTCGAGGGTGGCGCGGGCCTCTCCACGGCTGACGTGATGACCAATGGCGCGCACAAGGTGCCTCGCCAGGTGACGTATCGCATGCCGGACGGCAGCTGGGGCAAGACGCCGCTGTGCTTCCACAGCCCCGAGCGCCATCTTCCCGAGGGTGCGCAGGCCTGCCTGGTGGACGACCCCGACATCTACTATCCCAGCCACATCGCCTCGGACTTCTACCATCACTACAAGGAGGACATCCGCCTGTGCGCGGAGGAGGGCTTCAACTGCCTGCGCTTCTCGCTGAAGTGGAGCCGCATCTTCCCGAACGGTGACGACGCGGAGCCCAACGAGGAGGGCATCGCCTACTACAAGGACATCTTCGAGACCTGCCGCGAGTATGGCATCGAGCCGCTGGTCACCCTGGAGCACTACGAGAACCCGCTCTCGCTGGCCAACCGCTTCAACGGGTGGGACAGCCGCTACCTCGTCGACCAGTTCGTCAAGTACGCCACCACGTGCTTCGAGCGCTTCGACGGGCTGGTGAGGTACTACCTGACCTTCAACGAGATCAACTGCATCGAGTGGGCGCCCTTCGTGACCGCCGGCCTCATCCATGCCGATCCGCAGAACATCGCCAACGCGACGTTCCACCAGTTCCTGGCCTCCGCAAAGACCGTCATCGCCGCGCACAACTACTGGCCCGACCTCTCCATCGGCATGATGCTCGCCTATGGCCCGGTGTACGGCTACACCTCCGACCCGGCCGACCAGCTTGCCGCCATGCAGGCGCAGGACCAGAAGCTGTTCTACTCCGACGTGCAGATGCTGGGCGAGTATCCCGTGTGGAAGCTGGCCGAGTACGAGCGTGACGGCATCAGGATTCCCGCGCTTCCCGGGGACTGGGACATCATCGCCGAGGGCGTCTGCGACTTCCTGTCCTTCTCGCTCTATGGCAGCGGCACCGTCACGACGCATACCGACGATCTCGAGGCCGGCGAGGGCAACGGCGGCGCCGTGGGCATGGTCGCCAACCCGTACCTCAAGACCAACGCCTGGGGCTGGGCGACCGATCCCGACTGCCAGCGCATCACGCTGAACACCCTGTACAACCGCTACCGCTGCGACCTGTGGTGCGTCGAGAGCGGCATCGGCTGGAACGACGAGTTCGTGGACGGCACCGTGCACGACGACTACCGCATCGACTACATGCGCGCCAACATCAAGAGCATGAAGGACGCGGTGGAGCTGGACGGCATCCCCCTGATGGGCTACCTGTACTGGGGCTGCGTCGACATGGTCTCCAACGGCGAGGGCGAGATGGCCAAGCGCTACGGCCAGATCTACGTCGACGCCGACAACTACGGCCAGGGCACGATGAAGCGCTCGCTGAAGGATTCCTACCACTGGTACAAGAAGGTCATCGAGTCGAACGGAGAAGATTTCGATTAGGCTCTCTGACCTGCGGAAACGCTGAGCTTTGGGCCGTTGTGTTCGCTGGCTGGTACGAAAGTGGCACAAATCGTGCAGCCGAGAACACAACGGCCCCTCTCATGCCGCGAATACCTTGTCTAACGTGCCAAAGGCCTAGCGCTTTGCCTCGAGGTTGACGTGCGTGTAGACCTTCATCGCGGTCTGGGGGTCGGAGTGTTCGGCCAGCTCCTGCATGAGGCGCGGGTGGACTCCCTTGGGTGCGATCATCGCAATGAAAGTATGACGCAGCTCATGGAAGGTGACGCCCTCGAGACCGAAGCTGCCACGCTCGTCCTCCCACCACTTGCTGAGCGTGCAGGGCTGGAGGCGCATGCCGGAGATGCTCGAGATCACGGGGTTCTCGTCCGTGATGACAAGAGGCTCGCCCTTGTAGTGGCACGCCTTCTTGCGGTCGCGGTTGAGCTTGTCGAGGCGCCTCTCATGAGCTATGCGTTACTCTGCCTATTACTCTTAGGAGGACTTGTTCCAGCGGGTTGGGCCAGACACTTCACGCACGTAATGTTTATAATCCGTTTAGATAAACGCAGCTTAAACGAGGAGAAATCCCATGGAACAACGTCGTGTACCATCTTGCTTGCTCATCATCTCGTTTGTCGTCGCGCTGATGCACCTCACACTCCTCCCGCTGGTCGCCCATGCGGACGAGATTGACGACATGCTTGCAGTCGGCAGCTACGCCGAGGGCGAGGTCATCGCGGCGTTCTTTCCCCAAAGCGGCCAGCTCGCGGCAC
This sequence comes from uncultured Coriobacteriaceae bacterium, assembly GCA_902778135.1. Classification (GTDB taxonomy): domain Bacteria; phylum Actinomycetota; class Coriobacteriia; order Coriobacteriales; family Atopobiaceae; genus UBA1367. The sequence continues at coordinate 251,096 of CACYWP010000001.1, forward strand.
AGTCCGAGGCGCCTTACGAGGTCACGCCGCTCATGAGGGTAGGCGCGTCGACAACCCAGGCAGGCGACGGCATGCTGATGGCGCAATCCGAGGAAGGCCTGACGCTCTCGTCCGTCACCTCCGCCACCCTCACGACCGAGGAGCTCCTGCGCCTGCTGTCCGAAGACGCAAGCGTCGCGTTCGTCGAGCCCAACTACACCTACTCGCTCGAGGACGCAGATCCGAGCAACCCCGCATCTGACGGCAGCCTGTCACCACAAGTGGATGCCACCACCGTCGGCGACCTGAAACCGATACAGTGGGCCAACTGGACGACCGACCAGACGCTGCGTACGGATGCGTTTACAGCCAACCCGTCCGTCAACGTACCCAACTTCGGGTCGTCCCAGCGCGGCGCGAACATGAGCAAACCAATCGTAGTGGCACTAATCGACTCGGCCGTCGACAACCAGCACCCCGACCTGGCCAACGTCTTGTACCACTTCTCCCCCGAGCAGCGGGACGCGCTTGGCTGCTACGATCTGGGCTACAAGGCGGGGAACAAGGGAGCCATGGGAAACTACTACGACCCGGAATCCGTGGAAATCGGGCACGGCACGCACACGGCAGGCATCATCGGGGCGGAGTGGAACGACTTTGGCACCAGCGGCGTCGCGTCAGACGTGCGCATCGTGTCGATTGACTTCGCAAGTGAGGGTAAGGTCGTGTCGACTGCGGACGCCATCTGCGCCTTCGGGTTTGTCGACCGATTCAACGAGCAGGCATCTGAGGACGATCGCATTCGGATCACCAGCAACTCGTGGGGCGCCATGCAGTCGACTCGCGCCGTTGATGCGGCCGTTCGCAAGCTGGGGGAAACGTGGAACGTCGTCAGCGTCTTCTCCTCAGGCAACGACGGCAGGAACAACGACCACTACGAGCGGGCCAACTCGTATGTCGAGGACAACCCCTATGCCGTCATCGTCGCAAACTCGAATGGAGCCGAAACCCTGGACCCCAGCAGCGAGTACGGTACCGCCAGCGTGGACCTGGCGGCACCCGGGACGCTCATCCTGTCGACCATGGCCAAGACGGACATGCACTCGCAGTACCTTGCCGATGTGACCCGCTCGTTCGACCCTCTCTACGTGGGATTCGACGGCGACCCCGAGCCCCCAGTGACCGTCTCCCAGCTCTACCAGGACGGCAACCCCAGCATCTCGCAGGATAACAACGTCGTGGTGGACAGCGTGGGGGAAGTGGTGAACAACGTCCATGCCTACGGATCGGGTGGCCTCAGAATCGACGTCGACCCATCGTATGCCCTCGGCACGAGCACAAGTGATAAGACCGATCACTACGATCTGAAGTTCGACATCGATTTGACGGGCACGGACATCGCCGACAGGTTGGAGGGACTCGAGGGCCTTCACCTCGGGTTTATGTTTGCGGGCGGCACGGATTCGGCCAACGCAATGGTCTGGTCGCTCGCCACGAACCTCGCGAACATCGAGTTCCCCCTTGGCTTGTACCCGACGGGACGCACCGAATGGCTCTCCTTCGACAAGGTCATCACCGAGCTAGGGGCAAACGACAAAGCCATCGAGGGAGAGGAGGCCCCAACGGGAGCGGCCCTACGTCCCGAAGGCGACCACCTCGTGATCAAGATTCGCGTTGCGCTTCCCAAGGGCAGCACCACGTGCTATATTGACTCGCTGGGTCTGGGAACGCAGGTCGCGCCGTACGGCTTCAAGTCGGGCACGTCCATGGCCACGCCACTCGTGGCGGGAGCCGGAGCCGTGCTCGCCTCGCAGGGACATGAGGGTACCGAGCTCGCGTCGCTGCTGCGCTCGAAGGTGCGCGTTCCCGATCCCGCGCTCGAGGTGAAGACCGGCGGCATCTTCGACTTTCTCGCTGACGGCTCGACCGAAACCACAGGTTCGCACGCTCTTGGCCCCGACATCACCGGCGTGAACGTCGACGGCACGACCGTGACCATAACGGGTGCCAACTTTGGTGCGGATCCGGTATCCGTGAAACTCGCCCGCTACGTGGTAGGCGCCGAGGACCAGCCGGTTGCCGCAACGGTTGCGTCGTGGTCCGACAACGAGGTGGTGCTCTCGCTTGATGCACCGTTCGAGGGGATCCTGCGCGCCGTGCTCACCAACGCCGCCAGCAAGTGGGACACGCAGTATGTCTTTGTGAGCAAGGGGGCGAGCGTCTACGAGCAGGACCTGCCCTTCGATGCCTCCGTCGGCAACGCCTTCGTCTACGGCGACGGCCTAGGTGACTGGGAGACCAAGGGGCCGCTCGTTGGCTTGGGCTGCAAGCTGTACTACCTGCCCGGCTATGCGGGATACGACGAGCTTGTGCCAGGCTACAACAGGATGCTCTGCTTCGACCTCAAGAAGCAGACGTGGTCGGAGCTTCCCGCGTTGCCCGAATGGCTGAGCGGCGTCTCTGCGGTCATGCACGAAGGCAAGATCGTTGTTGAGGGCGCCAGCATGTACGCGCTGGAGAACGGTGAGCATGCGGCGTCGTTCCCCGCGGGCGAGTCCGCCGAGGAGCGCGTGTACGTGTACGACCCCACGGCCGGCTCGTGGACAAAGGCGTCCTCGAACGGGATGCACCTGGACCAGACCATCGTCAATGACGGCGGCAAGCTCAAGCTGGCGGGAGGCTCCATGCCCGACCCAGAGCATCCCGAGCAGCCGGGAAGAACGGTGCCGGCGCCGGTGACGAGCTACGACCTCTCGTCGGGTGCGGGTGACGAGCTGTGCGCCCTGCCCCTCGCGCTGCCCAATCCCCAGGTGGCGGCGCATGACGGCACGCTGCTCATCTACAGCGACGGTATGAGCCCCAAAGCCCTTGTTCCTGCGGTCATAGGCGTACGAGACGAACAGGCGACCGAGCTCGAGGGAGCGCTGCCGGCATTCGTGGCCGACTCGGAGACGATCACCAACATCTTGTTCAGCGAGAAGAGGAACATTCGCCTCCACGGCGTGCTAGCACCCACAAGCGACGGCTTCGTGCTCGTGGGTCCGCCTGCCGCAGACGGGTCGTCGGACACCTATGTGCTGCGCGACGGTTCGGACAAGTTCGAGCCGTACAGCAAGCGCTCGTCCGAGGACTGCGTGTACTCTCAGGCGGCGTGCACCTATCGCGGACGGCTCTTCGCGATCGGGGCAACCCTGCTCGAGCCCGACAACCGGCTCTTCCGCGCAACCGCCATGGAGGTACCCGAGTACCCGGGTGACATACCTTGTGATGAGGAGCCGGAACCCGAACCCGATCCAAAGCCGGACCCGCAGCCAGAGCCTACGCCGGACCCGCAGCCAGAGCCGACACCAACTCCGGATTCCAATAAAGGTGGCACGTCGCGACCGGCATCGGCCTCCACGTCAGTAGATGGCAGAACCACGGCCGCGGAAACCAGGACTCTTCCCCATACCGGGGACGAGACGGCTTCACCGCTCGCCGTGTTCCTTGCGGGTCTTGCTGCCATAGCAGCAGGAATCCTGAAAAGAAGGGATACTTCCATTTGGTGAACCATTCCGGGAAACAGGGGAGAAAGCCTAGTTACCTGCGAGTTTACCTGCGATTTTGGTAACGAATCCCTCCTTTCGCCTCCGAACCGTTTCTGAGGTAGAACAGGCACAAGAAGGTCATCGCGAGTAACGGCGAGGACCTGGACTAACATTTCGCAGGTAGATAGGGTGTTAGGCTGAGAACGAAAGGGACGTCGGTAAGGGCGTGCCAGAGAGACACTAAATAGGTGAGAGGCCAGCCACATATTGCCCTAAAGGGGCAGGACCGCTTGTATGAGGTCCTGCCCTTTCTTCTACCGCATATGACGATAATTCGAGTCGAATCCGTGAGGGCGCAACATGCCTGTACATGTTGCGGGTTGATCGCGAAGCGCGGACCCTAAGAGCCGCCTGTCTGGCGCATTATCGTCTCTCGGAGCGGATGGTGGCGTAGCCACTACTTCTGGGGCTTCCACATGAACGCCGCAGACATGCCCAAGGCCAGCGGCAGCAGCAGGCCTTTCACAAAGTCGAACGTAAACGGTACATGGGCGATGAACGAGTCCCTTATGAAGAGGGCCAGGTTGGTTGCCACCACGCACGTTGCGATACAGAAGAGCAGACGTAGGGCGAAGTTCTCGATGTAGAATTTCATGGATGCTCCTTTCTGACGAGCACATTTCTATTCGAACGACGCCGCGCTGCGTGTGGCCGAAGCAAGGAGCATGCGCCCCAGAACCACGGCGCAGGCGACGCCGATGACGGCGATTATGGGCATGAACACACGCGGATCGAGGCCCGTAAGCGGCGACGCCAGCAGCGGCAGTGCTGCGTAGACGAGCCCCACGAGCACGCCGCGTAGCGTGCCGGCGTTGCCCTTGAGCGTCTTGGGATCCACGTCGGCGTCCTTGCCCCATTCCACATGAGGGTTACGCGCGTCTGCCCAGGTCCCCACACAGCACATGAGCCATGCTGCGCCAAGCGCCAGGACGAGTCCGCAGACGGCGACCTGCAAATCGATGCCGACGGCCGCCGCGAGCGCAATGCCTCCTGCTCCCGCGAACAGACAGACGATAACAACGTCCAAGGCGAACCCGACGAGCGTCTTGGCGAGGAGCTGCGTAGCCATGGGAACGGGAACGAACTTCATGTAGGTCCAGCTGTTACCCTCGCGTGACACGCAGGTGGCGCATGCCTTGTTGGAGAGGCAACAGATGGTGGTCACAAAGATTACTGATGCCAGTACGAATCCTGCAGCTATGGAGGTGACGTCGCCGTATTTCGCGAGGGTGCCCGCGAGGTCTGCGAGCGTTCCTCCAGACGATAGGCTGATGAAGAGGAGAACCGGCGTGATGACGAGCGGATAGATCACGTAATACAGGAGCACGGAGGAGTTGCGAACGATCCTGCGCGCCTCGGTGCGCACGAGCGAGGCGAGTACACCGGATTGCCGCTGCGCGAGCGCGCCGTCTAGCGACTGAGCCTTGGCGCCACCCGTCGAGAGGGAGGTGACGATGCGCAGGTAGAGGAAGCGTGCCACGAGCACGAACGCAGCGAAAGACGCGACGGATATCAGCACGAACGCGATGACGCCCATGGGATCTGGCTCTTGGAGCGCATGCACGGCGAATCCGTAAGCGGGAAACGCCATAACCGCTCCGCCCACAGTCCCAGACATGCCCCCAAGTGTGGCGGCTGCGCCGCTCCCTCCGCCTAGGCGGTTGGAGACGAAATAGATGACAACGGAGGCGCCTATCGAGACCACGGTCGTGATGGTGGTGATCGTGTCCTTTCGGCGCATGCGCTTGAACACCGTCGCGACGAGGATGGCGAGCGTACCGGAGTAGGCCGTGGGCGTGAGAGGCGCGAAGCAGACGGCCGCGAGCCAACCCATCCAGTAGTGCGCACCTGCACCAGCAGCGATGCCCCAACCTGCGAGTGGGGCCGCTACGAAGACGAGCGTCCAGAGGTACGAGGACGCGAGCGCCCCGAGTGCCTTGGAGATCACGATCGCGAGGGAAGACACGGGTAGTGGCAACAGGTCGCCTATGTCCGAGGAGCCAAAAAACGAGGAGAGGACCGTGGGTAGCGAAAAGATGAAAGTGAGCGATCCGCAGGCCAAGAACAGGAAGTCGAAGACGGTCTTCTGAAGTTCCGCTCTGCCCAGGACGCCGTATGCCGCCCAGCCTAGCCAACCGATGCCCCCGAGCACGATCATTGCGATGATTGCGGTGCCCGCCAAGGCGCCGTTCGCCCCGGTGCGCTTCTCGATCGTGGCGCGCAGGCCGCCTATGGACTGCATGACTTGCAGTTTTGTGAGGAGAAGCACGTTACTCATGCGCCGTCATCTCCAGGAAGATCTGCTCGAGGCTTGTGTTCGGATGGGCTGCCTTGAGTTCATCCAGCGTGCCGTCGAAGAGCTTGTGTCCGTGCGCGATAATGCACACGGCGTCGCACAGTTGGTCGGCGGTCTCGAGTACGTGGGTGGAGAAGAGCACCGAGTTGCCAGCGGCAGCGTGCTCGCGCATCATTTCCTTCAGCTCGTAGGCACCCTTCGGATCGAGGCCGGTCATCGGCTCGTCCAGGATCCAGACGCTCGGCTCGTGTATGAGCGCGCCCATAACGTGAACCTTCTGGCGCATGCCATGGGAGTAGTCGCTAATGCGGCTACCCAGGGCATCATAGATTTCAAAGCGCTTCGCGTAGTCTTCGATGAAGGATGCTCGGCCCTCTGCGGGCGTGCCGTAGACATCCGCCATGAAGTTCAGGTACTCGATGCCCGTAAGGCGTAAAAAGCGGTCCGGGTCATCGGGCACGTAGCCAAACTGTCGTTTGGCCTCGATGTCGTCGGTAGCAATATCGTGTCCGTTGATGCGAATCGAACCCTCGTCTATGGAGTGCACGCCACAGATCATCTTGAGCGTGGTGGACTTTCCCGCTCCGTTAGGGCCGAAGAAACCGGTGATCTTTCCATCTTCGACCGTCCAGGTGAGGTCGTCGACGGCCCTCACGTCCTTGCCCGCGTACGTTTTGGACACGTGACTGAGCTCTATCATGGGCCACTCCTTTGAGTCATCTTGCAATCATTGCATTGTAAGCGTAACGAGCTGCGAGTTGAATAATGTGCCAGCCATTAATCTGTTCCCGCGCGGCCTGTCAAGCGGCGTAGCGAACGGATGCACCTGGAGGAGGAGATCGCCTTCAACGAAGCGCTCCAGCACGAGGCCGAGGGATGACCTTGAGACGAATCGTGTCTGTGCAGCGTATCATTTCATGAACAGGCAACGACGACAGAAAGGGCACGACGATGACCACGGAACACGATGCCATGGAGCCGATGCAGCTCTCCGATGCGATGCTCGAGGGCGTGGTCGGCGGATTGGACGACTCGCAGATGAAGGCGGTCGCATACTTCGTCAAAGCCGCCAAGAAGAACGGCTTGACGCTTGACCAGGCGATTGACAGGGCGTTGCACCCAAAGCGCGGCAGGTCGCATTTCGACGACGAGATGATCCAGTACATGACCGAGTACTGGAACGGCGACGCCTCGTAGCGTCGGTATCAGCGATTGCGTTAGTCTCGGGGCCGTGGCGGTCTTCCGTCGCGGCCCCATCCCGATCGCTCTGATGCCTGGCGTCGATGCCCGGCATGCTTCCCCCCAAGCCTCGAGACGTGTGCTCTCCCCATTCCAGGGCATGGGGCTGCACGCTGGCGGACGCCGACCGAGGTCTCGCCCCTCGACGCAATGTCTCCTGCGGTTCGAAAGGACCCGTCCGGACTGCGGCACATGGCGGCGAAGGCCCGGGATGCGACATACTAAAACCGGGTATGCCCCGGCAGCGTCATCCGGGGAAGGGAACAGGACAGAGGGAGGAACCATGGCATTTCCGAAGGGCTTTTTGTGGGGCGGCGCGACGGCGGCCAACCAGTACGAGGGCGCATGGAACGTTGACGGCAAGGGCGCGTCGATCCCCGACCACATGCGCGGCGGCGACATCAACACCCCGCGACAGATAGACGCCGAGTTCGACCCCAACGCGCTGTACCCCAGCTGGGAGGCAACGGACTTCTACGGCCACTACGAGGAGGACATCGCCCTGTTCGCCGAGATGGGCTGGACGGTCTTCCGCATGTCCATCAACTGGACGCGCATCTATCCCACCGGCATGGAGGACGAGCCCAACGAAGCCGGCCTCGCGTTCTACGACAAGGTCTTCGACTGCTGCAAGGCGCATGGCATCGAGCCGCTCGTGACCATCAGCCACTATGAGCTGCCCTACGCGCTCGTCGAGAAGTACGATGGCTGGCTGTCGCGCGACCTCGTCGACCTGTTCTTCAAGTACGGCAAGACGGTCCTGGACCGCTTCCACGGCAAGGTGAAGTACTTCCTCACCTTCAACGAGATCAACATCGGTCTGATGAACATGGGCTGCAGCCTCTCCACCGGCCTCATCAAGGACTTCACGGGCACGATGGCCCAGATCGACCGCACGCCGACCGAGCGCTTCCAGGCGGTGCACCACCAGTTCGTCGCCTCCTCGAAGCTCATCAAGTATGCGCACGAGAACTATCCCGAGGTCATGATGGGCAACATGATCGCCTTCATCCCGACCTATGCACTGACCTGCGATCCCGCCGACGTCCTGAAGAACCAGGCCAACATGCGCCAGATGGACTGGTACTGCTCCGACGTCCAGGTGCGTGGCCACTATCCCTACTACGCCAAGCGCATGTGGGCCGAGCAGGGCATCGAGCTCGACATCACCGAGGAGGACGTGAAGCTGCTGGCCGAGGGCACGGTCGACTTCTACACCTTCAGCTACTACCAGACCAACACGGTTACCACCCATGAGGGCGCCGAGCAGATGCAGGGCAACATGACCATGGGCGGCAAGAACCCGTATCTCGAGGCCTCCGACTGGGGTTGGCAGATCGACCCGACCGGCCTGCGCATCTTCCTGAACGAGATTGCCGACCGCTATGACAACATCCCGCTGATGGTGGTGGAGAACGGCTTGGGCGCCTTCGACGAGGTCGTCGTCGAGGACGGCGTCGAGAGGATTCACGACCCGTACCGCATCGACTACCTGCGCAAGCACGTCAAGGACATGGGCGAGGCGGTCGACGACGGCGTCAACCTCATCGGCTACACCTGGTGGGGCCCGATCGACGTCGTGTCCGCCGGCACGGGCGAGATGCGCAAGCGCTACGGCTTCATCTACGTCGACAAGCACGTGGACTGCGGTTTCGCTAGGCTTTCGCTGCGGCTCGGGGTCAGTGGTTCGGGTGTTGCCCGAACGCGCCGGCCTCGGGCCGCGGCCCTTTCGTGCGGTCCATTGGCCATGGTCGTGGACAGGGCGCCCGGCATCGACTAGTGTGAGCCTTGCCATGATGTTGTATCGGGCGCCGAGTCGCCAGGGGAGAGGGTCGGATGATTCGAAGGATGCAGCTGCAGGACGCGGATGGCGTGTGGGAGATCATCTCGCGCTCGCTGGGATATCGGACCGATGTCGACACCGTGCGCACGCGCATCGGCGAGCTGGCGGACGACGCGCACTATGTCAGCCTGGTGTGGGTGGACGACGCGGATGGCATGGTGCGGGGCTTCATCCATGCCTGCCGTTACGAGACGCTGCACAGGACGGGCGGATGGGACGTCATCTCCCTGGCTGTGCTGCCCGAGGCGCAGGGTACGGGCATCGGGCGTGCCTTGCTCGAGGCCTTCGAAGGGGTAGCGCGCGAGCAGGGGGGAGCGTACGTGCGGCTGAACTCCCGCGTGGAGCGCGAGGCTGCGCACGGGTTCTACGAGCATCTGGGATACTCCTGCGACAAGCTGCAGAAGCGGTTCATCAAGCAGCTGGGATAGGGGATTCCGCGCTGGCGCGGGGTGGTGGGCCCCGGGCCTTTGCTCGCGTGTACACTTCGCGTGCACACAAGCTTCCTCGCGTTTCTCTCCTGCGTGTACACTAAGGGGCCCCTCAGTGTACACGTGAACGCATTTCCCCAGATGGCAAGTGCGCACGTGAAGTGTACACGTGGGGATGACGAGGCGGAATCGCTACAAGTCACAAGGCGTGGGCGGCTCCTCGTCGGCTCCTCGACCAATCGTGGAGCACAAAAATGTTGCCTTTCGAGTCTTGTCAGACGGCGGAGTTGTGGTAAAGTACTTTCTTGCGTGAGCGAGAGCTTGCATAACGGGTGGTGGCGCAGTTTGGTAGCGCACTTGACTGGGGGTCAAGGGGTCGCTGGTTCGAATCCAGTCCACCCGACCAGAATTCTCCGAGGTCACACATGGTGTGGCCTTTTTTGTTAGTTGAATTCTTTTGGGCCGATACCAGCAATCACCAGCAAGTGTTTTTTAATGATTTAAAGATTGATATTCGCTTGCAGAGCTATGCAATGTAAGCCAGATGGCAACTCTCGCCCAGGAATGAAAGCGGCCTAGCTATCAATCACCATGGCTAATTCCGTGCGCAAAAAGTTTCATGCGTGTACAGACTTACGTTCATGTGTACGAACAGGGGCCAAGCGTGTACGAACGGCCTGTGAGTGTAAGTACTCGGGTTCCGAAAGTTACATTAGTTTCCATTAGTTTCCATTAGTCGTAAGTAGTCGTATCTAGCTACTTACGTAGTCGTAAACCCATGGGCAATTAGTCCAAAGAAAGTAAGATAGCCCCTTAAACGGGCTTACAACAAGCCGTTTACCTGCGGTTTTATGGTCCTCGGTCAAGTGCGGGAAAATGAAGTGGGCATAAGAAAGACCCGCCACCCACGTCGGGGGTGGGCATCCATCCTTCTGACTCACCAGACACGCGCCCGTGCTGCAGCTCGGAGAACAAGGTTTGCTCCGCAACCAGTCGATCGTAGTCCGCCATGATCTCCGCAATTGTCTGGCAAGTCTCACCAAGCGAGAGGGCTCCAACATACGAGAACCTTCTTGCGTATGTCTCCCACTGCCTGAGCATCGACTTGTCGGACTCGATTGCGGCGATAGTCTCTCGCCAAGTTGCAATGAGCGACACGCTGCGCCTTTTCTCTGCAGTGGCTTTGAGCGCATCTGCAAGCTCTTCGAGCGTGAAGTCGTCTCGCCTGAGCCTCCAAAGCATGTGAATGTCGTAGAAGTCGCGGGGGCGGGTGTTGGTCACGCCCCTGGAGAGCACCGTCTCAAGTTTCTCGGCGAGCACAGTTGCGGTGTGATACGAGAGGACATCTACGACATCGTCATCGAACGTGAGCTTGAAGGTATGAGTCACGGCGGAGGGGACGATCCTGTCGCAGTGGTCACGTCAACCGAGACGGGCATAGAGAGCGGAGGGAAGTCTGCCCTGAGGTGCACGCGAATACCTGGGTAGTCGTCTGTCTCGCGTATGTCCTCGGTCCTGACCAAGGTGAAGGAGAAGTCATCATCGGACTCTAGGGCGCAGACCTCGTCGAACATCGCCCTCGCGCTCTCGTGGGAGAGCTCGAGCCCCCTGACGGTCGTGTCCAGGTCCATGGTAGTGCGCTTATTGATCCCAATGAGAGAGCCTATGAGAACGCCGCCCTTGACGATGACAGAATCGCAATACCGTGACCTGGAGAGCCTTACGACGAGGCAATCAAGCACATATGCTTGCATGGCGTGCGCGGGCGAGATGCCGACCGCTTTAGCTCGGTTGTTGACTTTCGCTTTGAGCTGCATGGCGTTGTTTGTCCTCAAAGCATCGCCTCCACATAGGGCCTGACCTTTGCCTCAACCTTCATGAGACGAGCGTACTCCATGAGGCGGACAGTATTCCTTCCCTCGCTTGACAGGTAAGCGCGGATCGAGGGGATGGCCAGCTGCAGGTCTGGGGAGGAGGTTGACCTGAAGAGGTCACAGATGGCACGCTCTGGGCAGTAGGCGGCAACCGCGTTCCCATAAGGCGTCTTGACCTCCACCGAGCCGGCCAGGTAGAGGCCCGCGGAGACCGTACGTGCGTCTATTCCCGCGTCCCTCGCGTTTCTGGTGTTGTATCCCCGGGGAAACGTCATGGCCATCGCATCGGGGGCTCGGTCTGTGAGCCCGTGCAGGTAGAGAGCCGTCTCGTGCGAGAAGACGCCCCGCGCGAAGCGGTGCTGTGCCAAGGCGAACTCGTCCTCCCAGGCGTCAGGAAGCGAGTAGACGCCCCGCGCGATACGGGCGAGCTCTCCTCTCTCGACGGCCTCGGAGAGCTCGCGCCTGGCAATCCCTGCGGCAGTGGCCTCGCTCGACGACACCATGCCGTTGTTCATTTGGGCCAACGTCACCAGCTCTTTCCGCATCATTCTCCGTTCGACGAACAATTATGCTACCGATATCATTATACGTAGCATAAATGTACGGTCAACCGAAGCTCCTCAGCTCCTGCGGAGCGAGCCTCCTGCCCATGACCTCGTCTATCGTCATGGCGGCCGCCCGCTTGGCGTCCGCGTCAGCGCTTGCGTAGATGTTGAGCGTCATCGCCGCGTTTGCATGGCCCATGATCGAGCTCACGGTCTTGACGTCGATTCCCTCGGCGATTGCGAAGGTGTGACGGAGGTCGTGGAAGGTCGGCCTCCTGCCTTGCGTTCCCACGAGGCCCATCGAGTCTGCGAGCGCCTTCCAAGGCCTCCAGAGCCCATGCGGCTTCATGAACGAGCCGTCCACCTCACCGAGGACGTAGATCTGGGACATGCGCTCCTCCGAGGGCTCGAGGCCCGCGACGATGAGCTCAGTCTCCTGAGCGTCCTTCCTTGCTTTCAGCTTCTCCGCGAGGGCGAGCGTGAGGGGGATGTCGCGCACGCTCGTATGCGTCTTGGGAGGCTTGACGTAGTACTTTCCGTTATCGCGTGCCACAGACCTCCTCACCCAGAGGGTGCGCTTCTTGAGGTCCACATCGGCCCACCTAAGGCCGCAGAGCTCGCCCTCTCGCATGCCGGTGGAGAGCGCCATGAGGACGGCGAGGTTGAAGGGCGTGTCCGCGGCTGCGTCGAGCAGAATTCTCCGAGGTCACACATGGTGTGGCCTTTTCTTTTAGTTGAATTCTTTTGGGCCGATACCAGCAATCACATGGTATGGGACAAAACGACTTTGCAAGCTGATAGTTCCATCGGTACCGTTTGGAATAGGTCATAGCGTGAGACGGAACCCTTGACGGTTTCGTTATAAGGAAAACGACACCTTACGACGAGATAGTCAAGATGGAATTCCGAGTTGCGAACGAAGAGCTGAAAGCCCAGTTGGAGAGCTGCAACGGCCCCGATGACATCCTGGCCCTCGCCAAGGAGGAGGGCTACGAGCTCACGGACGAGGACCTCGAGGCAGTATCCGGCGGCGATTTCTGGGGTCCTGACACGACGACCGTCACGTGCCCCGCGTGTGGTAAGACGTTCTCGAACCCCCCATCGCTACACGACCATGCCCTGCCCCAACTGCGGCGCCTATCTCGTTCAGGCGTAATGCTGGGCGGGTCCGCCCGTTGGTCAGTCAGGCTGCAGGGCCCTTGTGATGGTCGAGCCTGGCTGGACAACGTAAGGTCGTTTCTTGCTCTGCAGACGGGCGGGTGGGCGAACGGTCCGTCACCCTTGCCCTCCTCAGCCGAGGAACGTCATCAACCAGGCGATGAGGGCATATGCCAGGGGGAACACAACCAGTGTCCCAATCCACTTGTTGACGAGGGTCCTCCCGGCGATGTAGGGCATGAGGTCCTCGGTGCCAGGGATGACCCAGGTGCGCGTGTGCCCGACCCACCACCAGTCGATGAAGATGCGGTCGAACAGGCCGAACACGAGGGCGATGAGGGCCATCTGCGTGAATCCCTCGCGGAAGCCCTGCGCGCCGTTTGTGCCATACACCATGTAGGGCACCAGCAGGAGCGCCGGGACGAAGAGGGCGATGCCGGCCAGAATCGTGTTGCGCCTGATGCGCCCCCTCGTGGTGAGGCCGAGCTCGACGACCCGCTCCTGAACCTCGGGCTCGTAGAAGGTGACCAGCCCGACGGGGCCGTTGGCGATGCCCACCACGCACACGATCAGGAGCACGAAGCACATCACGATTCCCTCAAGCAAGACCAGCATGGCACGTTCCTCCCTCGGGCCCACCTCACAGCTACCACGTCATTCTATGCGGAATCGCGACGCGAGGCGGCTCGCGTCCTACCACGAAGAAGGTCATGCCGCGCCGCTCCTTGGGAACCCCACCCTCCGGTACCGCTGGTGCACGTCGACAGTGATGGCGAAAGGACTCTGCCCCTATAGATGCGCCTCGATGTTTTCCAGGACCCGCCTCAGGTAGCTGTCGAGCTGCTCGGCCTCGGCCTCGCTGAATCCGGCGTAGAAGATCTCGTTCATCTCGTCGGAGACCTCGTTGTAGTCCCTCTCGAGTGCCCGCGCCTCGTCGGTCAGGGAGATGAGCACCTTGCGACGATCCTTGCTCGTGCGCTGGCGGAGGACGAGCCCGGAGGCCTCCATCCGGTCGAGCATGCTGGTAAGCGAGGTCATCGCAAGGCCAGTCTCACGCGACAGCTCGCTGATGGGCACCCCGTCGCGCTGCCACAGCACGAAGAGGATGCGCCCCTGCGCTCCGTTGAAGGCATCGATGTCCCTCTGGGTCAGGATGCGCTCCATCACCCGGCCACTCACCTGCTTGATGCGCGAAACCAAGAAGCCGCCGTATCGCATGGCCACCGTCCTTCGACATATCATACTAAATAGGATTGTACTATATAGGAATATATGAGACAATGGCTTTGCAGAGCACAGACGTGTTCACCCGAGACACCTCGGATGCCAAACGGAAGGGGAGACGCACATGGATAAGGAACTGTTTGACTACACCGCCCAGAAGGTCGAGGAGCTGCTGGCTGCCCCCTCGAGCTCCAAGGTGACGCTCGACGCCGCCCAGGCCTGGAAGGACGCCATCGCCTCCGGTGCCGACGCAGACGTCGCGACCACCGCGCTGCTCGACGCCATCGACCAGCATCACACCACCATCGACGAGCTCATCGCCTTCGCCAGCGGTGCCGCCAAGGACATCATGGGCGAGGAGGTTGCCGCCGGCATGCTCGCACACGCCCAGGAGATCAAGGCCCAGGGCGCCAAGTACTGCGACTGCGCAGCCTGCACCGCCACGCACGAGCTGCTCGCCAAGCACGGCCGTCCCGTCCTGTAGGTGAAAGCAGCAACGCCGCAGGCATAGCTGGCAACGGTACGCGGGCTCCACTTCGGTCTGCGGATGCCACGCCATAGATGGTTCTCGGCAGCGTCACCCACGGGTGGCGCTGCCTTTTGTCGATGGCGTCGGGTGCGACGCCGGACATGGTGTGACGAGCGCCCCGGCAGCGGACCTACCATAGGGATGGGGGAGCCGCACCCTCAAGGCGACCTGTCAGTCAACACCCAGAACCGTGGAGGCAACCCACATGAGCCCAGAGGAGTTCAACCAGCAGTACCGCAGCGACACGAGGGAGCTCGTGGTGCGCATCGCGTGGTGCTGGTCGAAGAAGAGCGGCCCGTTTTCGCAGGTGGGGAACCTCTACCACGCGAAGGCGCGCTTCGACCAGGCCCTTGACGTGCGCACGGGGGAGATCGTGGGCAAGGGATGCACGAACTGGCTCGAGTGGCTCACGCCCAAGCGGCGCCTGGGGCATCCGTACGGGTTCGCCTTCCAGGTGGGTCACCTCTACCGGCTGCTCGTGCGCGAGGCCCGCTCCGATGCCGACGGCGCCTCCACGCGCAGCTACTGCGTGGAGCGGATGCTGGCGGCCGACGTGACGGAGCCACGGCTCGATCCCTACCTGCAGTTTGCGGCCGCCTACCACGAGCGCGAGGTCGAGCGCTGGCTGCTGATGGAGGGCGGTCCCCTGGGCTGGGCAAACGTGCTGGGGTACCGCCGCGCAGCCGTGCGCTTCGTCGCCATGGCGGAGGGGGAGACCGACGAGCCCGTGGCATGCGACGGGCTCGTGCGCTGGATGGAGCGCGAGGACACGCGCAGGACGCGCTTCGACGAGATGTGCGTCTACAGGGTGCGGGTGCGCGAGGGCAGGGAGGACCCCAGCTCCCTCATGCTGGTGAAGGTCGTCCGCAAGCTCGGGGACCCGCGCTTCGACGCCCTGCGGGAGGAGTACCTGCGGCCGGTCGAGCTGGAGAGCCCGCTGGGCACCTTCGTGCTCAACCGTCGCTACGACTGGTTCGAGGGAGCCATCGACTATCTGGGCAACCCCTGTGACGTGCTGCTTCACGTGGCCGAGGGCTCGACGGACGGGTCCCGCGCGCTGCGTCGGCTGGAGGCGGTCTGCGCGGACCTTGCCGCGCTGGACCGGAAGGCGCGGTCGTACGCTGCCGACGAGATGCTGGAGGACGCCTGCGACTGGTGCGAGGAGGACCTCACGCGCGACGATTTCATGGCACGCATGTGCGACGTCTCGCTGAGCGTTGATGAGGACTGCTCCGTCGAGCTCTGCTATCGGGACGGAGGGATGTTCGCGGGCCACGTGATCGTGGTCGAGATGGACGCGGACGACGAGTTCGTGCAGGCGGACATCATGGGGTAGGGGAGCGGACCTGCGGCAACAGGCGCTAGAGCAGTCGCACCAACAGGCCGACGAGCAGGCATACGGGCAGGCCGATGGCCGAGCCGATGCAGGACTGCCTGACGTGGAAGAGGTAGTCCTGGTACTCGGGCATGTCCTCGGTGCCGGGGATGCGGACCCGCCTGGAGTGGCAGAACCATCCGCAGTCGACGGCGATGGCATCCCACCAGGCGATGGCGAGCCAGATGACGTAGGAGTCGCGGAAGCCCTGCCAGAACGTGGTGTCACCGTTCACCTTCGCGAGCAGGAGCACGAGGGAGACCAGAAGCACGACGACGCCGACGGCCTTGCGAACGAGGTCTGTGGCCGTGAACCTCCTCTCGTGCGCCTCCACGATGCCCAGCTCCTCGCAGCGCCTGCGGATCGCGGGCGGGTAGTCGCCGATCCAGGCAAGCGGGTCCTTCGCCGTGCTCGGGACGACGATGGCCGTGAACAGCGCGATGGCAAGTGCGGACTCGATGGCAAGGACCATGGGGCCTCCGCCTTCCGGGGGATCGATAAAGTTATACGATATTAATTCTAGGGCATGGGGGAGGTTGTGAGGCGGGAGATGCATGCGTTGTTGCGCACCGGAACCTCGCCGCCGTCCACAAGCTAGGCTGATGTCGGAGAGCCTGCCGTGCAGGATGTGTCTGAGGACAGGCAGTGAAAGCGTCCTGCTCGATACATCGCGCAGGACGCATTCACTGTCTTGAGATGCAGATCGTATGGCCGAAAAATCACTCTGATATGTTTACGTCCAAGGAAATTGGAATCCTATAGAGGGCGCTACCCGAACCAGCTTCGGCAATACCAACCAACGACTCGATAGAGCTGTATTCACCGATGCCATCCGGGATGTCGGAATCGTGAATCTCGCATTCCATCACGCCCGTATAACCAGAAGGAATCGAATTGTCTACATAGTATGCCCCTACCTGCTGATTGTTGATTGCCGTATAGGAAGAGAAAAGGTAGGCAACTATCGTCTTATCACTGGAATTGGCAACCTCAAGATCGAGGTAATATGCTGGTATTTCATAGCGCGTATCGTGGACAAAGCCCTTTACCCTAATCGTTCCGTATTCGCCCTCATAGATCAAAGGCGTAGGGTCATCTTTCGTGACACGAATCGGGACAACCTTTACGACAAGACCAAGCTTGCCTTCGTTGCCCGCTTCGTCTTTTGCAACTAGGGTGACGGGATACTCTGCCGCACTTTGAGTGTCGAAACTGCCCGTAGCGCTGTCATAGGCATCGCTTTCGCAGTCGATATGGTAGTCAAGCTGCCCTTCGGTCACGTCATCCGTCACCTTGAGCTTTTCGCCAAGATACTCATCCAAGTTGAACTCGACTCCACCCTTGACTTCGATTGTCGCGCCATCCTCAAGTCCGGCAAATGTTGGGGCGGTCTTGTCGTTCTCGATGGCAAACTGCTTCTCTAGTGTCGGGAGCTGCTTCACCGCTTCTTCCAGTGCGGCGTAGTTGCTGACCTGGCCCTTTTGGTCATCAGTGAGGGCGTCATAAAGCGACCGTGCCTGTTTGATGCCGTCGATATCAGAGACCTCGATCTCTCCCAACCCATCAATGGCATCAATGACGGCTTTCACCTCTTGGTCTACGCCATTGTCAACGCCCTGGTTTGCGCCTTGGGTTGCGGCCTGGTCTGCACCCCGGTTTGCGCCACATCCAGAGAGCAGAAGCACTCCCGACAGCATCACTCCGAGCAATGCACGCTTATTCATGTTCATCCTTTCGTCAGTCTATTCACTAGATGATAGGTTGAGCTTCGAATGGGATAGCCGCCAATTTCATATTCGTTTACTCTTGACGATACTAATTGGTTTCCCGTTTCTTCTGCAGCACCATCCTGAGGTTCGTCACCTCTCCGCCGAGGTCAAGCGTCTGGCTTTTGCCGTCGAACCGAAAGCCGAGGCGCTCGTAGAAGCGTATGGCACGCTCGTTTCCCTTAAGGACCCAAACGACGACTTTGTCGCAGCCCGGCATATTCTGGATGGCGGCATTCATGAGTCCCGCGCCTACGCCCTGGCCGTAATAGTTGTTTAGCAGATATATGGCGTAGACTTCGCCGGCGCCATGCATGTCCTCATCCCGACAGAGGCCGTAGTCGGCGAAGCCGATGACCTCATCGTTGTCCTTTGCTAGCAGCGTGCTGATGCCTGCATGGAAGGCCTGCAAGGACCTTTCTACGGAAAGCTCGAGCATCCTCGAGTCGAGGAAGTCCTGGTCTAGGAGGCCGCGATAGGCCTCCTTCCAGGCCGTGCAGTGCACGTGCGCCTTCCCCCTGGCCTCTTCCTCGCTGGTCATCGGCACGATCGGGACCTGCACGGCTTTCGCCTCCTTCGACATTTTCTTCTCGGCATTTTAGGGCACGCGGGTGTTTGTGACGCGGGCGGATGCTTCACCTGACCTTATCGGCTGGACTATCGGAGGTGACGCATGCGACATGGCGTGTGGGAGACTCTCTGCAGTGTTCTTGTCTTCGTGGTTGTTAACTAGCCAGGCGTGGTAGAAAGCTAGTCAGAGTTAGTCCCTAGACACGATCCGTATACATAGCCTACTGCCTGCGTATTCTACCAGATAGGCGCGGCGTAACGACTAGTTGTGACGTATGGGGCAGATATAATGACCGTATGTTCGAGGGAGGAAGAAGATGAGCGACTTTGAACGAATACGCAAGGCAGTAATTGAGTTCAGAGACAAACGGGATTGGAGACAGTTCCATAATCCTAAGGACCTCGCCATCTCGCTTTCGCTCGAGGCGGCTGAGCTGCTGGAGACCTTTCAGTGGTCGGGAGACGGTTTTTGGTGCACGGAGAAAGCTGCGGAGCAGCAGGCTGAACTCGCTGATGTTCTTATTTACGCAATAATGCTTGCCGATAGGTTGGGCATAGATCCAGTGCAACCATAGCTGTAAAGCTCGATGAAAACGAACGGAAGTACCCAGCGGACAAAGCACGCGGTAAGTCGGATAAACATACGGAACTCTAGCGTAAGAACGATTACGTAGTGCTGATGATGTTCACCAAGCGCGCCGTGCTTGCCGAAAGACGGTATGCTTAACAAAAATGGAGTGACTACGTAGAGAGCATACCAACGGACGGGTTTTCCGCTGTGGTCGGAGAGTGTTATATGACAAACACTGCCAACACAAATCCATCCCACCCTGAAGGGGCTGACTTCATCATCGGTCAGGTCGATTTCAATGACATGTTTGCGCAGCAGCTTGCCGTCGAATACAAGGGCAGAATCCCAGAGGACAGAATTCAAAACTGGCCAATGGTCTACATCCTCAGCAACGAAGAAGAAGCATACGTTGGGCAGACGACAAGTCTTGCTAGGAGGATGACGCAACACGGCGCCAACCCTGAGAAGAAAGCTTTTCGGAAGGTAAATGCAATCTACAACCAGGAGTTCAATGCGTCCGTAGTCTTGGACTACGAGCACAGGCTCATTGATTTAATGCACGGCGATGGCCACTTCCGTCTGACAAACAAAAACTCTGGCCAATCTCCCACCAACTACTTTTCACGCGATGCATACGCGGCAATGTTTGACGAGCTTTGGGATGAACTAAAGGCAATGGAGCTCGTTGACAACTCCATTGATACGGTCGAGCAGTCGGAAGCCTTCAAGTTTTCGCCATTCAAGGTACTGAATGCAGATCAAGAAGTAGCGCTGCAATTGATAGTATCAGCGATTGGCGATGGGCTGTTGAACGGTAATCCGCAGAATACGAGACCGATTGTCGTTCAGGGTATGCCAGGCACAGGCAAGACCGTACTTGCAATATCGCTTCTCAAGGTCCTTAAGGACCTCGCGGTATCAGACAGTCCTGAATACGCTCACTTCCACGGGATTAACGTACGTCTCCTCGAGCCGGTCACCGGACTTCGAGAAACCATACGGAGAGCTCTGAGTAAGACGGTCAATCTTGACGCGAACGACATCATTGGACCTAACGATCTCGGTAAAGCTGAGTTCGGATGCACTCCTAGAGGCAAGGGATTCGACGTGGTGCTCGTTGACGAAGCCCATAAGCTCTCTATGAGGAAGAACATGCCGCCCTTGCAGTATGCGTATTACGACGGTGTGACGGATACGCTTGGACTACCGCACGCAGCACCGCAGATCGACTGGGTTTTAGACCAAGTGCGAATTCCGGTCTTCTTCTACGATCCGCTTCAGATTGTTGGCCCTAAAAGCGTTGGGGAAGCGGTGATGACCAATCGCCTTGGCCAGGCACTCGAGCAGCCGATTGAGCTACACAGTCAAATGCGCGTAAAGGGCGGGGACGACTACCTCGAATACGTAAGGCAGATGCTATTTGACGAAAACCCAGACCCAAGGACTTTCGACGACTACGAGCTGTCACTTCACATGGATTTTAAAGAGTTCGAGAGTCTTTTCGAGGAGACGTTGGAGCACCATTCGCTGACACGCATGGTGGCCGGGTACGCATGGAAATGGAAGACCAGAGATAGCAAAGATTCGCAGCTATTTGACATAGAGCTTGATGGGGTGGGAAAGCGCTGGAACAGAACCTTCCGCGATTGGGTCGGAAAGGGCGTTGACAATCCCGACATAGCGCATGAGGTCGGATGTATCCATTCGGTGCAAGGCTATGACCTCTCCCACGCCTTCGTAATCGTTGGCTGGGACTTGCGGTACAGTACCCTAACGCAGTCGCTCCTGGTTGACAAGAAATCATACTGCGACAGAAACGGTAAATATGGGGCTTCAAACGAAGAGCTCGACCGATATATTCGCAACATCTACTACGTCCTCATGACACGAGGTATCGAGGCTACGCACCTCTATGTCTGTGATCCAGCGCTGAGAGAGTACTTCGGCAGGTTTATGACTGCTTGTTAGCGTGCGTTGTACGTTGCTTGTCTGCACTACTGCGTTTCTATCGCCGAATAAAGGGACTTGAGTACTTCGGTGCGTGGCGTATACATGGATGGGTATCTCAGCTGTTAGCAGAGATTTATGTCCTACCCCTTTGATACACTAAATCGGTATGTATCGCCGTGGTCATGCCTCAGCTAGGTACGCTGCGGCTCTTTCAAGCATGACTTCGACTTGTTCGTGAGGAACCTCATGATCGAGGAGCGGAGCCGGAAGGACTGAGCATATGGAGTTCCTATCTAACGAAGGTGTCGATGCTCTGGGAGACAAGCTTCGCTCAGTGTTATCAGAAGGCGATCGGCTGTCTATCATCTCGTCGTACTTCACGGTGTTCGCATACGGCGAGCTGAAGGACGAGCTCTCGCAGGTCGACGAGCTCCGCTTCCTCTTCGATGAGCCCACGTTCGTGGAGCAGATGGCCGAGCTGAAGGAGCCGAAGGAGTTCACGCTCTCGAAGCGTGGACGTGAGCTCGGCATCGGCGGTACTGGCCTTGAGCTGACGCTTCGCAATAACCTGAACCAGCGGGCTCTCGCCCACGAGTGCGCAGAGTGGGTTCGAGCTAAGGCGTCCTTCCGTTCCGCACGTTCGCGCGGTATTGTGCAGTCTGGCTCCGTCTACCACCTTTCGCATGCTGACGGTTCAGCCGATGGCTTCCAGGGATTCAACCTCCCCTTCACGCTCGAAGGGTTGGGCTACGAACGCAAGGCCGGCGTCGTGGGCGGTTACGGCTCGTATTCGGGCGCTGCCGAGGCGCAGGGTCTGAAGGCGATGTTCGACGGCATCTGGGACAACCCCTCCATGGTGGCCGACGTGACCGAGCAGGTAGCCGAGCAGATCGGCACGCTCTACCGCGAGAACGCGCCTGAGTTCGTGTATTTCCTGACGCTTTACCACGTGTTCCGCGACTTCATGGCGGACATGGAGGAGACCGACCCGATAAAGCCGGGGCTCTCATTCACCGACTCGGCCGTGTGGAACAAGCTCTACGACTTCCAGCGCGACGCCGTGGTGGGCGCCATCCGCAAGCTCGAGCGGTACAAGGGATGCATCATCGCCGACTCGGTCGGCCTGGGAAAGACCTTCGAGGCGCTGGCCGTCATCAAGTACTACCAGGAGCGCAACGACCGCGTGCTGGTTCTCAGCCCGAAGCGCCTGCGCGAGAACTGGACGCTCTACACCGGCAACGACGGGCGCAACCCGCTCGTGGACGACCGGCTCAACTTCGACGTGCTCAACCACACCGACCTTTCCCGCTACACGGGCTTCTCGGGCGACATCAACCTGGAGACGCTGCGCTGGGGCAACTACGACCTCATCGTCATCGACGAGAGCCACAACTTCCGAAACAAGCCGACCGACCGCACACAGCACAGCCGCTACGACCGCCTGATGGAAGACATCATCCGGGCAGGCGTGCGCACCAAGGTGTTGATGCTGTCGGCGACGCCCGTGAACAACAAGCTCCTCGACCTGCGCAACCAGATCGAGATAATCACCGAGGGCGACGACGCCTACCTGGCCGAGACTGACGGCATCGGCTCAATCACGGCGGTGTGCCGCCTGGCACAGCAGCGGTTCGGGGAATGGAGCGAGCTCCCCGACGAGCTTCGCACGACCGAGCGGTTCGTGTCCATGGTGAACGCCGACTACTTCAAGCTGCTCGATATCCTGACCATCGCACGCAGCCGCAAGCACATCGCCAAGTACTACCGGGACGAGACGGCCACCTTCCCGACGCGCCTCAAGCCGATATCGCTGCACCCGCGCTTCGACACGCAGGACGAGCTGCCGAGCATCGCCGATATGAACGACCTGATTGCATCGCTCTCCTTCGCGCAGTACCAGCTCCTCTCGTACGTGATGCCGGGCAAGCAGAAGAAGTACGCCGACCGCTACGCCGACACGTGGGGCAACGACTTCGAGAGCCAGGTTAACCGCACGCACGCTGTGGCGAATCTGATGCGCGTGAATCTGCTGAAGCGCATGGAAAGCTCCATCAACAGCTTCCGGATAACGCTCGAGCGCGTACTGGGTGGCGCTCGGTCGCTGCTCGACCAGCTGGACAACCTGAGCATGAACGCGGCATACGAGGCAGACGAGCTGGCCGAGGGCTTCGACGACGATGATGACGCCGAGGAGTTCGAGGCGGGCGGCAAGGTGCGCGTGGATTTGCGCGACGTGGACGCCATCCGCGTGAGGCAGGAGCTGGAATACGACATCCGTACGCTTGAGGAGCTTCTGTACTACGCCAACGAGGTGACGCCCGAGCGCGACGAGAAGCTGGCCGAGCTGAGGCGCTTCATCGACCGGAAGGTAGCGCACCCGTACAACCCCGGCAACCGCAAGCTGCTCATATTCAGCGCGTTCGCCGACACGGCCCGCTACCTCTACGAGCAGTTGAATCCGTACCTCAAGGAGCGGTACGGCATGCAGAGCGCCCTCGTGACGGGGGCCAAGGGAACGACCGCCACCATCAAGCTGAAGCGCATGACATTCGACGCCGTCCTGGGGCGATTCTCGCCCAAGAGCAAGGAGATATCGGAGCGCGAGCTGGCGCAGGGCGAGATTGACGTCGTGTTCGCGACCGACTGCATATCCGAGGGCCAGAACCTGCAGGACTGCGACTGCCTGGTGAACTACGACATCCACTGGAACCCGGTGCGCATCATCCAGAGGTTCGGCCGCATCGACAGACTGGGCTCCGACAACAGCTGCGTGCAGCTGGTGAACTTCTGGCCCGACATCGAGCTCGACGAGTACATCCAGCTGGAGGGCCGCGTCAAGGGGCGCATGGTGCTGCTGGACACGTCGGCCACCGGCGAGGAGAACGTGCTGGAGGGCAAGGCGGCCGACGAGATGAACGACCTGAAGTACCGCCGCAGCCAGCTGGAGCAGCTGCAGCGCGAGGTCATGGACCTTGAGGACATCTCGGGCGGCATTTCCATCACAGACCTCGCTTACGACGACTTCCGCGTGGAGCTTGAGCGCTACGCCAAGGCGCACCCCGCTCTGTTAGAGAACAGCCCGTGCGGCCTGCACGCCGTGGCGGAGATCCCCGACGCGCTCATAGACAGCGTTGAGCCGGGCGTGATCTTCTGCCTGAAGGCGAACGACGATGGCGCGAACCCGAAGGACGGGAACCCCACATGGCCATTCCACGTGGTCTACGTGACGGATGCCGGCGAGGTGCGCGGGACGCACACGAACCCGAAGGCCGCGCTCGACGTGATGCGAGCTGCCTGTGCGGGCGTCACCGAGCCCGTGATGGAGCTCTGCCGTCAGTTCAACAGCGAGACGCGCGACGGCACGCGCATGGGGGCATACACCGAGCTCCTTGACGCGGCGGTCAGCCAGATCAGCGGCGTCCAGGCCGACAAGGGCATGGAGTCTCTCTTCAGCTTGGGCGAGGTAGGGACGGGTACCACGCTCGCCTTCGACGACTACTCGCTCGTGAGCATGGTCGTCCTGCGCGGCAAGGGCCCGGGACATCATGAGGCAACGCAGGAAAAGCCCCAGCGACGTGAAGCGCGTCCCCAAATCGGATACAAGGCGCTCGCGTTCCAGGAGCCCTGGGCCACGCTCATCGCCACGGGGGTGAAGACCAACGAGTATCGGAGTCGCAGGATCAACGTCCCCGTCCGAGACCTCGTCGTCTGCGCGAGCAAGACGGCAAGCGCGTTCGAGCCCTTGCCCGGCCTGACGTACGGCAAGGCAATAGGCCTGGTGGACGTCGTGTCGTGCGAGCCCGACGGTGACGGCGGCTGGGTATGGGGCCTGGAGAACCCGAGGCTCATCGAGCCGTTCGATGTGCATGCCTCTGCCAGCTTCTTCTACGTGCACGAGGGGCCGGTGACGCTGCCTACGACCGAAGGGGCGTACCGGGAGCGGGTCCTCCCGCACGCGCGAAAGGGCCACCAGGATGACGTCGACGAGGTCGTGCGGGCGATGTTCGGCGACCACGAGGCGCTCTGGGACCTCCTCGGAGACGAGGGCGGGGACTGGCTATGAGGTGGGACGAAGCCCTCTGCCTGCCCATGTCGACGCTTGCCGGTGACAAGCCGGTGCACAAGACGATGCTCGTGAGTCAGGGCGGCCTCACTACGACCGAGCAGAAGCTGCTCAAGCAGTTCTCCCGCCTCGGGCTGTACGCGACCGTGAGCCGCCAGAACGCACGCATCGCCGCCGTGCAGTCGGATGACCACGACATCGCGAGCGTCATCTACCTGCGCTGTGAGCTCGTTAGGGCGGCTGGCTTCGGTGAGCTGGCGGGTGTATTGCACAAGGTGTTCCCCAACCCGGTCGTGCTGCTCTTTGAGGAGCCGGGTGGCAAGGTGGGCGTATCGGTGTCGCTCAAGCGCAAGAGCCTGGCCGAGAGGGGCGCTGTCGTGGTCGAGCGGATCGAGACTGCGCGCCTGTTCGACCCAACGGAGCGGGCGTACGCCGACTACTTGGCCGACATTCGCCACGCGGCGCTGCCGCAGTCTGATCTGCTGGCCTACGTGTCGGCTCTCTGTGACCGCACGGCGAAGGCGGCGGCGATTGCCAGCATCGGCCAGTACCCGCGCTGCAAGGATGCCGACACGTCGCAGCTAATGGCGCTTCTGGCCCATCTGAGGGACTCGCAAAGTGAGATTAATGTCCTGCGCTTGCAGTATCGTGACAAGGAGGCGACCCTTGCCGAGTCGTCGCGGCTGCGTATCGCGTTGAAGAAGAAGGAGCGCGAGCACGACAAACTTGCAACCGAGATAAAGGAGCTGTGCAATGGCTGAAACGACTGGTAATCCGATAACGGGTTTGCAGGCAGATCTCATGATGCTCGTGGCGAATGGTACGGTTACTGCGATTAGGGCAAAAGTCCAATCGGTCAGGCAAGAAAAAGACGCGAATATAATCCGTGAAGTGTACGATGCTGCAATTCAGCAACTCATCGCTGAGAGAAGCGAAGCTATTCAAATTGCCCAAGCACTTCAATCTGAACTTGATAGAACGACGATTAGCGATAGTGATATGGAAAGCCTTGACGCGACTATCGGCAAACTGATTGATATTTTCCTTCCAGAGGGACAAGGAAATGAAGAAGGCATTGCCGATAATCGAAATTTGTCAGGGCGCAGGGAAAGCTTTGAACAACTGAGGGCAATGATTAATGCCGACACCTTAAAGTGCATGCAGCTTCTCGGGTTCAATTACAAAGAAGCAATCGGAGAGCCTTTGACGCAGATGTGTGCGAGCGCTATCCGTTCTTGGGGCAAGCCGGGGAAAGGCTCTGCACAACAGAGTAAGCGTAGGGGAAAGTAGAACGGAGCAATAATGGCTGAGTTCGAGAAGATGGACCTTGCGTCTGTCGACTTAGTGGCGGAGCGCATAGAGCAGCTGAAGCAGCTATTGCCAGAAGTAGCTACCGAAAGCGGCATCGACTTCGACAAGCTGCGCCTGGTGTTGGGCGATGAGGTTGATGAGGGCACCGAGCGATACGCCTTCACGTGGCCAGGCAAGTCCGACGCCATTCGCCAGAGCCAGACCCCAAGCACAGCCACGCTACGACCCTGCCCCGAGGAGAGCGTGAACTGGGACGAGACCGAGAATCTCTACATCGAGGGCGATAACCTCGAAGTGCTCAAGCTGCTGCAGCACTCCTACCACGGACGTGTGAAGCTGATCTATATAGACCCGCCCTATAACACCGGTCATGACTTCGTGTACAAGGACAAATTCGGTGATACTATCGAGAACTACCGCGAGCAAGCTGGCCTTATTGGGCAATCAAACCCCAGTACGAGCGGACGATTTCATTCTGACTGGTTATCAATGATGTACCCGCGATTGAGACTTGCGCGGGAGCTTCTTGCGGACCAAGGGGCCATTTTTATCAGCATAGATGACAGCGAATGCTTTGGTTTGAAAACTATATGCGATGAGATCTTCGGAGCTAACAATTTCGTCA
This sequence comes from uncultured Coriobacteriaceae bacterium, assembly GCA_902778135.1. GTDB lineage: Bacteria > Actinomycetota > Coriobacteriia > Coriobacteriales > Atopobiaceae > UBA1367. Next base: position 278,029 of record CACYWP010000001.1, read on the forward strand.
CCGATATCATCTGGGAAAAATCGGATAGCCCCAAGAACGACACGCAGACGTTCTCGGTAAAGCATGATCATATTTTGCTTTATGCAAAGAACATCGAGCAGCTGGAAATCAAGCGAATTCACGTGGAAGAAGTTGCCGACCATTACAACAAAGTCGATTCGGACGGCCGGAGATACTATCTGAAACCCCTGCGAGCTATGGGAAAGAACGATGCTCGCGAGGCACGTCCCAATCTTTATTACGCCTTGACGGCACCAGACGGCACTGAAGTATACCCAGTTCGCACTGATGGCACCGATGGCAACTGGCGCTGGAGCAGACAAAAGGTCGAAGAGCAATTTGATCGTATAGAGTGGACCCATTCTAGTAATGGATGGAGTCCGAACTATAGGATATATGCAGACGAACAAATGGAACGGCCGCCTGAAACTATCTGGTACCACAAAGACGTAGGAAGCAACAGGACTTCGATGATACAGTTGAAGAACCTGCTTGATGGCGATAAAACATTCACTACGCCAAAACCAACTGGCCTAATTCAACGAATGATGGAAATCATAAGCGATGATGACTCTATCGTCATGGATTTCTTCTCGGGTTCCGGGACTACAGCTGATGCGGTGCTTCAGTTCAATTGTGAACGTGGCGGTGCGAGGCATTTTATACTCGTACAGATTCCGGAGATAGTTAGCGGCAGAACCGTAAGCAGCGATTCGCAATATGCGACAATTACGCAGCTTGGCAAAGAGCGCATCCGTCGAGCCGGTGCAAAGATTGCCGCCGATGTTGAAGAATCCAACAAGCAGCTCCGCTTCGGAGAGGAACCCAAGCCCGTCCCCGACATCGGCTTCCGTGTTCTAAAACTCGACGAGAGCGGCATCGAGCGCCCGAAGCCCGGCGAGTTACTGCTCGACGTGGTGAAGCCCGACCGCAGCGACGAGGACATAATCTTCGAGATGATGCTCAAGTGGGGCCTCGAGCTGACCCTCCCCATCGAGAAGGTGAGCGCGGCAGGCTACCCCTGCTACTCCGTTGCCTACGGCGAGCTCGTATGCTGCCTGGCAGACGGCCTGAACATGCAGGTGCTCGACGCCATCGCCGACATGGAGCCCAGGCGCGTGCTCATGCTCGACCGCATCCTCGACGACACCACCAAGCTCAACGCCGTGCAGGCATTCAAGCGCGTGGAGGAGAAGACGGGCCGCGAGGTCGAGCTGAGGACGGTGTAGCCATGGCAACCCTAGAGCTCAAGTACTCCGCCGACCAGAAACACCAGGTCGAGGCCGTGGAGGCCATCACCGACCTGTTCCGCGGGCAGGAGTTCCTCCGCAGCGAATTCACGGCAGAGGTCGGCGCCGCAGGAACGCTGATGGAGGGCCAGGTGCTCTCCGTGGGCCACGCCAACGGCCTGCGCCTCTCGGCCAACCAGCTGCTGGAGAACCTGCACGACATTCAGGAAGAGAACTCGCTTCCCGCCACGAACGTGCTCACCGACGGCAAGCTGCGCGACTTCACCATCGAGATGGAGACTGGCACGGGCAAGACCTACGTGTACACGCGCACCATCTTCGAGCTGAACAAGAAGTACGGCATCACCAAGTTCCTTATCGTAGTGCCGAGCGTAGCCATCCGCGAGGGCGTGCTCAAGAGCTTCCGGAGCACGAAGAAGCACTTCGCCACGCTCTACGACAACGCGCCGATGGACGTGTTCGTCTACGACAGCAAGGACATGGGGCCAGTGGGCAACTTCGCCACCAGCAGCTCCATCCAGGTGATGATCATCAACATTCAGGCGTTCAACCGCGACTACTCCGACGAGGGCAACGCGGAGTCGAGCTCGCTCTTCCACCGGCCGAGCGAGCGGCTCATCGGCGGGCGGTCGCCCCGCGAGGTCGTGGCCGCCTGCAGCCCCATCGTCATCATCGACGAGCCGCAGAGCGTGGACAATAAGCCAAAAGGCAAGGCTGCCATCCGCAGCCTGAACCCGCTCTTCGTGCTGCGCTACTCGGCCACGCACAAGGAGGGCTACAACAAGGTATACCGCCTGACGCCGGTGGACGCCTACCAGCAGGGGCTCGTGAAGGGCATCTGCGTGGACTCGGTGCTCGCGCAAGCCGACCTCAACGGCGCATACGTGCGGCTGGACTCCACCAAGATGGGCAAGACGCCGGGCTCCATCACCGCGCGGCTGACCATCGACGTGAGGCAGAAGGACGGCAGCCAGAAGCGCAGGGCCGTGACCGTGAGAACGCACGACTCGCTCTTTGACAAGAGCGGCGAGAACGCCGACTACGAGGCCGGCTGGATCGTTTCGAACATCAACGCTGAAGAAGGCGACGAGTGGATAGAGTTCGTTAATGGCGAATGCCTTGCGAAGGGGCAAGCCAAGGGTGATGTCGCCGCGGAGGCCATCAAGCGCGCCCAGATCCGGCGCACCATCGAGGACCACCTGCAGCGGCAGCTCGAGCTCGCACCCAGGGGCATCAAGGTGCTCAGCCTCTTCTTCATCGACAAGGTGGAGAAGTACCGCCTGTACGACCCGGTGCGCAACGGCGAGTACGCCGAGATGTTCGAGCAGGAGTACGCCGACGCAGTGGCAAGCCCGCGCTGGCAGAAGAAGTACGCCGCCGCCGGGCTTACGCTCGACACCGACGCCGCGGCCGTGCACTCGGGCTACTTCGCACAGGACGGCAAGGGGCGCATCAAGAACACGAGCGCGGCCGCAAGCACGGCAGCCGACATATCGACCTTCGAGACCATCATGCGCGAGAAGGAGACGCTGATCTCCTTCCCGACGGACGGTGACGACGAGGAAACGCGGGCCAAGAAGCGCATCCAGTTCATCTGGTCGCACTCGGCGCTCAAGGAGGGCTGGGACAACCCGAACGTCTTCCAGATCTGCACGCTGGTAGAGACCAAGGACACCATGACCAAGCGACAGAAGGTCGGGCGTGGGCTTCGCCTGTGCGTTGACCAGAGCGGCGAGCGTTGCTACGACGAGGACGCCAACGTGCTCACCGTCATCGCAAACGAGAGCTACGACGCCTTCGCGAGCGGGCTGCAGACCGAGTTCGAGAAGGACGGCCTGCGCTTCGGCGTGCTGACGCCCGAGTCGTTTACGAAGGTAACCATCGAGCTGCCTGACGGCCAAGAGGCCAAGCTGGGCTTCGAGCAGAGCGCCGAGGTGTACCATAGCTTCCAGGCTAAGGGGCTCGTGGACAAGAAGGGAAACATCACGCCGGAGCTCAAGGAGGCCGCCGAGAAGGGTTGCGTGGAGATGCCGGCGGGGCTCGAATCCGCGCAGTCGCAGGTGGAAGACATCATCCTGCACAAGGCCCAGAGGCTGCAGATCAAGGACAAGGCCAAGGAGGTGGAGGTCGAGCTGCGCAAGGACGTGACGGATGACCCCGCCTTCCAGGAGCTGTGGGAGCGCATCCGCCAGCGCACGCGCTTCGAGGTGGACGTGGACAGCGAGAAGCTGATCGCCGACGCCGTGGCGGGTATCCAGGGCATGCCGAAGGTGAAGCCGCTCGAAGTGCTCTCGACCCGCGCCGACCTGACCGTTGGCGACGGCGGCGTGGACGCGCAGGCGACCGGCACCTCGTTCGTGAAGACGGGCGGGGCCCGCGTGTACGACCTGCCCGACCCCATCGCCGAGCTGCAGGACGCCGTGGGTCTCACCCGTGCCACGCTGAAGCGCATCCTCGAGGAATGCGGGCGCTACGACGAGTTCGAGATCGACCCGGCCACGTTCCTCGCGCAGGTGGCGCAGAAGATCGAGAAGGCCAAGGGCGAGGCCATCGCCGAAGGGATCAAGTACACGAAGCTGCCCGATGAGGACTGGTACACGATGGAGGACCTGGACCCCGGCGAGCTGAAGGCGTACCTGGGCCAGAACGCCTGGATGCCGAGCAGCGGCAAGAGCCTGTACAGCTACGTGGTGTACGACTCCTCTACCGTCGAGCAGCCGTTTGCGGTGGAGCTCGACCTTGCCGAGGAGGTGCGCGTCTTCGCCAAGCTGCCGAACAAGTTCAAGATCGACACGCCATTGGGCAGCTACAACCCCGACTGGGCCTATGTTGTCGAGGAAGACGGAGAGCGGCGCGTGTACTTCGTCGTGGAGACCAAGGGCGGAGGAAACAATAACATCCGCGTGAGCGATGCCGAGCGCACCAAGATTCGGTGCGCGAGGCGGCACTTTGCTGCGCTGCAGGTGGATGTGGAGTACGACGTGCGGACTACGTATCACACGGTGCCGGTTTAATGTGAGACATTTGCGCTCAGACGCGGGTATCGCTTGAGGAGAAATGACGATGGCTGGCAAGTTTACATGGATTGACACCTACGAGGCGATAGCGGACAAGGTTTACAACTACCGTGACCGCCGCGACGAGTTCTTCCGGCTGTTCTGCGACATGTTCAGTTCCGACGGCTCCGATGGGAAGCTCAAGTTCCCCGCAAATGGTGGCAGCTCGACAGGGTATCTAGCCGTCGACCCCTTCACCTTCTTCGCCACGTTTAACCGGGGACGCTACTCCGAGGGCAATAATAAGAGCAGGTCCGAGTCGATCAGGTACATCATCGATAGGATGGGCGTTGCAGCCGAGGTGCCTGCCGATTACGACGGCGTACCGCTTAGCTTCTCCATGAGGACATGGTTCTTCGACGGGGATCCGTCCGTCATCGATGACGGCGACGTCGACCGGCTCTGGGATCTCTTCGTTGCAGCAATTGATTATGCGGATCGGCCGGAGGACGACACGCGCGAGGTGTTCGTCAATGCCTTCGACGCGGCACGCGTCCAGAAGCAGATCAAGTGGAACGTCACCTATGCGCTGTTCTGGATTCGTCCGTACTTCTATCTCGGTCTCGACTCCGTGAACAGGGACTACTTGGAACGCAACTACGGAATCAAACTCGCGAAGCAGCCTGATGGCGTACAGTATCTCGATCTGATTAAGCGGGCCAAAGAAGTGACAGGTGTGGACATTCCCACCCTCTCCGACAACGCATTCGTGGCGGGCGGATGGTGGCCGGCCAGGGAGGTTTACCACCCTGGTATCGACGCCGACAGGTGGCTCTTGCTCCTAGGGGACAGATCTGTCATCTCCGAGAACTGCCTCACCGCTCTCGCCAGGATGATGGACAACGGGGGAAGGGGCAGCTGCACCGCCCTCGCTGAGCGCTACGGGGAGACGAAGAACTTCTACAACTCGAATGTGTCCACAGCAGCTGAGAAGGTGGCCAAGATAACGGGCTGCGACCTCCCGCCCGACAGGGAGTCCGGGAACGCAAGGTGGTGGCCCATCCTGTGCACGGGTAAATATGTCGGTGGGGGCAAGACGAGGCAGTACGAATGGAGGCTCCGCCCCGAGCTGCAGGACGCTCTAAACCATTACGACCTCTCGGGGATACGGCTCTACACGAGGGACTTCACCCAACTCACCTTCGACAGGAAGAAGCTCGGCGAGCTCATCGAGTCGTATAAGGCCGACTACCACCGCTTCAGGGGAGGCTCGGCGCCTAACGGCGACCAGGAAGCCTACAAGTGGAGACTCGCCCTAAACTTTAAGGATAACTGGGACATCGACGCGGATGACTTCGCGGGAATGCTGCGGGCGGCACTAAGGCCTGCCTCGATAGGGCAGGGTGCCGTGCTGGGCAACGGGTGGGAGTACCCATACCCACGCCTTGAGAAGTGCGCCTCGGAGAACCCGGAGGCGGTGCGATCCGCGTTCAGGCTCCTGTTCGACCCTGCGAGTGACGTAAGAAAGGCTTACGAGACCTTCGATGCCGCAATGGGCGAGATCATGGACGAGTACAACGACGCAGCTGACAAGGTGCTCGATTCGATGGACCAAAAGCCGTCGGCAGTCAGCGTCTATCTGGCATTCAAGTACCCGGAGAGGTACTACATCTATAAGCCTGAGGTCTCATACGACTTCGCTAAGATCATCGGTGCGAAGCTGTCTTCGAATCCCATCGAGAAGTTTTACGACTTTGAGTCACTGTGCGACGCAGTACGGCCTGTGGTGCTTTCGGACAAGAAGCTCATCGAACTCAACGACTCCGTCCTTACGGCTGACCAGAGGTCGGCCGATCCGAGCTATCACATGCTGGTACAGGACATCATCTACTACAGCTCGCGCTACATGGGCCAGTGGGAGGATTCGGACCAGCTGCCCTCGATTGAAGAGCCTGAGGTCCCCGCTGCCCCTGTGCGCAATTATCCGAAGAACCTCATCCTCTATGGACCTCCTGGCACGGGCAAGACCTACCAGACGAAGGCGTACGCCGTGGCGATCTGCGACAACCTGGACGTGGACGACCTGCTAAAGGAGATGAGGGACCCGGAGAGGCGCGAGGAGGTCTACGCGCGATACCGCGAGCTGAAGACCCAACGGAGGGTCGGCTTCACGACCTTCCACCAGTCGTTCGGCTACGAGGACTTCATCGAGGGCATCCGTCCCAACCTCGACGACGACGGAAGCTCCCTGACCTACACCCTCAAGGACGGCGTGTTCCGCGAGTTCTGCAAGAAGGCGGAGAGCGTTGTCTCCTCCGCATCTTCATCGGTGCTCCCACGATACGATGCCAACCCCAACCCCCGCGTGTGGAAGATGGGGCTCACGACTGGCGAGGTCCCCGACCTCTATGAGCGATGTCTGAATGAGGGTTGCCTGCGGCTGGGGTGGGACGACGTCAAGCCCGACGACGTCGACACGACCGAGGACATCAAGGACGCGAGCAGGAAGACGCTGTCGAGGTTCCAGGACGAGATGCAGCCGGGCGACTTCGTCGTCTCGCCCGGTGGCGCCGGCGACGAGTACGCCGTGGCCGTCGTAACGGGAGAGTTCGAGTGGAGGCCCGAGCTGAAGGCGGCGATGAGATACCGTACTGCCAAGTGGGTCGGGGGAATCGACAAGGCCAGACTGCGCGAGATGAACGGCGGGAAGGGCCTTACGCTCCAGACCATCTACGAGCTCGGAAGGGTCAGCGCCTCGCAGCTTGTCGAGGCGATGGGGCTGGTCTCCGCAACCGAGGTCAAGCGCCGCGACCGGGTGCCCTACGTGTTCGTCATCGACGAGATCAACCGTGGCAGCGTGTCAAACATCTTCGGCGAGCTCATCACGCTCCTGGAGGCAGGCAAGCGCAAGGGCGAGCCGGAGGAGGAGTCGGTCATCCTGCCTTACTCGGGCGTCGACTTCTCGGTTCCCACCAACGTCTACGTGATAGGGACCATGAACACCGCCGACAGGTCGATCGCGCTCATGGACACGGCGCTCAGGCGCAGGTTCGACTTCGTCGAGGTGATGCCCGACCCGAGCCTGTTCTCCGAGCTTGACGTGGGGGGCGTGGACGTCGCCGAGATGCTCCGCGTCATGAACGCCCGCATCGAGCTGCTGTACGACCGCGAGCACACCCTGGGACACGCGTACCTCATGGACCTGATGGAAAGGCCGACGGTGGGGTGCCTGCAGGGCATATTCAGGGACAAGATCATGCCCCTGCTGCAGGAGTACTTCTATGACGACTACTCGAAGATCTCGTCCGTGCTCGGCGCGGCCAGCGGGTACTTCATCGAGGTCTGTGGCAGCGAGAACGTCTTCTGGTCTCATGACGACAACGCCTACGGAAGCCTCCGCTCCTACAGGCTGAGGCCCGTACCGGATGACCCCTCCGCATACCGCCGCATCTACCAGCTCGGCAGCGAGGCGTAGGAGCTTGGCTAACGGACATTACATAGAGGCGCGCGAGTATGACTACATCGTGGCGCATCGCGCCCAGAGGGGCTCATGCCGCGTCGTGCCCGATGCCGACTTCAAGGCGCTCAGGGAGTTCGTCCTGAGGAACCTCGAGGGGAACGGGGCGACGGAGCTGATGAGGCTGTGCTCCCCGCCGGGCATCGGGGAGGCCCTGCAGCTCCAGAACTACGTTGGCGTGCTGGAGCTGCAGAGTGGGCTCCAGATAGAGGTCCTGCCGAAGATCGACGTAGGCGAGGAGCGAAGGGTCAGGGAAGTCTTCCTCAGGATGCTTGCCGAGCTCGGCCCCGACACCTCATTCAAGTCGATGAGCGGCGCGCACGTCTCGAGCGGTGACATGCCGCTGTTCGAAGTGTTCGTCACCATGTTCCTCGACGAGTGCTCGACACTTGTCAGACGGGGCCTCAGGTCCGCCTACTCGGAGGTGAGGTCCCGTGAGCCGGTCGTGCGCGGGAAGATCGACTTCGCGCGACAGGTGCGCGAGAACCCGGCGCACGCCGAGATTCTGAATCTCGTGCACCAGGAGTACAACCTCGACCGGCCTGAGAACCGAATAGTCAAGACCACGCTCCGTCTCCTCAGAAGCAGGAGCAGAAGCGCCGACAACGTGAGGAGGGCAGCCCAGCTCCTCGACGCACTCGACGGCGTCAGCTACTCGCTCAACGTCGATGCCGACTTCTCTCGCTGCGTGACAGACCGCACGACGAGGGGCTACGAGACCCTCCTCGGCTGGTGCCGCGTGTTCCTGCGCGGCGAGAGCTTCTCGATGTTCAGGGGCGGCAGCGTCGCGATGGCGCTGCTCTTCCCGATGGAGAGGGTGTTCGAGGAATACGTCGGCAAGACGCTCAGGAAGACCGCCCTCTCTGGCGGCGTCCTGAGAAGCGTGGAGCTTCAGGCGCGGGGCAAGTGGCTCTTCGACGGCCACAGGGTCCCGTTGAGGCCAGACATCCTATGCGTCAGCAACGGCGGGTGCCATGTGGTGCTGGACACGAAATGGAAGCGCGTGAGCGGACCTCGAGACCTCACGGTATCTGACATGCACCAGATGTACGCCTACGGGAGAAGGTACCGTGGGAAGGACGAGGTCCAGCACGTCATCCTGCTCTATCCGTGGCACGATGAGGTAAAGAGGCGCGGGCTACTGCGCAGTGGAAGGCATGTGAGCCCGGACGGGGTTCAGGTGGACATGTTCTTCGTCGACCTGGGGAACATGGACAAGAGCGTGAGCGACCTGATTGCCCTGCTCGCGGACCCAAGCGTCTTGGAGGGATAGCCGATGGCCGCAGAAATAAGATTCGTCAACGACCTGCTCTCCATGTTCCTGCGCATGCCCGGGTACCAACGGCCGTACCGGTGGACAACAAAGAACGTGGCAGACCTGCTCGGCGACATCGGCACTGCCATCGAGGAGGCCGACCGATACCCTGGCTATCGCTATCGCATAGGCTCCGTCATCCTGCACCGGAACGAGTCGGACAACTGCCTCGACATCGTGGACGGGCAGCAGCGCGTGCTGACGCTCCTGCTCATCATGCTGCGCCTCGACCCCGGCGCCAGCTTTCCGCTGCTCGACAACGCGACCTTCTCGGACCGCGAGACGCAGGCGAACATGCGGGCCAACTACGAGTTCATCGGCGACTGGGTCGGCTACCAGCCCGACGAGTGGCGGGCAAGGGCAATGAGGGCCTTCGCGGACACGCTGGAAGCCGTGGTCATCACGGTGGACCGCGTGGAGGAGGCGTTCCAGCTCTTCGACTCCCAGAACACGCGCGGTCGCAGCCTCGACCCGCACGACCTGCTGAAGGCGTTCCACCTGCGCGCCATGCGCGAGGACCCCTACGGGATGCGCCACGTGGTCACGCGCTGGGAGGGGTTCTCATCGGACGAGGTGCGCGACCTCTTCGCCCGCTACCTCTTCCCGGTCGCGAACTGGGAGCTCGGGGACAGGACGAGGCCCTTCTCGGCGCGCGAGATAGACGCCTACAAGGGCGTGCCGGAGCGGAGCGGCTACACCTACGCCGCGCGTGCGAGGAGGGCGGCGCCATGCTTCCAGGTGGGCGAGCCCTTCGTCGAGGGGGAGGACTTCTTCCTCATGGCGGAGCACTACCTGCACATGCGCCGCGACATCGAGCTTGAGCTTTCCGAGAGCTGGGAGCTGGCAGACATCCGTAGGATGCTGGGCGTGAAGAATCCATCGGCCGGCTTCAGGCACGCTCATGGGCTCTTCCTCTGCGCGCTCTTCGCCTACTACGACCGCTTCCGCAACTTCGATGTCCGGTCCGTGCGCAAGCTCTTCTGCTGGGCGATGATGGTGCGCGTCGACATGCAGTCGCTGGGCTTCGACACCATCAACAAGTACGCAATAGGCGACCGGGCGAACAGTCCCTACACAAACGCGATACCCATGTTCCGCAGGATCGCCAGGGCGCGCAGCCACCACGAGATTGCCGACACCATTGTTAGGGTGAGGGACTCGTTCGACGGCATGAACGGCGAGAGGCGCGAGCTCGGCGAGGGCCTGCTGGCGCTTTCCAAGGGAGGCGCACGATGATTGAAGTAGATGCAAGCGTCCCCGAGCTCCCCATCATCGACGGTGGCGGCGGCAACGTCTTCACCAGGGGCGACCGCTACGAGATTCCCCTCTACCAGCGACCCTACGCATGGGGCGAGCGCAACATCGAGCAGCTCGTCGAGGACGTGCGTGACCTGCCCGACGAGGGCGATCAAGGCTACTACCTCGGCTCCCTCGTCGTGTGGCGCAAGGCCGACGGTGCGTACGAGGTCATCGACGGCCAGCAGCGGCTCACCACGCTCTACCTGCTGCTGTCCGCCCTCGGCGAGCGGGTCGGCGGCGAGGACGAGGTGCCCTCGCTCGCGTTCTCGTGCCGCGACCGGTCGAGGTACACCCTCCGCCACCTGCGTGACCTCGACACGGCGGCGAAGGTGGACGACGGCATGCTCGAGGCGAGCATCGCGCGTGGCTACCGCCTGCTTGAACAGACGCTCGCGGAGATGACGTCAGACGAGCTAGCCTCCCTCAGGCGGAAGCTCGCGCGGACGCGCCTCTACCGTATAGAGGTGCCGGAGCACACCGACCTCAACCACTACTTCGAGATCATGAACACGCGCGGCGAGCAGCTGGAGCAGCACGAGATCCTGAAGGCCTGGCTCATGGAGCCGCTCTCGGGCACCGACTCGGCCGAGTTCTCCGCGATATGGGACGCCTGCGCCGACATGTCCGGCTACGTGCAGATGCGGTTCGGCATGGGTGCGAGGGAGGCCCTGTTCGGCTGGGGGTTCGACCAGTTCCCGACGCACGACCGCATCGCCAGGGTCGGGTGGGGCGACGGCGCCCGCGCCGACAGCCTCGGCATGAGGCAGATCGTGGCGGAGCGTGGGAGCGACGCAAGCGCCAAGGCTGATGGGGATGACGAGCCGACGCGCTTCGAGAGCGTCGTCGACTTCCGCTTCTTCCTGCTCCACGCGCTCAAGGTCTTCGTGGTCGTCCAGGGCATCGTTGCTGCGGACTCTGACGACCAGCTCGTGCCGAGCCTCCTCGACGACAAGCGCCTCAACGCCACGTTCGAGCACGTGGTCGAGGCGGGCATCTGGGACGGTGCTCCAATCGACCGCGCTGAGTTTTCTATGGCGTTCGTGGAGTGCCTGCTGCAGGCCCGCCACCTCTTCGACCGCTGCATCGTGAAGCGCGAGTACGTGGGAGGCGACCTGGACGGCAGGTGGAGCCTCAAGGAGCTGCAGAGGACCTCAAAGCACGGCCACCACTACCGCAACTCCCGCTTCAAGATGCGCTGGCGAGAGCGCGGCACCACCTCAGACAGGACCAGCCGCGAGGTCCTCATGCTCGAGTCGTGCCTCCGCGTCTCGTACACCTCCCCCAAGGTCATGCACTGGATCACGCGCCTGCTCACCGAGCTCATGCGCGACCCGAACATGGCCGGATGGCACTCGTTCGCGGACGCCGTCGAGGAATGCGCGAGGGACTCGGTGCGGGAGTACGTGGAGGCCGGCGACTGGTCGCTCGGCGTCAACACGCCGCACGTGGTGCTCAACTACCTCGACTACCTGCTGTGGAGGCGCGACAGGGACCGTTTCAAGGACTTCGCGTTCGAGTTTCGCACTTCGGTGGAGCACTGGTACCCGCAGAACCCCTCGGACGACACCTTCGTGCGCTGGAACGAGGTGGACCGCCTCGGCAACCTCTGCCTCCTGCAGCGCATCGTCAACTCGAAGTTCTCGAACCTCAACCCGATTGCCAAGGCAGCCACCTTCAAGGAGATGATCGCCGGGGGAAGCCTCAAGCTGCGCGAGATGGCACGGCTGACCACGGGAGTGGACGATTGGAAGGACGGAGCATGCCAGCGCCATGAGGAGGAGATGGTTGCGCTGCTGAGAGAGGCTTGCGACACCGGCAAGGAGGCGATTTAATTGGGTATTTCGCCTGACATCCCCTCGACGAAAGGAGGCTGTTGGAGATGACACGGCCAACATTCGTTGTAATCGAGCATCCAAGCGGGTTTGCCGAAAGGACGAGCATCGAGGAAATTCGTCTTAAGTTCGATATGTCTCTCGATGAATACCGTTACTTCGTCGCGACCGAGCCAGGTGGCGCTGCCGCGCGAAACGCGAGGAGGAAGAAGAGGCAAATAGCCGTTATAGAAAAGACTGCAGAGCGGATAGAAGTACCAAAAGACGCAATGCTCGCAAGCTTCGAGTTTGTCGAGACTGCATCTCATGATTTAAAGAGTGTTGCGAGTGAGAATCCCCGACAAGAAGGTATGCGCGGTTTTCGATCTCGTAAGCAGGTCAATCCCACACCGTTCGGGCATGAGCTCACCGAGGAAGAGAGAAGGAGAATTTTCATTCCCAAAGGTCCCTATAGGCCTGGCTTCTCCTCAAGGGGCAGCCCAGCTGCAGCGTACAACTATGTCCCTCTTCCTGCCTCTGTGAAACAGCCGGCAAAGAAGAGGGATGGTGTCGACTTCGGAACAAGCTTCGCCGAGAGGCTAATCAAAAACACTCCCACAAAGGGCTCCGGCGACTCACAACGCTCACGCTGGGAGCATAAGCTCCTTGACGCGTACTTCGCGCTCTATGAGAGGTCATGGTCGATGTGGCCCGACCTGATTCCCTGGCTGGACATAACCCATATTTCGGAAACCGCAAGCACCTATGGATGTGCCCTCAGATGGGACTGGCAGTCAAGGATAGACTTTCTCGAAGAATCGAAGCTCGATTGGACGCTCGATGACTTGAAGCTCCTCATCGACTGGTACCCTGAGTACCAGGACAACCACAACGAGCAGAGCATCTTTGCGGGAAAGAAGCCGTTCGTGGAGGTGCAGGCCATCGCAAAGGCCTTGCGGCTCCCGTCAAAGAGAGACCTAAGAGCCCTCGGCAAGCACGCGCAGTCCCTTGCCAAGCTCCGTTGAGCTTACGCATTGTCAGAGCTCGTGAACTGCTCTTGAACCATACGAACCAACACTCAGAGGGATTGGTAAGAATGAGCGACCAGAAAGCAACAAGCGAGTTAGCCGAATCAAAGAAGGAGGCGCTACACAGGCTTATCGACAGGAACAAGGAGCGTAAAGGGGCTCCAGCCCAGAAATCTATAAAGAGCTTCATTGATGATTGGACTGTCCTTGCAAAGGCGATAGGCATAAACGAAGAAGCAATAGACCTACTTTACGATGGATTCAAAATCGCATCCGGCGCACCGCTTCACAGGTATGCCATTGAGTCAGGGGATGACGGAGCCTACGCGAAAGTCTTCGCAGCCAAGAGAACACAAGACAACGCAAGTGGGGAGGCTGTTGCCCTTGGTATCAGTCTGTTGGCGCTAGAAGTCGAAATGCCTTCCACTAAGGCCTCACTTGAGTCCATTGTCGAGAAGCTTCCCCAGATAGCCGCAAGAGGAGGCAAGCAGTCGGCCTCAGTGATTAAGAAGGGAATGGAGCGTCTGCTGATTGCACCATTGTCAGCTGTGCGCTTTGGCGAGGTCGCCCTCGTAGACAATGCGCGAAACCTATATCTGCTCCTGAAAAGCCCTCTGGAGGAGTTCATAGGCGATCCGGATAAGAAGAGCGGCAGCGTCAACACTGCGAGAGCACTGCTTGGCTGGCTTGCGACAAGTGCAGGTGAAGCACCCTCTATTGTATCGTCCGCAGAAACAAGCGCTGCCAGCAACGGAGAAGAGAAGGACAAGCTGGGCATAGACATCAGCGGGGTAATTGGCTTCCTGATTGAGTACCAACGAGAGCATGAGGCTCTTGAGAAGAATGCCCAACGACTCTCTCAAGAGCTTGGCGAAGCGAAGTCGAACGCTTCCGAGTCGATGGCAAAGCTCGACGAATGCACGTCTCGCCTGGAGGACGCCGAGATGCGCATCATGGAGCTCGAAGACGAGCTCACCAAGTCGCAAGAAAGCCTAAGGTCGAGCGCGTCGGAGCTCAGCACACTCAAACATGACCTTGGCGAAGCGCAGCTCATGCTCGATACGACGGCGGAGCGCGATGCCCACAAGGAGGATGCAGCCATGAAAAGGATGACACAGAAGCTTAGCGTGGAGTATCGAGATTTCCTCGACGCTTTGGATGAGCCAATGGACGTCGAGCTCGGTGAGATGCTGCGCGACCAGCTCCGAACGGTCTTCGACATCCTGAAGTCACATGGCGTGAACCTATAGGGGAAAACATGTCTAGGGAGAAGAGCTTCGGGATAGACTTCGGCACGACCACGAGCTCGGCAGTGTGGTACCAGACCGCAGGGTCGAGCAGAAGGTACCAGGAGTACGGCGAGGACGCCATGCCAATCCCGTCCGTTGTGGCCATCGATCGCGAGACAGGTGCAGTGCAAACCGGCCGCGAGGCGCGTGCCCACCGTGAGGAGCTAGTCAGCAGCAGCGAATGCATCTCATCAATCAAGACGGTGCTCAACGACAGGGAGTGGAGCAGGGAGATAGCCGGCACCACATGGAGGCCCGTAAACGTCGCAAGCCGGGTCTTCGGCGCGCTGAAGGTTTCCACCGACGGAAACCTTGACCAGGCGACGCTCGCCATACCGGTCGGGCTCGGCTCGACGGCAAGGAGGACGCTGCGCGAGGCGGCGAAGACCGTTGGCATAGAGATCGAGGGATTCGTCAGCGAATCAACCGCAGCTTTCTTCGCGAGTTACGACGAACTGCAGAGCGCGGAGAACGTCGCGGTTTTCGACTGGGGAGGTGGGACACTCGACGTTTCCATCATCAGACACTTCAGAAGCAGGATTGAGGAGATCGCGACCAATAACCTCGACAAGGCTGGCGACTACATAGACGAGACCCTCGCGAGGCGGGTCCACTCGGAGTTCGCACGCGAGAAGAGTGTCGATATACCCTTCGACGACATGCCCGCAAAGGATAGAGACGCTCTCGTCTACAGGTGCGAGGCGGCAAAGATCGCGCTTTCCTCAGAAGATAACGCCATGGTAAGAATCTTCGGCTATGGTCCCATGGGCAGGGTGCGCAAGGACATCAACTACGCCTGGTTCGAGGGTATCGTGGCACCAGTCGTGGACGAAGCGCTAGAATGCTTCGACGAGGCCATACGTGAAGCGGGCCTTTCCCCGTACGGCCTAGACCGAGTGATACTAGTGGGCGGATCGAGCTACCTGCGCCCCCTCAGAGACAGAATGGCCGAACGCTTCGGCGATAGGCTATTCTTCCCAGAGAACCCAGAATGGAGCATCAGCAGGGGTGCCGCCTTGCTCTCCCGCTATCCCGGCTCGTATGTCGCCGCCCAAGACGTGAGCATCATCCTCTCCGATGGGACACCCTACTACCTGCTGAGGAGAGGCGAAGAGGTGGGAGGCAAGAGGAAGTCGGCCGAGTTCGGCATCACGGACACGTCGGAGATGGTCAGGGTCGTTTTCTCTGGAAGCCGGGACATTGACAACGACACCAGTCGCTTCCAGATCAGGGAGGTCCCTGGGTACGGCTTCTTGGAGGAAAGGTTCCGTCTCGAGTACTGGGTCGATGCCGACCTCGTGTTTAGGGTGAGGATGAGCAGCAACATGAGACCAGAGAGCGACGTATGGGAATATGGGAAGCTCAAGCTCTCTTACGACCTGAACGGGGGCGGGCGCTGATGGAGGTCCGCTCCTCTCTCGAGTTCAGAAGCAACATATACCCCATCACAGCAAAGAGGCGCACGCTTGACGACGTCGCCTTCGTTGCGGCGATATCAGACCCCAAAGCCCTCGTCGAGCTCGAAAAAGCCTCCAGAAGGCCACCGCTCAGTGACGTTCAGGAGTGGCAGCTGAAGAAGGGAAAGCCGTGCCTAGTGGGGGATGACAGGTACACGCCATGGGGCACGAAGGTCATAAATGGCAAACAGGAGGTGGTCTGCCTCTGTGACAGGGAGGACTGCGTCCTCTTCGAGAAGTGCATGGAGAGACACCCGAGCGTCGTTGAGCTTGCCAGTCCTCGCGCGGCGACCGCCCGGGAAAGCACGCCTGTCGAGGATAACCGGGGAGGTCAAGTCGAGGGGCAACGACTGAGGCTTGGCGTCGAGAGACGCGACGTGACCGAGATCGCCTCGGGAGCAATTCGCGAATCTACGTGGACGGCAGAGGATGATGCGCGACTCAAGGACTACTTCGCCCGCTATCCGAGGGAGATCCTCTACGGCTTCTTTCCGGAAAGGGAGATAGCCGATATCGAGCAGAGAATACTGAAAGTCTGTTTCTCGTTCGCCCGAAAACAAGCTGCTGACAATGATGGTGGGCATGGATGTGAGCCATCGACAAGCAGAGAAGGCACGTCTACATCGAGCATGCCAAGTAAGGCTGTCGACAACATGCCACGCCAAAGGCAGAGAGAGGCTGCTGCATTCCACCCGCTGGTCGGTAGGACAATCGGAATCAGACAGACGAACAGGAAGCTAGAGGAAAAAAAGAGGAGACAGGAGGAGCTGCACAAGAGGCCCTGGGACGCAACGGAAGATGACATTCTTGCTCGCAACTACCCAATACACGGGTCAAACATGCTTCTCTGGGACGAAAAACTGTTCGGACGGAAGAAGTATGCGATAGAGGGGCGGGCAAAGGTACTCGGGATCCGACAGCGAACAAAACCTACCAAAGAGAATGCGGCTCGACGGCCGAACCCTGCCAAGGAGAAGGATCGTCTCGAATGGGAGGCAGAGCAGATAGAACAGTATTACGACACATACGGGGATCGATGGGGACAGTGGAAACGGTTGATACCTTGGCTCACCTCGGCACAGCTCGTCTCGCGCGCAAAGGAGCTTGGACACGAGCTGGCATGGAGCTACAGCGCGAAAAAGCAATTCCTGCAAAACGAAGGGATAGACTGGAGCGTCGACGAACTGGATACCCTGATTTACGAATATCCGCTGAAACCAGATTGGTCGAGCAGGTGGAAAACGCTTCTCCCCGCAAGAACGCTGGAGGAACGTCGCGAGCTCGCAGGATTTCTTTGCTTGCCATCGAAAGATGAGATTACAGATCTAGCTAGAAAGGCTGCCAGGTTGACCTGAGCAGTCAATTGGCATTGAAGCCACGAAATCATTGAGTGTGCCATCCCACCCACAGGCGGAGTCTACATGTTGCAAAGTCGTTGGTGTCTGGTGTAGCTAAAAGTCCCAGTGGGGGCTGCGGTGGGAATCTCCACTCTCACATGGTGAATTCCCTGATTATTCGCACGCATTGTGGCCGGTGCACCCAGCAATGAGTGCACCGGCCATTTCATATGAGCGACCGTCGGTCACGCGAATGTGACCGCGCGATGTTCCCTATTCTCGCTTTCCTATCGTGCGCTGCCTCATGTTCACG
>CACYWP010000002.1 GCA_902778135.1 uncultured Coriobacteriaceae bacterium
GCGAACTTGTTCAGCACCTTCTTCTCGGGCCATCCGGCGGCGAGCTTCTCGGCACGGTAGGCCAGCATGTCGGGCATGCGGACGTAGAGGGTGCGGAGCTGCCCCCTTCGGGCTCGGGTGAGGGTCGGCTCTTCCTTCCCTCGGACGGGGCAACAAGGCAAGCGCGATCCCCGAGGCGCGCCCTTTTGCGGGCGTGGCGCGGCGCGCGCAGGGGATGGCGCGTCAGGCGACGAGAGGCGGTGCTAGGGGTGCCTGCTGCCTCTCAAGGAGCCTGTGTCATGATGCCCCGGTCCGAGGGCCAGAAGTTGCCCTCATGGCTCGTGCCGTCCGCGCTTTCGACGGCATGGCGAGGATAGGGGATCCCTTTACATCCCCAGCGCAGCCGGGATGTCGGAAGGGCGAGAGCCCCGGCCCGCTTGCGGGCCGCGAATCGCGCCGGATCGGCAATACAATCAGAGATGTCACATCGGGGGAAGGGGAAGCATGGGCAAGTGGATCCACCAGAGTCATGTCGGCGAGACGGTCGGATGGTTCATTCGCCACGCGATGCCGGACGCGGAGCCGGGGTGGGATGCGTACAGCAGGATCTGGCGACCACCATTCCATAGATTGAGGGCCACGATTCCGCGTAATGCCGACCGCTATTCCATACGCCACCGACCGCATGGCAAGCCCCTGCCACCCGTGTCGAAATGGCCAATACCTGGCATCGAGGCTTGCCAAGGCCTAACTGTACATTGAGTAGCGCGCGATAAGGCTCAGGAGAGCCAGAACGATTGCCGTGAATGAGAGGATCAGCCCAACCCGATAGAGCTCCATCTTCCTTAGGCAGGTACGGGCGTTGATATGGGCATCGTCAGCGATTCCGTTCAGGAACCAACCGTCCCCCATCCCATACAGCCGTCTCTTGAACTCGTCTCTCGTGATGCCGCTTATGTCACCATAGTAGAGCGGGAACTTCCGAGCCTCCTTGTTACGCGTTCTCTTGTTCCTAGCCCACCTACAACCACTACTGCTCTTGAGATTCGGGTATACCGCGGTGGTGAAGAAACCCAGCGCCAGCAACATGGCAACGATGCTCCCCCAGAAGCCGAAAGTGTGCAGCGTTGCGGCCCAAGCCAAGGGCACCGCAGAAGGGTCAGGTGACGGCGCTCTCTCGGCAAGGAACGTGATCACTCCAAACGCCCCGAAGGACACGCCTGTCGAAGTGGCAACCTTGCTGTCCGCGTTCTCTATCCATCTGTTCACCTGTTCATAAACGTACTTGGCGCGCTCGATGCGCTTGTCGAGCTCCTGCTGGGAAAGGCGCCTCTTCTTTGAGGGTGACTCGGGGCTATTCTCCACGGGCAACACACTCCCTCTTTGTCTCGTATCGGTTCGGGTCCCTTTGGTACTCTCGCAGGCCCTTGCAGCCGTGAGAGTATGCCTTGACCTCAAGCTTGTCTGACTCGCCCCTCATCACGCGCTCATACCCTACGAGCATGTACTGTGCCGTGCGCACACTCTCGAGGACCGCATTCTGCATCCGCCCGAAGGACTCGGTCATCCCAACGCAGAGCAGGTACCCCTTGGGGCTCCGCACGGCACCATCGAAGAAGTGCACGTCCTCGGCGCGCAGCTTGCCGAGATCAACCCATGCTGCACCATACACCCTGCAGCCATGGTCACGATAATCGAGGGGCACCTCGATGTGGAGCTCCTTGGAGTACTCGCCTAAGAAGTCATCCTCAGTCGCTATCAGTTTGTCAATCAGCGTTGCGTCTACCGCGACAACTCGTATAGTTGCGATCTTCCTTGTCGAAAGCGGCATCTTCACGCTGGAGAACGGGTAAAGGCGATGCAACTCCCGGAAGTCCCGGATGACCGACCGGCAGTAGTCCTGCCAGAAGACTCTGGTGAGCTCCTCTCGCATGTCAGGGAATCTCACAGCCTGGTCCCCCAGACGCCGTTGTAGTTGTTTGAACTCGTGTTGACGTACAGGTTCCTTGTCTCGACCTTGCGCCGGTATTCATCGAAGCCGACGCGCGTCACGTAGTGTCCGCCCCGGTACGTGAACTGCCCTGCTAGATCAGAGTCTTCTGCGAGAAGGCCATCATACACCGCCCTCGTTATCGCAATCTCGTCCTCCTTGGCATGACGGTCCTCCATCAGGTCGGCCTCCATGACCGTCTCACCGAGCAGTATCCTGTCCTTCTCCCCTCGGGCACCGATCCTGGCGGCATACATGGCGCCGAAGGCGCCGCCGACGCCTATGTGGACTCCCATCCCGCGAACCGCGTCGATCATGCGCATGGCAGCAAGCACGGCAGCCCTGAAGCATCCCTCCTCTGGATGATTGACTCCCACAGCAGTCCACGCTGGAACGTTGTGGAACAGGGCGAACTCCCTGTCGCCCTGGAACTGCACGTGCAAGCCACCGTGCCTCGTGGCCACGGTGTAGAGGGCTTCGAGGATCCGTCTGGTGCGCTCTGACATCTCGTCGAGGTTGAGGTTGTCCTCGTCGAACTTCGAGGTGAAGTCGCGCACGTCTGCGAAGAGGGGAATGCCATTGAGCCTCTTGCCGTGAGTTCGCGTGATGTCGTCGAACGACATCTTCCTCCTCACCTCGTCAAAGCGTAGGTCCTCGAGGTTCAGGCTGTTCGCGTAGTCTCTGACCTCCCTTTCGTTCAAATCCCTGGGACCCAACGCCCTGCTCAGGTCAACGAGCTTTGCCGAGTAGTAGCCGTCCTGTCCGTACTTCTCGAGCGAGCTGTCCTCGACATAGCTGAAGCTCATCCTGAGCGACTCACCCAGCGAGCTGTAGACCTCCTCTGTCACGCTGACCGCCGATGCACCGCAGAGTGATTGGAGCTTTGCCGAGATGTTCGCCACATATCCTATGGTCGTCAGCTCCGTGTAGTCACCGGAGGTGAACGTGAAGCCATAGAACTCCCCGTAGGCCGCGCCGGCCCTTATCACGAGATCCTTCAGCGACCTGTACTTGTATATCTGCCCGTTGAGGTACCCGCACACCTGATAGGCGTATGCGATTACGTCGGCGGCGGCGTCGAATGCGGACACGAGATCATCAACGACGTAAAGGTGCAGCCTTGAGCCTGTAATCTTCTCGACAACGAGATTGCGGTGCTTCCTCTTCCCATACCGCTCGGTTGAGGTGAACAGAGTGTCGAGTGCATGGACGGCATGCTTGACCTCGCTGGTCCTCTCCTCCTCATCCACGACAACTTCGTTCAGGTTCTTTACATCGATGTAAAAGTGGATGCCCTCAAGTCTCTCCATCCCAGCTCCCTTGGTGTCGGACCTATGCCATGACGGGCCAGACCCGATTAACGTTCTCAAATTACTTGTACCACTAGGACCGGACACTTAATCAGTCGATGCATACATCTGTTCGACTCTCATCAAGTGACAAAGAAGCATGGTATGGCCATGGTGCGGTCCAGTGCGTTGGCCCGATACGCTCCTCTACCATGGGCGTGCATCATGCTCCCGTTGTACAGCGTGTCGTTTACAACTCGCACATAATCCACACCGAGGGTACGAAGTCCATGCGAGGGAGGATGGCTTCGAGGAATAACGCCCTAACCAGACGGTCAGCACGGCACGCAGGGATGGTCGGAAAGGCGTGGTCAGCAGGTCGGCAATCTATGGAATGGTGGTCGCTAGAGGCTGCTGTACGCAGTGGGAGGACCTGCCCTGGAGGATCGAAGAGATGGGCCGCACGGACGACCGCGGCTTCTGGTGGCTGGTGACCGTGGACATCCCCACGTCTGTCAGGGGCATGGACTGCTGGTTGTCGTTCCGTGTGGTTGAATCAGGCTCGGGGGACCGAGAGGCATACGTCGAGCGGATTCATGCCGTCAGGTCGGGTCGCGGCGAGTACGAGTACGACGTGTACGTCTGGGACGACCACGAGGACATGCGGATCACGGCCCCGGAGGACGACGAGGAGGGGTGAGGGCGACGAGCATGTGCGATCCCGACGCCCCCGGCTAACGATCCGCGGACGCTGCCGCCCCTCCTCACGATGTGGGGATGATGGCGGTGCCCTTGTCCTGCATGACGACCAGTTGGCGGTCGTGGACGTGCAGCTCGGCTGGGTTTTCTATCGACACGATTCGATACTGCATAGCTCCCTCCAAAGACATGTTGTTGTCCTGAGAGGGGAGTAGAATGGCATTGAAATGGGCGATTCGTGAGCTCTCAATCTTTTAGTGGGCGCGTTTCTCCAGTTGGCTGGATGTTGAACGAGGGGTGGGGATGATGGAGAGGGTATATTGGATATATGACGAAGACAGCCTTGAGGAAATCAATCACAACTTGAAGACATATGGTGGACACGTAGTGACAATCACAGCAGTGCCAACTACAAAGGGCCAAGACTCCCTTGCTCATGCCTTCGCTGTCGTCAATCATTCTAATGGCCTTGAATTCCCTCTGGAAGAGGGGCAGGAGAAGGTGATGGAGAAGGTCTATTGGGTGTTAGACGATAACAGTCTTCGGGAGATCAATCGACAGCTGGAGAAATACGACGGACACGTAGCGACGATCACAGCAGTGCCTGCTAAAAATGCTTTAGTTTATCGGTTCGACGACGAAGATTACCCTGATTGTTCACCTGCACATGCCTTCGTTGTCGCCGTTTACCGTCGAGACAAGCTTCCCAAGATAAGGCATACCGTCTCGTATCATGGAATTATAGGCATATACGAAACAGACGGTGACATGTGACTTCTCGGGGAGAGCACGGAATGATTGACACGTCAAAGTTGGGCGAGGGTCGCAAAATGTGACCTTCGTTCAATCTGGCATAGTGATGAGTTCGCGCCTGCCGATGAGTCCTGCCATGTATGTCCATCCTTCCGCCACGCTCGGTGGTCGTGTACTGGTGAACGAGGGTCACATTTGTGACCCTCGTTCAACCCGATGACCGACTCATTCCATCCGAGATGGCGGCGAGGAGGAGCCAGAAATGGTTCCAGGCGGCACCGGGCAGCGGGAGCAAGCGTCGTTACGGCTTGCTTCGGCACGCTCCGGTGCCATCTTCTGTCCCTCTTGGGATGGGTGGACCTATCCCCGCTGCGCATCAGCGCGGGCAAACTTGTCCGCCGCCGCGCCCATGGCGAGCCCCCCACGAGCCATGCGGCGGCGGTGCGCGCAAGGGGATGGCCTGCGTGCCGCCTTCGCGGCTCCGTCTCCACGAAAACTGCACTTGGGGAGGGGTGTTCGCCCCTCCCGTCCGCGCTGTGTCCCTCGTCTCGCGTTACGCCCCCAACGCGCGCATCCTCCCTCCCGTCGGCATGCGGTAGCCCACGGCCTCGCACCAGTCTGTGAGGAACCTGCGCTGTGCGGTGGTCACCTGCCTGCTGTGGATCTGGAACGCCTGACGGACGGTGCTGCCCCTCACCTCGACGGTCACGAGCGGGACCAGCGGTAGAAGGTGGGCTCAGCCACACCGAGCATGCAGATGATGTCACCGTTCGTACACCCTTCGCCCTTGTACTGGATCGCGAGGTCGACCATCTCCTGCGTGAGCTTCTCTCTAGCCAAACAGACCTCCTTCCACGCCGATGGCTGTTCAGGGTGGGATTGTCTGATCCCGTCACAAATACGAAAGTGGCGCCCGGTCAAGCCGAAAGCGCCACTTCTCTAGCTGCTTCTCTTGTTATCGGTGAGTGGTAGTACCTAATATGCGTCGTACCGCGATACCCACTCACGGCCATTAAACACATTCTCGCCAGAGGGGTCATCCTCCATCCAGCCGTTGTCCTCGCTGTAGAACCACCCATAAAGGGGGTTGTCCTCTGGACCTGGTACATAATCGTTGTCGGAATCATCGTAATAGTCGTAATCGTCGTCGGATTCATCATAATCATATTCGGATTCATCATAATCGTCATATTCATGGTTACTGTTGACGATACTATCCAGCCCTTCTATTGGGTCAACTATCCTAATAGATTTAGGGGAACTTATCTGTATGGTTGCCAAATCTTTATAGATGTAGGGAGATCCAGTGACAATAATCGATTTGTCTTTAAAAGCAATATCAGGTGCTTGATTGAAGGCAAATCTATCACGTCCCCAGATGACGATTTTAAGAAGCCTATTACTGGGGTATTTTTCTCCGATTTCGATAAATGTTGGAGGAGGAGTTACCTGCGCCTCAGGATAGATGCAGAATCTTTCATAATAATCGTAATCGAAATAGGTTGACTTCACATCACCGTAAATATTAACCATCTCATTGATGTGATTCTTTGCTTCAGACCAATGGATAACACCAGGCGGAAGCCCACGCCAACGATTGTCTGGAATTCCTTGTTCTGAAACATTCTCTGGCATTGCAAGCAACCTCCAAAGCGTACCTTCTACGAAATAACTCGTAGACAATACTATCAATTGAAGAAAAGTCCTTTGCCCGAATTATAATCAATTGTAGGAGGTGCCATATAACACCCCCTCCAGTCGGGGCATCCAAAGCCTTTGGCTGTCTAACGATTATCCTTAAGGTCTCTCTTGCTTTTCAGGTGGTACTTCCTCCTCAGTCGTGCATTCCTCTGCCTCAACGCCTCGCGCTCCTTCATGACCCGTTCCACGTCCGGCCCCTCCTCGGCCTCCCAGCGCTCGAGCTCGAGCTGCTCGTGGTAGGCGCGCTCCTCCTCAAGGCGGTAGCTCTCGTTGCATCCTCGGCAGAACCCCGTCTGGCGGTTCGGGTGCACGCCGATGGCGCCGCACATGGGGCACTGCTACAGCTTGCGCAGGCTCCTGTGCAGCTTGCTCGCACGGCACTCCACGGAGTGGGGCGTCCGCTCGATGCCCAGGCGGTCCCAGTTCTCGTCGGCTATCTCCACGGCACCTTTGTGTGAGAGCTCGCGGATGACGTCGTCCTCGTCCTCGGTCCAGGGCAAGCGCACGAGCTCGCGCCCCTCGTCCCAGTCGATCATGCGCGCCTCCTGACTTGCCGGATTCCCTGCCGACTCATGCCCCAAAACCCGAGCAGACCGCGCCTGACCTGCGGCTTTGCAGCCTGTCTTACGGTCTCACCCAGAATTCGGGTACAGTCCCCCGCGCGCGGGCGCGCGGGCGCGTGCGCATGGATGTCTGCACCCACGACCTTCAAGACGGTAAGACGGGGAGCGTGCTCGGACACGAACATCTCCAGGGCGTTGTTGTCGATGACCACGCAGTACGTCCTGTGGGCGCTCTCGCCGATGCGGCGCTGCCTCACGTACCCCTTTGTGCCCGCGGCGACGATGCCCTCATCGAACATTCGTGCTAATGTCTTGGTGCGGTCGTAGTTGCCCCTGTTGAGCGCCTCGGTGAGGGCGGAGCTGATGACCAGCCAGTCGAACCCGAGCCCGTCCCTGTGCTGCTCGGTCGCGCCGTGGCGCTCCAGGCGGTCGTCCTCGCAGGTGTCGGAGAAGTGCATCTCGTTGCGCGAGAGCCGGTCGGCCACGTACTGGATCGCCTTGAGGTCGGTGTCGCCGCCGTCGGCGTCGGTCGCGTTGGTGACCAGCCAGTAGGCGTTCGCGAGGGCTCCTCCCACGGCGAGCTCCCAGTCGCAAGCGCCGGGCGAGAAGACGTAGACCTCGGCGAGGGCGTCGGCCAGCGCCAGCAGGGCGATGTTGTCCGTCTGCGGGTGCCCACCCGAGAACTCGTCGACCTGTGAGCGGATCCACTTGTACTGCTCGCGGTACCAGGCGCGGTCGTTTCCGCGAAGCGCCGTCACGAAGGCGCGCCTGGCCGTGCCGTGCTGCTAGGCAACAAGATGGCGCATCTCCAGCGGAGGTGCGTCGTGCGCTTGATGCGCGACTGCGCGAGGGTGGCATCGTTCTCGAGGTCGTTCTCGAGGCGCATCTCGAGGATCGTCGCCCCGGTCTTCCAGCTCAAGGAGGAGAGGGTGTGAGGGCGGCTTACCACTTTGCCATCGGGATGCGCGAGTCGTGCTTCCCGAAAGCCGCCGAGATGCTTGATCTCGCGGAGCCCGACGCGCTCACCCACCTCGAATTCCCGCCCGCCCATTGGAAGCGCCTGCGCACCAACAACGTGCAGGACGGGGCCAACCGCGAGATTAAGTGCAGGTCGAGGGTGTGGTGCAAGTCTTCCTGTCCGTCAGGCCGTTGAAGAGGTTGGCAGGCTCCTTCATGTGCGACCGGGGCGAGGCGTGGAGCGATGCACGCTACTTCTCGGAGAAGGTGAGGCCTTGCTCTACGATGAGTCGAGGGCGGCGCGTGTGGAGCAGCTGCTGACACCCGAGCGCGCACGAGTGACAGCTGGTGGAGAGACGGGCAGTCGACGCCAGCCTCGAGAATGGGGGACGAGATGGAGGCGGCATAGGATACGAGAGGATTGACGATTCCAGGTGATGGCCCAACCCTTACGAAGGAGTATTACACCTGCTTTTCCAACACTAACTGCGCTGTTCACAAGAAGAGATGTCTAGCATCGGGATACAATGACGTAACGGGAATCGTTTTGGACATGCGCTCGAGAGAAGCATTCAAAATGTCTGTTCCTGCCACTGGAGTATCGAATCTCGCGGGAAGTCTCTGAACGAAAATGGGAAAGACGCCGAAATACTTTGACTACCTCCACCAACACGGTCAATACCTCACCGAACGTTTTGACATCCAATGTGAGATAGATAACTTGGAAGTATCCATAGCCCACTATAGGAAGAGACAGAAAAACGAAAAGCTCTATCATCTAGCCGGCAACTCTCTGCGAATCCTACTTCAGCAAATCGTTGATAGCTATCTGAGTGAGAGCCCATATGAGTACGGCAAAATGGTTGGGGAGAGACTTCTGGGTGGCATCGATGACGGATTCATTCCTCGGCCATTGGGCTACAAGATGCTTGACCTTAACAGGCTTCTTCGAGACGCTGCGCATACTTTCGACTATTCAAAATCTGATTTGGAATCGGCTTTAGTCCAATTCGACAACGTCCTCAGGGCAATCCTCAAGTCTGAGGGAAAACCCATTAGCGGCGATGAGGTGGAAGAGGGAACTGACGACATACTTCTCTCGCATAGCGACACGATAGAGGAAAAGGCTGGTCAAGCGGCGCAGATTACTGGCAACGAGCAGCTGATAAAGGAGAGCCGTGAGGCAAACAGGCGGGCTATTGCTGCCGAGCGCGATGCCCGCGATGCTCGGCAGAAGGAGAAGGAGGCAAACGAGGAAAACCAGCAGCTGAGGCTTGAGCTTGAGAGTGCCATGCAGGAGATTAAGGAGCAGAAGGCTGCCCTCAGCAAGAAGGAAGCGGCCTATGACAAGGTCAAGCAGGACACCGAGCGCATGAGCAAACTCTTGTCAAAGCTAAGCGCCAGGAAAGATGCCAAGGCCGAGGAGTTGAAATCGCGGCAGAAGGAATCAGATGCCAAGCTGGCCAAAGCAAGGGAGGCTCACATTGCCAGTGAAGCCGCCGCAAGCGAGGCAGCGGAAAAGGTCAGCGAATTCGAGGAGTATCTCGACAGCATCCTGAGCGAGCACGATTTCATAAGAACCCTCCTAGGCGCACGTGGCAAGGCCACCGACGAGCAGCGTCGCATCGTTAGTTTCCCCTTAGATTCCGCCCACAAGAGCAGGTTCGTGAAGGTGACGGGCAAGGCGGGCACCGGAAAGACACTCTGCCTCCTGGCGGCGGTGATCAACTACCTCGAACCCAACAGACAGGGAACGCTGTCCTACGACGACTCGTCTGAAACTCGCCGTGCCTTGTTCATCTGCTACAACAGAGACTTGGCGAGATACGTCACGGGGCTTCTCGAAAGGTTCCCACACCTCGAGGGGAGGATCGAGGTAGCAAACTACGACCAGTTCCTCAACCAGCTTGTCAGGACGCGTCCTGTTGACGGATTTGAGCATCTTGGTGGATATGCCCAGGATGTCCGCTTCCGCCCCACAGTCGACGAAAACGGGGTGCGCCACTACTGGGACCTGATAGTTGATGAGGGTTCCAAGAGGAGCTTCGTACGACAAGCCATCGTGGAGGTCCGGAACTACTACCAGAACAGCGGAATGCAGGCATACTGCAGCAGCACATACCTCAACGATCGTGACGACACCAACGTCAGCTGGATGGCTGATGAGATCGAGTGGCTTGAGGGAAGGTATCACAGCATCGAGGAAGGGGAGTCTCTCTATCCCAGCGCCGAACGAGTGGGGCGGGGCAGGGGTCGTAGCCCGCGTAAGAACTCTGATGACCGAAGGCACATCATCGAAGTATGGAAAGCCTTCTGCTGGCTCCTCGGAAACAGGCAGCTTTACACATTCCAGGAGACCGTGGCGATTCTCCTTCGGTCGAGATGCCTTCCCACCTACGACATCGTCGCAGTCGACGAGGCCCAGGACCTCAACATGATGCATATAGAGCTCTTCTCGAGATTCATGACGGAGAGGGGCTTCCTTCTCATTGCTGGCGACGAGGGGCAGAAGGTGTACCCTCGAGATTTCACTTGGAGGGAAGTTGACTCAAGGGTCAAATCGATAACCCTTCCTCTGAGCACAAACATGCGCAACCCCGGAGAGGTACGGCGCTTTGCGGAGCGACTGTTGAATGACAGGCCAGTGTTTGCAGATGACGTCACTGATGGTGGGGGAGTCGTTCGGGTTAGGTGCGAGCCGAAGGAAAGCACGGTGGCATACGTCAGCGAGCTGGCGCGCCATGATGGCGAGACGACGGCCGTGGTCACCACCGAGATTGGGGCGTGGGAGAGCCTGTTGCGCAGGGCGGGAATAGCCACGGAAACCTCGAAGGACTACAACGCTTCGCCCGATACGATTCGCATGAGAGATGGGGCGGTTCGGCCAGGGGTGTACTGCTTCGCCCAGCTCAAGACCAAGGGGCTGGAGTTCGACAACGTGATTATCGACTATGCCCGTGAGGTTGACAGTCAGGACGAGCGGCGCGAGAGGCGCATCCGCTACATGCAGTTCACGCGCGCACGCAAGACGCTTTGCGTTCGGTACGAGGGTGAGCCACCCAAGTTGCTCCAGGCATACTATCCGGACTACGTAGAACGGGCTTAGCTTTTGAGCGTGCGTTCGTGCCACATGTGTAGTGTTCGTCGCAAATTGATACGTATACAAGCCTGGAACCTTCTTGCTTGTGCTGCGAGATGGGGGGCGATACGTGTCGTCTACATGGCTCATTTCTACTTAAATCGAACAACTTGCCCGTTGCGACTCTTACAAGTTCATATACAAATTCCGTCTACAAAAGAAGACGCATGGGCGCACCATGCTGACGCGTCCATGCGGCTTTTGGATCCTAAACTGCTTCTAGCCTAAAACGACAACGCTCTGCTTGGTTGAGACGGCAAACTGTAATAGCGACATCAGTTCTTCGATTAGTGGCTCGCCCTCTGAGGTGGTGTAAAGGTCAGCACAGCTGGAAATGTTTGGCGACAAGTGTCCATCCCAAGGGGCCAGTATGTTCGGGTGCTTCATGTCCCATACGGCTTCAGACGGCGCATGCTTTTCGAGAGTTTCATTAATCTCTGATAGCTGCTTTAACGTCTTCGCGCAATCCTTTATCGCGCATGATCCACGCTCAAGGAATTCGAGGCCCAATGCCACCTTCCTTGATTGACGCCCCATCAGCGTGACTACAGTCGAATAGAGCGAGTACAGATTGCCGGCGCTGCCGACGTTTACGATTCTATCGGCCTTCTCTGTTCCAATGTCCATAGCTACACCATGATTTCTATCGGGATGTTCGGATATATGGAGTCGAGCCTCGACCAGATGCCCTGCTTGACGGCCTCGATCAGGGCATCGTCATAGCCGCGGCCCGTTACGTCAAGCACCACTCGTTGCAGGGATCCCTCTGGGAGGTTTGCCACGCGCGCCGTCACTTCTCTCTCGAGCTCGGAATACAGGCCGTTGGCGTTGTTCACCAGGTCGTAGTTCTTGACCTCAAGTGCTTCCAGCTTGCCGCCCACCTCTCGAAGGATGTCCGGCCTCGTGGCGCCTTTCGTGCCGTAGGCCACCTCCTTGCCGTTGAGGAATGTGACCTGCTCCTTGCCTCCGAACTTCTGCAACGCCGCAAGCTCCGACTCACGCGGAGTCGGCACCGACTTGGCGACGGTCGCGCTGTCCTTCGCGGCCTCTGCCGCCTTCGACGCATTCCTCAGGGCGCTGGCCTCACTCACGCCGCCTGCCAGGGCGCCGGTAATCGCGCCCCATTTGAAGCCCTCGCTGCCCTTAAGTGCAGCTTCCCTCGCGACGGCCTCCATGTCACCGCCCGTCTCGTACGCCTTGACCGCGCCAGCGGCAGCTCCGCTAATCACCCCGCCGCTCAGTGCTGCAACGGTACCGGTCTTTGCCGCCGCGGCGAATACCGCGCACACGGGTGCGGCACCAACACCGCCAGAGACCACGGAGACGGTCACGCAAATGAGGATGACGCCTGTGCCAATCGCGACGTTCTTGATCGCCTGGTCGTAGGCATCGTCGTACGCCTCGAACTCCTTGACTGTGGTCCTGCCGTTCTCGTCGGTGGTGAAGATATAGCGCGCTCCCTGGAACTGCTGGTCGAGCTCAGAGAGCGTGTAACCGAAGTAGACGTTCTCCTGGGAGTTGTACGCGAGTTCCTGCTTGTACTCGTCCGAAACGAACGGCACATAGACGGCCGTGACATTTTCGACAACATAGTCCTCGCCAAGCTCCGCCTCCAAGTCGGCATAGATGCTGTCTTCCATGTAGCGCAGGAGCTCTGGGTCGTCCATCGTGGCGAATTCCAGCGGAGGAGCTGCCGTTATGGCTTGTGTCGATGCGGGGCTGTCGTCTTTCGCGCTGCTAGACGTGCCGCCACCACAACCGGCCAGCATAACCACCATGGAAAAAGAGAGAAGTGTCGCTATGAATCTCTTGGCAAGCATCGTCTACACCTCGCTGCTGGGATCGTTTGAATCGGGCGTCCGCTTCTTCTTGCCGCGCCTTCTCAGTATGAGTACGAGCGCAAGCGCAACTACAACCCCAATCGCAATCGGGATAAAGATGGGAAAGCCGCTGCTCTCGGGTTTTGCTGGTGCGGATGCTGCATCATCGCCCTCCGTGGGCAGCGCTTCCGCGACGGTCTGGCCGGCTTTGACAAGGGTGCCATCATCGCTAACGGTAGCCCCGTCGTCGAGCATCGCCTGAATCTCCGAGACCGGCTTGCCGGTCGTAGCATGCGCCTTGAGCACGGGGTCCTTGCCGACGTAGACCATCTTTGTCGTGCTTTGACCTGTGTAGCGGTTCGTCACCGTGAACGTGTACACACCCTCGTCGGTGAATTCCTCGCCGTCCCTCGCCGGCTTGTTGAAGCGCGTGTCGGCAACCAGCTCGGTACCGTTGTCGGCAAGCATCTCCTTCTTTACATCTATGTCCAGGTAGCGCGAGCGCGCTAGGTCGAGCCTGAACCCATTCTCGGTGAAGGCCGTGTTGGTGAGCTCGTCGCCCGTTTTCACGTCAAACGGGTACACCATGCAGTTGCCGTTCCTGACCTTGAAGTTGAAGCGCATCGTATAGTCGGTCACTCCGGGGAAGATCTCGACATTAACCCAGGGAAGCCTGCCATGGTTCACGTTCTTGATCGAGTAGTCCAAAACGACCTCGTAGTCGCCTTCCTCGAAAGTCTTCACGACCGTGTCGGCATCCTTGGACACGCCCTCAAGGTAGTTCGTGTAGACGGTTGGCTCGTGCCTGTTGTTCTGGTAGTCCGTGTACCGGATGATGAGTGCGCCACGACCGAAGTCCTGCTGCGGTACACCGAGTCGCTGGTCATAGCCGTTCGGGTCCTTGTCGATCGTCACATCCGCGTTGCCGTTCAGCTGGTCGATGTCCTGCTGAAGGTTGAACGACAGGGTGACCTCGTCCCCGACGTTCTTCAGGAACACCGGCGTGCCGTTGTCGTCGGAAACGCGCGTGTAGTCACTCACCAGGAAACGTCCCAGCTCCCAGCTGTAATGGATGTCGTCTTTGCCGATCGAGTCGTCCTTGGAATAACCAGTATCAAGCCCGGCGTTCGCCGTCTCTCCGAGGTAGTACTTCGTTCCATCCGAGCTCTCGCCTTCGGCGAAAGCTGTTGTTGGCGCGATGATGAATAGCGCCGCAGCCAAAATGACAAGCGGCATCCACAGCCGTTTAATTCTGTTTTCCATCTTTGTACCCTTATAAGCTCGACGAAAATGTAGAGACATTATCGCACTCTTCAATGCCTAGACCCACAACAAGGAGCTAATATGGTCGCTTTTTACCGGGCGAATCGAGCCTTCTGCGCTGCTAGTGTTGCGACTATTACATTCAGGTGATAGGAACCTCAACACGATTTGTGTAGTCAGCCCAAAAGAACGCGCGAAATCCGAGCTTGTGACACCCCAAGACAATGCCCGTACCGGTAAAGGTGCGGGCATTGTTCGTCTCTGCCCGCCTTACGAGACGAAAGGCAGGCAGGAACATGGACGGTGAGACCAATGGCGGCCAGGAAGCCACGCAAGGTGCGCAGGAACAGGCGCAACAGCAGGGCCAAGAGCAGGAAACGCAGCAGGGTAGCAGGAAGTGATCGGCGGCAATGCCCCCGATTACGAGAAGCAGATCGCCGAGCGTGACGAGAAGATTGCCTCTCTGGAGGCCCAGGTCGCCGAGGCGGCGAAGAACGCCGAGACGGCCGAGCAGCTGCGCGGCGAGATCGCGGAGCTCAAGGCCCAGGGCGAGAGCGACCGCATCGACTTCCGGCTGCAGCTCGCGGGCGTGTGCAACGAGAAGGCGGCACGCGCCTTCCCTTTCCGACCACGACAACGACGTGGACAAGCTCAAGGAGGCCGAGCCCTGGCTCTTCGAGGCTGGCGGCAAGCACGCCAAGGGCGGCAACGCCAGCGGCTCCGGCACGACCGGCCTGCCGAACGCGGGCGCGGCCAGCGACGAGGGCAAGACGCTCAAGCACTGGCGCGAGAACGCGGGACTCACCGACGATGACGACACCAAGAAGGAGGGCTAAGCAATGCCTAGCAACAACATCGCATTCGTACGCAACTACACCTCGGTGATCGACGAGGTGTACCAAATCCATTCTGTCGGATGCATCGAAATTTGCTGTCAGATGTCCCGAGAGCAAGATTACATAGCACTAGACGCATTAGATGACAATTCATAATGCAAAAGTCTGTTGTCTTTCATTGTCGCATCGGTGTCATTTGACTGGCAAATGAAAAATAGACGCAATAAAGCTTATCGAAATCCTCCATACTGCACTATGGCTACGACACAAATTGCACTCCTGTACACAGTTGTCTCTGTCGATACCGCCCGCGAGACCGTGCAAGGCTCTGATGGTGTTAGGAGTAAAGTAAGAAATAACTATGCAATCGGATGAGTTGGGGATGATGGATGACGGAAAGCCTGCCCACAAATAATGGCTTCGAGATAAGAAAAGGAACGAGAAGAGCGCATGGCTGACGCTTTCACATTCGACCTGAGCTTGCCGCCGAGAGTAAGGAGCGATCTCCAGACTTATCGGACAAGCGTCTTCTCAGAGATGTACTACCAGAAGGAGCATGGCCGCCGCTACAAGGTGGTGAACGGCTCACTCCTTGGTCGCATGTCGGACGGCTATGCCTATTGCTTCGATATGGAAAGCGAACTATTCATTGCGGACAGCTCGCCCGTCACTGTGAGCCACGGCGGGAAAAGCGCGTCGGGCATCGTGGTCGCATGCGAGGACTTCCAGATAACCGTGCTGCTCGAGCAGGGCATCGGCGAGAAGCTGCCCGTCGCCGACATCCAAGTGGAGCCGTGGAAGCTCCTCGAGGCGCTCAATACCAGGCTAGGGAAGATGACCTCCCGAAACGAGGTCGCACTCACGCTCATGCGTGACGGACCCGCCCTCGCGACGAGCCGCCCCATCAGCGAGGTCGCAACGGGTCAGGATGCGGCGAAGGCTCGCGTAAGGGACCAGCCGATAACCGTGATATGGGGCCCGCCCGGCACTGGCAAGACCCACACCATGGCCGAAATCGCCATCAGCCATATGAGCGCCAGCAAGAGGGTTTTGGTCGTGTCGCACAGCAACATATCGGTCGACGGCGTCGTGGCGAAGGTCGCAGAGCTGATGCGTGCCAGAGGCATGGGCAAGCGTCTCTGGCGCGGCGACGTCATGCGCTTCGGCCACGTTCGGGACGAATCGCTCGCAAAGGACGAGGACGTCGTCTCCTACCTGCACGCGCTCGGGTCCGACCCCGACCGCAAGAAGGAGCTGGAGGGCCTCTATGACGAGCGCGACCGCCTACGCAGGTCTAGCAGGCGTCGAACGCTCGACATGGCTAACGTGCAGGATAAGATTCGCAGGCTCCGGGCCAGCATCGATGACGACGAGAAGTACTGCGTAGGCCATGCGAGGCTGGTAGCCACCACTGTCTCGAAGCTCTACGCCAACAGCTTCTTCGAGGACAAGACCTACGATCTCGTGATGTTCGACGAGGTGAGCATGGCCTACGTTCCCCAGATTGTGTGCGCCGCCATGCACGCGAGCGAGCGGCTGGTCATTGTGGGTGACTTCCGCCAGCTGCCGCCCATCGTGCAGAGCAGGGGCGCGAAGGGGGAACTGTCGCGGGACATCTTCACCTACCTCGGCATCATCGGCGGCGACCAGGTGGCGCACTACCACCCCTGGCTCGTCATGCTCGACGAGCAGCGCCGCATGCACCCCGCGATATCGGCCTTCCCGAGCTACGAGTTCTACGACAGGCTCCTTAGGGACCACGAGAGCGTGAGGAATTCGCGCGGGCAGATCGCCGCATGCGGCCCGTGTCCCGGCAAGCCCATGGTGATGGTGAGCCTGAGGGGGTCCTACTGCGCCGCCATGCGAAACAGCGACAACTCGCGCTTCAACATCCTCTCGGCCGTTGCCTGCTTCGGCGCCGCGCTGGAGGCAACCCGAACAGGCGCCGAGAGCGTTGGGATCATCGCCCCCTACGCCGCTCAGGTGCGTCTCATACGCGCGATGCTCAGGGACTGGCAGGAAAAGGCTGGCAAGGCGGCGCGCGAGAATGTGGATATCGTCTGCTCTACGGTCCACCAGTTCCAGGGCTCCGAGCGCGACGTAATCGTCCTCGACATGGTGGAGAGCTATCCTGCAAACAAGCCCGGCATCCTGATGTCAAGCAAGGAAAACGGGTCCGTCGACCGCCTCGTCAACGTGGCAGTGACCAGGGCACGAGGCAAGCTCGTGACCGTATGTAACGACGGATTCTGGAGACCACCCGTTGTAGGAAGGGACAACGGATTCGCGCGACTTGCATTGCACCACCGGTCCTTCGACAGCGTCGTCGCGGCAAGGGACGGCACCCTTGAGCACCTCTTGGGCAGCATCGACTTCGGCCCAAACATTCAGCTGCCGAGTATCGCAAAGGCGGAGGCGGAGCTGCTTCGCGACATAGGCGAGGCGACCCAGAAGATTGTCATATCACTGCCTGACGGAAAACTAGAAGAGCCCTTCTCGGTGGTACTGGCACAGAAGCTGACCGATGCCAAGGCACGCGACGTGGAAGTGCTGATGAAATGCTACAACTGGAAGGAGCTCCCAGAAAGCTGGCGCGGATTCGGGTGGCAGTCCGACGACTCCGTATTCCCGCTCGTGATGATCGACGGAGAGATCTGCTGGTACGGACTGCCCTGGTCAAGGTTCAGGGTGCCGAGCAAGGACGTTATCGGGCAGCGGACGACCCTTCGCACGCCGCTGAGAATCACCGGCTACGCGACCACGCAGATGATCTGGTCACTCACGGGAATCGAGAACCGCGAGTCGGGGAAGAACAAGCAGTCCCTGAGGATGCGCGAGGACTCTGCCGAGGGCGATGTCGACGGCACGGCAGCCTATGGCCTCAATCGTTACATCCTGGAGCACAAGAAGTGCCCCAGATGCAAGGGCCAGATGAGGATCGTGAAGAACTATCAGACACGCAAGTTCTCCCTCAAATGCGACAGCTGCGGGCAAAACGACATGCTCTACAGAGACGAGCTCAACTACTACATAAGCGTCTCGCACACCAAGTGTCCCA
This sequence comes from uncultured Coriobacteriaceae bacterium, assembly GCA_902778135.1. Taxonomy (GTDB): domain Bacteria; phylum Actinomycetota; class Coriobacteriia; order Coriobacteriales; family Atopobiaceae; genus UBA1367. The sequence continues at coordinate 18,048 of CACYWP010000002.1, forward strand.
AGTGCGGTGCCGTCGTGAAAGCAAAGGTTAGCCGATACGGACTGTATATTGAGTGCGCCAGGAAGCACAAACTGCAACCTACCGAGCTTTGAGGTAGAACAGACAGTGTTTAGGCTTGCGGCATAATTGCGAGAAAAAACTCGAATGAGAAAAATGGAAGGAGATAGTGGTGCAGCTGGTGAACCAGGAAGTGCTTGACGGGGTACTGGATAGGTATCAAGCCCATCTTGACGTCACTCGGCCGAACGAGCAGTACAAGTGGAAGGCCGTCAAGCACTTCCATGATACGTACGACCCGAATGCTGAGTACCTGGCAGGCATGCTTCGCGACGCCCTACAGGAGGACGAGAAGATCAACCTCCTCTGGGGAAGGACGTGGTTCCCCATCGGGATGCTTACATGGTTTGCCGAGGAGGACCAGGACGGGACCCGTGTCGCTCTAGACAGGCTCTTCGACGAGAGTCTAGACCTCAGGGGCCGCATGGTCGACTTCGAGGCGTGGGCCAAGGAGGAGCTCGACAGGATCAATGCGGGCAAGGCTGCAAGGGGCGAGTCGCCGGCGAAGAGCCACTTCCAGGACACGAGGTCAATGAGTGTCTACCTTGCCTACAGGATGCCCGAGGAGCACTACCTCTACAAGTCGAACATGTACCGCGAGGCTGCCAAGTACCTGGGAATCGGATATCCCGGCAACAAGTTCGACAAGGTCATCTCATACCGCGAGATGTGCGGGCAGATTCTCAAGCGCATCGAGGAGGCGCACCAGTCACTCATCGAGGCGAGCGACGCGATGCTCAGGGAGTCCGACGCGGGCGACCTCACTGTTTACGACCCCGCCCATCACATGCTCGTGCAGGACGTCGTCTACTACATCACGACCTACGACAAGGACTACCGCGACAAGCCGACACCCATTGGCAAGCAACAAAATGATGGTTGGTTCCCCTCAAGGGAAGACTACGACCCAGGGCTATCGGCGGAGGAATGGGCTTCGCTCCTGACCGACAAGGAGGTTTTCACCCCCGACAGCTTGGCAATCATGGCGAGGCTCCTCGACTTCGGTGGAGAGGCCACCTGCACGCAGCTCGCCCGCAAGTACGGCGAGACCAAGAACTACTACAACGCGGGTTCCAGCTGGCTCGCAAGGCGCGTCCACAAGAGGACTGGCTGCCCCGCGATGGACCGAGAGAGCGAGAACTCGCGCTGGTGGCCCATCCTTTATGTGGGCAAGACGGCAGATGAGGATGCTGAGGGTAGCTACGTCTGGAGACTGCGTGACGAGCTGCGCGAGGCACTGGAGGCAGCGGACCTCTCTGCCGTCATGCTGTATCCCGACCCCAAGGACAAGCATGGCTACTGGTGGCTAAACGCCAACCCCAGCATATGGAGCTACTCGAACATCGGCGTGGGCGATGTGGAGACCTACACCCTCTACAACGAGAAGGGCAACAAGCGGCGCATCCACCAAAATTTCCTGGACGCGCGGGCGGGCGACCCCATCGTGGGGTATGCCTCCTCTCCAATCCGGAAGATCGTAGCCCTTGGCCGCGTCACCGCCGAGCAGGACGGCGAGTTCCTCTACTTCGAGAAGACGCAGGACCTCGAAAACCCCGTCGACTACGCTGACGTCCAGACGTGTCCGGCACTCGCGAACATGGAGTACCTTTCGAACCCTCAAGGCAGCCTATTCAGGCTGACCGAGGACGAGTACGAGGCGATACTCGAGCTAGCGGGTGTGGAAGATGTCCCGGAGAGGGATGACCCCGTCATCGAGGACGTCGAGAAGCCAGCGCCATACGCGAAGAAGGACTTCCTTGCGGACGTCTACATGTCCGAGGACCGCTACGACCGGCTCGAGGCTCTACTCAGGCGCAAGAAGAACGTCATCCTACAGGGAGCCCCCGGCACGGGCAAGACCTTCTGTGCGAGGAGGCTCGCCTGGTCGATGATGGGCTGCGAGGACGACTCCCACGTCGAGATGGTGCAGTTCCACCAGAGCTATTCCTACGAGAACTTCATGATGGGCTGGCGCCCCGAGGGAGAGGGCTTCAAGCTGAGGTACGGGCTCTTCCACCGCTTCTGCACGCGCGCGGCCAACCACCCGGACCAGGACTACTTCTTCATCATCGACGAGATCAACCGTGGCAACCTCTCCAAGGTCTTTGGCGAGCTGCTGATGCTCGTTGAGGCTGACCACCGGGGCGAGCAGGTGACGCTCGCCTATGACGGCCAGCCGTTCTCAGTGCCTAGGAACCTTTACATCATCGGCATGATGAACACCGCCGACCGGAGCCTCACGGGCATCGACTACGCGCTCCGCCGCCGCTTCTCGTTCTTCGAGATGGAGCCGGCCTTCGGCTCGGCGGGCTTCCGCGCCTATCAGGAAAAGCTCGAGAGCGAGGAGCTCGACGCGCTCGTAGACCAGGTCGTCGCGCTCAACGCAGCCATCGCTGCCGACCCCACGCTCGGGCGCGGCTACCGCATCGGGCACAGCTACCTCTGCGGGCAGGATGAGGCGGACGAGGAGTGGCTGCGCGGCGTGGTGGAGTACGACATCGCGCCGATGCTCGAGGAGTACTGGTTCGACGACCTCGACAAGGCCAGGCACTGGGAGGGCGTGCTGCTGGGGGCGCTCTCGCAATGACGCGCGACCGCACCATACTCGTCCGCAACGTGTACTACATGCTGGCCTATGCGTTCCGCACGCTCCACCAGTGCGAGTACGCCGACGTAGCCGCAGAGGACTTCGACAACGTCCACGACCTGCTCGCCGCCATACTGGCGAGGGGCCTCGCGCGGCAGATTAAGCAGGGGCTCTACCGCGAGTACGTGCCCCTCTCGGGCGAGCTGTCCGTGCTGAGGGGTAGGCTCGACATCATGGGTACAGTGCGGGTGCGCATGGCAAGGCGCCCTGTGGTCGCATGCGAGTACGACGAGCTCACCGAGGACAACGTAGTGAACCGCGTGGTAAAGGCTGCCTGCCTGACGCTCGCGCGACAAGGCAGCGTCAAGCTCGAACGACGCGAAGAGCTGCTGAGGCAGGCCCGCCACCTCTCCGGAGTGGGTGACGTCGACCTGCGCACCGTCCAGTGGCGCTCCATCAGGCTCACGCGCGAGAACCAGTCGTACCGTCTGCTGCTCGGCGTCTGCGAGCTCCTCGCCAAGGGGCTTCTGCAGACCGAGGAGGACGGGTCGGTCCGCCTGGCTGAGTTCGTGAGCGACGAGCGCATGCACTGGCTCTACGAGCACTTCATACTCGAGTACTACCGACAGGAGCATCCCGAGCTCAGTGCCTCTGCACCGCAGGTACCCTGGGCGCTCGACGACGGTCAGGGCTCGATGCTCCCCGTCATGCAGACCGACATCACGTTGCGCCAGGGCAGGAGGACGCTCATCATTGACGCGAAGTACTACTCTCACAACACTCAGGCGAGCTACTCCGCACACACCATCCACAGCGCGAACCTGTACCAAATCTTCGCGTATGTGAAGAACGAGCAGGAGCGTCTGGGGCCACGACACGATGTGTCCGGTATGCTGCTCTACGCCCGCACCGACGAGGCGGTGCAGCCCGAGGGGAGCTATCTCATGAGTGGAAACAGGATTGAGGTTCAGACACTCGATCTAGGTCAGGAGTTTAGGGGGATTGCCGCACAACTGGACGACATCGCGCTGAGGCGGCTAACGGGATATGCTTGCAACGAATGACGAGATAAAGGAGGAGCTGCATGGACATCGAAGCGGCCAAGCGCAAGCCCATGGACATGAGAATTGTGGACGCAACGGATGACGACCTGAGGGCGATACAGGATCTCAGATTCAAGTTCTGGAACGTCGAGGACCGCCCGATCTACGTGAAAGGCCTCTACTACATCTCGCTCGCGGACTCGGACTACTCCGAGGACGAGAGGGCGCTTGTGGAGGGCATCGCGTGCGCGCTGGGCGTCAACGAGGATGCGCTCGAGGAGATCAGGAGCGAGATCGAGGAGGACCCGGATCGAGCCGCGAGGTCCCTGTCCGGCCTCAGCAGCGGCAAGCTGCGCACCCAGCTCTTCGAGGAGATGGCAAAGCTCACGTACCTCAAGGGATACCAGCTCGCTACGGAGGACGAGGTGCTGACGAAGGTCGCCCCCATCCTCGGCGTCAAGGCAAACAAGGCGGACAAGATATTGTCCGACCTCTACATGGGCGCGCAGGGTTACGACGTCTCGAGGAAGTCCGCGTTTGCCAAGGTCGCTATAGGCGCGGGTGCCATCGCCGCCGGAGCTGCCGTGTGTGCAGTGACCGCCGGCGCTGCCGCGCCCGCCATCGGCGCCGCAATCGGCGGGCTCCAGGGCCTTTCAGGCGCGGCCGCAGCTAACGCGGGTCTTGCCGCGCTGGGCGGAGGATCGCTCGCAGCTGGGGGCGGTGGAATAGCCGCCGGTACAGCAGCAGTAGTGACCGCAGGTGCGGTCGCAGGAGGAGGCGCCGCCGCAGTCGGCGTCAGCGTGAAGGAGAACATAAGCGCCGCGCACGACAAGAAGAAACTCCAAGCGACCATTAGGCAACAGCAGCGCGACAACATGACCAAGCAGCAGATCACCGAGAACCTCATCCAGGCGATCGAGGTCCAGAAGGCGCGCCTTTCACAGCTCGAGGCGCTGCATGCCAGCAGGCGCGACATTGCACAGGTGGAGCGCGACCTGGCCAACCTTCAGGCCCAGAAGGCAGAGGTCGAGCTCGGGATGAGGTGATGGCGACATGGCCTACGGCAAGCCACGTACTGACCCCTACCTCGAGAGGCTAAGTGCGATACAGGCCGAGGTGGCGGGCATCGACATGAGGCTCTCCGCGTTGGAAGCTGGATACGCGCTCGATGCGGGAAAGGTGGACGCCTTCGTTCGCTCCCAGGTTGCCGATCGTCCCGCGAGGTACGAGGACTTTCTCACAGTTGAGGAGATTCGAGCGATTGCGATGCGTCACAAGGAGGCGCTCAATAGAGACGTCGAGCTCGACGCGCTCGACTACGGTCTCGCCGCTGCCTGCGGGGTGTTCGGCGGGCTGCTTGACGTGTTTCTGGTAGGCGTGCCTAGCAAGGATGCGGCAACAAGCGTCGCCGGAAAAGCCTCTGACGACCTGTTTGACTCGCTTGTCATGGGTTTTGCTAGGTCCCTCAAGGACGAAAACGGGGAACCAATCTGGAAGCCGAGGCCTGGCAAGGAGAACAGCCTGGCATCGGCTATCGGTGCTTTGGAGCGCCACTTCAAGGTTGGTTACGATCAGGCGACGAGTAGTGCGATAGACGGCGTGATCGAGCACGTGTCGATGAGCAACCATCACTCAAAGTCCCTCTCACACTATCCGGACTTGTTCGGACTGGTGGCATCGATATGCAACCAGTTCACGGATACCTCGACCTTTTTCGACAGCGGCAGAGGCAAGATTGTCATCGTTGCCGGGACGGGCAATGGTATAGAGCTCGTCGGCGATTCTCTGACGGCCAAGGTGTTCGCCGGCACGATGAACTGGCTGGGCCATTGCATGTCGGATGTCGCAGGAAGCAGCGGGTCAAAGGGCCGGGGTGCCGGGCTCCCGCTTCCGCTTGCCGAGTTCTTCCAGCTCTGCAACTTCGGCAGATTCCCCAACGAGAGGGGCCATTGGCAGTCGTTCGCAACAGCCATGACGGAGGTCTACGAGCAAGGATACGATCTGCGGCACGGCGTGGCCACCTCCTTCCCCGTGATGGTCAACGATCTGCTAGTGCGTGCCATCTACACCCTCAAGCGTCACTTTCGCGACGGCGTGACATGGGTGAGATCGTTACCAAGGCGCGAGAGTCCCGAGCTGCAGCGCATGGTGACTGTGAGCGTCGGCTCATTGTGCCTCGTCGACCTCGGCCATGCTGCCGCGACGTCTTGGGGCAGCTGGATCAAGTTCTTCAGCAGCCTCAACATAGCCGCATGGGCTCGTTTCGGGCTCCAGGGTGCCAATGAACTTGAGATGATGGCGAACCGCGAGACAAGGAACCTGCTCCTGACCAGCGAGGAGATGTCGGATGAGTGGATCAGGTTGCTCGAGTGCAGCGAGAGACTGCTCAAATGAGGAGCCATGCCTGGCAGAATCGGACATGCTGGAGAATCTCGCCGAAGATTCCAGGCGACGTACTTTCCTTCATTGCAGGTAGGGGCGGAGTATGACCAAGACATCTATACGTGGAGCTGAGGACCTCGAAAGTGGTGCGTTGTGAAACTAGACGCCGAACTGTTCGCCTCGATACTGGCAGTTGCCGTCTGTGTCGCGCTTGTGCTTCTCGCCATCCGCTCGAATTGGGAGAGGGAAGAGGAGAGGCGAAGAGCCGAGGAGGAGGCCTTGCAAAGGGCCGAGGAGGAAGCCCGGCGAAGGGCACGAGAGGAGGCCCAACGAAGGGCTGAGAAGGAGGAGGCGTGGCTCAACGCTAAGAAGAAGCTCGACGCGCTCTCTTCAGACATCACTGGACTGTACGAGTACATAGAGAGGGTCGCCGCCTTTGAGAGTGGCTATCTCATGAAGAGGGACTGGGACGCCGTTCTCGAGTCCGCAGCGCCGGTGCTCGAAGGCATCGCGAGCATCCCAGACGAGGTGATCAAGGCGAGTGGACTGGGCCATCAGGTCACGCACATTAAGAATCGCTGCCTGGACCCAAGGTTCCGAGCGCAAAGGAACGAGGCGTACAAGGCCAGAGAGCTCGTGCTGTGCGACGCGCTGCTCTCCGACATTGATGGCGGGAAGTCGCTCGACCCCCAGCAGCGAGATGCTATCGTCACCGACGAGTACAGCAACCTCGTAATAGCGGGGGCCGGTAGCGGCAAGACGTCGGTGGTCGTGGGAAAGGTGAAGTACCTCGTTAAGCGCTGGCACGTCGACCCGTCGGAGATTCTGGTCACCTCGTTCACTCGCGCATCGGTCGACGACCTCAAGGCGCGCATCGAGGCAAGTGGCGTAAAGGGGGTCGCGGCCAGGACCTTCCACTCACTCGGACTGCGCGTCCTCGGCGACGTCGCCGTGGCACAGGAGAACGCGCTGCAGAGGCACGTCACCTCCTACCTCTCGAGACGGCTCGCGTCGCATCCGGACCAAGCTGCGGCTTTCCTCGAGTTCTTCGGCATGTGGAGCCTCGTCCCCGACGAGAGCCCTGACTCCAAGGAGGCCGAGGAGAGGGTCAGAATCCTCAAGGCCCAGGATATGCGCACCCTCAAGGGAATGGTGCAGGAGGCGGGTTGCCAAGGCGGCATGGACACGATGTTGGGCGAGAGGGTCAAGAGCGTCGAGGAGTTGATGATCGCCAACTTCCTGTTCCTCAACGGGGTCGCCTACGAGTACGAGAGGCCGTATGATCACGAGATTCCAACCGAGCTCGCCGACGAAGGTCGCCGTGCCTACCAGCCCGACTTCTACCTCGCAGACTACGACATCTGGCTCGAGCACTTCGGCGTAGACGAGCGCGGGCGGGTGCCGTGGATGAAGACGCTCGTCGAGGAGCAGTCGTACATCGACGGGATGGAGTGGAAGCGGCAGGTCCACGCCGCATGCGGCACCAAGCTCATCGAGAGCTACAGCTGGTGGAACAAGGACCAGGACCTCCTGAACAGGCTAGAGTCCTTGCTCAGGTCCAACGGGGTCGCGCTCTCCATCAACCCTGAGCGCAACGCCGCCATGTGCGGCAACCTGCTGCGCGACGAGAGGCTCTTTCGCTCCATGTCGCAGCTCGTCTCCACCTTCATATCCCTCGTCAAGGCCTCCAACAGGACCGCCCCCGAGGTGGACGACAAGGCGCGCGAGGCTTACCGGGGCAGCGGCGCCATGTGGCACAGGTACGACCTCTTCGCGAGGTTCGCCTGGCCCATCATGGAGTCGTACCAGAGGTCGCTCTCCAGCGGGCCGAAGCGGAGGGTGGACTTCGACGACATGATCAACCGCGCCGCAAAGCGCATACGCAGGGAGGGATACTCGGAGCGGTACCGCTACATCATCGTGGACGAGTACCAGGACATATCCCTCAGCCGCTTCGGCCTGCTCTCCGCCATACGCGACGCTACAGGGGCAAAGCTCATGTGCGTCGGCGACGACTGGCAGGCAATCTACCGTTTCGCGGGCAGCGACGTGACCCTCTTCACCAACTTCGGGAAGCTCGTCGGCTTCCACGAGGAGATGCGCATCGAGAAGACCTACCGCAACTCGCAGGCGCTCGTCGACGTGGCGAGCGCGTTCGTCCTCAAGAACCCCGATCAGCTGCGCAAGAGGGTCATCTCGATGGCGCCCGCGCAGCAGGGGCCACCTGTGGCAGCCATCTCGCTCACCGACCAGAGGGCCGCCTTCGCCTTCGCGCTCAACGACCTGCTGGCATCACCGGGGGGTGCGGGCGAGATCAAGGTACTCGGAAGGAACAGGCGCGACCTCGAGCGCATCTTCCCGGACCTTGTGCCAACGGACGGGTTCAGCTTCCGCGACCCCAAGGCGCACAGCGATGTCGAGGCGAAGTTCGACAAGGTCATCACCTACAGGCCCGACGGCGGCAAGCCCATCGAGCTCGGATACATGACGGTCCACAAGTCAAAGGGCCTCCAGGCGGACAACGTCATCGTGATAGGCCTTATAAACGACCGCTACGGCTTCCCCAACATGGTCGCGGACGATCCGATACTGGAACTGCTGCTCGCCGACAGCGATCGGTACGACTACGCCGAGGAGCGGCGGCTCCTTTACGTCGCTCTGACGAGGACGAAGAACAGGGTGTGGCTGGTCACGGGCGACGAGTCCGGCTACCCGGGCGTCTCGACGTTCGTGGACGAGCTGCGACGCGACAACGAGGACGGCACCGCGTTTGCCTTCTACAGCCAGGAGGCGTCCGACCCGTCCGCGAGGTGCCCGCGCTGCGGCGGCGTTCTCATACGCAGGAGCGGGCCGAGGGGCTACTTCGTCGGATGCAGTGGCTTCCCCTTCTGTGACAAGACCTACCCCGACGTGAGGATCCTCGAGGACAGGAAGATGTGCCCGGTATGTGGCGGATGGCTCACGAGGAGGACGAGAGGCCGCGATGGAGGGGAGTTCTACGGATGCACCAACTACCCGAAGTACTGCACCTACACCATGAACCTCGACGGCACCGGCGGCAGCCAGGGAAGGGTGTCTAGGAGCATTGACCTGCGAGGCGGCGTCACCGGTGGTAGAACCAGCGTCGAGTACCGGCGGACGGGGGTGACCGGGAGGGATGATGTGGCCATGCGACGCCAGCCCCAGCCGCTCGGGCGCGGAGAGACGGCCCCTAAGGTCAGCTTCGAGTATGACCGGTCGCGTCGGTCGTCACGAGGCGCTCGGAAGCAGGGGGCGCAACCAACGTGCCCAAGGTGCGGCTCGCCGATGTCGCTGCGGTCAGGGCCCTACGGGCAGTTCTACGGCTGCACGAGATACCCAACGTGCACGGGGAAGATGGACTACAAGGAGCCGAAGGGCGGTGCCAGCCAATCGCGACACCGTAAGACGGGCGGCGAGAAGAGAGCCCCGAAGTGCCCGAAGTGCGGTTCCGAGATGGTCTTGCGGACGAGCAGGTACGGAAAGTTCTACGGCTGCTCACGATACCCATCGTGCAAAGGCACGAGGGATTACTCCGACTAATGGAGCTATGGGCACTGGCCTATACGGTTCTCAACGTCTGTCCGTCCCCAGGGAACCGAAGGGGATTGGGAGTCCTTGGGAGGGATAATGGCACAGGCCTTCTCCGCCGAACTTGCGACAGAGAAGGCCCGTGCCATCAGATAAACGTCTTGCCCAACGCGCGTCTAGCGATAGTTGAGCTCCCATAGCTGATCGTCAATCAGGAGAAGCGCGCTAATCGTCTCCTCATTCGAAGCCGCTTCCTCAGGGATGCCATAGACCATGTAGTGAATCTGCCAAACCTGCAACGGGTCGGAAGCAATGCGATCGGACAAACCCTCATCCCGTATCGTAGATCAGACAACAACATCCGGCTCTTCGGAAGGGAGCGCCTCCCGCGCGAGCGCGGTGACCCCGCCCGTCCCTACGCCTCGCCCTCCAGCCGCTGGCGCGCCACGAGCTCGGCAAAGAAGCCGTCCTGGGCCAGCAGCTCCTCGTAGGTCCCGTCCTCGATGATCTTGCCCTTGTCCAGGACGACGATCCGGTCGCACTGGCGGATGGTGCTCAGGCGGTGGGCGATGACGATGCGCGTGCACCTCATGCGGTCGAGCGCCTCCGACACCTGCCGCTGCGTCAGGTTGTCCAGCGCCGAGGTGGCCTCGTCGAATATCAGGATCTTCGGCTTGGGCGCCACGGCGCGCGCGATCAGGATGCGCTGCCGCTGCCCGCCCGAGACCCCGCCCTGGCCCTCGGAGATGACGGTGTGCATGCCCATGGGCATCTGACGGATGTCGTCGGCCAGCCCCGCGATCTCCGCCGCCTCCCAGGCGTCGCTCATCGTCAGCCAGGGGGCGACGATGGTGATGTTGGAGTAGATGTTGCCGGAGAAGAGCTTGCCGTTCTGCATGACCGTGCCGATGCGGCGGCGCAGGGACTTCAGGTCGAGGCGCGAGATGTCGCGGCCGTCATAGAACACGGAGCCCTTCTGCGGCGTCTCGAAGCCCAGCATGACGCGCATGAGCGTGGACTTGCCGCAGCCGGTCTTTCCCACGATGGCCACGTACTCGCCCGGGTGGACCTTCAGCGAGATGTCGTCCAGTACCGCCGGCATGTCCTTGCTGTAGCCGAAGGTGATGTTGTTGAGCTCGATGTCGCCGGACAGGTGCGTGACGACCTCCTTGTTCTCGGAGATCTCCGGCACGGTCTCCAGCAGGGGCCTCACCATCTCCAGCGTGGGCCCGATCTGCGCGACGGAGAGGCCGATGCCCGCAAGGGTCAGGAACGCCCCGTTCACCATGCCATACGCGACGTTGAAGGCGTAGTACTCCGCCGCGGAGATGTTGCCGCGGATGGCGGCGTAGTAGATGACCATCGTCCCGACGAGCGAGACGGCCGTGGTCAGCACCGTGCTGACCTTCAGGAACAGGGGAGGGTTGTACGCCAGCTCGGCCTGCTTTGCGTACGCCTTCGCCCAGCGGCTGAAGGCCCGCTTCTCGGCCCCGGCCAGGCGGATTTTCTGGATGCCGGAGATCAGGCCATAGCTGACGCCGCTCTCCTTGGCTCCCAGCAGCATCTGGCGCTTGGACACGCTCGTCTGCATCAGCACGGAGGCCACCGTGATGAGCAGCGTGAGCAGCGTGACGACCAGCGCCGGCACCAGCAGCGCGGGGGTGTAGCGGATGATCTGCCCGATGTAGGCAAGGGAGAACACCGACGAGAGGCCCGTGGTCAGCACCATGCTGACCAGCTGGTTCGCGAGCGTGCTGATGGTGCTCACGCGCTCCGAGAGCTCGCCGGCGCTGTAGTCCTTGAAGAAGGCGGCGGGCAGCGAGAGCATCCTCATCATGGCGGCCGCCTCGACGTTGACGCTGAGCTTCGTGTTGATGCGCGAGCTGGCCAGGGTGCTGACCACGCCGAACATCAGGGAGCTCACTGACGCGCACACGAGGAAGATGCCCGCCCCCAAGAGCATCCGTATGCTGCCCGACTCGAGGACGTCGGAGAACAGCAGGGCGTTCATGCGCGGCAGGATGAAGCCGACCAGCGTCACGGCGGCCATGGCGGCAACGAGCATCGCCAGGTCCGAAGGCGAGACCTGCTCCACGATGTAGCGCATGAGGTCGGGAATGCCCATCCTCTTCAGCGGGAAGGGCTTGTAGAAGGCGAGCGCCTCCGTCTCGATCAGGCCCTCGGTCCGTCGGCCGAGGATTACGTTCCTTCCCGTCTTGCGGTCGTAGAAGCGGTATCCCGACAGGCCGTGGGGCATCAGCGCCACCACGCTGCCGTCATCCTTGCGGGTTCCCAGCATGGGGCCGACCGCGTCACGGTACCAGCCCCGCTCCAGCCTGACCGTCCGGCGCATGATGCCGTGAGGTCGCATGAGGTACTCCAGCACCTCGTTCATGTCCTGGATGCCGTCGGGGACCTCGGAGGCCCGCACATGGTAGAACGCCAGTATCTCGCCGACGGCGTCGGTCGTGACCTCGCGGCTGTCGTTGAGCGCCTGCGACATCCGCCGTCCCATGACTGCCTCGGCGATACTCGTGAACGAGTCCGCGAAGGCCGCCTCGTCCGCTTGCTTGCGCTGGCGTATCTGCTCGTCAAACCAACCCACGGTGCATGGCCTCCCCTCACTCGTTGCTGACGAGCGACTTGTAGGTCCCGTCCAGGGCCATCAGCTCGTCATGGGTTCCGCGCTCGACGACCTTGCCGTGGTCGAGCACGACGATCTCGTCGCAGTCCCTCACGGTGCTCAGGCGGTGGGCGATGACAATGCAGGTGATGCCGCGCTCGCGGATGGAGTTGACGACCTCGTACTCGGTGCGTGCGTCCAGCGCGGAGGTGGCCTCGTCCATGATGATCATCGTGGGGTCCTGGGCCAGCACGCGGGCGATCTCGAGGCGCTGCCGCTGCCCGCCGGAGAAGTCCTTGCCCCCCTCGGTGATCCTGTAGTGGTAGCCGCCGCGCCGCTTCATGATGTCCTCGTGGATGCTGGCGTCGCGTGCGGCCAGGATCATCTCGAAGTCCTCGATGGACCTGTCCCACATCTTGATGTTGCCGGCGATGCTGTCCTCGAACAGGATGATGTCCTGGTCGACGACCGCCACCGACCCCGTGAACACGCTGCGGCTGATCTGGGAGATGGGCTTCCCGTCGAACAGGATCTCGCCGCTCCATGGCTGGTAGAGCCCGGAGATGAGCTTGGTGAGCGTCGACTTGCCGCAGCCCGAGGCGCCCACGAAGGCCACGCGCTGGCCCGGCCTCAGCTCGAGGTCGAAGTTCTCGATGAGCGGCTCGCCCAGCCGGGAGTAGCCGAAGGTCACGTCACGCATGCTCAGGGCGCCCGACAGCTTGTCGTAGCGCTCGGCGTCCGCCGCCTGCTCGAAGACCGGGTCGTCGGGATACTCCATCACGTCCTCGATGCGCTCCATGCTGGTGCGCATCTCCTGGATCGTCTGTCCGGCGGTTATCAGCTGGCCGGACGGGGCGAGGAACGAGTTCATGAAGCCCTGGAAGGCGAAGATCATGCCCACGGTGAAGCGTCCCTGCATGGTCAGCCACACGCCCAGCACGAGCACCAGGATGTTCATGATGGAGCTGACGGAACCGGTGATGATGCCCAGCATCTGGTCCTGCCTGTTGTAGCGCACGTTCTGCGCGCTGACGGCGGCCTGGTGCCCAGCCCACTTCTCGAAGTAGCCGTTCTCGGCCCCGCTGGCCTTGATGGTCTCGATCATGTCCACCGCGCCGACCGTCGCGGCGGCCAGCTTTCCCTGGTCGCGCATCAGGACGCGGGTGAGGTTGATGCGCTTGTTGGAGACCATTCGCGAGATCGCGGCGTCCAGCGCCACCGAGAGCAGGCCCACGCAGGTCAGCAGGGGAGAGTAGCGCACCATCACCACGAGGTAGAAGACCATCATGGCGCTGTTGATCGCCAGGGGGGCGACCGTGTCCACCACGACGCTTGCGACGGATGCGTTCAGGGACATGCGGCTCTGGATGTCGCCCGCCATGCGCTGCGAGAAGAACTCCATCGGCAGGCGCAGGACCTTCCACATGTAGCTCGCGTTGCCCACGGCGGACAGCTTGCCGTTCATGCGCAGGGAGTAGACCGCCTGGATCCAGGCGACGACGAGCTCCACCAGGGTGATGGCGCCCAGCCCCAGGAAGAAGGGGAGGACCCATTCGCGGTTGAGCCCGACCAGCAGCTGGTCGAGGAAGACGCGCGAGAAGCCCGCCTTCACGATGGACGTCAGCGAGGAGATGATGATGGCGGCCATGACGAAGAGCGTGATGGAGCCCGTTCCGCGCAGCTGCTTCCTCGCAAAGCCCAGCACGCTCTTGGGCTTGCCGCTCGGCTCGAAGGACTCGCTGGGGTCGAGCATCAGGACGATGCCCGTGAAGGCCTCGTCAAAGCGCTCGCGGCTGACCGCGTAGCTGCCCTTGGCGGGGTCGTTGAGATAGACCTTGTCCCCGCGGAAGCCGTCGCAGACCACGAAATGGTTGAACTCCCAGTGGATGATGCAGGGGAACTGGCCATCCCTTGCGAGCTCGTCCGGCTCGTAGCGATAGCCGTTTGCGGTGAGGCCATAGCTGCGGGCCGCCCGCAGGATGTTCCGGGCATTCGATCCATCCCGGCTCACCCCGCAGTCGGCCCGCACCTGTTCCAGCGGAATCCATTTGTCGTAATACGCCAGGACCATGCACAGGGAGGCGGCACCACACTCCAGTGCCTCCATCTGCATCACCACGGGAACCTTTGCCACCCCGCGGTTGATGGGCTTCCTGACCTTACGATTCGCCATGCCTTCGCTCGATGGCCCCTACCGCCTTCTTCTTGCTTGCAGTGCTACTACGCCACGTTGTTGGGGTTGACGTAGCCGTACTTGCCGTTCTTGTAGGCGAAGTACCAGCCCTGCTCCTTGTAGGTCTTGTGCACCAGGATGTTGTCACCGTTCTGCCAGCCGATGCCCTGGATGATGGTGCCACCGGGCGTCTTGCGCAGGGTCAGGCAAGCGGTCTCGTCATAGTGAATGACGTTGCAGACCTTCTTGGTCACGAAGTTCTTGAGGTTGTGGATCTCGTCGGTGCCCGCGCCGCCTGCGACCTCTTCGAGCTGGTCGTCGTTCAGTGCCTGCTTGATCTCATCCATGTCCGTTTCCTTTCTGTTTGTGGACCGTTTTGCACTGCCCCTTTGGCCGTGTCTGACTTCTAATATACTCAGTCCGCGCTCGCGTCTCACCTTTCTCAAGACTTTTTTTGAAAGCCAAGGTTTTCTGAACTGGCGCGGCCTGCCAGGTCAGTTGGTCACGAAGGAGATGGGGTGCGTCTGCGTGACGCTGCCGTCCTCGTTCTCGACGGACACCGTGCCCAACACGCCCCATGCCAGCATCCCCACCAGCAGGATCGTCGTGGCCAGCAGCACCAGCCACACCGAGGGGGTGGCGACCCGGATGTAGTCGTTCAGCTCCTCGGGGGAGTTGATGCGTTCCATGCTCTTGTCGCGAAACAGCTCGCCCATCGTCGCTTTCCCTCCCTGCCAACGGAGACCCTGCCCCATGGGCGCTGCATACCTCGCGCGCCAAGACAGTTGAATGTGTTTGCCATTCCAAGGATATCACAACACAGCACGTCCCGTTCTTTTTGACGTTCTTTCGGATTGACGTGTTTCAAAGGTATGTGGAAACACGTTGAAGTCATACGTACATTAAGCTAAGGCTTTATTGATGAAGGTTTATTGATTGTCCCCTGCTATCATTCGACTGACATCTTAACTTCTTAAGACATGCGTGCTATTGTGTAATCGTAGGTTCTGACAGGCTATCGGGAGGTCATTATGTCAGATGTTTTGAACGAGCTTGCCATCATTGATAGTATTGCCCGGACGTTGCGTCCGCTGAGCAAGGGCGAGCAGCGTCGTGTCGTGTCGTGGCTGGCAGATTACTTCGACATTTACGAAGAGGACGATATCACCATCGAGACCGTGTCCGTTGCCGATGTCGACGAGCCGGTCGCCGAGGTCGTCTTCGACACCGAGGACGACGAGGTCGAGCCCGAGGTGGAGGCGGAGGCCGCCGAGCCCGCTCCCACCACCTTCGAGGGCCTGTACGAGCTGGTCGCCCCCAAGACCGCCATCCAGAAGATCGTCACCTCCGCCTACTGGCTGGAGACCGAGGAGGGCCAGGACTCCTGGACCTCGTTCAAGGCCAACAAGCTGCTGAAGTCCCTGGGCGTAAAGATCAGCTCCGTCTCGGGCACCCTGGCCATCGAGGGCAAGAAGGACGACCCCAAGGTGGAGGTACTGGACAAGTCCGGCGACTCCATGCAGGGCCGCAAGACCTTCCGCCTGAGCGATGCGGGTCGCGAGTTCGTCGAGGACCGTCTGGGTCTCTGGGAGGAGTAGGGCAAGCACCCACACTCAAAGGCAAGGCGAGGGCGCCTCGGACCACGGTCCGGGGCGCCCCTTTTCCGTTCGACCGTCTGGGACGGTTCTCCCCGGTCGAATCATCTATGACGTTTCGACCGGGGAGAACCGTCCCAGACGGTCGAAGAGGGACCTCGGGATGAAGCGGGACGGGCCCCGGACGAGCGCATTGGCGCTTTCGACCGGGGAGAACCGTCCCAGATGGTCGGATTTGTGCTTGCTTAGGCGAGGTCGGCTCCGTTGCTGGCGATGACCTTCGCATACCAGAAGAACGAGTCCTTGCGGTAGCGCTTCATCTCCTTGAGGTCGAACTCGTCGCGGTCGACGTAGATGAGGCCGTAGCGCTTGGTGATGCCCTCGTGCGTCGAGATCAGGTCGAAGGCGCTCCAGGGGCTGTACCCCATGAGGTCCACGCCATCGGTGATGGCCTCCTGGCAGGCCTTGATGTGCTGGCGCAGGTAGTCGATGCGGTAGTCGTCGTGGATGCGCGGCTCGCCGTCCTCCCAGACCAGCTCGTCACGGACGCCGCAGCCGTTCTCGGTGATGAGCAGCGGCAGCTGGTAGCGCTCCCACAGCTGACGCAGCGTCACGCGCAGGCCGACCGGGTCGATGCCCATGCCATAGTTGGTCTTGTTCTGGAGCGGGTTGCTCACGTTGGCGGCCAGGCCGGGGTAGGTCATGAGGCCGGTCATGAAGGCGATGCGCCCGCCAGCGGCCTTGGCCTCCTCGATGACGCGCTTGCCCTCCTCCTCGTCCACGTACTTCGCGCAGCCGGCTCCGTAGTAGTTGAACGCGATGAAGTCCGGCTGGGCCTCCTTCAGCGCCACCCAGTCCTCGTCCTCGACATCGGGCTCGATGCCCTGGTCGGCCCACCAGTTCCACAGCGCCTCGGGATACTCGCCGAAGACGGCCGTATCCAGGAACAGGCGGTTGCGCAGCTGGTCCCAGTCCATGGCGGCGAGGTTGTCCTCGGGGCTGGAGCTGGCCGGGTAGATGGCCGTGATGTTGGGCGCCGGGGCGATCCAGGCGTCGGGGCACATGTCATGGCACAGGACCATGGCCTTGGCCTGCGCCACCAGCATGTGATGGTTGGCCTGCCACTGGCCCTTGGCGCTGCCATACTGGTCGCCCTGGAAGAGCGCCATCATGTTCTGCTCGTTGATGGTGAGGAAGTACCTGACCTTGCTGCCGTACTCGGCGAAGCAGATGCGGCAGTACTCGACGAAGTCGTCGATGCACTGACGCGAGGCCCAGCCGCCGTAGGCATCCTGCAGGCACTGCGGCAGGTCGAAGTGGTACAGGGTGACGACGGGCTCGATGCCGTGCGCGTGGCACTCGTCTATGACGTCATGGTAGTGCTGGATGCCCAGCGGGTTCGGCTCGCCCGAGCCCTGGGGCAGGATGCGCGGCCAGGAGATGGAGAAGCGGAACTCCCTGAAGCCCATCTCGGCCATGAGGGCGATGTCCTCGGCGTAGCGGTGGTAGTGGTCGATGCCGTCGTTGAAGTCCGTGTACCCCTCGGGCACCGGTGCGGTGTCCGACACGCAGAGTGTGCGGCCGTCCTCGAGGTAGGCTCCCTCGCACTGGTATGCGCTGGACGATGCGCCCCACAGGAATCCCTCGGGGAATGGCCTCAGCTGCTTGTAGTCCATGACGCTCCTCTCTTCGGTCCCTCCGATGACCCAAAGCTAGCAGAGGGGAGCGAGGTTGCCATCCAGGCATCGGCGACGGGAGGGTCCGGCCTGTGGATGCGACCCGTGCCGCACGTCATGAAAGGAGCGCCGGTGGGCCGACGCTCGGGAACCCTTACCATCCCATGCATCCCATACGGGCATGGGACGATGAATATCCATACTAACGAATACTATCGCAGCTATATGCGCGTTCCCGTGAATGGTGCGCTGACGAGCAGGGTCTTTACGGTGCCCGAGACCCGATCGCCTGCGACCGTCCCCTTCAGCCCCAGCTTCATGTCGCCCAGGGGCGTCGGCGCCACGACGCTGCAGGAGAACGTGTCACCCTTCACCTTCGGGTCCAGCAGCTCGATGTTCTGCTTGCCGATCTTCACCGACCCGCTCAGCTGCGTACCCTTCGTCACGAGGGTCAGCACCCCCTCCAGCTTGGTGCCCATCGCGTCACCGCTGATACGATAGCTGCCGTCAACTGCCATGTCTTCTCCTTTGCCCGACTGTCGGTCCCCGTCCATGGTAGCAATAGTCGCTGCCACCGCTGGCGGCACATGGGCCGCAATCGACCGGGGCGCGGGGGCCTTTGGTGCTTTCGTGTGCTCTTGCATGTGCATGTATTGGTCGCTATATTGGTTACAACCTTTAAGTGCGGTACGGGATGCCGTCAAGGATGAATGACATAGCTCGCTGTTCGAGACTCCTTCCGGATGCCCATGCCGCAAAACAGGCGGACAGGCGTCCTTTTTTCTAGGGAAGGAGTTCCATGGAACAGGCCATTCTGAAGGCGCTCATCATGGACGAACAGGCGATGGACAGGGCTCTGACCCGCGTTGCCCACGAGATCATCGAACGCAACGAAGGCGCGGACGGCATCGCCCTGGTGGGCGTGCTGCGTCGCGGCGTGCCCCTGGCGGAGCGTCTCGCCGACAAGATCGAGGCCATCGAGGGCAACCGCCCCAAGATCGGCAAGCTGGACATCAGCTTCTATCGCGACGACTTCTCCAGTCACATCGCGCCGGTCCTGCACGCCACCGAGATCATGTTCCCCATTGACGGGGTCGACGTGGTGTTGGTGGACGACGTCCTCTACACCGGCCGCACCGTGCGCTCCGCACTGGACGCCCTCATGGACTTCGGCCGCCCCAAGAGCGTGCAGCTGGCCGTCATGATCGACCGCGGCCATCGCGAGCTGCCCATCCGCGCCGACTACGTGGGCAAGAACGTCCCCTCCTCCCACGAGGAGGACGTGCGCGTGCGCATCACCCCGCTTGACGAGAAGAACTCCGTCGAGATCTGGGGCATCGACAAGACTGCAGGAGGTGCCAACTAGCCATGCTTTCCGTCAAACATCTCATTGACACGACGTCGCTGACCGCCGACGACATCACCCAGATCCTCGACACGGCCAAGTCGTTCGACCCGATCGTCAACGGCCGCAGCATCAAGAAGGTCCCCGCGCTGCGCGGTCGCACCATCGTCAACCTCTTCCTCGAGCCCTCCACCCGTACCCTGAAGAGCTTCGAGCTGGCCGAGAAGCGCCTGTCCGCCGACTCCATCTCCATGGGCGGCGCGACCTCCTCGGTCGTCAAGGGCGAGAGCCTCGCCGACACCATCCAGACCATCGACGCCATGAAGGTCGACATGTTCGTCGTGCGCGCCCGTCTGGCCGGCACCCCGCAGAAGATCACCGAGAACACTGACGCCATCGTCATCAACGGCGGCGACGGCAAGCACCAGCACCCCACCCAGGCGATGCTGGACCTCTACACCATCCGCGAGCACTTCGGCCACCTCGACGGCCTGAAGGTCGCCATCGTGGGCGACCTCGCCCACAGCCGCGTGTGCGGCTCGCTGGCCCCCGCGCTGAAGACCATGGGCGCCGACGTCACCCTGGTCGCGCCGCCGACCTTCCAGGTGGGAGACCCCTCCTGGTTCGGCTGCAACCAGACCAACCACCTCGATGACGTGGTGGAGGACATGGACGTCATCTACATGCTGCGCGTCCAGCTGGAGCGCATGGAGGGCGCGGCCATCCCGTCCCGCCGCGAGTACAACCGCCTCTACGGCCTGTCGCTCGAGCGCGAGGCCCGCATGAAGGACAACGCCATCATCTGCCATCCGGGCCCGATGAACCGTGGCATGGAGATTGACGCCGAGGTGGCCGACTGCCCCCGTTCGAGGATCCTGAACCAGGTCAACGCGGGCGTGCTGACCCGCATGGCCGAGATGTACCTGCTGCTGGGAGGAGAAGAGTAATGGCATATCTGATCAAGGGCGCCCACGTCGTCGACCCCCAGGTGGGTCTGGACGACGTCCGCGACGTGCTCGTCGAGGACAAGCAGATCGTGCGCGTTGACACGGACATCGAGGCCGGCGAGGGCGTCGAGGTCATCGACGGCACCGGCAAGTACCTGGTTCCCGGCCTGGTGGACATGCACGTGCACTTCCGTGACCCCGGCTTCGAGTACAAGGAGACCATCGCCTCCGGCTCGCGCGCCGCGGCCCATGGCGGCTTCACCGACGTGGCGACCATGCCCAACACCGACCCCGTCACCGACACCGGCGCCGAGATCCGCTACCAGATCGACACGGCCCGTCGCGCCGGTCTGGTGCACGTGCGCCCGATGGGCGCCCTGACGCGCGGCGAGAAGGGCGAGTCCCTCGCCGAGATCGGCGACATGGTGATGGAAGGCGCGTCCGCCTTCTCCGACGACGGTCATGGCGTGCAGAACGCAGGCATGATGAAGACCTGCATGGCCTACGTCAGCCAGTTCGACCGCGTCGTGTGCGCGCACTGCGAGGTCGAGAGCCTGACCAAGAACGGCGTCATCAACTCCGGCCGCGCCGCCACGCGCCTGGGCATGTTCGGCTGGCCCGCGCTGGGCGAGGAGCTGGAGATCTGGCGCGACATCGAGCTGTGCCGCTCCACCGGCTGCGCCCTGCACATCTGCCACATCTCGACGGCCAAGGGCCTCGAGATGGTCAAGGCCGCCAAGGCGGAGGGCCTGCCCGTCACCTGCGAGGTCACGCCGCACCACCTGTTCCTCAACGACGAGGACATCGACGACACCTACAACACCAACCTCAAGATGAACCCGCCCCTGCGCAAGAAGTCCGACATGGAGGCCCTAGTCCAGGGCGTCATCGACGGCTCGATCGACTGCGTCGTCACCGACCATGCCCCGCATGCCGCCCACGAGAAGGACTGCGAGTGGGAGATCGCCTTCTTCGGCACCATCGGTCTGGAGACCTCGCTGCCGCTGATGCTCACCAACATGGTGTCCACGGGCAAGATCAGCTGGGGCCGCATGGTCGAGGTCATGGCCATCAACCCGCGCAGGCTGCTGCGCTGCAACCCCGTCAAGATCGAGGCTGGCTCCCAGGCGGACCTCACGCTCATCGATCCCGCGCGCGAGATCGACGTCACCGAGGACTACTTCGAGAGCAAGTCCAAGAACTCCGCGTTCCTGGGCCAGCACCTCACCGGTGTTGCCACTGACGTGCTGATGGCCGGCAAGCGTACGCTGATCGACGGCGTCGTCGCCTAGCGTCTCTCATCGGAATCGTGCGGTGCGGGGCGGTGCTTGAAGGTGCCGCCCCGCACGCCTATGCTGTTGCCCTGCCGTTCGCCGCCGACAGAGAGGCCCTTGACGCACCGGTCGCGGAGACGCATCCCGTGACATTCCCCAAGACGCATTCCTCCTGCGAGAGGTGAGCCATGCCCCAGCCCCAGGACCCCAAGGCACTCTTCGGCACGACACCCATCCCCAAGCTCTTCCTCACCGCCGCGCTGCCCGGTGCGGTGGGCATGCTCGTCGCCTCCATCTATGGGACGATGGACGGCATCCTCGTCGGCAACTTCGTCGGGGAGACCCCGTTTGCCGCCATCAACCTGGCCATGCCATTCGTCATCGTGCTCTTCGCCTTCGGGGACCTCATCGGCGTGGGCTCGGCCGTGCCCATCTCCATCGCGCTGGGCGAGGACCGTGACGACGACGCCAACAACCTGTTCACCTGCTCCTGCCTGATGAACGTCGCCACCGGCGCGCTGCTCGGCATGCTGCTGTGGGTGCTGGCGCCGACCATCTTCGAGCTGATGGGGGCAACGGGCCAGCTCGCGCGCCTGGCCACCACGTACCTGCGCGTCTACGCGGCCTTCGCGCCTCTGACCACCATCGGCTACGCCCTGGACAACTACCTGCGTATCTCGGGGCGCATCCGGCGCAGCCTCTTCGCCAACACCTTCATGGCCGTCTTCGGCGCCCTGATCGAGTTCGTCCTGCTCGGGCCCTGCGGCCTGGGCGTCGGTGCCGCGGCCCTGTCCTACAGCCTCTCCATGCTCAGCGGCGTGCTCATCGCGGTCTGGCCGTTCGTGCGGGGCGGGCTGCAGCTGCGCTTCGTGCGCCCGCGCTTCTCCCGGGCGGACGTGTTCGAGGTCTTCCGCTGCGGGGTCTCGACCTTCCTGGACAACGTGGCCGGTCGCATCACCTCCATCGTGATGAACGCGGTGTTGCTGGCCATGGGCGGAGAGCAGGCCGTCTCCATCTATGGCTGCGCGATGTTCGCGGAGGGCATCATCATCCCGCTCATATACGGCACGCTGGACGCCCTGCAGCCGGCCGTGGGCTACAACTGGGGCGCTCGCGAGTACGGGCGGGTCAAGCGCATCGAGCTGTGGTGCTTCGGTACGGTGGCCGCCATCAGCGCGTTGTGGATCGTCATCCTCAACGCGGTGCCCCAGCACATCGTCGGGCTCTTCCTGCCCAGCGCCGAGGGAGGGTTCCTCGCCGAAGCCGTCTGGGCGCTGCGCCTGTTCTCGCTGGCCCTGGTGGTGCGCTGGTTCGCCTTTGCCGCCCAGTGCTTCCTCGTGAGCGTGGGTGACGCCCGTGGCGCGACGCTGATGGCCGTGTGCTCGGCCCTGGCGTTCCCCCTCCCGCTCATTTGGCTGCTCATGCCCCTAGGGTTGACGGGCATGTGGCTGAACAACGCGGCAAACTCGGTCCTGACCTCCATCCTGGGATGCATCCTGCTGCTGCGCCTGCGCAACCGCGTGCGCGCCATGCGGGCATAGCGTCTCGCTGGGGCGCACCGCGCCCGTCGGCGGGCGCGTTTCTTGAGAATGAGGGGAGTGTGCGGAGCCTCTGACGGCAAGCGCTTCCGTTGCCGTACCATTTACCCATATGCAAGAGCGAGTCTGAGAGGAGGCCAAGTGCATAGCGACGCTGTGACGCAGCACGAGTTCGTCGTGCGTGGCAACGAGCGGGCTGCCGAGGGCATCTGGCGCCTGGTCATCGAGTCGCCCGTGGCGGGCCAGCTGGCACCCGGGCAGTTCATGAACCTGAGGGTCCCGGGCGACGGCTCTCACATCCTGGGCATCCCGCTGTCATTCAAAGGCGCGAACGCCCAGGCCCAGACGGTCGAGCTGCTCTACGCCGTGGTGGGGGAGGGCACGCGCCGTCTCTCCCAGATGGTCGCGGGCCAGTCTTCGACGCTCGTGGGCCCCTGTGGCAGGGGATGGTGGCTGCCGGAGGGCGAGGGGAGGGCCCTGCTGGTTGCCGGCGGCATCGGCCTGCCTCCCGTGCTGGCCGCGGCCCGCATGCTGGCAGACGCGGGCATCGGCTTCGACGCCATCGCCGGGTCGCGCACGGCCGACATGGTGCTGTCCGACGACATCGAGGACCTCGCGCGCCTGGCCGGTGCGGACGGTCGCGTCATCACCTGCACCGACGACGGCACGGCGGGTCGGAGGGGCTTCGTGACCGAGGCCATGGGCGAGCTGCTGCGCGAGCGCGCGTATGCCCAGGCCTACGCCTGTGGCCCCAACGTCATGATGGCCGGCGTCGCGCGGCTGGCCGACGAGCATGGCGTCGCCTGCCAGGTGTCGATGGAGCGCATGATGGGCTGCGGGTTTGGTGCCTGCAGCTGCTGCAACGTGGCGCTCGTGGCGGGCGGGTACGCCCTCTGCTGCACCGACGGCCCGGTCTTCGACGCACGGGAGGTGGCATGGTGAGCACGGTGAGCATGGCCGTCGACCTCGGCGGCATCAGGATGAGGAACCCGCTGAACACCGCATCCGGCACCTATGGCAACGGCGTGCAGTTCGAGGGGTTCTACGACGTGGGCGCCACGCTTGGTGCCATCACCTGCAAGGGCGTCGCGGCCGTGCCCTGGGACGGCAACCCGGCGCCTCGCCTCGCGGAGCTGCCCGGTTCCGCGATCATGAACTCGGTCGGCCTGCAGAACCCCGGCGTGAGGGGCTTCGTGGAGCGCTACGGCGACTACCTCCAGGGGCTGCGCGACCGTGGCTGCCAGGTCATCTGCCAGATCGCCGGCCACTCGCTGGACGAGTATCGCCAGGCGACGGAGCTGTTCGAGGAGCTGGCGCCCTTCGCCTCGGGCTTCGAGGTCAACATCTCCTGCCCCAACATCGCCCAGGGCGGTGCCGCCATGGGCGCGACGCCCGAGGCCGCCGCGCAGGTCATGTCAGTCGTCAGGCCGCTGACCGCCCGTCCCGTCGTCGTCAAGATGGCCCCGCACGACGTCGCCGAGATCGGTCGGGCGCTGGAGGCCAGCGGGGCGGACGCCCTGTCGCTGATCAACACGATCCCCGGCATGGCCATCGACATCCGCACGCGCAGGAGCCGCCTGGCACGGGCCACGGCGGGCGTGTCGGGCCCGGCCATCCACGCGATAGCCGTCCGCATGGTCTGGGAGTGCGCGAACGCCGTGACCATTCCCATCTGCGGCATCGGGGGCGTGGCCAGCGGTGCCGACGCGGCCGAGATGATCCTTGCCGGCGCCACGGCCGTGTCCGTCGGCACGGCCAACCTCTATGACCCCACCTGCGTGCCCCGCATCCTCGTCGAGCTGGAGGAATGGGCGTGCGGGCAGGGCGTTTCCGACATCAACGAGCTGATTGGAGCATTCGAATGCTAACTGAGCAGGAGGCGCGCGACGCCATCATCATCGCCCTGGACTGCGACCGAGAGACGGCCCTGGACCTGGCGGCACGCCTGGAGGGCAAGGCACGCTGGGTCAAGGTCGGCATGACGCTGTTCTATCGCTACGGGCCCTCCATCGTCGACGAGATGCACGAGCGCGGCCTGAACGTGTTCCTCGACCTGAAGCTGCACGACATCCCCTTCCAGATTCGCGGTGCGGCCTATGCGGCGTCGCTCTCCGGTGCCGACATCCTCTCCATCCACGGCCTGGGCGGAGCGGCGATGATCGCCGAGGGTCGTGCAGGAGCACAAGAGGCTGCCGCCGAGCGCGGGGGCAATCGCACGCGCCTGGTTGCGATCTCGGTGCTCACCAGCATGGATGCCGAGGCCCTCGCCTCGATCGGCGTCGACGCCCCGGTGGCCGAGGAGGTGGCACGACTGGCCTCGCTGGCGGTCGGCGCGGGAGCCGACGGCATCGTCTGCTCTCCCCAGGAAGCTGCGGACATGCGCGCGCTGCTGGGTCCCGATGCGATGATTGTCACCCCTGGCGTCCGTCCGGCCGGGGCGGACGTGGGCGACCAGAAGCGCATCGCGACGCCTGCGGCCGCCATCGCCGCCGGCGCAAGCAAACTCGTAATAGGACGTCCTATCACACATGCGGAAGACCCGGTTGCCGCATTTGATGAAATCGTCGCCGAGTTGTGCGCATAGCACATACCCACTATTGAGAAGTGCCCAGGGCTTCTCGAAAGAATATGTGCACGTTACTTGAAAAAGGCTTGATAAACAGGCCATACAAGGTCAAGATAGAAACCCGTGCGTTTCTGACCTGCTAGTATGACTACGACAGCAACTAGCGGATTCGATTGTCTGTACCCGATGTTTGGAGGAACCATGCCACTACCTCAGCTCTCTGACGAGCAGCGCAAGGCTGCCCTTGAGAAGGCCGCTGCCGCCCGCCATGCACGTGCCGAGCTGCGCGATAAGATCAAGAAGGGTGAGATTTCCCTCGAGGAGGTCCTCGACTCCGAAGATCCCATCGCTGCCCGTATGAAGGTTTCCGCCCTCATCGAGTCGCTGCCCGGTTATGGCAAGGCCAAGGCTGCCAAGATCATGAACGAGCTGGGCATCTCCCCGTCCCGTCGCGTCAAGGGCCTCGGTGCTCGTCAGCGCGAGCAGCTGCTCGAGGTCCTCTCGAAGTAGTGGGACGCAACGCTAGGCTTTTCGTCGTTTCTGGGCCGTCAGGCGTCGGCAAGGGCACGATCCTCAGGCAAGTTCGCAAGGATCGACCGGAGCTGCACCTGACGGTTTCGGCTACCACGAGGAAGCCAAGACCCGAGGACACCGACGGTGTCACCTACCATTTCCTCTCCGACGCCGCATTCGACCAGCTGGTGTCCGAGGACGCCTTCCTCGAGTGGGCGCACGTCCACGGACACAGCTATGGGACGCTGAAGACCGAGGTCGATCCCTATCTCGCACAGGGATGCTCGGTCGTCCTCGAGATCGACGTCCAAGGCGCCTTTGCGGTGCGGGAGAAGCGGCCCGAGGCCGTGCTGGTCTTCGTCGAGCCGCCCTCGGTCGAGGAGCTGGAGCGACGCCTGCGCGCGCGGGGCACCGAGGACGAGCAGTCCATACAGCTGCGCCTGGCCAACGCGCGCAGGGAGATGGAGCTGTCCTGCAAGTATGACGTCCGCATCGTCAACGACAAGCTGGACGAGGCGGTGGAGCGCATGCGTGCGCTCATCGACCACTACGAGAACGAGGGAGGTTTCGACCAAGATGGCCATCACCAAGCCTGAGATTGACAACCTGCTGGAGAAGACCGAGCACAACCCCTTCCTGCTGTGCTCCATCGCGTCCAAGCGCGCCTGCGACATCAACAACATGGTCCGCGGCCAGCACCTGCGCGTCGCCGCCGTCCAGGAGTTCGACGACATTACCCCGGTCATCTCCGGAGAGGACCCCGTCTCCATCGCCATGGAGGAGATCGAGTCCGGCACCCTGAGCTTCGTGCAGGAGGCCTTCGACGAGGAGATCAGGGGTTCCAACAAGCAAGTCCAGCAGAACCTCTAGAGACCATGACTCGACGCGTCTGCCTCGTTCACTATCACGAGATCGGCCTGAAGGGCAAGAATCGATCGACGTTCGAGAACCAGCTGGTCACCAACCTGCATAGGGCGCTGCGAGGGCATGGCGTCGACGCGGTCAAGCGCGTCAGCGGCCATGTCCTCGTCACGTTCGAGGGCCGTCAGGCGACCGAGGAGGATGCCGCGACCATCGCGCAGGTGCCCGGCGTCGCACGGGTGTCCCTGGCCTACCTCTGCGGCCTCGACGAGGCCGAGTACTGCGCCGCCGCCGTGCGCGCGCTGGGGGAGTTCGGCGACTTCGAGACCTTCAAGGTGCACGCCCGCCGCTCCGCCACGACCTACGGGCTGCACACCCTGGACATCCACCAGCTGGTGGGCGGGGTGCTCTGCGAGGCCTTCCCCGACAAGAAGGTGAAGATGCACGACCCCGACGCGACGGTGTTCGTGCTGGTCGTGCAGGGTAGCGTCTACGTCTATGCCGCGTCGCGCGTGGGGGTCGGCGGCCTGCCCGTCGGCACGGCCGGCAAGGTCGTGACGCTGCTGTCCAGCGGGTTCGACTCGCCGGTGGCCACGTGGATGGTCGGCCGTCGCGGGGCCGTGTGCGTGCCGGTCCACTTCTCCGGCCGTCCGATGACCTCCGATTCCAGCGAGTGGCTGTGCCAGGACATCGTGAACGCGCTTGCCCCTGCGGGCCTGATCGGGCGCCTCTACGTCGTGCCCTTTGGCGAGCGCCAGCGCGAGATCTCCCTGGCGGTGCCGCAGAGCCTGCGCATCATCACCTATCGCCGCGTGATGCTCGCGGTGGCCGAGCGCATCGCGCTGCTGGAGGGGGCCAAGGCGCTTGTCACTGGCGAGTCGCTGGGCCAGGTCGCCTCCCAGACCCTGGACAACATCGCAGCGGTCAACGAGATGGTTTCGATGCCGGTGCTGCGTCCGCTCATCGGCTCGGACAAGATGGAGATCATGCGGCGCGCGGAGCAGATCGGCACCCACGACATCAGCTCGCAGTCCGCGGAGGACTGCTGCACGCTGTTCATGCCGCGCCGCCCCGAGACCCATGCGCGCATCGATGCGGTGCATCAGGCGTGGGACTCCTTCGACCACGACACGATGATCGACGAGCTCGTCGCGTCGGTCGAATACGTCGACTTCGACCATTGCCCCAGCTACCGCCCGCCCGCCTGCATGAAGTCGTGGCACCGCGAGCTCGCACCGGCCGCGCGCGACGAACGATGATGGGCAGGTAGGAGCCTCGTTTCGCGTGCGTGCGAGCCAGCTGCGCCATTCGTGCGAGAAAGTGGCGAGCGTAATTCTCTTTCATGGGCCACATTCCCGGGATCACCCCCATCATCGATATGGGGGTGATCTTGTATGGCACAGCGTAGGGCGAGAGGGTCGAGGCTGCGCAGGTTCGCGCGCAGGATGGGACTGGTGGGCGGCAGGCCGGCCCTGGCCGCCTTGGTGGCGCTGGGGTGTGCCGCCGGGGGTGTCGGTGCGGCACGGCAGGTGGCCTCGACGGGCATCGTGGTGGAGCGTTCGGCTCCCGCGGAGGATCCCGAGGGCGTCGGCAGCGGGTCCGATGCCCCGGCTGGCGGCCCCGAGGCAGAGGTCGAGGAGCCGCATCGCTATGTGGTGCACGTCGATGGCGCGGTCGGCTCGGCCGGGGTCGTCGAGCTGACGGGGACGGACGTGCGCGTCTCGGACGCCGTCGACGCGGCGGGAGGATTGGCGGAGGATGCCGACACGACCTCGGTCAACCTGGCGGAACCGCTGGTGGACGGTTCGAAGATCCACATACCTCACGAGGGGGACGCGGGGGAGACGGCTGGCGACCTGCTCGTCTCGGGACAGGCATCGACGTCCGGGGCGACGGGCTCGGGCTCTCCCACGGTGCTGGTGAACATCAATACGGCAACCAGCGAGCAGCTCCAGACGTTGTCGGGCGTGGGCGAGGCCACGGCGAGCGCCATCATCGAGGAGCGCGAGCAGAACGGCCCCTTTGCGTCACCGGAAGACCTGATGAGGGTGTCAGGCATAGGGGAGAAGAAGTTCGCCAAGGTCAGGGACCAGATCTGTGTCTGAGCGAGCGGGAAGGCGCCCCCATCGCCCGATGGTTCCCGGCGTCTGGTGGGCCTTCGTTGCCTGCTGCCTTGCCGCGAGGGCTGTCATGGGCTGGGGGTTCGTGCTGGACGCCGAGGCACTGGGCCACATCGCGGCTGCCTGTGCCATCGCTGCGGCGATGCTCCTGGCGGTCCTGGTCGCGGCGTGGGCGCACGGGCGAGAGGCCGCCTGCCGCGTCACGGGCGCGTGCCTGCTGCTGCTCTGCACGACCCTCTCGGCATCGCTCTCCTGTCGCCGACAGCATGTCGTGGCAGACGCGCTGGCGTCCAGCGCCGTGTCGTCATGGGACCTCCGGGTCACCTCCGATGCGAGGGAGGGCGCCTATGGGTGGCGGTGCCGCGCATGGGTCATGAGGGAGGGCAGCGCGCAGGGAGAGGTGTGGGTCAACGCAGGCCAGCGCCTGGACCGGGGCGTCAGACTCGCTGGCGTGGGGCGCTTCTCGCGGCTCTCCGCAGACGACTACGGCCGCTCCAGCTGGCGGCAGGGCCTGTGCGGCACGCTGCGTATCGTCCGTGCGACCTCGCAAAGCCGGCCCGGCGGACTGCTTGCCCTGCGCGCTCGGATACTGGCCGCGCTGCGTCCCGAGCAAGGGGACGCACGTGCGCTCGTCGCGGGCATCGTGTGCGGCAGCCGAGAGGCGCTGGACGCCCGCGGGCTGACCGACCTCTTCTCCACCTGCGGGACGGCGCACCTGATAGCCGTGTCGGGTGCGCACCTCACGATGGTGTGCGCGCTGCTCGCACGGCTGGTGGATGGGCTGGAGCTGCGGCTGCACGCGCGTGTCGCCCTGCTGGCGACCGTGTCCGCCTGCTTCGTCGCCTTCTGTGGGGCTCCGGTCTCCGCGGTGCGCGCCTGGGCAATGTCGCTTGCGGCGTTTGGGGCCCAGCTGGCGGGCAGGCGCGCGCACCCGCTGTCGGCCGTCGGCGCGGTGGGACTTGCCATGGTGCTCCTCGAGCCCTCGGTGGCGGGCCAGATGGGGTTCGTGCTCTCGGTCGCCTCGGTTTCAGCGCTTTGCCTGTTCCAGCCGCATGCGGCCTACGTGCTGCAGACGGCGTTGCCCGATCCGCGGCTGCCGCGCGGGCTGCCCAGGGCCTGGCGTGTGCGGCTGCTCGGGATGCTCGACGGGACGCGCGAGCTGCTGTCGGCGACGCTGGTCTGTCAGCTGGCGACGTTGCCCATGGTGGCCGATGCCTTCGGGCGCGTGTCGCTGGTGGCCCCCGTCGCAAACCTGCTGCTGGCCCCGTTGTTCGGGGTGCTGATGCCCCTTGGGCTGGGCGTGTGCCTGCTGCTGTGGGCCCCGCCCGTTCGGATGCTGGCACTTCCCCTGCTCGACGCGGCGTCCCTTCCCCTGGTCGCCCTCATGCGGCGACTGTCCCGCATTCCCCTGGCGTCGGTCTCGCCCCAAGTCCTTCCCTTCGGTCCCGCGCCCGTCGTGGTTGCGCTGATGGCCGTGTGGCTGGCGTGGTGGCCGGACGTGTCGCGCCGCAGGCTCTACGGCGTCCTCGCCCTCCTCGCGTCACTGCTGCTTGGGCTGTTGGGCTGGTGGCGCCTGATGGCTCCGGCCCGCATCGTCGTGCTGGACGTCGGGCAGGGCGACGCCATACTCGTGCAGGACGGGGCATCGTCGCTGCTGGTCGACACGGGTCCGGACGACGCCATCGTCGCCGCGCTCGCACGCAACCACGTCCTGCACCTGGACGCCATCGTCATCACCCACCAGCACGACGACCACTACGGCGGTCTCGACGACCTCGTGGGGGTGGTTGGCTGCGATCGCGTCATCGTGGCGCGTGGCGTCGCCGCGTCGATGGTGCAACCCCTGGGGGAGGCGTGCCGCGACCTGACGGGTTCCGAACCCCTCGAGGTCTCCCGTGGCGACAAGCTGCAGGTGGGCGGCTATGCCATCCGCGTCATCTGGCCGCGCGACACGGTCGATGGGGACGAGAATGCGGAATCGCTGGAGCTCCTGGTCTCATATGAGGGCGATGATGGGAGCCTGACGGCGCTGCTGACCGGTGACGCGGAGCGGGACGAGACGGGCGCCTGCATCGCGGCGGGCGATGTGGGCGACATCAACCTGCTGAAGGTGGGCCATCATGGCTCCGAGGTGTCCCTGACGGACGAACAGGCCCGCCAGATGAGCCCGGAGGTGGCGGTGGCCAGCGCGGGGGAGGGTAACGAGTACGGCCACCCATGCCGGGAATGCGTGGACATCCTCGAGCGGGCGGGGGCGCTGTTCCTGTGCACGAAGGACGTGGGCGACGTTGACATCCGACCGGGCGCCTCGGGGCCGCTGGTCAGGTCCCAGCGGCAGCACGGCCCATGATGGCGCGATGCCGGCGTCGCGGCCTCCCTCTCGTGGATTGCGGGTCATTGACGTCCGGTCGATGTGGCATAGTTGTCGCGTGACGTTTTTGCGCCGGCCGTGGCGATGGGAGGTGTGGCATGGCGGGATCTGCAAAGGGAGGGCTCTTGCCCGCGTATCTCATCGTGGGATCCGACGAGCTGAAGGCAAGGGAGGCCACCAAGCGCCTGCGCGCCCGCCTCGAGCCGGGCTTCGAGGCGTTCAATCTCGACGAGCGCGTCGCCGGCTCGGACCTCGAGCCCCAGGACCTCCTCTCGTCGCTCAACACCCTGCCCTTTGGCAACGGCTTCCGCCTGGTGCTGGTGACCAGTGCCGACCACCTGCCCAAACCCGTCTCGGAGGCGATAGTCTCCTATCTGGCCGACCCCAACCAGAACTGCGTCCTGTGCCTGGTCGCCGAGAGGCTGGCGAAGACGACGCGCCTCTACAAGGCCGTCGCGAAGGTCGGGCAGAAGGCCATCATAGACTGTTCGCCCGCCAAGCGCTGGGACCTGCCCAAGCGCATCGTGCGCATGGCGCAGGTGCGGGGCATGCGCATCGACGAGCGCGCTGCGGACGAGCTCGTCTCCCGGGTGGGGGAGTCGACCACGATGCTGGACCAGCAGGTAGGGACGCTGTCGGAGCTCTGCCGGGGCGCGGGCGTCATCACCCTTGCCGACGTGGAGCGCTACGTCACGCGCACGGCCGAGGTCAAGCCCTGGGACTTCCTCGACGCGGTCTGCAACCGCGATGCGGCGCGGGCCCTGGAGCTGTATCGCCTGATGCAGAACCCATCGGAGATCGCGCTGGTCGCCCTGCTGGTGGGGCGCCTGCGGGAGCTGGTGTGCGCACAGTCGCTCGCGGCACGGGGCCAGTCCGGCTCGTTGGAGAGCGTCCTCGGCAAGCAGAGGTGGCAGGTGAAGAACCATGCCCGTTGGGCGTCCCGGTTCGGCTCGGGAGAGCTTGCCCACGCGCTCGCCTCCTGCGCGCGCAGCGACTATGCGCTCAAGACGGGGGCCGACCCCCAGACCGAGTTCTGCTCGCTTGTGCTGGGCATCTGCGGTCGCGGTTAGGGCAAGCCGGCGCCTCGTGGACGATCGCCTGGCCGACGCCCGCCCGTCGGTGCGGTCCGCTCCCGGCGGTTCCTAGACGCGAACCATTCGGTACCCGACGCCCACATGCGTCTGGATGTAGCGCGGGCGCGAGGGGTTCTCCTCGATTTTCTTGCGCAGGGTGCCCATGAAGACGCGCAGCGACGCGAGGTCGCCGTCCTGCGAGGTGCCCCACACCTCGTGCAGGATGTACTGATGGGTCAGCACGCGGTCGATGTTGTGGGCCAGCAGGCACAGCAGCTTGTACTCCATGGGCGTGAGGTGCAGCTCCCTGCCCTCGAGGGCGACCGTCCCTGCCGCGAAGTCGACGACCAGGTCGCCGTTGACGAAGGTGGACTGCTGTGGTGCCGCGTCCTCTGCCATGTAGCCGAGATGCCGCTCCGTCGTGCGCAGGCGTGCCAGCAGCTCGCCCACCGAGAAGGGCTTGGACAGGTAGTCGTCGGCGCCGGCGTCGAGGGCCTCGATCTTGTCGGCGTCCTCTGCGCGTGCGGACAGCACGATGATGGGCATCGTCGACCAGGTGCGGATGCGCCTGATGACGTCGACGCCGTCCATGTCGGGCAGGCCCAGGTCGAGCAGGACGATGTCGGGGTCGCTGGTGGCTGCGGAGGCGATGGCCGCATTGCCCGTCGCCGCGGTGAGGTGCTGGTATCCGCGCGACTCCAGGGCCGTGGACACGAGGTTGCGCACGGCGGGGTCGTCCTCGACGACGAGGATCGTGTAGGACTTGTCAGACATGCTCGTTGACCTCCTCGGCCGGAAGGGTGAACGCGAAGCGCGCGCCATGCGGGTCGACATCCTCCAAGTATATGGTGCCACCATGGGCCTGCACGATCGAGCGGCACAGCGACAGGCCCAGTCCCATGCTGCGGCCCGAATCGCCCGATCCGCTGCGTCCGGTGTAGAAGGGCTCGAACACCTGGTCCTTGTCCTCGTCGGCGACCCCCGGGCCATCGTCGGCTACGGAGACGCACACGCGGTCGCCCGTGCGCCATGACGAGATGGTGATGGTGGAGCCCTCGGGGGTATGGGCTATGGCGTTGTTGACGAGGTTGACGATGACCTGAACGATGACCTGCGGGTCCATGCGCGCCAGCAGCAGCTCTCCCGTGGGCTCGACCACGATGCTGTGGTGACAGGCCTCGCGGCTGACGTGGCGCATGGCCTCCTCGATGACGTCGTCCACCAGCTCGGGGCCCAGCGTCAGGGTCACGTTCCCGTCCTCCAGGCGCGTGATGGCCAGCAGGTTCTCGACGACCGTCCTCAGCCAGGTGGCGTCATCATAGATGTCCTGCACCAGCTTGCGCTGGGTCGGGGGAGGCAGCAGCGCGTCCTCGTCCAGCAGCATGTCGGCGTTGCCGGTGATGGAGGTCAGGGGAGTGCGCAGGTCGTGGGACACCGAACGCAGCAGGTTTGCGCGCAGCTGCTCCCGCTGGGCGATCATCGAGGCCTCCATGGACTGGCCGAGCGAGCGGCGCAGGCTCTTGACCAGATAGCTGGAGAGCAGGGCGAACAGGAACATCGCCGCGATCGTGGCCGCATAGTCCGGCCCGTCGATCTTCAGAGACAGGCGGGGCTGGATGAGGAAGAAGTTGTAGGAGAGGATCGAGACGACTGACGCTGCCAGGCTGTAGCTCTGTCCGACGGTGAGGATGGCCGTCACGAGGACGCCCAGCACGTAGATGATGACAATGGTCGCGTCGGAGAATCCCAGCGCGTCAACGGCGATGGCAATGGCCGTGGAGACCGCCTGGCAGACCAACATGAGCAGGACGTTGGTGGCAAAGCGTGCATTCTGGGTGCTGCTGACCAGCGATGTCAGTGGGTCGAGAACCACGTCGTTAGAAGGGCTTGACACCTCATCCTCCACCATGCCGCGCCTGTCGTGACGCACCGGACGAAATCGGACGAAGGAGAGTATCGCACAAACGGGCATGGCGAACGGAGCGGTGCCCACCATCCTCGGATGGTAGTTGTGTCGCTCGCGAGGAGGAGGTCCGAATCGTCGGCATCCATGGAGCCATCGGTGCGGGTGGGATGCGGTTCGTCATCGCGTGTCGCAGCAGCCGTGCCACCTCCCTCTCCGTGCGACCTTCCGGCACTATTCGGTTGGTAGACCGCTTTTGCGCCATGGGTGACATAAAGGGGGGATACGTCTCATCCAACTGCCATGAAGATGGGATAAAATAGCAGGGTAGCGGCTTTGCGGCCGTTGCAGCCATCCCTAAATCATGCATAAAGGGGACATAAAGCAGACATAAAGAGCTTACCCTCAGGCAGCAAGGGGGTGCGCGAAAGCCGCTCCCGTGATAGATTCCACGTTCATAGCCGACGTCATGCGCCGGTGCTCAGTCGATTGGAGAGTCATGAACAGTGTCTCTACGACGCCTACGCCAAAGAAGCGTAGGCGTAATACCGGCATCCCCCTCAGCGCTGGGATGATCCTGGTCACGTTGGGCGTCGTGTATGGTGACATTGGCACCTCGCCCATGTACACCCTCAAGGCCATCATGAGTGGCAACGGGGGCCTCTTCACCATGTCCCCCGAGGTGGTCACGGGTGCTCTGTCGCTCATCATATGGACGATGACGCTCATCACCACGGTCAAGTACGTGCTCATCGCCATGAAGGCGGACAACCACAACGAGGGCGGCATCTTCGCCCTGTACAGCCTCGTCAGGCGTTGCGGCCGTTGGCTCATCGTGCCCGCCATGGTCGGTGGCGCCGCCCTGCTGGCCGACGGCATCCTCACGCCCGCGGTGACGGTCACCTCCGCCATCGAAGGCTTGCGCACCATCGATGCCGTGCACCGCATCATCGGCGACAGCCAGAGCATCGTGGTGCTCATCGTCATCGCCATCCTCTGCGGCCTGTTCGTGGTCCAGCGCGCCGGCACCTCGACGATCGGCAAGGGCTTCGGCCCCATCATGACACTGTGGTTCTCGTTCCTGGCGGCCACCGGCTTCGTGGGCATCCTCAAGTACCCGGGCGTTCTGGCCGCCCTCAACCCCGTGCGCGGCCTTGCCTTCCTCTTCAGCAAGAGGCTCAACAACGCCGGCATCATGGTGCTGGGCAACGTCTTCCTGTGTACGACGGGCGCGGAGGCCCTCTACTCCGACATGGGTCACGTCGGCAAGGCGAACATCTATGTCAGCTGGCCCTTCGTCAAGGCGGCCCTGATCATCAACTACCTCGGCCAGGGCGCCTGGATCGTGGCCAACAACACCGACTCGACGCTGGCCGCCGTTCCCGACCTCAACCCGTTCTTCCAGATGCTGCCCGAGAAGCTGCGCATCTTCGCCGTCGTGCTGTCCGCGTTCGCGGCGATCATCGCGTCCCAGGCGCTCATCACCGGGTCGTTCTCCATCATCTCCGAGGCCATCCGCCTGGACCTGATGCCGCACATGAAGATCAACTACCCCTCCGAGAACAAGGGCCAGCTCTACATCCCGCTGGTCAACAACATCCTCTGGGCGGGTTGCATCGGCGTCGTGCTGCTGTTCCGCAGCTCCGAGCACATGGAGGCCGCCTACGGCCTGGCCATCACGGTCACCATGCTCATGACGACGCTGCTGCTCTACACCTACCTGTCCCAGGTCCGTCAGCGTGGTCCGCTGGCACTGCTGTTCCTCGTCCCGTTCGTGGCCATCGAGGCGATGTTCTTCGTCTCGAGCCTGACCAAGTTCTTCCACGGCGGCTACGTGACGGTGCTGCTGGCCTTCTCCATCTTCATGGTCATGTACATCTGGCGTCGCGGCACGGCCATCGAGCGCACCCAGAGCGTCTACCTGTCGGTGCACGAGTACCTCAACCAGCTGTTCACCCTGCGCAACGATGACGAGCTGCCCTACGTGGCCGACAACCTGGTCTTCCTGACCAACGACTCGTCGCTCGAGCGCCTGGACCGCGACATCCTGTACTCCATCCTCAACAAGCGTCCGAAGCGCGCCCGCGCCTACTGGTTCCTGAACGTCCAGGTGACCGACGAGCCCTACACCCACGAGTTCTCGGTCAACGACTTCGGCACCAACTTCGTGTTCAAGGTGCAGCTGCGCCTGGGCTTCCGCGTCAACCAGCGCGTGAACGAGTACCTGTACCAG
The DNA here is from genome assembly GCA_902778135.1 of uncultured Coriobacteriaceae bacterium. GTDB lineage: Bacteria > Actinomycetota > Coriobacteriia > Coriobacteriales > Atopobiaceae > UBA1367. The sequence continues at coordinate 54,477 of CACYWP010000002.1, forward strand.
ATCGTCGAGACCATGGTCAACCAGGGGCGCCTGGCACCCCAGCATCGCCGCTACTCCATCTACCGCACCTCGGGTGACGTGGGCGACTTCCGCTTCTGCATGATTCGCAAGATGCCCTCCGCATCGAACGACATCTCCGAGGGCGACCGCGGCGTCCTGAACGCGAAGTACGCCATCAGGCGTGCCTGCGGCACCCCGGTGGAGTGGTACGGCCTGGAGAACTCCTCGGTCATCATCGAGTACGTGCCGCTGTTCGCGAGGACGAAGAAGCAGCACAAGTTGGCGTACGTGGAGCTGCCCCAGAGCGTCATCGACCACAACGCCAGTGCGATGGCGGAGGAGGACGAGGACATCTTCTCCACCATGATGCGCGAGGCCCACGCGTTCGAGGCCTCTGCGGTCGACCGTGACGTCATCGGTGGCCACACGGCGAGCTTCCGACCGGTGACCGTCTCCGAGGAGGATGACGGGGAGGAGGAAGGGTAGGCGCCCTTCACGTCCCGCCCGATGTGGCAAGCGTGCATGCGCGGCCCCGCGTGGTTCCGATCCACGCGGGGCCGCTTCTGCCTGTCTCGGGAGGGTGCCCTCGTCAAGAAAAGAAGGCGGGGTCCCGAGCAGCACCTCGGGACCCCGCCTCTCACTCGATGTGATTCAGAAGCTACTTGATGGTGTTGACCAGCTTCTGGACGCCGCTCTTGCGCTTTGCGGCCTGGTTCTTGTGGATGATGCCCTTGGAAGCGGCCTTGTCGAGCTTGCGGTTGGCTGCATTCGCGGCGGCCTGGGCGGCCTCGGCGTCGCCCGCCTCGACGGCTGCGCGGACCTTCTTGATGTAGGTCTTGAGCTCGGAGCGGACTGCCTTGTTGCGCTTGCGTGCCTTCTCGGCGGTGATGATGCGCTTCTTCTGAGACTTGATGTTTGCCACGGTACGTTCCCTTTCGATCTTTCTCGAGTGAGGCCTCTAAGCGTTGAGACACGGTGAGGCAACTCAGCAACTATAGCACGGCGCCGCCCAGATGCGCTATCATTTCTCGCATGAAAAAAGACACCTCACATATCCGCAACTTCTCCATCGTTGCGCACATCGACCATGGCAAGTCCACGATCAGCGACCGCATTCTCGAGCTGACCCATACCGTCGAGGAGCGCGACCTCGAGTCGCAGATGCTCGACAGCATGGACATCGAGCGCGAGCGCGGCATCACCATCAAGAGCAACGCCGTCCGCGTCGCCTACGATGCCGATGATGGTAACACCTACCAGTTCAACCTCATCGACACGCCGGGGCACGTCGACTTCACCTACGAGGTCTCCCGTTCGCTGGCCGCGTGCGAGGGGGCCGTTCTGGTGGTCGACGCGACCCAGGGCGTGGAGGCCCAGACGGTCTCGAACGCGCTGCTGGCGATGAACGCCGACCTCGACATCGTCCCCGCCATCAACAAGATCGACCTGCCATCGGCCGAGCCCGACCGCGTGCGCGAGGAGATAGAGGAGGACCTGGCCATCCCCGCAGACGACGCCGTGTGCGTCTCGGGCAAGACGGGCGAGGGCATCCACGACCTGCTGGAATCCATCGTCTATCTGGTGTCGCCCCCGTCGGGGGACGCCGACGCGCCGCTTCAGGCGCTGATCCTCGACTCGTACTTCGACGAGTATCGTGGCGTCGTGGCGACGGTGCGCGTGTTCGACGGCTCCATAGCCAAGGGCAGCCGCCTGCAGATGATGGCGACGGGGGACCAGTTCCTCTGTGACGGCGTCGGCTGCAAGAGGCCCCTGGAGACCCCCTTGCCCGAGCTTGGCGTCGGGGAGGTGGGCTACGTCGTCACCGGCCTGAAAGACCCGGCGCTGGTGCACGTCGGCGACACCCTCACCGACCCCGCGCGCCCCTGCGCCGAGGCGCTGCCGGGCTATCACGAGGCCAAGCCCATGGTCTTTGCCGGCGTGTTCCCCGTCGACAACAAGGAGTACGAGAACTTGCGTGACGCCCTCGAGAAGCTGAAGGTCAACGACCCGTCGCTGACATGGTCGCCCGAGACGAGCGTCGCCCTGGGCTTCGGCTTCCGCGTCGGCTTCCTGGGGCTGCTGCACATGGAGGTCGTCAAGGAGCGCCTGGAGCGCGAGTTCGACCTCGACCTGATCGCCACGAGCCCCTCGGTCGACTACCACGTCTTCACCACGGCGGGGGAGATGCTTGACATCAAGAGCCCGCAGGACCTGCCTCGTCCCGAGAGGATCGACCGCATCGAGGAGCCCTACCTCAACGCCAAGGTCATCGTGCCTCCCGACTACATGGGGGCGGTGATGCAGCTGGCCATCGAGCATCGCGGCATCACCAAGGACATGGTCTACCTCACCGAGAAGTCGGTCGAGATGCACTTCGACATTCCGCTCGCCGAGCTGATCCTGGACTTCTTCGACCAGCTGAAGAGCCGCACCAAGGGCTACGCGTCCCTGGACTACGAGTTTGCCGACTACCGCCCCTCCGACCTGGTCAAGCTGGACATCCTGCTGGCGGGCGAGGAGGTGGACGCGCTCTCCTTCATCGTCCACAAGGACAAGGCCTACACGCTGGCCCGCGGGCTTTGCGACAAGCTGAAGGAGATCATCCCGCGTCAGCAGTTCGAGGTGCCCATCCAGGGGGCCATCGGCAACAAGATCATCAGCCGCTCCACGGTTCGTGCGGTGCGAAAGGACGTGCTGGCCAAGTGCTATGGCGGCGACATCTCGCGCAAGCGCAAGCTGCTCGAGAAGCAGAAGGAGGGCAAGAAGCGCATGAAGCAGATCGGCACGGTCGACGTGCCGCAGGAGGCCTTCCTCGCCGTCCTCAAGGTGGACGACGACGCATGACGGGGCTGCCTGCGGGTGGCCAGCGTGCGTCCGCCCCTGCGATCCTGCGAGAGCATGCGTCCGCGTGTGGCCTGTCTGACGTGCTGCCGCCCTTCCCGCGGGAGGGGAGCCTGGCACAGCGCCTGGCCGCCCACCCCTTCCTGATGGCTCCCATGGCGGGCGTCTCGGACAGCGCCTATCGCATGATGGCGCGCGCCGGAGGCGCGTCGCTCGCGTACACCGAGATGGTCTCGGTGGCGGGGCTGCACTACGGTGGCGCGAAGACGTGGGAGCTGGTCGTGCCACAGGACCCCGAGCCCGACATCGCCGTCCAGCTGTTCGGGTCGCAGCCGGCACAGTTCTCCGAGGCCTGCGCGCTGGTGCGCGAGCGCCTAGGCGGGCGCCTTGCGCTGGTCGACATCAACATGGCCTGCCCGGTGCCCAAGGTGGTGCGCAAGGGGGAGGGCTCTGCCCTGCTTGACGAGCCGGGGCTCGCCGCGCGCATCGTATCTGCCTGCGTGGCCGAGCTGGACGTCCCGGTGACGGTCAAGATCCGCAGCGCACGCAGGACGGGGGATCCCGAGGTCGCCCCCGAGTTCGCCCGTGCCATGGAGGAGGCGGGTGCCGCGGCGGTCGCGGTCCATGGTCGCACGGCAAGCCAGCTCTATCGGGGCGAGGCCGACTGGGGTGTGGTGCGTCGCGTCGCCGATGCGGTGTCGATACCGGTCATCGGCTCCGGTGACGTGCGCGGTCCCGTGGAGGCCGCGCGCATGCTGGCCCAGACGGGCGCGACGGCCGTCATGGTGGCGCGTGGCACCTATGGCAACCCATGGTGCTTCGCAAACGCCAGCCGCCTCTCCCGCGGCGACGATGCCATCGAGCCCTCCATGGGCGAGCGGCTGGCCGCCTTTGCCTGCCACGTGCGCCTGCTGGAGGCGACGGGTGCGCATCTGGCCCGTGCGCGCAGCCTGGCGGGCTGGTACCTGCGAGGCATGCCCAACGCCGCGCAATGGCGCGAGCGTGCCATGCATTGCAAGACGACGGAGGAGTACCTCTCCCTGGTCGCCGAGGTGGCCTCGTGCGTCGAGGCGTCAGGGACGTGAGCGCCAGCTGTGGCATCTACGAGGCCCTCTGGCTGGCCAGGCTGCACCAGCGTCCGGTGGGGGCGCTGTACGTGCACCTGCCCTTCTGCAGGCAGAAGTGTGCCTATTGCGACTTCTCTTCCTGGGCCACCGCAGCAGGCGACCCGCTCATCCATGCGTATGTCGAGGCGCTTGAGTCCCAGGTGGGGGAGCTGCGCGAGGTGGGGCTGCTGGAGGGCTGCCGGACCGCCTATGTCGGGGGTGGGACGCCGACCCTTGCGGGGGAGCGGCTGGTGGGGCTGGTGCGACGCATCTGCGAGGCAGCCCCAACCATCGCGGAGCTGACCTGCGAGGCGAACCCCGACTCGCTCGACGACCTGCTGCTGGGGCGTCTGCGCGGGGCGGGCTGCACGCGCCTCTCCATCGGCGTGCAGAGCCTGGAGGACGGGGAGCTGCGTGCGTTGGGACGCATCCATACGGCAGCCCAGGCGACCGAGCGGGTCGCTGCCGCCGTGCGCGCCGGGTACGATGTCTCGTGCGACCTGATGTGCGCGATCCCCGGGCAGACCGACGAGAGCTGGCGGCGTTCCGTCGCGGGCGCCGTCTCCTGCGGCGTCGGGCACGTCAGCGTGTACCCGCTGCAGATCGAGGAGAATACGCCGCTGGGCCTGCTCGTGGGCGACGACGAGCCCGCGTGGAACGACCCCGAGGTTCAGGCGCGTAGGATGGAGCTCGCGCGAGACCTGCTGAGCGATGCGGGGTTTGCCCGCTACGAGGTGGCAAGCTACGCCCGGTCAGGCAGGAGGTGCGCCCACAACTGGGCCTATTGGACTGCCGTGCCCTATGTCGGCCTGGGGTGCGGAGCCAGCTCGATGCTCGCGCGCGAGGGCTACGACGCGCTGCGAGACGTGGCACCGCAGCTTCCCGAGGTGCCTGTCGACGTGCGGCGCGTCCGGCTCTGCTGCACCAGCTCGCGTCAGGAGATTGCGCGCCGTCCCGCGCTGCACCGCCTCTCCTTCGACATCGAGCTGCTCGACGAGGGCCAGGCCGCTGCCGAGGACCTGATGCTGGCCATGCGCACCGTGGAGGGCATCGGATGGGGGCCGCTCGCCCATGCACGGGCCGTCCTGGGTGCCGGTCGTGTCGATGACGCGCTCGCATGGTGCGCGCACAGGGGCCTCGTCTCCCACACGGATCGGGGCTGGGCGCCGACCGACGAGGGCTGGCTTCTGGGCAACGAGCTGTACGGCCGGCTCTGGGACCTTGCCGGGGGCGATGTGCGCTCGCTTTCGGTCTCCGGCAGGCCATAGCGCCGCAGACGGCGCCAAAGGGCGTGGCCGCATCGCGGCCATCCGAGCTTCCGTTAGCGGCCCACTCGGCGACTGCGTCCCAAAGCGGCGAAAAACGGGCGTTTTGGCAATGTCTCCGCCCATACCCGCAAATCCCACGGATGCATGCCAAGGAAAGACGCTGGTAGAACGACAGCGCCAAAGCCACGAACGAACCGATACCCCCGTTTCCTCTTCGCCCAGAAGAATCTGATTGCCAAAAGGCCCGTTTCTTGCCACTTGGGAAGCATCCTGCTCACATGAATCGACCTTGGCTGGTCCCAAGCGGGGAGGTTTTGCGCGGGAGGCATGTGCCCGTGAATCATGGCAGTCGATGATGGGTAGAATCCCGCTCGTATGTCTGTCGGGGCTCGGGGACGGCCATGCCGGAACCGAGGCCCCCTGGCACGAAAGCAGTCATCATGGCCGCAATGAACGAAAAGGACTACTACGCGATCCTCGAGGTCGACAAGGACGCGACCACCGAGCAGATTCGCAAGGCGTTCCAGCAGAAGGCGCGCAAGCTCCACCCCGACGTCAACAAGGAGCCTGACGCCGAGGAGCGCTTCAAGGAGGTGTCGGAGGCCTACGCGGTCCTCTCGGACGAGGGCAAGCGCCGGCGCTATGACGCCATGCGCTCCGGTGCGCCTTTCGGGGGAGCCCCCGGAGGCTACGGCAGCCCTGCGGGGACCGCAGGCGGCTATGCCGACGACCCCTTCGGCTGGGGCTTCCCGTTCGGCGGCGCCTACACCAGCCGCCGCACGACGACCCGCTCGCGGGCGTACAACCCCAAGGAAGGCAGCGACATCATCTACGAGGTGACTATCGACGACGATGACGCCGCGAAGGGATATCACCGTGGCATGACCTACCAGCGCTATGTCACCTGCGACGCCTGCCACGGCCACGGCTCGGTCGAGCACACCCAGGCCGTGACCTGCCCGACCTGCGGCGGCACCGGACACATGACCGTCGACCTGGCCAGCCTCTTCGGCTTTGGCGTGGTGGAGATGACCTGCCCGGAGTGCGAGGGCACCGGTCGCGTCGTGGAGGACCCCTGCGACGTCTGTGGCGGCTCCGGTCGCGTGCTCTCCGCCAGCGAGGTGGTCATCGACATACCTGCCGGCACGCACGATGGTGACGTGGTTCGCATCGCCGGCATGGGCAATGCGGGCACCAATGGCAAGACGTCGGGAGACTTCGTCTGCAAGGTGGCACTGCCGTCCGAGCGCCTGACCGGCCGTCAGGCGATGGGGTTCTGGATCCTGGGAGCGCTGGTTCCGGTCTTCCTGCTCACGCTGGTCTCCGGATACACCCAGCCGTTCCTGCTGGCCGGCATTTTCGTCGGCATCTTCATGGTGGTGCGAGACGGCATCAAGACCAGCAGGGGCTGGTGGAACAACGCCGCCCGCTCTGCCATGGGCGGGCTGCAGATGGGCGTCTGGCTGCTGGTGCTCAACCTGCCGCTGCTCATGATGAGATCCTGCGGGAGATAGCTGTCGTCACCCCCGTGGCTTGGGCCACGGGGCGCTTTTGTTCGAAACGATGAGTGTGTAGGGGATTGATAGGCGTGGAATCGAAGAGGGACTACTACGAGGTGCTGGGTGTCGACCGGGATGCCGATGCGCGTACGATCAAGCGCGCGTTCCTGAAGAAGGCGCGCAAGCTCCACCCCGACGTCAACAAGGAGCCTGGTGCCGAGGAGCAGTTCAAGGAGGTCAACGAGGCCTACTCCGTGCTCTCGGACGAACGCAAGCGCGCGAACTACGACCGCTTCGGCTCCGCCGACGGCCCCGGTGGCTTTGGGGCGGACTACGTCGACATGTCCGACATCTTCGGCGGCGGGTTCGGCGACATCTTCGACTCCTTCTTCGGTGGGGCGACGCGCGGTGGCGGTGCCACCCAGCAGCGGACGCGCGGCCGCGACATGGGCATCTCGCTGCGCATCAGCCTGGAGGAGGCTGCGGCGGGCTGCACCAAGACGATCTCCTACGACCGACTGGCACCCTGCGACGACTGCGGCGGCAGCGGCGTCGCCGAGGGAGGCAGCGAGACCACCTGCTCGCGCTGCGGCGGCACGGGTCGCGTGGTCGAGGTCCAGCGCACGATCTTCGGCCAGATGCAGTCGCAGAGCACCTGTCCGGCATGCGGGGGCGTGGGCAAGGTCGTCGACCATCCCTGCGAGACCTGCGGGGGACAGGGACGCGCTCCCGAGCGGGAGACCGTCGAGATCCAGATTCCCGCCGGCATCCACTCCGGCCAGACCGTGCGCATCGAGGGCAAGGGCGAGGCAGGCATCCGTGGCGACGCGCCCGGCGACCTGGTAGCGCGCATCGACATCACCCAGCACGCGCGTTACGAGCGCCAGGGCGACGACCTCTTCTGCCGTGTGCAGGTCGATGCCTTCGAGGCGATGCTGGGCACGACGGTCGAGATAGAGGGCATCATGGCGGGCGAGCAGGTCAGCCTGGAGATTCCCGCAGGCTGCCAGCACGACCAGACGGTCCGCGCAGAGGGCATGGGCATGCCGCGCCTGGGCAGCTCCGCCCGAGGCAGCGTGATCGCCTTCGTGGACGTGGTGGTGCCCACCGACCTCAGCGACGAGGAGCGCCTGCTGGTGCAGCGCGCAGCCGACCTGCGCCGTGCGACCAGGGCATGACAGGCGTGGACGGGTCGAGCCTGAGGGTCGCCTTCGCCAACCTGGGGTGCCGTGTCAACCGCGTCGAGCTGGACGCGATGGCGCTTCGCCTGCAGGAGGCGGGTGCCCGGATCGTCTCCCAGCGGGAGGCAGACGCCATCGTCATCAACACCTGTGCCGTCACCGGAGAGGCCCAGGCCAAGACCCGCAAGGCGATTCGCCACGCTGCGGCCCTTCCACGCAGGCCGCTCGTCGTGGCGACGGGCTGCGTTGCCAGCCTCTTCGCCGACGAGCTGCGGTCCCTGGCCGAGGGTGTGGTCGTCGAGGCCGACAAGCGTCGCGTGCCGCAGCGCCTGTTGGAGGAGATGGCCGCACGTGGCGTCGCCGCCCGGCCCACCGACGACGGGTCGGCCGTCCAGGCCGGCACCACGCCCACGGGCAGGACGCGCCCGGGCATCAAGATCCAGGACGGGTGCGACAACCGCTGCACCTACTGCATCGTATGGAAGGCTCGTGGCGCGTCGCGTTCCGTGGATGCGGACCAAGTGCTGGCAGAGGTGCGCGCCGCGCAGGCCCGCGGTGCCCGCGAGGTCGTCCTGACGGGCATCAACCTCGGCAGCTATCGTCAGCCCGTCGGGGAGGGCACGGACCTCGGCCTGCCAGGCCTTTTGCGGAAGCTGCTGTCCCAGACCGACGTGGAGCGCATACGCCTCTCGTCGATCGAGCCACCCGACGTCACCGAGGACCTGGTGGCGACGATGGCAGATGCCGGCCAGCGCATCGCCCCCTTCCTCCACGTGTGCCTGCAGTCCGGCTGCGACCGCACCCTGCGCCAGATGGGCAGGGTCTACGACACCAGGAGCTATGCCCGGGTGGTGGAGCTGGCGAGGGCGTACCTGCCCGGCCTGGCGCTCGGCACCGACCTCATCGTGGGCTTCCCGGGGGAGACCGACGAGGACTTCGCGCAGTCGTTGGCCTTCTGCGAACGGATGGCCTTCGCCCGCATGCACGTCTTCCGCTACTCCCCACGGCCCGGAACTCCCGCTGCGGTGCGGGAGGACCAGGTCGCGCCGTCGGTGTCCGCCCGCCGGAGCGCCGAGATGCTGCGCCTGGCGGCTCGCATGCGCCGTGACCAGGCCGCACGCCGCGTGGGGTCTGAGGAGCTGGTGGTGGTGCAGTATCCCGGTCGCGGGGTCTCTGGCGGCCTCTTTGACGTGTTGGTCGACGACGTCCATCCCATCGACGCGCTCGTGCGCGTGCGCGTGCGTTCCGTCGACGCCGACGGCACGCTCGATGCGCGCACATCGTCTATCATCTGAGTAACGCAGCATTTGTCCCTTGGAGGGTTATGAATCCGACTCAAGTCAGGCTGACCATTCCCGACAACGTCGACCCGACGATCCTGATGGGTCCGACGGACTCGCTGCTGCGTCGCATCGAGGGATCCTTCGATGCCATGATCACGGTTCGTGGCAACGTCATCTCGCTGATGGGGCCCGCCGACGTGGTCAACCAGGTGACCACCGTCTTCTCCCGCATGATCTCGCTGGTGGAGGCCGGGCAGGTGCCCACCGAGGGCGACGTCGACCTGATTATCGGGCAGGTCGGCCACGGGGCCTCCGAGCTGACAGACTTCTCCAACGACATCCTGCTGACCTACCGCGGCCGGGCCCTGCAGCCCAAGACCGCGGGCCAGAAGCGCTACATCGACTCGATCCGCTCGAACACCATCACCTTCGGCATAGGTCCTGCGGGCACGGGCAAGACCTACCTCGCCATGGCGATGGCGGTCGCGGCGCTCAAGCGGCGCGAGGTCGCGCGCATCGTGCTGGTGCGTCCCGTGGTCGAGGCGGGGGAGTCGCTGGGATACCTGCCCGGCACCCTCCAGGAGAAGCTCGACCCCTACATCAGGCCCCTGTACGACGCGCTCTTCGACATGACCGACATGGAGCGCGGCAACGCCCTCATCGAGCAGGGCATCATCGAGATCGCCCCGCTCGCCTTCATGCGCGGCCGCACCATGAACAACGCCTTCGTCATCCTCGACGAGGCTCAGAACACCACGCCCGACCAGATGAAGATGTTCCTCACGCGACTGGGCTTCTCGTCCAAGTTCGTGGTGACGGGGGACGTCACCCAACGCGACCTGCTGGGCCGCAACGGCCTGGACGTGGCACGCGAGGTGCTGGAGGGGATGGGTGACATCGCCTTCGTGGACCTCGACCGCAACGACATCGTGCGCCATTCGCTGGTGGCGCGCATCGTCGACGCCTACGAGGCCCACGAGGCACGGGAGGTGCGCTAGACATGCTGCTGACGGTTGACCTGTCGTGCGAGGAGGGCGTGGTCGCCCCCATCGACGAGGCCGAGATGGCCGACATCTGCGAGACCGTGCTCGCGCAGGAGCAGGTGGAGCGTCCCTGCTACCTGTCGCTCTCGGTGGTCTCGGACGAGACCATGCGCGAGCACAACCGGCAGTGGCGCGAGGTCGATGCCGTGACCGACGTCATCTCCCTCGAATGCGAGCGGCCCGACGACCCCGACCTCGCTCAGGACGAGCCCTGCGAGCTGGGCGACCTCATCCTGGCACCCGCCTACATCGCCGACCAGGCGGGACGCTATGCCACGACGGTCGCCGACGAGTTCCGCCTGCTGCTGATCCACGGCCTGCTCCACCTGCTGGGCTACGACCACCTCGAGGACGACGAGGCCGAGGTGATGGAGGCACGGGAGGACGAGCTGCTGGCGCTGGTGACCACCGACGCGCCCATAGACCACGTCACCCTGACGCGGCATCGCGAGGACGGGGACGCATGATACCCGGCAGCAGCAGAAACCACCCCTCCTTCCGGCGCAGCTTCCTGTTCGCCCTCCAGGGCTTCCGCACGGCCCTCTCCACCGAGCGCAACATCAAGGTCATGCTGTGCTTCATGGCGTTTGCCATCTGCATGGGCATGCTGCTGCGCATCGACGTCCTCAGCTGGGCCATCGTGCTGCTCTGCTGCGGGATGGTCATCTCCACCGAGCTGATCAACACCGCCATCGAGACGGTCGTCGACCTCGTGTCACCCGAGTTCCACCCGCTGGCCGGCCGCGCCAAGGACGTCGCCGCCGCGGCGTCATGGGTCATCAGCATCACTGCCGCGGTCGTGGGCATCCTGGTCTACATCCGGGCAATCGTCATCCTTCTGTCATAGGTCGCGCCAACAAGGGACGTGATACGCATGGATAGTGCCGCAACTTCGCAGACAACCCCCTTCACCAGCGGTTTCGTGGCCCTGGTCGGCAGGCCCAGCGTCGGCAAGTCCACGCTGCTCAATGCCTGCCTGGGGGAGAAGGTCGCCATCACCAGCCCCGTCGCCCAGACCACGCGCCGCCGTCTGCGCGCGGTGGTCAACACCGACCACTCCCAGCTGGTCATCGTCGACACCCCCGGCCTGCACAAGCCCAAGGACGCCTTGGGAAAGGAGCTGAACCGCGTGGCGCTCGGCGAGCTGGCGGACGTCGACGCCGTGGCCTTCCTCATCGACGCGACAAAGCCGGTGGGCAGGGGAGACGCGTGGGTTGCCAACCACGTCCAGGCCTCCGAGGCCACCTACAAGCTGCTGGTGGTGACCAAGGCGGACATCGCCACGCCCGAGCAGGTGAGCGCCCAGCTGGAGGCCGCCCGCGCGCTCGCCGACTTCGATGACGAGCTGGTCATCTCGGCATCCGAGGGCTTCAACGTCGACGCCTTCATCGACATGGTGTCCGCCCACCTGCCCGAGGGCCCCCAGTGGTTCCCCGAGGACATGGACATCGACGCCACGCCCGAGGAGCTGGTGGCTGAGTTCGTGCGGGAGAAGGTCCTGCTCAACATGCGCCAGGAGATACCGCACTCGGTGGGTGTCATATGCGACGACATCGCCTGGAGCAAGGGCAACCACGCCTCGGTGGTGGCCACGGTCCTGGTGGAGCGGGAGAGCCAGAAGGGCATGGTCATCGGCAAGGGCGGGCGCATGATCAAGCGCATCGGCTCGGAGGCCCGGCGCGACATCGAGCGGCTGCTGGGTGCCAAGAGCGTCTACCTCGACCTCTCCGTGCGCGTCCAGCCCCAGTGGCGCCGTGACGCGAACGAGATCCGCCGCCTGGGCTACCAGGCGGACGAGTAGGCCGGGCGGTTCCGCTCCATGGCGCGGGCGACGACACGCACGAAGGCCATCATCCTGGGCAGGACCAAGCTCGCGGAGCAGGACCTGATCCTCACCATGCTGGCCGCGGATGGCTCCCAGGCCCGTGCTGTCGCAAAGGGCGCACGCAAGCCCGGTGGGCGCCTCGCTTCGCGCGTCGAGCTGTTCTGCGAGTCTGACCTGCTGCTGGCACAGGGCCGAACGCTGGGCATCGTCTCCGAGGCGGTCCTCGTGGACGCGCACGAGGGACTGCGCGGGGACCTGGACCGCGTCTCCGCCGCCTCCGCCATCGCGGAGGTCGCCCGCCTGACCTGCTACGAGGAGGTCCAGGACGGCTATCTCTACCCGATCTGCTCGCGCGCCCTATGCGCCTGCGAGGAGGCGGCGGACCAGGCGCACCTCGACCTGTGCGTGGCCGCCTACACCTTCAAGGTGCTCTCTCATGCGGGCTGGCGCCCCGAGCTTGGCTCCTGCATCGCCTGCGGCGACCCCGACATCTCCCATTTCTCCGCCCAGGCGGGCGGGCTCCTGTGCTCCAGCTGCGCCAAGGACGTCGAGGGTGCCTTGGAGATGAGCACGACCGAGATCTCCTGGCTGCGGGCGCTGATAGCGCTCACCTTCGACGAGCTGCTCGCGGCGCCCATCGATGCGGGGCTTGCGGTGCTGCTCGTGTCGCTGGCCCACTCGTGGGGCGCGGTGCATCTGGACGCACGCCTGCGGGCCTTCGAGTTCCTGCTCAGCCTCTAGGGCCAGTGGGTGACACCCCAATGGGCGGTCGCTTTCGGCTGGGACGGAGGCAGGGGCTCGCAGAGTCCTATGAGGGCAGCCCTTCGTGAGCGGTGCGGCGTGAGCGAGGACCTAGCGAGCGAATCCGCAGCTGCCGCGCCGCGAGAGACGGGCGCTCTTGCCCGAGGGGACTCTGCGAGCCCTTGCCTCCGTCCCAGCAGGGAGCGGTCGCCACAGACTCGGGACAACGGTTGGTATCGGCTCGGATTGGCAAAGGCAGGGCATGTAGGCTTTGTGTATGCAGGCCTTACGTGCTATTCTGTCTCGGTCAGTACCCCGTACTTGGAGGTTCGCCACACCTTGACGGCCATCCCAGTTCGGGGCGAATCCATGTAGAAAGGTGGTTTTGGCATGATTACCAAGGAGCGCAAGGCTGAGCTGATCAAGCTGTACGGCAAGAACGAGAACGACTCCGGTTCCGCAGCCGTCCAGGTCGCCATCCTGACCGACCGCATTCGCGAGCTCACCGAGCACATGAAGACCCACAAGAAGGACTTCCACACCCGTCGCGGCCTGCTGATGCTGGTCGGCAAGCGTCGTCGCCTGCTTTCCTACATCAAGAAGGGCGACATCGAGGCCTATCGTACCCTGATCAAGAGCCTGGGCATCCGCGACAACATCCAGTAAGCAAGGCATTACGGGGCGCCTCCGGGCGCCCCTTTGGTATGCATGCGGGAGAGGCCCGCATGCACGCGGGCAAGCTGCCCGCAGACGGCCCGCCTGCAATGGGGCAGGCGGAGATGAGAGGAAAAGAATCACATGGCTAAGGTTACTCACGAGTTCGACCTCTACGGAAAGCACTATGTCCTCGAGACGGGCGAGCTCGCGAAGCAGGCCACCGGTGCGTGCCTGGTACGCCAGGGCGACACGACCGCCATCGTCACGGTCGTGGTCTCCAAGGAGCGCAAGGACTACGACTTCTTCCCGCTGACGGTCGACTTCATCGAGAAGATGTACGCCGTCGGCCGCATCCCGGGCGGCTACCTGAAGCGCGAGTCGCGCCCGTCCGAGAAGGGCACCCTCACCGCCCGCATGATCGACCGCCCGCTGCGCCCGTCGTTCCCCGAGGGCTTCCGCAACGAGGTGCAGGTCGTTGCCACCTCGCTGGTGGCCGACCAGTCCAACCCGATCGACGTCATCTGCACCATGGGCGCGTCCGCGGCCCTGACCGTCGGCGGCGTGCCCTTCGAGGGCCCGCTGGCCTGCGTGCGCATCGGTCGCGACCGCGACACCCACGAGCTGCTGGTTAACCCCACCTACGAGGAGCGCGACAACTCCGACCTCGACCTCGAGCTGGCAGGCACGGGCGACTTCATCAGCATGCTCGAGGCCGGCGCCGAGGAGATCTCCGAGGAGGAGATGCTCGAGGCGATGCTGTTCGGACAGCAGGCCATCGGTGCCTTCTGCGAGCAGCAGCAGGTCTTCTTCGACAAGGTCCGCGCGGCCAACGGCGAGTTCCCGGTGCGCGAGTACGTTCTCGACGAGCCGGTCGCCGAGGTGCACGAGCGCGTCTTCGCCCACATGGACGAGATGTCCGCCGCCCTGCATGACGCCGACAAGGCCTCCCGCATCAGCAAGGTCGAGGCCCTGAAGGACGCCATCCGCGCCGAGTTCAGCGACGAGGAGCAGCTGCAGTGGTCCCGCGAGCTCAACGTCGAGCTGAAGTCCCTCGAGAAGCACGCGATGCGCCTGATGGTCGTGGAGACGGGCGAGCGCGTCGACGGTCGCACCCCCACCGAGGTGCGCCCGCTGATGGTCAAGCCCGACTACCTGCCGCTGGTCCATGGCTCGGGCCTCTTCCAGCGCGGCCAGACCCAGGTGCTCTCCATCGCGACCCTGGGCATGCTCAACGAGTGGCAGCGCCTGGACACCATCGAGCCGATCGATGGCAAGCGCTACATCCACCACTACAACTTCCCGCCCTACTGCACCGGCGAGACCGGTCGCATGGGCGCCCCGAAGCGCCGCGAGCTGGGTCACGGGGCCCTTGCCGAGCGCGCGCTGCTGCCCGTCATCCCCTCCGAGGAGGAGTTCCCCTACACCATCCGCGTGGTCTCCGAGGTCATGGAGTCCAATGGCTCGTCCTCGATGGCCTCGACCTGCGGCTCCACGCTGGCCCTGATGGACGCGGGCGTCCCCATCAAGCGCCCCGTCTCCGGCGTTGCCATGGGCCTCATCCAGGAGGAGGGCAAGACCGTCGTCCTCACCGACATCCAGGGTCTCGAGGACTTCCTGGGCGACATGGACTTCAAGGTCTGCGGCACGACCAAGGGCATCACGGCCATGCAGCTGGACAACAAGGCGACCGGCCTGACCACGGAGATCTTCCGCGAGGCCTTCGCCCAGTCCCACGAGGGCCGCATGCACATCCTCGACGCCATGCTCGACGCCCAGCCCGCGCCGCGCGAGGCGACGAAGTCGACCGCTCCCCAGATCATCAGCCTGACCATCCCGACTGACAAGATCCGTGACGTCATCGGTAGTGGCGGCAAGGTCATCCGTGGCATCCAGGACGACACGGGCGCCACGATCGACATCCAGGAGGACGGCACCGTCTTCATCGCTGGCGTCGGTGGCGCCGGCGAGGAGGCCGCGGAGCGCATCAAGGCCATCGTGAAGGTGCCCGAGGTGGGCGAGATCTACACGGGCCGCGTCGTGGGCATCCAGGCCTTCGGTGCCTTCGTCGAGCTGCTGCCCGGCAAGGACGGCCTGCTGCACATCTCCCGCGTCGCCAAGGGCCGCGTCGACAAGGTCGAGGACGTCCTGTCCATCGGCGACGAGGTGAAGGTCCAGGTGCTGGAGGTCGACGAGAAGGGCAAGATCAGCCTCGACCGTCTGGACAAGCCCGAGGCGCCCGCCGGCGGCGCACCACGCAAGGGCGACGGCGCCCGCGACAAGCGCCCCGGTGGCAACACGCGCACCCGCAAGCCCGGTGACAGCACGCGTGGCAACCGCCAGCCCCGTCGCCATCACGAGGGATAGGCGCCTCGCCAGCAACGTTCTCGCATGAGGGGAGGGTACCGCGACCGGTACCTTCCCCTTTTCGCTTCAGACGGATGTGACAGAGGGATGGCGATGGGGGGCATGGCATCGCTGCACTCCAACGCCATCCGCCAACCCTGCTTTTCTTCTGGTCACACCCGCATGACCCTGCAGAGCGTGCCGCTGTTGGCTACAATACCAAGACTGTGAAAAGAAGTCCGCGCTCTGGTCGCGGCCAACATATGCAACTGAAACGCACGACGTAGAAGGGTACAGCAACTCAATGGCAAAGAACCAAACGCCCCTGCGGATCATTCCGCTTGGGGGCCTTGACGGTATCGGCAAGAACATGACGGCGTTCGAGTACGGCGATGACATGGTGCTCATCGACGCCGGCCTGATGTTTCCCGACGACGAGCAGCCCGGCATCGACCTGGTGCTGCCGGATTACACCTATGTGCTGGAGAACGAGGACAAGCTGCGGGGCATCATCATCACCCACGGCCACGAGGACCACACCGGGGCCCTGCCGTATCTGCTGCAGGACCTGACGCGCAAGGTCCCCATCTACTCCAGCAAGCTCACGCTGGGCTTCATCGAGGGCAAGCTCGCCGAGCACAAGCTGATCTCGCCCAAGTTCCGCGAGGTTTCCGACGGGACGCACCTGACGCTGGGCGTCTTCAACATCGACTTCTTCTCGATGACGCACTCCATCCCCGCCGCGCTGGGCGTCTACATGCGCTGCCCCGCGGGATCGGTCATGCACACCGGCGACTACAAGCTGGACCAGACCCCCATCGACGGGATCACCCCCAACTACCACGCCATCAACAGGTTTGCCACCAACGGCATCGACCTGCTGCTCTCCGACTCGACCAACGCCACCGAGCCGGGCTTCACGCCTTCCGAGGCGGCCGTCGGCCCGCAGCTGCGCCACATCATCAAGAACGCCCCCGGGCGCGTCATCGTGGCGTCGTTCTCCAGCCACATCCATCGCCTGCAGCAGGTCTGCGACGCAAGCGTCGCCGTCGGGCGCAAGGTCATCGTCACCGGACGTTCCATGGTCACCAACACCAAGGTCGCCCGCGACCTCGGCTATCTCCACATCGACCAGAAGGACATCCTCGATGCGTTCGACAAGACCGACATTCCCGAGGACAAGATCGTCGTGCTGTGCACCGGCAGCCAGGGCGAGCCGCTCTCGGCGCTCTCTCGCATGGCCAACGGCGCCCACAAGTCGCTGACCATCACTGCCAACGACACGGTCATCATCTCGGCGACTCCGGTGCCTGGCAACGAGAAGAGCGTCGGTGGCGTCATCAACGCCCTCTCGAAGATCGGCTGCACGATCTATGACAAGTCGAACACCCTGGTCCACGTCTCCGGCCATGGCAGCCAGGAGGAGCTGAAGCTCATGCTGGCCATGACAAAGCCACGCAACTTCATGCCCGTGCACGGCGAGGCGGTGCATCTGCGCGCCCACGCCCGGCTTGCCCGCGAGATGGGCATCCCCGAGGACAACATCTTCATCGCCGAGAACGGCGACACGCTGGAGATGCGCGGAGGGAAGATCAGCTGGGGCGAGCCGGTGGATTCCGGTGTCGTGTACGTTGACGGCCTGGCCATCACCGACGCCGACCCCTACGTCTTCCGCGACCGCAAGAAGCTCGCAAGCGACGGCATCGTCACTTGCGTCGTCACGGTATCGCGTCACCGCACCAAGATCGGCGAGATCGAGATTGCCAGCAGGGGCGTGTCGTTCACCGTCGACGACGAGACGAACTACGAGGCGCAGGAGAGCGTCAGGGAGCAGCTCTCCAAGCTGCAGGAGTCCGGCAGCCCCAGCGTCGAGCAGCTGCGCAAGGGCGCACGCAACGCGCTCTCCAGCTTCCTGTGGTCCACGACGCGCACCAGGCCGATGGTCATCCCCATCGTCATGGAGGTCTAGCGCATGGCCACGCGCAAGAACACGACAAAGCGTCCCGCGAAGGGCAGCTCCGCAAAGGGCAACGCGCGCGGCCGTCAGGCGAAGAAGGCGCCCGCGGCCATGCCGTCCCTGGGCGGCACGGCCAACGACATCGTCGGGCTGCTGCTGGTCGTGCTGGCGATAGCGCTGGCGGTCGCCCTGCTGCTGCCCAGCTCCGCCCCGGTAACGCGCCTGTGCGGGGAGACGCTCGTGCTCCTGTTCGGTGCGGGGGCGCTGCTGTTCCCCCTGGCACTGCTCATCTTCGCCCTGACGTTCTTCGTCGACGACGAGGAGCCCTTCACCGCCAAGATCGCCCTTGGCCTGGCACTGGTCACGCTGTCCATGCTGAGCATCGTCTCCATCACCTATCCCGGGGCCGAGACGGACAGCTCGCTGGTGCTGGCCCACGATGTGCTGCGCGAGCGCGGCGGCTATGTGGGCGGCGGCATCGCCTGGGCCCTGCTCTCCACCGTGGGACGCGAGGTGGGACTGGTCGTTCTCGTCGGCGCCATCATCGCCGGGGTCGTCGTATGCGGATTCTCGATCTCGGACGCCGTCACGCGGCTGCGCAGTGGCGCCGCCGCAGCGCGGGACTCGCTGCATGAGGTCAGCGAGATGCGCCGCGCACGTCGCGCGCAGCGTCGCGCCGAGCGGCAGGCAGCCTACGAGTATGCCTACGAATACGGCATGCAGGGCGACGACGTCTATGACGACTACGACGAACCGCTCGCCTACGAGGAGCCGAAGACCACCTATCTCGGGTCGCGCACCTCGACGGTGCTGACGCGCGGCCAGACGCAGGCGCGCATCGCCCCCACCGAGAGCGTCGCGTACGCGGAGCCCCCCAGGCTCACCAACGCCATTGCCGGTGCGGTGGCCACGCTCACGCGTCGCCGCGACGACGCTGACGAGCAGATTCGTCCTGCCGCCCCTGCCCCTGCCGAGAAGCTCCCCTGGCAGGAGGCGGCCGAGGCCGCGGTCGAGGAGCTGGACGGGACGATTCCCGAGTTCCTGACGAAGGCGGCACAGGGTGCCACCCAGCCTGCGAAGACGACGAGAAAGCCCACGAAGCGCACGGCGTCGAAGACGCCCAAGGGATCTTCCCGCAAGTCGTCTGGAACCAAGCGCACCCGCGTCGCGAAGCAGCCCGTCGAAGACCGCGCGTCAGAGGCCAAGCCGATGGTCCAGCAGGTGGCCGACGCCAGCGTCAAGGTCAGCGAGCAGCCCTTGGGCAGCCGACCGGGGGATGACGACGAGACCTACGCACTGCCCCCGCTGTCCATGCTGTCCTCTAACCCCCAGAGCGCCAACAGCGCCAGCACCAAGCAGGAGCTCGACGCCACGATGGCCAAGCTGCAGGGGACGCTGCACGAGTTCGGCCTGACCAGCCGCGTGGTCGACTACGTGTCCGGACCGCTGGTCACGACCTTCCGCGTCGAGATGGGGGAGGGCGAGCGCGTCAACAAGATTCGCAACCTCGAGGACGACATCGCCCTCACGCTGGCAGCGGAGAAGGTGCGCATCTTCGCCCCCATCACCGGCACCTCCCTCGTCGGCATCGAGATCCCCAACAAGACGCGCCAGAACGTGCACCTGGGCGACGTCCTACCACACGCGAAGGGTGGTCCCCTGGAAGTGGCCATCGGCCGCGACTCCTCGGGCAAGCCCGTCATCGCGGACATCGCCAAGATGCCGCACATGCTGGTTGCCGGCACGACCGGATCGGGCAAGTCGGTCATGATCAACTCGATGATCATGAGCCTGCTCATGCGGGCGACCCCCAAGCAGGTCCGCCTGATCATGGTCGACCCCAAGCGCGTCGAGTTCAAGGGGTACAACGGCATACCGCACCTCTACGTGCCGGTCGTCACCGAGCCGCGCCAGGCGGCGAGCGCCTTGCAGTGGGCGGTCTCCGAGATGGAGCGCCGCCTGAAGGTCTTCGAGCATGCCGGCGCGCGCAACATCACGGTCTACAACAAGATGTGCACCGACGGCAAGCTGGCCGACATGGAGCACCCGCCCGAGCCGATGCCCTACCTCGTCATCGTCATCGACGAGCTGTCCGACCTGATGATGGTGGCGGGCAAGGACGTCGAGGCCTCGATCGTGCGCATCGCGCAGCTGGCGCGTGCCGCGGGCATCCACCTGGTCATCGCCACCCAGCGTCCCTCCGCGAACGTCGTCACGGGCCTAATCAAGTCCAACATCGACAGCCGCGTGGCGCTCAAGGTCTCATCGGGCATCGACAGCCGCGTCATCCTGGACGAGACGGGTGCCGACCGCCTGCTGGGCAACGGCGACATGCTCTTCAAGGACCGCGGGCTGGCCCCCAAGCGCGTGCTGGGCTGCTACACGTCGGACCCGGAGATCGAGTCGGTGGTCGAGTTCATCCGCGACCAGGGCGAGCCGGACTACCATGAGGAGATCCTCTCGGCCGTCGTCCCGGGTCAGCCGGGAGCAGGCGGCGGGGGCGGAATCGACGACGAGGACGACCCCCTCATCTGGGAAGCCGCCCAAATAGTCGTGGAATCTCAACTGGGTTCCACATCCGGCCTACAGCGCAGGCTCAAGGTTGGTTACGCTAGGGCAGGTAGAATCATGGACATGCTCGAGTCCAAGGGCGTGGTCGGTCCCGCATCGGGATCCAAGCCGCGCGAGGTGCTCCTCGACGAGGAGGGCCTCGAGGACCTGCGTGTCCAAGAGGAGAAATATCGGGAGGTGTAGCGAATGGATCGACCCCTGTTCAGCGATATGCTCGTGGACCGCAGGCGTCAGCTGGGCCTGTCCATCAAACAGGCCTCCAACGTGCTGCGCCTGAAGGAGGAGGTCCTCATCGCCTTCGAGGAGGGCGACTTCGACAGCATCCCCAAGAGCGGATACGCCCAGGGCATGCTCTCCTCCTACGCACGATACCTTGGTCTGAATGCAAAGACGGTGGTCAACCAGTTTGCCACCGACCTCTTCGAGCACGAGCGCGGCGCCGGGTCGCACGAGGCGCGTCGTCGCAGCCGCCTCAATCGCGACAGCGATGACGGGCCGCTGTACGAGACGCCCCAGGCTACGGCGGTCGGCCAAGGCGGCCGCCAGCGCACCTACGTGGAGTCCCATGGCTTCCTGCCCACGTCGGGCGGCTTTGCTGGCGACATGGGGGACTTTGCGACGACGTCCAGCCCCCGTCCGCGCTACAGCTCGACCTCAAGCCAAGACAGTGCGAGCAGCGACCCCTACCCCCAGGGAAGGCCCTACACATCACGCGTACCCGTCTCGTCCACGTCGGTCAGCCCCCTCGGGCAATCCCAGCGCCAGCGTCCCACCACGACGCGGTCTGGTGCCTACGGGCAGGCTTCCGCCTACGGCTCGTCCTATGGCGCATCCCAGGACCAGTATGGTCGCGGGGTCGGCGTGGCGGGTGGCTACGGCGCGCGCGACGACGTCACGACGAGGCGCGTGATGCCCTCGCAGTATCGCGACGACATGAGGCTCGACAACGACGGCGGCAGCTACCAGTCGGCGTCGTCGTCCGACGGGAGGCGCTCGTCGCGCAACATCGCGAGCACCCAGCGTCCCAACGTGCAGCGCCGCTCCAGCCGCAGCACCCAGATGCGTGGCCGCGATCGCTACGATGGCCCCAGCCACGGCGGCATCGTTGGCATGATCGAGGTCTTCTTCTCGGAGCGCTCACGCGTCATCGCCCTCATCGTCGCCGTCCTTGCCGTCATCCTGACGGCCGTCATCATCCTCTCCGTGCGCTCGTGCGTCAGCGGGCAGGACTCCACCGGCCGCTCGGTCACGGTCACTGCCACCGAGAGCGAGAAGGAGGCGTCGGAGACGGGCGAGGACGCCGCCAAGGTGAGCGCAGAGGAGGAGCAGCGCGCCCGTGACGAGGCCGCTGCGGCGAAGGCTGCGGAGACCGAGTCCTCTGCCGCGGAACGCACGATCGAGGTTACCGTCGCCGACGGGGAGGTCACCTGGCTGGAGATCGAGTACGACGGCAACAGCGATGTCGCCGAGACGGTCACCGGTCCCTGGAACCGCACCTACACCGTGCGTCAGTCGATCTCCATCAACGTGAACGACACCACCGCGGTCACCGTCACCGAGAACGGCAAGAAGCTGGAGTTCGACTCGAAGGCGTCCGGCATCGGCACGATCACCATACAGGTGTCCAAGAAGGGCGATGCCCCGGCCGACGAGACGACCGATGGCCAGACGGCCGAAGGACAGCAGACGGAGGGCCAGGAGGGCGCCGCGCCAACCGACCCCAACGCCACGGGCAACCAGGGCTATACGCAGGATCAGACCCAACAGGTCGTGCAGAATGGCACTGCCGGCCAGCAGACCAGCACGAACCCCTTCGAGGGCTACACCCTCGATGCGGATGGGTACTACTACGGTGCCGATGGCTACCTCGACGCCAACGGCAACTTCTACGCGTACGGCTCGTAGGACATAACGCGTGGTGGCACGGCTGCCACAGAGAGGAGAGGCATGGCAAAGGAATCAAGCTTCGATGTGGTCTCGACGGTTGACGTCCAGGAGGTCGACAACGCGTTCCAGCAGACGACACGCGAGCTGTCCCAGCGCTATGACCTGCGCCAGTCAGGGGCGAGCATCGCCTTCAGCAAGAGGGAGCAGACCTTCACGATCTCCGCTCCCTCGGAGTTCGTCGCAAACCAGGTCATCGACGTGCTGGGCACCAAGCTGGTCCGCCGCCAGATAGACCTGTCCAGCATCAGGTGGGACAAGCCCCAGCCTGCCGCGGGTGCCTCCGTGCGCCAGTCGGGCCACGTCATCCAGGGCATCGACCAGGACACCGCAAAGCGCATCGCAAAGGACATCCGCGACCTCAAACTGAAGTGCAAGGCCGTCGTTGAGGGCGACAAGCTGCGCGTTTCTTCCGCGTCAAAGGACGTGCTGCAGCAGGTCATCGCCAAGCTCAAGGAGAACGACTATGGTCAGCCGCTCCAGTTCGTCAACTATCGATAGCCCCCGCTGCCTCTTCGTCACGCTGGGCTGCGCCAAGAACGAGGTCGACACCGACCGCATGCGCGCGCTGCTGCTGGCCGATGGGTTCGGCGAGGCCGACGAGGTCGACGAGGCCGATGTCATCCTGGTCAACACCTGCTCGTTCCTCGTGTCGGCGACGTCGGAGTCCATCGAGGCGACGCTCGAGCTGGCGGAGGCCGTGGCGCAGGGCGTGAGGTCGCGTCCCATCGTCATGTGCGGGTGCGTGCCCTCTCGCTATGGTGACGACCTGGAGGACGAGCTGCCCGAGGTGGCCGCCTTCGTGCGCCATGACGAGGAGGACGGCATCGTCGGGGTCGTGCGCGCCGTGCTAGGGCTCCAGCCGGCTGACGAGCGGCTGGGAGACGGGCGGGTGCTGCGCACGATCGAGGGCGCCAGCGCCTACGTCAAGATCTCCGACGGCTGCGACCGCTTCTGCACCTTCTGTGCCATACCGTACATCCGGGGTCGTTACTACTCCCGCAGCGAGCGGGACATCGTCGACGAGGTGCGTGCCCTGATGGAGGGCGGCGTGCGCGAGATCGTGCTCATCGGGCAGGACACCGGCATCTGGGGTCGCGACCTGGGGGAGGGCCATACGCTGGCCAGCCTCCTGCGCTCGGTGGCCCAGGCGGTGCGGCCCTATGGCGGCTGGGTGCGCATGCTGTACCTGCAGCCCGAGGGGATGACCGACGAGCTCATAGCCACCATACGCGACGTCGACGAGGTGCTGCCCTACATCGACATACCCATCCAGCACTGCAGTGCCCGGCTGCTGCGCGCCATGAACCGACGTGGGTCCGTCGACGAGCTGCGGGCGCTCTTCGGCCGCCTGAGGGAGGAGATCCCCGGCATGGTGCTGCGTACGACGGCCATGGCGGGCTTTCCGGGAGAGACCGACGAGGAGGCCGACGAGCTGTCCTCGTTCGTCGCGGAGCAGGAGTTCGACTACACGTCGGTCTTCGCCTACTCGCCCGAGGAGGGCACGCGTGCCGCGCGCATGGACGGACAGGTGGACGAGGACGTCAAGCTCGAGCGCACCCAGAGGCTCATCGACATCGCCGAGCAGATGGGCTTCTCCGCGACGGCAAGGCACGTGGGGGAGCGCGTCCGGGTCATCGTGGATGGCATCGAGGAGGGCGAGGACGGTCCCGAGCTGATAGGGCACGCCTGGTTCCAGGCACCGGATTGCGACGGGGCCATACACATCGAGGAGGGCGAGGCGGCAGTTGGCGACATCGTCACCTGCGACCTGGTCGACTCCTTCTGCTACGAGTTGATAGGAATCATTGTTGATGACGAGGAAGGTCGCTAGCCATGGTTAGAAGCAGGGTACGGAGCAACTCGATCTGGACTCCGGCAAACATCGTGACGCTCGTGCGCGTCGTGTTCATGCCCGTCTGGCTGCTGGTGGCGGAGGCAGCGCGCGAGGGCGGGCACCTGGGAACCCTCTCGGTACTGCCTTGGGTTTCGTTCCTGCTGTTCGCAGCCATCGCGCTGACGGACAAGCTTGACGGCTACCTGGCTCGCAGCCGTGGCGAGGTGACCACCTTCGGCAAGTTCCTTGACCCGATCGCAGACAAGCTCTGCGTCACCTGCGCATTGCTGTATCTGCTGGAGCTGGGCCTGGTTCCCAGCTGGGCGGTCCTGATCATCCTGGCCCGCGAGTTCCTCGTGTCCGGCCTGCGCATGGTGGTCGCCTCCGAGGGAACCGTCATTGCCGCCAGCAACCTGGGAAAGTGGAAGACTGCCGTCACGATGCTCTCCATCGGCGGGTACCTGCTGTCCGTGACGCTGCCCACCAGCTTCATCGCCACGGCCCTGCTGATGCTCTCGAACATCCTCATGGCGATCGCCGTGGTCCTGACCGCCTGGTCTGGCATCGACTACCTGATCAAGTCCTGGCCGTCCGTGGCCGGGTCGCGCTAGGGACGCGGCGCTCGTGTCGTATGACGAACCCATCGGCCAGGCTGCGTCATGCCTCGTCCATGAGGCAGACGCTGCCGGTCTGACCTGCGCCTGTGCCGAGTCGTGCACGGGCGGGCTGGTCAGCGGTGCCATCACGGCAGTCTCGGGCTCGTCGGCCGTCCTGCGCGGCGGGGTCGTGAGCTATGCCGTGGAAGTGAAGCATGACGTGCTGGGCGTGGACAGCGCGATACTCGATGACCCCGCGCTGGGAGCCGTCTCCGCAGAGTGCGCCGAGCAGATGTGCGTCGGTGCGGCGCGGCTTCTGAAGGCCGATGTCGCGGTCTCCGTGACCGGTATCGCAGGTCCCACGGGGGCCGAGCCGGGAAAGCCCGTCGGCACGGTCTGGTTCGGCCTCTGCGTCGGTGGCTCCGCCCGCAGCCAGCTCTGCCATTTCGAGGGTTCGAGGGACGAGGTGCGCGGGCAGGCCGTGCTGCATGCCCTGGGCCTGCTGCGTGAAGGCGTTGCGGAGCTTTCCGGCAAGGGCGAGTGATTCTGGCCTGTGACGCAAGGCTCGCTCGCACCCGTTTGCGCCGCTACGAGGGCGTTGGCCCGTCAGGCGTGCGAGCGGCGTGCGAGTTCGTGGCAACTGGGGCACAAGCTGCGTGCGACCCAGTCCGGATAGATTCAGGTTGCCGTTTGACATGCGAACGGATGTTCTGTAAGGTAGTGACAGTCCAACGCAACTTGGGGGTTATCCATGGCAAGAAGCAAGAACGTCTCGCGCGAGATCCACGAGAAGACCTACGGTGAGGAGCGCGATAGGGTCATCACGCAGACCACCGAAGACATCATCAAGAAGTTCGGCAAGGGCTCCATCATGCGCTTTGGCGACTCCGGTCCCGAGCTGGAGATCGAGTCCATCCCCACGGGCTCGATTGCCCTCGATGCCGCCCTGGGCATCGGTGGCGTCCCGCGCGGTCGAATCATCGAGATCTATGGTCCCGAGTCCTCGGGAAAGACGACCCTCTCCCTCGAGATCCTTGCCGAGGCACAGGCGCTGGGCGGCGTCGTCGCCTTCATCGACGCAGAGCATGCCCTCGATCCCGGCTATGCGGCCCGCATCGGCGTCGACATCGACGAGGTGCTCATCTCCCAGCCCGACACGGGCGAGCAGGCACTGGAGATCTGCGACATGCTGGTGCGCTCGGGTGCCATCGATGTCGTCGTCGTGGACTCCGTCGCGGCCCTCGTGCCCCGTGCCGAGATCGAGGGAGAGATCGGCGACACGACGGTGGGCCTCCAGGCTCGCCTCATGAGCCAGGCCCTTCGCAAGCTTGCCGGCTCGCTCTCGAAGTCCAAGACCACCTGCATCTTCATCAACCAGCTGCGTGAGAAGATCGGTGTCATGTTCGGCAACCCCGAGACGACGCCGGGTGGCAGGGCACTCAAGTTCTTCTCCTCCGTGCGCATGGAGATCCGTCGCATCGACTCCATCAAGAAGGGTTCCGACGTCATTGGCAACCGCGTCCGCGTCAAGGTCGTCAAGAACAAGGTCGCCCCTCCCTTCCGCCAGGCAGAGTTCGACATCATGTATGGCACGGGCATCTCGAAGGAGGGCTCGCTGCTCGACCTCGCGGTGGATTGCGACATCGTCAACAAGTCCGGGTCCTGGTACACCTACGAGGGGGAGCGCCTGGGACAGGGCCGCGAGGCGGCCAAGGAGTTCCTTGCCACCAACCCCGACCTCTACGACGAGATCGACAATCGCGTGCGCGTCGCATGCGGCCTGCTCTTGGGCGACGAGCGCGTGGGCGAGCCGATTGCCGCCCTTGAGGACATCGCCGGCACCGACTCCTACGAAGCGTGAGACCCTCACAGCTCATGACATCCGAGGCGCCTGTCTGGTCGGTTGAGCTGCCGGACAGGCGCCAGGCATCCCTTGGCGGCCCGAAGCCCCGCGCCACGTTGGTGCTCTATCCCGACACCGACCATGAGGAGCGGATGTCCATACCCAGACAGGTCGGGCGCATCCTTTCATCAAAGCAGAAGTCCGGCGAGGTCCATCCCCAATCCCGGGCAGAGCTCCTGTATGTCTTGGGGCAGCTCTCACGCTCATGCGCCTCGTCGCGCATAGAGAGGCTCCTAGACCGCCGAGAGTATGCGGAGAGCGAGTTGCGCGACAAGCTGAGGCAGGATGGCTATACCCCAAAGACGATAGACGCCTGCTTGGAGCGGGCCTCGGCAGCGGGGCTCGTCAGCAACGCCCGCTATGCGGACTCCTTCATACGCTCGAAGGTGTATGCGGGTTGGGGTATGGCCCGAATAGAGCGAGAGCTGTCGAACAGGGGGATAGATGCCTCCCAGGTCGAGGGATGGCCCTACGAGTACCTCGACCCAGATGACGAGGTGAGTCGTGCCGTAGACCTGGCCATGACCAGGCGCGTCAGCGGCGCCCGTCCCTACGAGAAGCTCGTTCGGTTCCTCTGCGGCAGGGGGTTCGCACTTGGTGTCGCCATGCGTGCCGCCCGCCAGGTGCTCGGGGATGTCGAGGGGGAGCTCGATTAGATGCGATGTCGTTCGCGGCGAACATGGCGACCAGTTCCCGAAGGTGCGACTGCTTGTTAGTTTTTGGTGTTGTTCGAAATTTCCTGAGATGGGATTCTCGTCACGCGTTTGACAGTTTTCCGTTTCGAACATACGATTGAATATGCCGTTTGAGTCATTTCTCGTCTGCTGGCATGCCAGCTGACGTTTTATATTTCATGCACGCAGCCAACAGGGCTCCTTCGTGGAGTCACATGAGACATACCTCGGATGGCGGGTGCCAAGGGGCGACCCTTGGCTTCCTGAACTCACTGATGAAGAACGCTCATTCGAGGAGACAGCATGAACATGGCGATTGTCGTAGGCATCATTTGCCTAGCGGTGGGTGCGTTAGCCGCCTACCTGGTTCTAAACAACAAGAACAACGCTCGCATGCGCGAGGCCGACCAGCATGTGGCCGATGCGCAGGTCCAGGCCCAGCGCATCACCGCCGATGCCGAGCGTGACGCCGAGAGCGCCCGCAAGACGGCAATGGTCGAGGCGCGCGAGGAGATCCTCAAGCTGCGTCAGCAGCAGGAGAGCGAGGAGCGCAAGCGCAAGAGCGAGCTCCAGGTGATGGAGAACCGCATCCTGCAGCGCGAGGAGACGCTCGACCGCCGCAACGACTCGCTCGACCGCAAGGAGCACCAGCTCTCCAGCCTCCAGGGCCAGCTCGACCGTCGCAAGAACGAGGTCGACGCGCTCTACGGGCGCCAGATGAGCGAACTGGAGCGCATCTCCGCACTGACCAAGGAGGACGCGCACCAGGAGCTGCTCGACCGCGTGCGTGCCGACGTCGTGCGCGAGGAGGCCCAGATACTGCGCGATTCCGAGCAGCGCGTGCGTGCCCAGGCGGACAAGACGGCCCGCGAGATCGTGTCCACGGCCATCCAGCGCTGTGCGGCCGACCAGGCTGGCGAGATCACCGTCACGAGCGTGCACATCCCGTCGGATGACCTGAAGGGCCGCATCATCGGCCGCGAGGGGCGCAACATCCGCACCTTCGAGCAGGTCTCCGGCGTCTCCCTCGTCATCGACGACACGCCTGAGACGGTCGTCCTGTCCAGCTTCGACCCCGTCCGTCGCGAGACGGCGCGCGTCGCCCTGGAGAACCTCATCGCGGATGGACGCATCCATCCCGCCCGCATCGAGGAGATGTACAAGAAGGCCGAGCGCCTGGTCAACGAGCGCGTCCAGGAGGCCGGCGAGCAGGCCGCCTATGACGCTGGCATCCACGACCTGCATCCCGAGCTGGTAAAGACCCTTGGCGCCCTGCGCTACCGCACCTCGTTCGGCCAGAACGTCCTGCAGCATTCCGCGCAGGTCTCCGCCCTGTGCGGCATCATGGCATCCGAGCTCGGGCTGGATGCGATGCCCGCAAAGCGTGCCGGACTGCTGCACGACCTGGGCAAGGCCATCGACCACGAGATCGAGGGGCCGCATGCCATCCTCGGCGCCGACCTGTGCCGGCGCTACGGCGAGCGTCCCGAGATCGTACACGCGATCGAGGCCCACCATGCGGACGTGGAGCCCGCAACGGTCCTCGACGTGCTCGTTCAGGCCGCCGATGCCATCTCCGCGGCACGTCCCGGTGCCCGTCGCGAGTCCGCCGAGAACTACATCAAGCGACTCGAGAAGCTCGAGGAGATCTCGAACGCGCACGAGGGCGTCGAGCGCACCTACGCCATGCAGGCTGGTCGCGAGCTGCATGTCATGGTCGAGCCCGAGAAGATCTCCGACGCAGAGGCGGTCGTGCTCGCACATGACATCGCCAAGCAGATCGAGGACGAGATGGAGTATCCTGGCCAGGTTCGCGTCGTCGTGATTCGCGAGTCCCGTGCCGTCGACATCGCCAAGTAGGAATCGAATCGTGGGAGAGGCATCTGCCACAACCGAAGACCTCACCTCGTTCGTCGAGAGGATGGGGGCAGACAAGGCCCTGCGCGTCGAGGAAAGCCTCGGGCAGGGCTTTGTCCGTTTGCGCGTGGCGGAGGCGGAGCGACGCCAGGCGAAGCATGACATCCGCTGCAGCGAGGACATCGTCATCGAGCTGTTGCGCAACGCACGCGATGCGGGGGCCCGTCGCATCTTCCTCGCGACCTCGCGCGAGGGGGATCGTCGCACGCTCGTCATGCTCGATGACGGTGCCGGCATCCCCGAGGAGATGCGGGAGCGCATCTTCGACGCCCGCGTGACGTCCAAGCTCGAGAGCGTACACATGGACCGGTGGGGCGTGCACGGTCGTGGCATGGCCCTGTATTCGATCAGGGAGAACGTCCTCGAGGCCAAGGTGGAGAGCAGCGTCATGGGCGGGGGGTCGGCAATCCGCGTGGTGAGTGACACCACGGCGCTTGCAGAGCGTGCCGACCAATCCAGCTGGCCACATGTCGGGAAGGACGAGGACGGCTCCGACGTCATCGAGCGCGGTCCTCGCAACATCATCCGCACCTGCTGCGAGTTCGCGCTCGAGGAGCGGGGTTCATGCGAGGTGTTCCTCGGCTCAGTCTCGGAGGTCGTGGCGACGCTGCGCGCGCGCATCCGCCCCTCGATATCGCAGTCGGAGGCGATCCTCGTCAACGACCTGGACGAGCTGCCGGTTCTGGAGAGGTTCCGCCTTGCCGCAGATGCCCAGGAGCTGACGCAGGTCGCGCAGGCCTGCGGACTGGAGATCTCCGAGCGCAGCGCCCATCGCATCATCTCGGGGCAGATACGTCCCGTGCGCAGCGTCATGGCGCGTCTCATGCATGCTGGAGGGCCCAAGGGACGTCGGGTGGTCGACCTTGCAGCCGACCGGCGTGGGCTGCGCCTGTCCGACGAGGATGCGCGGGCGTTCGCCCGCGCCATGGAGCGCGAGTTCGCCTACCTGGCAGATCGCTACTACCTCACGCTCTCGGACACGCCACGGCTGCGCGTCTCGGGTGGTCGGCTCTCGGTGACCTTCGAGTTCGACGAGGAGGACTGATTTGTCGTCGCGCGGCATAACGGTGCCAAGCAACTGCATATTCGTCTCTTCACAGAATGCTGAAGATTCATTAATATACTTTATTTAGTTTTGAAGCTATTCGCGGCTCTCATGCAGCTCAACTGCCCCAGGAGAACACACCATGGAATACCTGAAGGTATCAAGCAAGTCTTCGCCCGCATCCGTGGCGGGCGCCATCGCCGGCATGGTGAAGGACGGTGTGCCCGTTAACATACAGTCGGTAGGCGCCGGGGCGGTCAACCAGGCCATCAAGGCAGTGGCCATTGCGCGTGGGTTCCTCATTCCGACGGGGGTGGACATCTCGTGTGCCCCCACCTTTGCGGACATCGACATCAACGGAGAGAGCCGCACGGCCATCCGCATCGCCGTCTACGTGCATCGCCTTGTTCCCCAGACGAGCCATGAGCCTCAGGCGGACAGTGCCCAGGAGCTGATGTACTAGATGCCACGTCCCTTGCTAGCCGGCCGGACCTACTGCCTCAAGACGTTCGGCTGCCAGATGAACCTGCACGACTCGGAGCGAGTCGGCGGGTTGCTCGATGACTGCGGTTGCATCGAGGTCCAGACCATAGACGAGGCGGACATCGTCGTCTTCATGACCTGCTGCGTGCGTGAGAACGCCGACACGCGCCTGTATGGGCAGGCATCGGCTGTCGTCAGCGCGGCTCCCGCACCGCACGGCCAGCGCATCCTCGCGGTTGGCGGCTGCATCGCCCAGCGCGACGGCGCCGCGCTGCGCAAGCACATCCCCTCGGTGGACGTCGTGTTTGGCACCAGCGCGCTGGCATCGCTCCCCGAGCTGCTCGAGCAGGCCCTGACAGGCGCACGCGGTGTCGCCGTCGACACGATCGAGGAGGGGCGCGGGTTCTCGACCGAGCTGCCCAGCCATCGCGTCCAGGCGTTCCATGCCTGGGTGCCCATCATGACCGGATGCAACAACTTCTGCACCTATTGCATCGTCCCCTACGTGCGCGGACGTGAGAAGAGCCGCGTGTTCGAGCGGATCGTCGCCGAATGCGAGCAGCTGGTGCATGAGGGCGTCCGCGAGATCTGCCTGCTGGGACAGAACGTCAACTCCTATGGTCGCGACCTGTATGGCGAGCCCCGATTTGCCGACCTGCTGCGAGCCGTGGGGGAGACGGGCATCGAGCGGCTGCGCTTCACCTCGTCAAACCCCAAGGACCTCTCGGATGACACGATTGCGGCCATGGCGGGGACCAAGGCCGTGATGCCCCAGCTGCATCTGGCAGTACAGAGCGGCTCGACGCGCATCCTCAAGGCGATGCATCGCAGCTACACGCGCGAGGAGTATCTCGACCTGGTCGAGCGCCTGCGCAGGGCCATGCCCGACATCGCCCTCTCCACCGACATCATCGTGGGGTTCCCCGGCGAGACGGAGGAGGACTTCGAGGAGACGATGTCGCTGGTGCGGACCGTCGGCTTCGACTCGGCCTTCACCTTCATCTATTCCAAGCGCCCGGGCACTCCGGCCGCCAGGATAGTCGACGACACGCCGCACGAGGTGATACAGGGGCGGTTCGAGCGTCTGGCGGCACTTGTGGCCCAACTCTCCCACGATAGCAACCAGAAGGACCTGGGCCAGCTCGTGGAGGTCCTGGTCGAGGGTGCGTCCAAGCGCAACGACCGCGTCATGGTCGGCCATAGCGCCAAGAACCAGACGGTCCACTTCGAGCTGCCCGAGGCCTGGGACGAGCGGGACATCGTTGGTTCCATGGTGGACGTCCGCGTAGAGGAGGCCCGTACCTGGTACCTGAGGGGCACGTGCGAGGGGGATCCTCGATGAGTCTGCCTGGCCCGCTGATTGCCATCGTCGGCCCAACCGCGTCGGGGAAGAGCGCGTTGGCCGAACGCATCGCATGCGAGCTGGGCACCTCCATCATCTCGGTGGATGCGATGCAGGTCTATCGGGGGATGGACGTGGGCACCGCGAAGGTTCCCGTCGCCGACCGACACTGCCCGCTGCTGATGGTGGACGTGGCCGACATCTCAGACGACTACTCGGTCAAGCTGTTCCAACGGGACGCACGCTGCTGTGTCGAGCAGATCCTGGCTCGGGGCAAGGTGCCGGTGCTCTGCGGTGGCACGGGCCTCTATCTCAATGCGATCGTGGACGACATGCGCTTCCCCGCAGGCGAGGCTAGCAGCCCCCGCCGCGTGGCCTACGAGGCGCTGTTGCAGCGCGAGGGGGCGGATGCCCTCTACGAGCAGCTGCGCCAGCGTGACCCCAAGAGCGCCGACGAGATCCATCCCCACAACACGAGGCGTGTCATCAGGGCCTTGGAGCTGCTGGACGAGGGAACGTCCTACGCGACGCACCACGAGGGCCTGAAGCAGCTGAAGCCCCTCTACGACGTGCGCGTCTGGGGCATAGAGACCGACCGTGCCCAGCTCTACCAGCGCATCGAGCGCCGCGTGGACGAGATGTTCGAGCGGGGGCTGGTCGAGGAGGTCATGCGCCTGCGCGAGCAGGGCTTGGCGCAGACCCGCACCGCCTCGCAGGCCATCGGATACAAGGAAGTGCTGCAAGCCCTTGACGGCGATGTCAGCATGGACCGCGCACGCGAGATGGTCAAGACGCGGACGAGGCGCTACGCGAAGCGCCAGCTGTCGTGGTTCAGAAACGACCGACGCGTCCGGTGGATCTCCACGACCGATATGGACGGCGCTGCGACGACGATCGTGCTCGACCTGCTGCAGGCGGCGCCTCCCGTCAGCGGGACGGAGGGTTGATGGGCCGCTTCACCCCCCACAGCACGGCACCGGTTCCCGAACGGGCCATCTTGGTCGGTGTCGACCGAGGGTCTGGGGACTGGTCGGTCGAGGAGTCGCTTGCCGAGCTGAGGCGCCTGGCAGAGACGGATGGCGCGGAGGTGGTGAGCGTCGTCACCCAGCGGCTCGACCGCCCCATACCAAAGACCTACATAGGCAGCGGCAAGGTGGTGGAGGTCGCTGACATGGTGCGCAGCATGGAGGCGGACGTCGTCATATTCGATGACGAGCTGACCCCATCGCAGCAGTCCAACCTCGAGAAGGCCTTCAAGGAGCCGACCAAGGTCATCGACCGTACCGCGCTCATACTCGACATATTCGGCGCTCACGCCCGCACGCGGGAGGGACGCCTTCAGGTCCAGCTGGCCCAGCTGCAGTACGTGCTGCCTCGCCTGAGGGGCATGTGGAGCCATCTGGTCGGCGAGCAGACGCGCGGCGGCATCGGAAGCCGCTTCGGACAGGGCGAGAGCCAGCTCGAAGTCGACCGACGGCTGATTCGCAACCGCATCGCGACGCTGCGCGAGGAGCTGCGCAAGCTGGAGCGTCGGCGCAACGTGCAGAGCAAGGCCCGGTGGGAGTCGGGCATCTATCGCGTGTCGCTCGTCGGCTACACCAACGCGGGGAAGTCGACCCTGCTCAACCGCCTGACAGGCTCTGATGTCTACGTGCGAGACGAGCTGTTTGCCACGCTCGACCCCACGACGAGGTCGCTCGACCTGGAAGAAGGACGGAAGATTACCCTCACCGACACGGTCGGATTCATCCAGAAGCTGCCGACGACACTAGTGGAGTCGTTCAAGTCGACGCTTGCGGAGGCGCTGGCCGCGGACCTCATCCTGAAGGTGGCCGATGCCAGCGACCCACACGCGGCCAAGCAGCTGGATGCCGTCGACGACGTCCTGCGCGAGATCGGTGCGGCCGACATACGGTCGGTCGTGGTCTACAACAAGTGCGACCTGCTCGACGAGGCGCAGCGTCGCTCACTGTCGCTCGAGCATCCTGATGCCGTCTGCATATCTGCCCTTCAGGGGACCGGCGCCAACGCGCTCCTCTATCGCATCGCGCAGGAGGCGAGCGAGGGTGACACGACCTGCACCGTCCTCGTCCCCTACGACAAGGGCATGCTGATCAAGATGGTGCACGAGCGTTGCCAGGTCATCCACGAGGAATACGTCCAAGAGGGCCTGAGGGCCACGATACGGGCCTCGCGGCGCATGCACGACTTCCTGGAGCCATACGAGTGCGAATAGGCGTGCGCGGGCTGTGATGCGCTAGGGGAGCAGTTCGAGCACCAGCATGATGAGCGGCTGGTGCAGCAGATAGACGGGCAGGGCGTGACGACCGACAAGCTGCAGCGGCCTGCAGGACACCCGATGGAACCATGCAGGATAGCCGACGCTCTTCCAATGCCTGCCCATGCATGCCCCCACGAGATACATAAGGAAGAAAGGCAGCACGGGATAGTAGTCGCCCGACGCGAAGCCCGGCCCGGGAAAGCCGAGCCATGACAGCCACGGGGTCGCATAGAGCCAGCGAGGCAGCCGAACCGACAGGGAGCCGATCCCGACGGTGCCGTGAGGCACACCACGTAGCAGCAGGAAGGCGACGAGGAGCAGGAGCGCCGGCATCCATCCCTCGGGCTTGAACCCCATCCGGTACAACAGCTCCTGCAGCAGGGTCGATGCGCCCATGCAGAAGATGATGCCGAAGCTAATGGGAGTGTCGACAGAGACGACGGTCGTGACAACCCAGACAGCCGCGGCGGCCACAAGGTAGCGTACGGCGCGCTTCCAACCGCTACGCGAGAAGCTGCACATGCAGCCCGCCACGAAGAGGAAGGTCCAGGAGATGGACGCGCGCCAGACGTCCTGAAGGGGAGGCCTGAAGAAGTCGAGGTCGAGCCCATAGATGAAGCGCAGGTCGTAACAGAGGTGGAAGGCCACCATGGAGATGACCGAAAACCCGCGTACCACATCGAAGATGGCCATCCGCCCGTCGGTGGATGGCGCCTGGTTTCTTGCCTCCTGGGACATAGCGTATTGGTCTGTGTCCTACGAGATGGAGCGAATGAGTGCCGTCACGCGACCGAGGATCGTCGGATTGGTGGCATAGATGGGATCCATCGTGTCGTTCTCGGGCTGCAGGCGCACGCGGTCACGCTCGCGATAGAAGGTCTTGACGGTGGCAGAGTCGTCGATGAGGGCTACGACGATCTCTCCGTCGTGGGCGTCATGCTGCTCCTTGACCACGATGTAGTCGCCGTCGAAGATGCCGGCATTGATCATCGACTCCCCGCGGACGCGCAGGATGAACGAGCTGTCATCGCCGACGATGCTCGTGGGCAGGGTGAGGGTCTCCTCGACGTTCTGCTCGGCGAGGACGGGCTGTCCCGCTGCAACCCGTCCCACCAGGGGAAGGCGCATCTCGTTGGTCGAGGCGTTCTGGGTGGGGGAGGCGAGGCGCGCGTTCGAGTCGCCCTGTCCCTCGCTGACGACCTCGATCGTGCGCGGCTTCTTGGAGTCGCGCTTGATGTACCCGCGTTCCTGCAGGACCTTGAGGTGCATGTGCACGGTAGAGGGTGACGCCAGTCCGACGGCAGCGCCAATCTCCCTCACCGAGGGAGGGTAGCCACGCTCGCGCGTGTACTCGCAGATGTACTCGTAAATGGCGGTCTGTCGCTTGCTGAGCCTGTCCCGTGCCATGAGACCTCCTTGTGCCTCGTCCGACACCCATGGTAAGAAACATTTGTTCTGTTCTGGGTTGACCGAACAGTTGTTTGAGACTAGTATAGTACGCACGTTCTGATTTGGCAACCAATTCCTGTCGTGGGCGGTTCCTATAAAGGTAATCGTCACAACCGAGAGGAGCAGCACATGAACAACCAGGCCATCGCGTTCGCCAGCACCGACTCCCCGCAGGCGTCCACCTACGCCCGCCCTCGCCTCATCGAGGGCGGGCTCTCGCACAACCGTCGACAGCGTCTTGTGACGGCCTTCGTGGGCGCCTTTATCGGTTTGCTGGTCATGGCGATGAGCTGGCTGTATGTGGACGAGGCCACCCAGGCGCGCATCGACGAGGCCCTGTCGCAGGCGACCCTCGAGATGGTCACCGTCATGCCGGGTGACACGCTCTGGCAGATTGCCGAGCGTCATCCGGTCGACGGATGCACGACGAGCCAGCTCGTCGACTACATCCGCTGCGTCAACGACCTCTCCCAGTCATCCCTCTCCGTCGGGATGAGGTTGGAGGTGCCCACGATCGGGTGACGCCATCTGAAGGGAATGCTCATCCAGGCAATG
Organism: uncultured Coriobacteriaceae bacterium; assembly: GCA_902778135.1. Taxonomy (GTDB): domain Bacteria; phylum Actinomycetota; class Coriobacteriia; order Coriobacteriales; family Atopobiaceae; genus UBA1367. Next base: position 90,818 of record CACYWP010000002.1, read on the forward strand.
CATCCACCTAGAAACTCGGTATACTTTTCCCAGAATGCGGGATGATTGTTGCAAGCGTGACATCAATAGCCCAGCCGCTGCGACAGTCAGATGCAAGGGAGAGAGATGCGTTGTCCCAAGTGTGGTTGCGACGAGTCGAAGGTCGTCGACTCGCGTCCTTCTGAGAACAACGATGCCATTCGGCGTCGTCGAGAGTGCATACAGTGTGGTTGCCGATTCACGACCTACGAGCGTCGCGAGGACATGCCGCTCATGGTCATCAAGCGAGACGGGCGCAAGGAGACCTTCGACAGGTCGAAGCTGATGCGAGGCCTTCTGACGGCGACCGTCAAGCGCAATGTGCACATCGACACGCTCGAGGCGCTCATCAGCGGCATCGAGTCCGAGCTGCGTGACAGAGGCGTCACCGAGATATCGTCGCAGGACCTCGGCATGATGGTGCTGCAGCGCCTGGTCGACGTCGACAAGGTCGCGTACGTGCGATTCGCCTCCGTCTATCGCGACTTCAAGGACCTCGACGAGTTCCATGAGGAGTTACGGAGCCTGATGCAATGAGTGACCAGCCCATACGTGGCGGACACACGGTCGTCGTCCCCATCAAGCGCCTCGACCCGACGGTCGAGCTACCCCAGTACGCCTATGCGGGAGACGCCGGGTTGGACCTGCGCTCCAACGAGGATGTGACGCTCGCGCCGTTCGAACGCAGACTCATCTCGACAGGGTTGGCCGTCGCCATTCCCGACGGATACGCGGGCTTTGTCCAACCGCGGAGCGGCATGGCGCTCAAGCAGGGGCTTTCCATGGCCAACACCCCCGGCCTCATAGACGCCCACTATCGCGGTGAGCTGAAGATCTGCGCCATCAACCTCGATTCCAAACAGCCCATCGACATCAAGCGGGGCGACCGCATCGCACAGCTCGTCATACAGAAGGTTCCCATCGTCCAGCTGGTCGAGGTGGACGACCTTGACGAGACCGACCGTGGCGCAGGGGGGTTCGGCTCCAGCGGCGTGTAGCGCACCCGGACGGTCATCTGGCCGGCACATATGTCCGACAGGCATGCGGGAGGAGGCGACGGGGTCTTTCGCGTCCTCCCGCCTCATGTGACCGATCGGGCCAGCTGCTCGCTCCGCGTCCTTTCACGATGCGTAGGCATCCGGCAAAGGATGCGGGCACGCCGTCTGGCACCAAGCCCTTGACGTCAAAACATAACACGATAAAATCGTGTACAAACTAAACGGAGGAGGTAGGCATGACAAACGAGAACGTGCGCGACCTGGTCATCATCGGCGGGGGACCGGCCGGTCTCTCTGCGGCAATCTATGCCCAGCGCGCGATGCTCGACAACGTCCTGCTCGAGCAGGAGGCCGTCGGCGGACAGGTCATCATCACCAGCGACATCGACAACTATCCTGGCGTTCCCCATACCGATGGTTTCACGCTCATCGACGCCATGCAGCGCCAGGCCGAGGACCTCGGTGCCACGATCGTGATGGAGAATGCCGAGAAGGTCGTGCACGACAGCGAGAGTGGCCTGTTCGAGGTACGCACGCCCAAGAGCACCCTCACCACCAAGACCGTCATCGCCTGCGGTGGCGCCTCGCCGCGCAAGGCGGGGTTCGATGGCGAGGACAAGTTCACCGGGCATGGCGTCTCGTATTGCGCCACCTGTGACGGCATGTTCTACCGCGGAAAGAAGGTCTACGTCATCGGCGGTGGCAACTCGGCCTGCGAGGAGGCGCTCTTCCTCACGCGCTTCGCAGACAAGGTCGACGTCGTCGTCCGCAAGGACCACCTGCGCGCCCAGGCCGCCGTCGCCAAGGAGCTCGAGGAGAACCCCAAGGTCAACATCCGTTTCCTCACCAGCATCGTCGGCGTTGACGGCGACAGGATGCTTACCACGGTCACCCTGCGCGACAACACGACGGGTGAGACCTACGAGGAGCGTTATGACGAGGGTGGCTGCGGCGTCTTCGTCTTCGTGGGCCGCGTGCCTGCGTCACAGCTGCTCGAGGGCCTTGTCGAGGTCGACGAGAGCGGCTATGTGGTGGCAGACGAGCGCATGGCGACCGCCACACCCGGCCTGTACGTCGCTGGCGACATCCGTCAGAAGCCGCTGCGCCAGATCATCACCGCCGCCTCCGACGGCGCCATCGCGGCCACGAGCGTCTCGGCCTACCTGGGACATCCGGTGGAGGGCTAGCAAGAGCCACGGCATCAGGCAACGCTAACGAGCTGCCCACGCGCGTCATGGGATGCGCGTGGGCAGCTTCATGCGTTGGCTGGGAATCTTTTGCTCGCACATTCGGACGCTTCCGAAGTGCTGGCGGGACAGGAGCGTCGCGTCAGCTCCGCCTCTCAGGACGTCTCCTGCACGGAAACGCCATCCTGCCTGAGGGAGACATGCAGTTGGCGCCCTTGACGCTCGTCAAGGGCGGGACAGTCGCTGCGCCAGTGCGAACCGCGAGTCTCGGTGCGCGCCATCATGCCTGCCAGCATCGCATCTCCCATGACCAACAATGACTGGCACCGACGCCAGCATCCGATGCCCCTCCAGTCCCATGTGTCGACATCGTCTATAGGCGCCGGTGGCGCTGACCGCCGCTGCAACTGGTCCTGAAGCTCCGAGACATGCTGTCGTGCTGTCATGAGTCCCTGCGCATCCCGTGGCACCAGCGCATGGGCGTCGAGGGTCCTCCGCAGCTCGAGCTCGATGTCGAGGAGGTCTCCCGTGGCCTGGCGCAGAGCCTGCATTCCGTTGCACACCTGGCCGGACAGAACCTTGAGGCCATCACCCGAAGCACCACCCTCGAGTGCCGCAGCGCGTCCCGCACGCCGCCCGAAGACGAGCGCGCTGACGCTCGCAAGACCTCCGGATGCGGTCGGCGCCATGCACGCCACCTGCAGCCTCACCAGCCGCATAGAGTCCTGGCACGTCCGTCCGCCCATCCTCGTCGATGGCGATGCCTCCGTTCGACGAATGCGCAAAGAGCCCGATTGCAAGCTCTTGACCTGCGGAAACACCGTACTCGGACTCCAGCCACCGCACATACTCGGCCACGAGCTCCGGTGCGTCTCCCGTGAGCATGCGAGGGTCTATCCTCGTCAGGACCTCGCCCTTGTCGTGCTGGCATACGAGCTCCTCCACAAGGCGGCTGCAGCGTTGCGCGGTGAAGGGGCCATGCCAGGAATGTGCCTCCAGGGCGGCATCGAGGGATGGTTGGGTGGGGGATGGGAGGGTGCCTTCACGAACCCTCAGGTCCACCCAGCGCCAGAGCTTCTCGTTGAAGACGACACCATCCAACGGGGACAGGTAGCCCACCATCAGCTGCTGGAACTCGAGGTTGACCACCGATGCGCCCAGCTCGAGGGCGCAGAGGTGGCCGATTCCGTGGCTTGCGGGACAGATGTGGGACTGGTAGTGGCCAGCCAGGCCACCAGTTGTTATAACAAGTGATAACGTGTGAAAAAGTAACGGCATCGAATTCTTATGTAAAGTAAGTACTCCTCGAACCTGACCATCGCCAAAGGCTCGTATCAGTTGGCAGTCCTCGAACACCTGGATTCCCGCACCGGCCACCGCTGACCGCAGGGCGTCCCGGGACCGCGATGACACGAACCCGTGCCATGTTCGGACGGTGTCGTCGAAGCAAGGCACATACTCGCGCTGGTTCGCATCGTTCGGAACGATCAGCTGCGCGCCAAGTGACGCCAGCCACTCGATGGCCGACGCCGCATCCGCTGTGAGGCGTTCTGGCAATCCAGGGGTACACAAACCCATGCCAATGTCTTCCATGGCCTTAGAAAGGCTCCTGTGGGCTCGATCGAGGGGACTTGAGGATTCGCAGACCATACCGAGGCCCCAGGTGTTGCGAGAGAAGCTCGATCCGCCACAAAGCGATCCATCGCACGCGAGGGCGACCGATGCACCGTGAGAACGGGCCGAGAGTGCGGCGGAGATGCCGGCGAGCCCTCCGCCGACCACGACGACGTCGAAGGTATGCTTGGTCATGGGTTGGCGTCCAATCTGCGAGTCGCGCTACGATGCCCCCATGATACGGGACGGGTCACACGGGTGCGTTCGACGGTGTCCCGTGCCCCCCAGGCTAAATAACCGTGATAATATATCTTATGTAAAGTTAAGGAATCCCCGCCTCTACCTCGCGTTCTGCAGGGCATCGTCCTGCTCATGACCCTCTTTCGAATGATGGGCACGGCCGCCGCAGATGCCATGCAGCAGAAGCTCCGTATCTGCCTCGAGGTCGGCGTCCATGATGACGAGAAGCTCGTCGAGGGCCTGCAGATAGGTGGACCCGCGAGGGATGACGTCTTGACCCGAACGCGTGATGGTGACCACGAGCGTGTTGGGCGGCCAAGGCACCGCCTCGATGGGACGGCCCTCAGCTATGCTGCCGACGCCGACGACGTGGGTGTGCAGCACCTTGCGTCCCTCGACCTCGACATCCTGCACCCCATCGGGCACCGGGCACCTCTCCAGAAGGTTGGACAGCAGACGCTCGTAGAAGGGCTCGACCTTCAGCATGTTGGCCGTCACATAGGACACGAGCGACACGGCCGTCGCCGCCAGCAGCGTGTCGAGCGAGCCTGTCAGCTCGAAGCACAGCACGACCGCCGTGACGGGGGCACGTACCGACCCGGCGAACATGCCGGCAACGCCCAGGACGATGAAGTTGTTCAGGTACGCAAGGGGCACGTCCGTGGCGCCGATTGCGGCAAGGCCGCAGAGCGCCCCGAGCAGAGACCCCATGATGACAAGCGGGAGCAGCGTGCCGCCGGGCGCACCGGACCCAAAGCAGATGCTGGTGAAGACGTACTTGCCCAGCAGCAACAGAACCAGCGTGCGGACCGCAAGGCCCTGTCCCCCCTCCAGGTACGTGAGGATGGCATCGCCGCCACACAGCAGCTGCGGTGCGACAAGGGCGGCAACGCCGGCGAGCAGGAACGGGATCAGCAGTACCCCATCCCCCATCCGCTCGCGCAGGGAGCCGAAGGCACGTTCCTGCATCGCGAACATGCCCAGGTTGTGCAGGGCTCCGACGAGGCCACAGATGACCCCCATGAGCAGGACGAAGGCATAGTCCGCATGGGGCAGGTCCCCCACCAGCTCGAAATGGAGCACGGGTTGGATGCCCAGCAGGTTGGAGGTAACGAAGTCCGCCATCGCGGCGGCGGCCATGGCGGAGATGACCAGCGCGGCGTTGAACTCGCGATGAATCTCCTCCAGGGCGAACAGGACGCCGGCCAGTGGGGCATGGAAGGCAGCGGACATGCCTGCCGCCGCTCCGCAGGTGACGAGCAGGTGCTCCTCTCCCCGCTCCTTCCCCAGAATTCGGCTGACCCCCTTGCCTGCCATGCCGCCAAGCTGCACCGACGGGCCCTCGCGCCCCAGGGACAGCCCCGCGACGGTGCACAGGACCCCCTCGCAGAACTTGACGAGCATGACGCGCAACCATGCCATGTCGAGGCGCCCCATGACCTCTGCGTCGATCTGGGGTATGCCGGACCCCCTGGTGTCCGACTCGAACTGCATCAGGCGGGCGATGACGACCGCCATGGCCGCAAGCGCGCAGAGCCATCCCAACAGGGCGGGCACATGGCCCGCCAACAGGGGTATCAGGCTTCTCAGCAGGCGTTCTGCCGTGGACAGGGAGATGCGGTACAGCGTGATGACGAGGCCGGCGAACATGCCCACCAACACGCCGTCACCGACCATGTCAACCTGGAGCCGACGCGAGAAGTGACGCTCTATGAGCGCCTTGTCGGCGCTTCCCCCATTGCCTGTCACATCAGCTGCCATGTCTCTATGCCTTTCGACGTACGAACGCAAACAGACGGCCCCTCCGTAGAGGGACCGTCTGGGATAGAGCGTGAAGGGACGCCCCTAGTAGGTGCCGCCTCCGATGAACGCGTAGACGGATGCCTGCTCCACCGTGCGACCGGGTGACGGCGCATGGACCATCATGCCGCCACCGGCGTAGATGCCCACATGGCCCTCGCTGGTGAAGACGAGGTCCCCGACGGCCAGGTCGCTCATGCTGGTCTTCCAGCTGCCCGTGGACTGCAGCGAGGCGATCATCGAGTAGGTGTCGCGCCCACGCGAGTAGCCGTAGCAATAGCAGACGAGACCCGAGCAGTCGAAGGAATCGGGACCTGTCGCACCATAGACGTAGGGGCTTCCGATGAGCGAGTACGCGGTGCCAAGGCCACCGCCTGCAGGGCCGTAGGAGATGCCGCTGGAGTTGTTGCCGCCGCTGTCAGACGTGCCCTCGTCCTCGTCGGAGGTGTCCTCCTCGACGACGTCGTCCTGCTCGGGTTCGGCTGTCGGCTCGACGATGGTCGGGGTGGTCTCTTCCTCGGACTCCGCGACAGCCGGCGCGACGGGCGTCGTCGCCGCCGTGACGGCAGCCTGGATGCGTGCGTTCTCCTCGGCCGCAAGCTGGGCCTGGACCTGCGCGTCAAGCGACTCGTAGTAGCTCTGGGCCTCCGCGACCTTGACGGCATACTCGTCGACCTGCGTCCGCAGCTCGTCAACGGCCGCCTGCTGGGCCTGCTTGGTCTCCTCGAGGTCGTCGCGCTCGGACTTCAGGCGATTCTCGAGTTGCCGCACCTCGTTGATCGTGTCAGCGTCGTTGCTGGCGATCTTGTCCATGTAGTAGATGCGGCTGATGATGTCGTCGAGGCTGGTCGCCCCGAGGAACACCTCGATGATGCTCGAGGCGCCTGACTTGTAGGAGCTGCGCATGCGGTTGCCCAGGATCTTCTTGGCTTCCTTGAGCTCCTCGGTCGTCTGGGCGATCTGGGCCTCCTTCTCGCCGATGCGATACGAGGTCTCCTCGAGCTCGCCAGTCTTGGTGGCAAGCTCGTCCTGCAGGGACGTCAGCTCGCCGCCCAGGGTCTCGAGCTGGCTCGAAGCCTGGGCAAGGTCGGCCTGTGGGGCTGCATATGCGAAGGGAACGCAGGTGCCAAACGTAAGCGCGACCGTGATGCCGACGGCGACTGCACGGTTTCGAATGTTCATGAATGAATCCTCCCGTCAAACGGTTCTGGTCATTCTATCGCCCCAGCACACGCAGGCCCAATAGTCCATACAAAGGGCACTTCATATACTCAGGTTCATCACGTATCAAACGATGACGAGCGTGGTCCCGAAACGCTACTCGACCTTGAAGAGCGAGAAGATCTCCTGGTCGAAGTCTTTGCCGATAATCTCGCGCGGGTTCAGGAACGCCAGCTCCATGAGGAAGCCGAAGCCGTAGAACTCGGCGCCGGCGCGCTCGATGATCTTGGCACAGGCGACCGCGGTGCCGCCCGTGGCCACGAGGTCGTCGACGACCAGGACGCGGTCGTTCTCGTTAAGGGCATCCTTGTGAATCTGGAGCTCGTCGGTGCCATACTCCAGCGCGTAGGACTCGGAGTAGACCTCGCGAGGCAGCTTGCCCGGCTTGCGGGCGGGTACGAAGCCGCAGCCAAGGCGATAGGCAACGGGCGCACCCACCAGGAAGCCGCGCGCCTCGGCGCCGACGACCTTGGTGATGCCCTTGCCCATGTAGTGCTCGGCAAGCTCGTCGATGGCAGCCGCGAAGCCCCGCGGGTCGGCTATCAGCGGGGTGACGTCCTTGAAGATGACCCCTGGCTCCGGATAGTCGGGGATGTCGACGATGAGGCTCTCGTAGTCGTAGTTAGCCACGGTGGGTCCTTTCCCTAGTCGCCCTGCGGATGCTCAGCCTCCTGCTGGGCAGCCATCTCCTTGAACGTGCTATTGATCTGACGCCTGATGAGGGCGTCGCGCACCTGATTGGTCAGTGCAAGCATCTGGTCGCATGCCTTTGCGAATCGCTCGCGGCGCTCGTCGGTCAGCTCTGCCTCGACTCCCCCACCCTTTCGGGCATAGACGACGAGCGCCTGCTCGAACATGGCGCTCTCGCGGTTTGCCGCCGTGACGTATTGGCGCAGGTTGCGCGGGCCGATGCCGAAGCGGCTGAGCTCGTGGCAGATGCGGATGAGGGGCAGGTCGTGACCATCGACGAGGTCGCGGCCGTGAGGCGAGCGCTTCAGCGTGATGATGCCGACGTCGGCCAGCTGACGGACGAAGCTGACCGGGGCGCCGGCAATCTCGGGCATGCGGTCGATGGGATGCAGGCGGTTGGCCGTCTCGTCATCGTCACCCTTCGTCAGCCCCGCGGGAAGGTTCGAGCCGGACGAGGAGAGCATGCCGCTCTCCCCCTTCTCCAGCTCCTCCTTGATGACCTGCAAGGGCAGGAAGCGCGTCTTCTGCAGGTGCAGGATGGTCTCCAGGCGGTTGATGTCGTGCTGCGAGTAGAGGCGGTAGCCGCCCGGCGTGCGCGCCGGCGTCAGCAACCCCTCGTCCTCAAGATAGCGGACCTTCGAGACAGAGAGGTCCGGATAGCGCTGCTGCAGGCGCTTCACGACCTTGCCGATGGTGAGATATCCTGCGTCAGGCATGTGCTATGCCCCGGTCTCGATTCTGATGGGCCGACGGTTGGTGTGGAAGACCATGCGGAACGTGCCGATCTGGACCGTGGAGCCGTCCTTTAGCATGGCCTTGTTGACTATGGCGCCATCCACCCAGGTCCCGTTGAGTGACCCGAGGTCCTCGATCGTGGCGAAGCCGGAGGACATGCCGGACAGGTCGATGCGCGCATGGTGGCGCGAGACGGTCATGTCGTTGAGGAAGACGCTGTTGGAGGGCTCGCGTCCCAACGTGATGATGTCGGTCGTGAGGTCGAAGACCGACCCCGTGTGCGGGCCCTTGACGATGGCAAGGGTCGGGTATGCCGGCCGCTTGCCGCCCATCAGGTCAGGGACCGTGGAGTCGGCCGACGGCATGCGAAATATCTCGGTGGAACCCATGGCGTTGTTGCTGGGCTGCATTCGTGCTCCCCTCGAAGAAACAAGTACTTTTATATGATAGCGCTAACGGCAGGCGACGCAGTCCATCTCGATGAGCGCGCCCATGGGAAGGCCATCTACGGCCACGACCGTGCGTGCCGGGGCGGGCATCATGAAGTGGTTCGCGTACACCTCGTTCATCTCTGCCATCAGGGAGATGTCGGCGAGGTAGACGTTGGTCTGGGCGACGTCGTCCAGGGTGCATCCCGTCGCCTCCAGAAGGACGCGGCAGTTGTGGATGACCTGCTCGGTCTGCTCGCGGATGCCGCCGGGGACGAGGTGGTGCGGATGGCTCTTGTCGATGGGCAGCTGGCCAGACGCGAACACGAGCCTACCGGCCGTCGTTCCCTGGGAATATGGCCCTATGGCCTCTGGAGCACCCGGTGCGTTGATGGCATACTTCATCGCCTGCCCCTCCTTACGCCGGCGGTTCGGAACGAGTGGTTGCTGCGGCCAGTGGCCTGACGTGCATTAGGATAGCGAATCGGGCTGCTGCGAGCGATGGCGATGTCGCTAACCGATGTCCCGCAGAAGGGCGCGAGCCCCGATGAAGTCGGCCTCCGCGCGGGCGAGCTCCCATTCGACGAGCTGCTCGAACGCGAGCTCGAGACGACCGTCGAGCTGGGCATGGCCCACCCATGGGTAGGCGTGTCGAGCGTGCGACGAAAGCGAGGCGCTGCCCACCGGCGTGACGATCGGGAACGACAGCAGGCTGCGCCACAGGACGCGCGCGGCCCGGGGTGGAACGAGCAGTAGGAAGCTGGGGACGTCGAGGCCCGGCAGCGAGGCGACCAGCGTCTCGATGCGGTCGAGCGTGACGTTGGCGACCGTTCCCGGGGCGGGAAGGCACGAGAGGTCCCTCACGTAATCGCCGAGAACGGCCGTCGCCTGCGGACCCCAGAGAAGCAGGGGTACCAGCGAGTCGCTGACGTCCTCCACGTTCACGCCCTCATAGGGACGGAAGCCATCCTGCTCGATCGCCGCGAGGAAGCCCAGCCAGGGCTGTAGCATCAGACCACGCTCGAGCGGGTCCCAGAGCAGGTACTCGGCATCGCCGGTCCGTGCCACCAGCGGGACGGACGCAATCGACCCGTCACCCGTGACGATGGCGCCGAAGCCGCACTCCCCCACCGACAGCGGCGCCTGCGCGCAGCATGCGTGGACGAAGGAGTCGGCACCCGGTCCGCTCACCAGCATTGCGGCCATGCCGGACAGGTCGACGAGGGCGCAACCCTCGCTGAACGAGGGACGCTCCGAGGAGGGGTCCCCGTAGTGCGTCGGCATCGCCAGCAACTGGTCGTCACCTGCAAAGGTGCCACCCAGCAGGAGATGCTCGCCGTAGAGGGGAGCATCCTCGATGGTCTCCCAGAGGCTGGCCATTACCCCACCATCCCTTCGACATCCTCGAACAGCGGCATCGTCACGGGGCTCCATGCGGAGACCAGCTGTGTGCAGCCCGCATCGTACGAGACGCTCTCGACATGGCGTCCCGACTGGTTCCAGACGGTGGTCCCGTAGGTCGAGTTCGCCCTGACCAGCGTGTTTGGCTTGAACATGACCGTCGTGTAGGTGACGTCGCCCTCGCAGAAGACCGAGCCGACGACGCTTCGCTTTGCCGAGACGGGGCAGCGCAGCCAGAACCCGTCCTGCCATGGGGCCATGCGCAGCAGCCAGTCGCCATGCGCCAGGCTCTTGTCCGCGTACAGCCCAAAGCCCCAGTCGAGCAGGCTGACCGTGTCCTCGAAGCGCCCCTCCTCCGTGTCGCTGCACAGCACGCACGAGTAGAGCGTCACGAGGTTGCGGCGGGCGGCGCCCAGGAAGGACGCGCCGCTCTCCGTGTTGCCCGTCTTGATGCCGAGGAGGCCCAGATAGCGTCCCATCAGCTCGTCGGTGGACTCGAGCTTGACCTCCTTGCCGTCGGCGACGATGACGATGCTGTCGCGCGAGACGGTCTGGCGGATGAAGGGGTAGTGGTCCATCGCGTAGCGGCCCATCTTGACGAGGTCGGAGGCGCTGGAGTAGTGCCCCTCCTCCTCGAGGCCGTGCGGGTTCGCGAAGTGCGTGTTCTCGAGGCCTATCTGCTCGGCCTTCTGGTTCATGAGCTCGGCGAAGCCCTCCTTGCTGCCGGCCACCGCATAGGCGACGTTGGTTGCTGCGTCGTTGCCCGAGTAGACGAGCATCGCCTGCAGCAGCTCGCGGAAGGTCGGGGTGTCGCCATCCTTGTATCCGGCGAGCTGCGAGCCCTCGGGGTACTCCTCGTAGACGAACGCGATGGGCTCGTCGAGGTCGATGCCGGAATCCAAGGCGACCATTGCCGTCATGACCTTGGTGATCGAGGCCATCGGCATGGCCTCGTCCTCGTTGAGGCCATAGAGCACGTTTCCGAATTCGTCGCAGACGATGGCGGCGGATCCGTGTTCGACGACGGGCTCGGTTTCGAAGGCGAGGGCGATGCGGGGAGATAGGAGTAGGATGCATGCCGTCATCAGACGACAGAGGAAGCGAAGCATGTGGCGCATGAGCTGCCTACCTGTTCTGGGTATGGGTCTCGGCCTCTCGCTCTGCAAGGACGCGGTCCTTGATCGCAAATCCCTGGCGGTAGTAGGTGACGGCCGTGATGGTGGAGAAGATGATGGCCAGGTACACCAGGTAGATGCCGGCGGCGGAGGACGCACCGTTCAGTCCCGGCAGCCAGCTGACATCGAGCAGCTTCGGCCCGACCACCTGGGGGACGTCAAGCAGCAGGTCACAGAAGCCCGTCATGAACAGCGCCGTCGAGAGCTTGCCGATGTAGATGACGTCAACCGGACGCTTCCAGAACTTGCGCAGGTATATGTTGCCGCCCAGCAGCACGATGTCGCGACCGATGACGAAGACGGCCACCCACCAGGGCAGGTCGCCGGTGGCGACGAGCCCCACGACGCCCGTGAAGAGCAGGACGCGGTCCATGATGGGGTCGGAGACCTTCCCCACCCAGCTGACCGTCTGGGTGGCACGTGCCACCCAACCATCCAGGAAGTCGGTGAGCGCGGCGATGGCATAGAACCACAGGGCCAGCGAGCGGTTGCCGCCGCGCACGAACAGGACGAGGAAGGCGATGGTCAAGATGAAGCGACAGAGCGTTATGAAGTTCGCGACCGTCAGAATCTTGTCGGACGGATTGTCAGGCGTGCCAACGGGAGGGTTTGCCGTGCCCTCGAGCTGGGCTTGGGCAACGTCGGGTGCGACGTTCTCCTTCACCGTTTTTTTGACGCGCTCCTTGACCTTAGCCAACGTAACCCTCCCGCCGAAGCAATCGAACGTCTATGGTACCCCAAACGTTGTCCCAATTGAGGTATCTTACCAAGCTCTTACGAGAAGGTAGGAGCCCTTCATAAACGCATCCCATTCGCTCTTCGGCCTGCAGCGCGAGAGGTTGGAGCCATCTGACGAGAAGGGGCCGGGTGCGATGCCCCGGCCCCTGGCGCTGCCATGTCGATGTCGTTAGCGCTCGACGAGGTAGTTGATGGTGATTGGTTGCATGGGGTACCAGACCTGGCTCTTGCTCGAGAAGGTCGAGCTGATGGTGAGCTCGTCGGACTCCTGGAAGTAGCGCGTGGAGAAGACCCAGCCGCCACCATTGACGAAGATCTCGAGGATGGAGGTGTCGACGACGATGCGGATGTCGCTGACCTGCGGGATGATGGCGCGGCGACCCTTGCGGCCCTGTCCGACCTCGTCGTCCAGGAACAGCAGCTCCGCCCTGCCATCCTTGTAGGTGAGCTCGAGGAAGTCGCCAAAGGCGACCTTGCCCTCGCCCTCGATGCCGTCGATGACGACGTCAGCGCACTTGGGCAGCGTGACCGAACCCTCCCATGCCTGGGCCTCGCCGCGCAGGGCGTCGAACTCCTCGGCGGGATTCTGCAGGATGCGGCCGCACTTGGGGCAGACGGACAGCACGCGCGGGGTCGTCAGGGCGCCGCGCCAGGTGTCGGTGGGGTTGTCGTAGGCGCGGATGTCGTCCTTGTCATGCGGCAGGCTCATCCAGCCGATGAGGATGGTACGGCCCTTCTCGTCGACGAGGGACTGGCAGGCGTAGTAGTCGAAGCCGTAGTCCCAGTCGATGAACTCGCGCTCGTCGATGGCGGCACGCGGGGCGTCGGCGTTCATGCGCCTGGTGTCGAGGTGCATGAGGTCGATGATGCGCCCCTCGATGGGGAAGTAGCCGGCGGCGTGGACGTTCTGGCAGGTGACGCGCTCGGGGTCGTCGGGATCGTTGGAGCCGACCATGCCCTGCGGGCACGTGGAGAGATACTCCTTGCCCTCGAGGACGATGCGGTCCGGGCACTCCCACATGTAGCCGAACGGATCCTTCTCGAGGTTGGTGACCGCACCGGCCATGCTCCAGTTGACGCCATCGATGGAGTCGTACAGCATGATGGCGCCGCGGCTGTCGGCGAGCGTGCGTGCGCCGAGCATCATGTGCATCGTGCCGTCCTGCTTCCAGACCTTGGGGTCGCGGACGTGGCAGCTGCAGTACGCGGGATAGCCGGAGTTGTCGAGCACGATCTGCTTGACGCCGAGGTTGATGCCGTTGTAGGACTTCATGAGGGTCTGGTTGGCCAGGCGGCCCGAGGTGGTGCCGTCGCCCTCGCCGGTGCGGATGTTGCCGGTGTAGTAGAGCCACAGCTCGTCGGTCTCGTCGTTGATGTAGGCGCCGCCGGAGTAGCTGCCGTCACGGTCCGCCGGGGAGTCGGGCATGACGTGGCAGCCAAGGAAGACCCAGTTCACCAGGTCGCGCGAGGCGAAGTGGCCCCAGCCGTGGGGAGAGTCGTAGTCGCCGGGATAGGTGGGGGCGTTCTGGCAGAAGAAGTGGTAGGTGCCCTTGAACTGGCACATGCCGTTGGGGTCCGAGATGGATCCCTTGTACGGGGCAAGGTGCAGCAAGGGACGCCAGGAATCGTTGCTCATAGGTCCTCCTTTGGACGACGGGCACTCCCCACCCTCGGGGGCGCATAGCTTTTCCTATCTTATGTGGAACCGATTCCACACAGGCATACGTGACGCCGAACGGTGCGGATGCGGCGATTGTTGGACGTCACGCGCCATCAGCCCTGGCTGGGCCCGTCGAAGCGCACCAACACGTAGGTGGCGTCGTCGCTGGTCTTCGAGCGGGGGACGCGCCAGCAGCCCTCGTCGGCCGTCTCCGCCTCCCGCAGCAGCCGCCCAAGCGCGCGTCCCTCCCCGTCCTCGACGCGTCCCGCCAGCCGCGCGGCGTCGGGGACGACCCCCATGTCGACGGCGGCTGCATAGCCGTCGGAGCAGGCGAAGACCGACCTCACGATGTCAGCGGGGTAGGTCGTGACCTGCGCATGGGTCATGCCGGCACACGACACGTCCGCCGCCCAGTAGCCTCCCGGCTGGTTCATCTTGAGGCGGTTCTCGATGAAGCGTGGGTTGAGCGCGACGCGTGCGCGCCTCATGGTCGTCCCATGGCTCTGGGCATAGGAGAGCATGCGACGATAGTTCTGCTCGTCCAGCTGGGTGAGGGTGTCGTCATGCAGCACCACGCGACTGCCGTCGCGCAGGGTGACCACGGCCGTGCAATCCCCCAGCATTGCCAGGGTGACGTTGCCTCCCCGCCAGTCGATGGCCACCAGGCTGCCGTTGGGCTCGTCTATGCGGGAGAGGTCGTCCGCTCCGGGAAAGAGCCGGTAGTCGTCTGCGACGGCGTGGCCGGCGACGGGCAAGGCCTCGTCCAGCGCAAGGCCTGTCGTGGCGAGCGTCCCAGCCAGTACCTCGCACAGGCGGCGCGCATACCATGCCGCATCGCTCGTGCCCGCCACCAGGTTCGCCTTCGTCAGGCCGGTTGCACCGTCCATCAGCACGGCGCAGCATGCGTCGACGTCCACCAGAGCGAAGTCCTCGTTGACGCGCCCCTCGCCCGAACCGGTCCATGTCTCGATCTCCCAGCGAACGTCACCCATGCGCTCCCCCTTGCCTCGTGTCTATCCCCCATCCTACCGCTTGCGCGGGCCCGCCCCTGGAACGAAGCGACAGGAGGGTCGTTTCGTGCGCGTGGCGCCTGGCACCTCCCCTAGCCGTTCGGCATGGTGAGGACCTTCGCCTCCACGAACCAGCGCGGCCCCTCGTACCACAGGTGGGTCGTGCTGTCACCGACGCGCACGGTGTAGCGCATCCCAGAGCCCCCGGTCCTCATCGAGCGGGCCTGGCGGCAGTCCAGCACGCGGTCGATATGGTAGCGGGTGCCCGTGTCCCATACGACCTCGAGGGGAACGATGGTCCCCTCCTCCGTCGTCTCGGCCAGGACCCGGACATAGCGCTTCTCCCTGCCTGCGATGCCCCTCATGCCGTCACGGCCCTAGGCAAAGAAGCTGACGGGATGGACGACGTTGTCCCTCTGGGGGTCTAGCGTCGACAGGCGCGCGTCGCTCAGCTCCGAGAGGCGGCGCACCGCGTGGTTGCCATAGCGTCCCCGCAGTTCGTCGATGGTGCGATCCAGCTCGAGGCGACGCTGGCGGCGCGTCTCGACGCCCCAGAGGTCCAGCTGCACGGCCCTCTGGGCCGGGACGAGATTGGTGGCGCGGACGCCGAGGGCGCGGACCTTGTCGCCATGGGCGAAGTCCCAGTCCCCCACCAGCAGGTCTGCCGCAGCGGAGCAGATCTCCCCCGTCAGCTGGGTGGGACGAGGGAGCGTCGTCTGCCTGCTGCGCGCGGCGAGCGTGCGGAAGTCGCGCCCGTAGGCGCTGACCGTGCGTGCCGCCAGTCCGGCCGCGCGCAGGCGTTGGGCAACCGACTCGCCCATCAGCCATATGACCTGCCGCGCCGTGCGCTCGTCCTCCACGTCGAAGGGACAGGTGATGCCGTTGCCGACCCCCTTGACCTCGTGCTCGATGTCGTGCAGTGCCGGCGCAAGCGGACGGACGGGAGAGTCGTCCTCGCCACGGGCGAAGGCCTGGACGACCACGCCCATCTTGCCCAGGATGCGCCGGAGCAGCTCGGTGTCCGCCTGGGCCAGCTGGCCGATGGTGCGGATGCCCAGATGCTCCAGCTTGCGGGTCGTGGCGGGCCCCACGTAGAGCAGGTCGCGGACCGGGGCGGGCCAGACCAGGTCCTGGGCGTTGTCCGGGGAGACGACGGTGAGGCCGTCCGGCTTCTCGTAGTCGCTGCCGAACTTGGCGAAGATCTTGTTCCAGCTGAGGCCCACCGACACGGTCACCCCCAGCTCGCAGACCATGCGCTCCGATATCTCCCTGGCGACGAGCAGGGCGTCCCCACCCTGCAGGTGCACCGACCGGGTGACGTCCAGCCACGCCTCGTCCAGCCCGAAGGGCTCGACCAGGTCGGTGTACTGGTAGTAGATGGCGCGCGCCAGGCGCGAGTAGCGCATGTACAGGTCGTAGCGCGGCGGCACGATGACGGCGTCGGGGCAGGCCTTGCGCGCCTCCCACAGGGCCGACCCCGTCTTGACCCCACGGCGCTTGGCGGGATAGCTGGCCGTCAGCACGATGCCGTGGCGCATCTCCTCGTTGCCGCCCACGATGACGGGCAGGCCGCGCAGCTCGGGCCGCTCGGCCATCTCCACCGAGGCGTAGAAGCAGTTCATGTCGACATGCAGTATCGTTCGCGACGTGTCCATGGTCCCCCACCCTCCCCTCTCGCACCCCGCGGGAGGAAGACGAACAGTTGTTTGGAGTATCGCAAGGGGTCCGGACACAATTGGGGTGTCGCGACGAGAGGAAAAGAGGCGGGACCGCACCCTCGGATGCGGTCCCGCCGTGTTCGCATGTCTTGTTGGCGGGCGTTGCCCGCCGACCCTATTCCGCGATGTTGAGCTTCTGCTTGAGGATGCCCGCCTCGGTCGCCTTCTGCCTGGTGTAGAGGTTGATGCGCCCCAGGGCGAACCCGATGCCATTGGTGCGCATCGAGTAGAAGAACTCGTTGACCAGCTCGCCATAGTACGGCAGCGGGCTGTACGGGATGGGCTCCTTCCCCGTCAGCTCGAAGAAGATCTTCTTCGAGTGGCCGGAGAGGTTCTTGATGCGTACGACGCGCTCCGGGTCCATGCGGTCGAAGATCTCCTTCGACCACAGAGCTATGTCGGGGTTGTCGTCGCCGAACTGGGCGAACGAACCGCCCACGTAGCGGAAGCCGATGACGTAGAAGGCCTTGAGGATGCCGTCGTCGGTGATGCCCAGCCGCTCGATGATGTCAGCCATGTCGTTCCAGCGATCGAAGCACAGGCGCGCCTTCTTCAGCACCGACGAGGAGCCCGGCAGGTCCTCCCGATAGTTGTAGTAGGGACGCTCGAGGTAGACGATGGAGGAAGCCTGGCAGAGGGTCTCGATGAGGAAGGGGTTGTCGACCCAGCCCGCCCCGGGCACCTCCATCAGGCGGATGCCCTTCTCGGCGAGGAAGCCCTTGCGGTAGATGGCGGACCAGATGGACGGGTGGTGCTGGATGAGGTGCGGCGCGTCAGCGAGCGTGAAGGGCTGGAAGCCCGGGTCGATGCGCTTGTAGTACGAGCAGTTGCACAGGAATTGGTCGGAGGTCTCGGGCATCACGACGCGGGTGTAGGGCGACTTGATGATGTCCGGCAGCCCCTGGTCGGCGAAGGTCTGGCCGTACTCGAAGAGGTCGTCGTACATGTGCGGGTTTACCCAGTCGTCCGGCTCGAGGATGGCGATGTAGGTGCCTCGGGCCTCGTCGATGCCGCGGTTGACCGACGCGCCATAGCCCTGGTTCTGCTTGTCGATGACGCGCACGCGGGGATCGGCGGCCTCGTGGGCACGCATGATCTGCAGCGAACCGTCGGTCGATCCATCGTTGAGGACGATGATCTCGAGCGAGATGCGGTCATTCTGCTCTGCGGACGCGAGCGCCTGGTCAAGATAGGCCTCGGTGTTGTAGCAGGGAACGATGACCGAGACGTCGATGTCGGCCATGGTTGTCACCTCCGGTACTTCTTGTATTCGGAACAGACCTCGTCGGTGGGGCCCACCATGCGCAGCTCGCCCTTCTCTATCCAGCATACACGGTTGCACAGGCGCTCCACCAGGTCGATGCTGTGACTGACGAGCAACACGGTCACATCGCCGCTGTCGACGAACTCCTTGATGCGCTTCTCGCACTTCTGCTGGAAGAGGAAGTCGCCGACCGAGAGGGTCTCGTCGACGATGAGCACGTCGGGCTTGGTGACCGTCGCGATGGCGAAGGCGATGCGGGCCATCATGCCGCTGGAGTAGTTCTTCAGCGGCATCTCCATGAAGCCGTCCAGCTCCGCGAACTCGACGATGTCGTCAAAGCGCTGGTCGATGAACTCCTTGCGGTAGCCCAGCAGCGAGCCGTTGAGGTAGATGTTCTCGGCAGCTGTCAGCTCTGGGTCGAAGCCCGCCCCCAGCTCGATGAGCGGCGCGATGCTGCCAGTGATGGAGCAGCTGCCCTCCGTCGCGTCCAGCACGCCGGCGATGACCTTGAGCATGGTCGACTTGCCGGAGCCGTTGGTGCCAACGAGACCGAAGGCCTCGCCGCGCTTGACCTCGAAGGAGATGTGGTCGAGGGCGCGGAACTCCTTGAAGTGCAGCTCGTGGCGAGCCAGTGCGATGAAGTACTCCTTCAGCGAGTTGTAGCGCTCGTTGGCGATGTTGAAGACCATCGACACGTCATCGACCTTGATGACGGTCTCGGCGTTCTCGTCGACCGTCGGTCGGGCGAGGGGCTGCGTGCGTACGACGGTCAGCCAGACCGACCCGGTCTCGATGGTGCCGTCCGGGGCCATGGCCTTGACCGAGATCTCGAAGCGTCCCGCCGCAGGCGGGATGAACACGAAACGGGCAGACGGGGTGACCTCGGTCCCATCGGTCAGCTCGCCGTCCTCGCTGCGGTAGTGATAGACGTATTTGACCAGGTCCTTGTTGATGGCGCGCGCCGCGACGTCAAGGCAGCCGTACTCGGTCTCCTTGATGGTCTCGTGCTCCAGGTGCAGCTCGATGTACCAGTTGTGGTCTCGTGTCGTCTCGTCCATCACGTCCCCCTAGATGTACAGGATGAACCGGCGCTCGGTGCGACGGAAGACGAACAAGCCGATGGCCAGCGAGAGCAGCGAGCACGAGATGCACGCGAGGTTGAGCGAGAGCGACGGCGTCTGCTGGTAGAGCAGCAGGTCGCGGATGTAGGTGACGAAGTGGTACATGGGGTTGAAGCGCTCCAGCGAGATCATCCACGCCGGCAGGATCTCCTGGGGGTAGAAGAGCGGCGTCGCATAGGTCCACGCCGTCAGGAAGACGCTCCACAGGTGCATCACGTCACGGAAGAAGACCGCCGCTGCGGAGAGCAGCAGCGACAACCCGCAGCTGAAGATGGCGATGTAGAGGACGAGCAGGGGCAACAGCAGCAGGTGCCATGTCGGCGCGATGCGGAAGAACAGCATGACGAGCGCCACGGCTATCAGCGAGAAGAAGAAGTTGACCGCCGCGAACAGGACCTTCTCGACGGGAAAGACCCAGCGGTTGATCTTGACCTTCTTGAGCAGCGACGAGGCGGCGATGATGGAACCCATGCCCGCGCTGGTGGACTCGCTGACGAAGCTGAAGGTGACGTTGCCAAGGATGATGTAGAGCGGGTAGTTGGGGATGCCGTTGGCCGACAGGCCGATCATGCGCGAGAAGGCTGCGGCCATGACGCACATCATCAGCAGCGGGTTGAGCACGCTCCACGCGACGCCCATGGCGCTGCGGCGATACTTCAGCTTGAAGTCCTTCAGCACGAGCTGTTGGAGAATGTATCGGTCGCGCTGCGGTTCGGGATACCACGCATCCCTGTCTGACAGCGTCATCTGACCGGTCTTCTGTGTCGTTGCGAGTTCGTCCAAGACGAGGCTCCCTGTCCCATCCTTCGATGCAAGTAGGAGAACCTTAGCATAACGGCGGCGGTGCTAGCGTTCGGGTGGCACTCCCCCACCAAACCACGATGCATGTGTGCGAACGTTGATATGAGAACAGGCCAACCGTCTGGCTGGCCTGCGGAGAATGCTGGCTCCCCGGGTAGGATTCGAACCTACGACATACGGATTAACAGTCCGCTGCGCTACCACTGCGCCACCGGGGAATATGTCCTTGCGCAAGAAAGAACTATACGAGAACCCTCAGCCAAACGCAAGTCCCAACCTAAACTTTTTTCTGTGGCCCGAAGATGCCGCAGGCTCGACACGTCTACCAAGAAGCGGACGCCCCACACTCGTGAGGCGTCCGCAGATGTGACGATGGTCGGAGGGCCTCCTAGTCCTCCATATAGTCCTTCAGGCGGCCGGAGCGGCTGGGGTGGCGCAGCTTGGCCAAGGTCTTGCTCTCGATCTGGCGGATGCGCTCGCGCGTGACGCCAAACTCGCGTCCGACCTCCTCCAGCGTGCGCGGGTGTCCGTCCTCCAGGCCGAAGCGGAACTTGATGACCTTGCGCTCGCGGTCGGCCAGGCTGTCCAGCACCTGGTCAAGCTGCTCGCGCAGCATCGACTCGCTGGCGGCCTCGGGCGGCGCGACGGCGGTGGAGTCCTCGATGAAGTCGCCGAGCTGGGAGTCCTCCTCCTCGCCGATCGGGGTCTCGAGGCTGACGGGCTCCTGGCTGATCTTCTGGATCTCGCGGACGCGGTCGGCGCTCATGCCCATCTCGGCGCCGATCTCCTCGGGGGTCGGGTCGCGGCCGAGGTCCTGCAGCAGCTGGCGCTGGACGCGCACGAGCTTGTTGATGGTCTCGACCATGTGCACCGGGATGCGGATGGTGCGGGCCTGGTCGGCGATGGCGCGGGTGATGGCCTGGCGGATCCACCAGGTGGCGTAGGTGGAGAACTTGAAGCCCTTGGTGTAGTCGAACTTCTCCACGGCGCGGATCAGGCCGAGGTTGCCCTCCTGGATGAGGTCGAGGAACAGCATGCCGCGGCCGACGTAGCGCTTCGCGATGGAGACGGTCAGGCGCAGGTTCGCGCTGATGAGGGCCTGCTTTGCCTCCAGGCCCACCTGCTCGATGCGCATCAGGCGGCGCTGCTCGGCGCGGGTCAGCTCGATCTCGCCTGCCTCGGCGGCCTCGAGGCGCTCGGCGGCCTCGGTGCCGGCCTCGATCTTCATGGCGAGGTTGACCTCCTCCTCGGCGGTCAGCAGGTCGACCTTGCCGATCTCCTTGAGGTACATGCGGACCGGGTCGCCGGTGAGCATGACGGTGGAGGTGTCCTGGCGCCTGGCGCGGGCACGGCTGGAGCGCTTGCGGACCTTGGTCTTGGGCGTGGAGCGCAGCACCTCGTTGGCGACACGCGCCTCCATGCGGGCCTCGGCGTTCTCGTCGTCATCGTCGTCAACCACGTCAAGGTCGTCATCGTCGCCCAGCGGGTCGTCGAGGTCCAGGTCGTCGTCGAGGTCCATCCCGACCGCCTCGGCCTTGCCGGCGGTGGTGATCTCGACGCCACGGGCACGGACCGAGTCGTAGAGGTCGGACAGCTCGTCGTCGGTCACATCGACTTCGGATAGCGCGATCTGGATGTCATCCTCGGTGATCTTCGAGCCGCTGCCGCCGCTTGAGAGCTTGTCGGCGATTTCCTGGAGCTCGGGAGTCAAGGTGATGTTCTTGTTCGTTTTTTTAGCAGCCACAGGCATCCTTTCGACATAAGACTTTTGGATGATACCCGTTCTTGTGACGATTTAGACAACGGAAGGCAGGCGTTTCGCCAATTCGCCCATCCTTTTCTGAAGTTCGGTCGCTCGACGGAAGAGCTCCTGCGTGTCCCCGCCCACGGGAGCGGACCCCTGGGCCCTCAGGCGACCGCGTATCTGCTGCACCTCGCGCCTGCACGACGCTAGTTCGACGGTGTCGAGCAGGAATGCCACCTTGCGCTCGGTCTCCATCCCCTCCAGTACGGCGATGCTGCCGCCAGCGAGGATGCGCGGCGCCTCGGGGACCACCCCTTCGGCTGCCGCGACGACGTCAGCGGGCGATGTGCCCTCCGGGGTCGCCAGCATGGCCCATGCCATCGTCTCGTTGCGGGCGTCCGCCCAGGTGAAGGTCGCCATGCGGTCTCCGAAGGGACGAACGGCGTCGGGGGCCGTGGCCATCAGGGCCAGCAGCTCCCGCTCGGCAATCACCTGGAAGCGCTCGTCCGATGACAGGACCGCCAGGTCGGTGTCGGGTGCCGGTGTGACCTGGGACATGGGCCCGGTCTCCTCCGTAGCGGGACGGACGCGCGTGGGATGCTGGCGTATGCGCCGCTTGGCCTCGTCGACAGAGGTGCCCAGCATCTGCGCGATTTGGGTAGCATAGCCGTCGAGCAGCACCGACCCCGAGAGTGGTGCGAGCACCTCTGCCAGGCTGTCGAGTGCGGCGACCCGTTGCCCGGGGACCGAGAGGTCGTATGCGGAGAGACGCCGCTCGAAGACGAAGTCCATCAGGGGCCGGGCCTCTGCCAGGCGCTGCCTCATGGCGTCGACGCCGTGGTCGGCGAGGTACTCGGCGGGATCCTGGTTGTCGGGCAGCACGACGCACACCATCTCCAGCTGGGTCTTGTCCAGGAACTGCACGGCGCGCTCGGCGGCCTTCTGGCCGGCCGCGTCACCATCGAACATGCAGATGATCCTGCTCTTCGCGAATCCCGAGATGGCGCGCACGTGGTCGACGGAGAACGAGGTGCCCAGCGCCGCCACGGTGTTGGACAGCCCCGCCTCGTGCATGGCGATGACGTCGGTGTACCCCTCGCAGACGATGGCCTCCCCCGTCGAGACCATGGCGTCCTTCGCTCGGTCGAACGCGAAGAGGTGCTTGGACTTGTGGAAGACGGGGGTCTCCTTGGTGTTGAGGTACTTTGGCTTCGCGTCTCCCAGCACGCGTCCGCCAAAGGCGATCGTGCGTCCCTGGCGGTCGTGGATGGGGAACATGACGCGCTCGTAGAAGCGGTCGCGCAGGCGCCCGCCCGAGTCCAATGCCAAATCCGCGGCGATCATCTCCGCAGGGGTGAATCCCAGCGAGCGCAGGTGCGCCACGAGACGTCCGTTGCCAGGCGCATAGCCCAGCTTCCAGCGACGACACACGTCGGACCCGAAGCCACGGCCACCCAGGTAGCGCCTGCCGGCATCGGGACCCTCGCCTCGGCCGCGCAGCAGCATCATGCTGTAGTAGTCCTCCGCGGCATCGAGGGCCTCGACAAGGCGGTTGCGCCGTGGCCCACGACGTGTGCCCCGCTCCTCCGAGAGCTCGATTCCTGCGCGGTCCGCCAGATAGCGGATGGCATCGGGAAACTCCAGCGACTCGCGCTTCATCACGTAGGCGAACACGTCGCCCGACGCGCCACAGCCGAAGCACTTCCACAGCCCCGTCTGGGGGTCGACGTGGAACGAGGGGTTCTTCTCCTGATGGAAGGGGCAGCAGCCCCAGAAGCTGTTGCCGCGCTGGCGCAGCTCGACCGTCTCGCCCACGAGGGCAAGCACGTCGGTCGCCTGGCGGACCCGCTCCTTGTCCTCGTCGGTGATCACGGTCGCACCTCCACGCTGGCTTCCCCTATGTTGTGTCGCACCCAGTCGATGTTGCCCAGTACGACGCGCTCCAGCTCCTCGATCGACGAGAAGGGACGCGAGGTACGCAGCCAGGCCACGAATATGACGGCAAGGTCGCTGCCGTAGAGGTCCCCGTCGAAGCCGATGAGGTTCGCCTCGAGGAAGGCGTCCCTGCGGTCCGAGAAGGTCGGAGGGGCGCCGACGTTGGCGGCCGCGGGCCAGGCGCGTCGGCCGTCGGTGACGATGCAGGCGTAGACCCCCTCAGCCGGCAGGCAGGACCGTACGTCGCAGCAGACGTTGGCCGTGGGGAAGCCGAACGACGTCCCCTCCCCACGCCCGTGCGCGACGGTCCCGCGCACGAAGTGGTGGCGTCCCAGCATGCGAGCAGCCTGCTCCACGTGCCCGTTCGCCAGCTGGGAGCGTATGCGCGTAGAAGACACGGGCGACCCGTCGACGGACAGAAGCCTGTGGGGGACGACCTCGAAGCTCATGCGCAGCCCCAGCTCCCGCAGCGTCTCGACGTTTCCCGCACCACGTGCGCCGAAATGGAAGTTCGACCCGACGTGAACCGAACGGATCGCACCCAGGCGCTCGCGCAGCGACTCCATGAAGCGTGCGGGCTCCTGCGCCGCAAGCTCCTCGTCGAAGGCGAGGACCAGCACCTCGTCGGCCCCCAGCATGCGGCAGAGGGCCACGCGATCCTCGACGGACAGCAGGCGACGCTCCGCGCTCTCCCCCGCGAGCAGCTCGGAGGGGTCGGGGTCGAAGGTGACGACGACCGATGTCGTGCCACGTGCGGCAGCGTCCGCGACGCAGGATGCCATCAGCTCGCGATGCCCCAGGTGGAGCCCGTCGAAGGCGCCGATGGCGATGGTGACCCCTCGCGGATGGGCGCCGATGGCGCGGGCGCCTTCGCCACGCATCGGCACGGAGTCTCGCACGACCCGCAACATGTCATGGGGTTGCAGGGGAAAGGCCAGCTCCTCCATCACGGGCGAACACCTCCCACACCCTCGGGGAAGGTCGCCTTGCTGCACAGGCGGGAACCACGACGCTCCCATACGCCCATCAGGCGCCCTTCGGACACGAGCGAGACCGGCTCGCCCGGGCGTGCCGGACGCATCTCGCCGCGGTCGGACACGGTGGACGGGCAGGCGAACGGGCGTCCCACCATAACGCTCTGGAGGTCGCCCTCCGACAGCCTGTGGATCGGATGCCCCAATGCGATGGTCGGGTTGAGCGCATGCTCCATGACCTGGCCCGCGCCCGCAAGCTCCAACTGCTCCAACGAGAGGCAGCGGGCCAACCCGATCGGGCCCGACGAGACGCGTTGGAGCCCACACAGGTGAGCCGCGGTCCCCAGGCTGGTGCCCAGGTCGCGGGCGATGCTGCGGATGTAGGTGCCCTTCGAGACGTGGAACGCGCAGTCCCAGACCAGGACCCCCTCCCCATGGTCGAGGGAGAGCAGCTGGGCGTCGTATATGGTGACGTGACGGGCCTCCAGCTCGACCTGGTCGCCAGAGCGCGCCATCTCGTAGGCGCGGCGCCCTCCGACGGATATGGCCGAGTATGCGGGGGGCAGCTGGTCGTGGTCTCCCACCAGCGCGGACACGGCCGTGCGCGCGAAATCCTCATCGGCCAGCCGGTCGGGTATCGGGGCAGTCCTGATGGGCTCCCCCTCTGCGTCGTCGGTCGTCGTCTGGGTTCCGAACGCGATGCGCGCCACGTAGCGCTTGTCGTCCAGGGTGAGCATGCCCAGCAGGCGCGTCGCCTGCCCGACCCCTACCACCAGCACGCCCGATGCCGCAGGGTCAAGCGTGCCGGCATGGCCCACCCGACGCTCGCCGAGTATGCGCCTCACACGGTTTACCACATCGTGGCTGGACAGCCCGAGCGGCTTGTCGATGGCGAGGAGGCAGCTGATGCCGCTGCTTCCGCGTCTCACGAGGCATCAGTCTCCCCTTGTGCGGCCGGGCTTGCGAACAGCTCCTTCAGCAGGGGCAATGCCGCACACAGGGCGTCGTCGACGCTGCCCTCGATGGTGAAGCCGGAAGCTGCGCGATGCCCGCCTCCGCCCAGGGCCCGTGCGACGCCGGAGATGTCCCGGGAGCTCTTGGCACGCAGGTTGCCACGCACCTTGCCACCGGGCACCTCCTTGAGGAACAGGGCGACCTCCGAGCCTGCCACGGACCGCACGACATCCACCAGGCCGTCCGACTCGTCGAGGCTCGCACCCGTGCGCTCGATGTCGGCGACGGTTGCGTAGCTGTAGGCGATGCGCCCATGCTCGAAGGTCGTGATGCGGCCCATCACGACGGACTTCAGATGCAGGAACTGCAGGCGGAAGCTCTGGTAGACGTTGAGGGACACGTCCGAGGGGCTGGCGCCGGCCGCGACCAGCATGCTGGCCACCTGGAAGGCCTCGGCGTCGGCGTTCTGGTACTGGAAGCGGCCCGTGTCTGTCGCGATGGCACAGAAGAGGCACTGGGCGACCTCGGGGGTAATGGGGATGCCCAGGTGCTGGGCGAACTCGGCGACGATGACCCCGGCCGCGGCCGCGCTGGGCCGGATGAGCGCCGCGTCCCCGTAAGGATGGTCACAGGGGTGATGGTCGATGATGGCAACCGTGCGGGACCTGCGCATGACCTCCTCGCCCTTGTTGAGGCGAGAGGCCAGTGAAAGGTCGACGCTGATGAACAGGTCTGGATCGCCCTCGTAGGCGGAGGCGGCCACCAGTTGGTCCGCCCCCGCCAGGAAGGCATAGATGCGTGGGCAGGGGTCATCGTCGGCAAGCAGGCAGGTGACCCGCTTGCGAGGCCAGCGGCTCTCGATGAGGAGCTTCAGCGCCAGCTGCGATCCCAGCGCGTCACCGTCGGGATTGGTGTGGGCGCAGATGGCTATGGTCTGCGCCTCGCCAATGAGATAGGCGATCGCATCGAAGAGGCTTTCCTGATCGGCGCCTGTGCTCGTCTGCATGCGTGCCCCCTACTCCCCTGTGCCCTGCTCGATCGGATAGCCGTCCTCGTCCTTCTCGACGGCAAGCGTCTCGGGCACGTTCTGAAGCGCACGCGAGATGCGCTCGGCCTCGTCGGCCGTCGTGTCGATGCGAAACACCAGCTCCGGCGTGACGCGCCAGCCCAGCGCGCGGCCCAGGAGGGAGCGGATGCGTCCCTTGGCGCGTGCGAGGGCTGCCGAGACCGTATCGTAGCGCTCCGCATCGCAGCTTATGTAGGCTACGACAAGGCTCTTGTCGACCGACACCTCGCAGCCGGTGAGCGTCACCAGCTCCAGGTCGGGGTCGGAGACCTCGAACAGCAGGATGTAGCCCAGCTTCTCCTGGGCCTGCTGGCCCATGCGACGGGAGTTGTGGTTCTGCTTCACGTCAATCGCCTACTCGGTACGCGCGACCTCATCGATGCGGTAGGACTCGATGATGTCGCCGGGGTGGATGTCCTGGAAGTTCTCGAGGCCGATGCCGCCCTCGGAGCCGGAGCGCAGGGACTTGACGTCGTCCTTGTAGTGGCGCAGCGAGGCGATGCGGCCGTTGTAGACCACGATGCCGTCGCGCACCAGGCGCACCTGGTCGGTAGAGGCGATCTCGCCCTCCTCCACGCGGACGCCTGCGGCGATGCCGACCTTGGGCACCTTGAAGGTGTCCAGGACGATGGCGTTGCCGGTCGACACCTCGACCTCGGTGGGCTTGAGCATGCCGATGCGCGCAGCGTCCAGGTCCTCCAGGGCCTTGTAGATGACGTCGTAGGAGCGGATCTCGACACCCGTGCGCTCCGCGGCGCTGCGGGCCTTCGCGTCCGGACGCACGCCAAAGCCGATGATGATGGCGTTGGACGCGTCGGCCAGGACGACGTCGGTCTCGGAGATGGCGCCCACGGCGGAGTGGATGGTGTTGATGCGCACCTCGCTCTGGTCCATCTTGTCGAGGGAGTCCTGCAGTGCCTCGATGGAGCCCTGCACGTCGGCCTTGATGATGAGGTTGAGCTCCTTGACCTCGGCGTCCTCCATCGTGGAGAAGAGGTTCTCCAGCGTGATGTGCTTGACCTTGTTCTGCTCCTCGATGCGGGCCTTGAGGGCGCGCTCGTCGGCCAGGTTGCGGGCGTCGCGGTCGTCCTGGAAGACGCGGAACTCGTCGCCGGCCATGGGCACGCTCTGCAGGCCCAGGATCTCGACGGGGTAGCTCGGCGTGGCCTCCTTGACCTGGTTGCCCTTGGGGTCGATCATGGCGCGGACCTTGCCATAGCTCATGCCCGCAACCAGGGCGTCGCCCACGTGCAGCGTGCCGCGCGTGACCAGAACCGTCGCGACGGAGCCACGGCCGCGGTCCAGCTTTGCCTCCAGGACGTTGCCCGAGGCGAAGGTGTCGGGGTTGGCCTTGAGCTCCAGGACGTCAGCCTCGAGCAGGACGGCCTCGAGCAGGTCGTCGATGCCGATCTTCTGGCGCGCGGAGATGTCGACGAACATGTTCTCGCCGCCCCACTCCTCGGGGATGACGCCATACTCGGTCAGCTCCTGGCGCACGCGCGTCGGGTCGGCGCCGGCCTTGTCGATCTTGTTGACGGCCACGATGATGGGGACGCCCGCGGCCTTCGCGTGGTTGATGGACTCGACGGTCTGGGGCATGACGCCGTCGTCGGCGGCGACGATCAGGATGACGATGTCGGTGACCTTGGCGCCACGGGCACGCATGGCCGTGAAGGTCTCGTGGCCCGGCGTGTCGATGAAGGTGATGATGCGGTCGTTGATCTTGACTTGGGATGCGCCGATGGCCTGCGTGATGCCGCCGGCCTCGCCTGCCGCCACACCGGTGTGGCGAATCGCGTCGAGCAGCGACGTCTTGCCGTGGTCGACGTGTCCCATGACGGTAACCACGGGCGGGCGGCTCTTCAGCGAGGCAGGGTCGTCATAGAAGGTGAAGGAGTTCTCCTCCTCCTTGGTCATGACCTTGACGTCGCGGCCCAGGTCGTCGGCGACCAGCTCGATGAGCTCGTCGGACATCGACTCGGTGAGGGTCAGCGGGGTGCCCAGCAGGAACAGGCGCTTGATGATGTCGTTCGCGGCAACGCCCAGCAGCTCTGCCAGGTCGCCCACGGTCGAGCCCTGCGGGACCTTGACCGTGTCGAGCTGCGAGAGGTCCTGGTCGTTTGCGATGGCCTGCTCGATGCGCTGCTGCTCCGCGGCCTCCTCGGCCTGGCGCTGACGGCGCTCCTTGCGCTTGCGACGACGGCCCGTCGACTCCTCGTTGGCCTCGCGGACGGCCTGGCGCGCCTCGGCCAGCACGTGCTCGCGGTTGTACTCCTCCGCCTCGCGGGCCATGCGGCTGTAGCGGTCCTCGGACTGCTCGGCCTTGCGACCCTTGCGGCCGCGACGGCGTCCGTCGCCACGGTCCGTGTCGTTGGCCGCGGGGGCGGGGGCAGGTGTGGTCGCGGCGGGGGCGGCACCGCGACGTCCGCGTGCGGGAGCCTCCTCGCGCTGCTCGCGTCGGGCGGGCTGCTCGCGACGTGCCTCGCGCTTGGCGGCGCGTGCCTCCTCGCGGGCCTTGGCCTCCTCTTCCTTCTGCTTCTTCAGCACCTGCTCCTGCTGGGCGATCTGGTCCAGCAGGCTGGTGAAGTTGGTGGTGGTGCGGGGCGCGTTGTCGCGGATGCGGTTGCGCTCCTCCTCGGCCTTGCGACGGGCCTCCTCGGCGGCCCGCTCCTCCTCGGCCTTGCGGCGCGCCTCCTCCTCGGCCTTGCGACGGGCCTCCTCGGCCCTGCGCTCGGCCTCGCGGCGACGCTCCGCCTCCAGGCGCTCCTGCTCGGCCTTCTCGGCTGCGATGCGCTCGGCCTCGGCCTTTGCCTCGGCCTCGGCGCGCTTTGCTGCCTCGATCTCGTCGGCGCGCGCCTTCAGGATGGGCTCGAGCTTCTTGCGGATGATCGAGACGT
The DNA here is from genome assembly GCA_902778135.1 of uncultured Coriobacteriaceae bacterium. Lineage (GTDB taxonomy): Bacteria > Actinomycetota > Coriobacteriia > Coriobacteriales > Atopobiaceae > UBA1367. The sequence continues at coordinate 120,207 of CACYWP010000002.1, forward strand.
ATGCGGGCTCCAGCGTCGAGCTGGGCGACTTTGCGGGAATCTTCATGTCACGGAGATGACCCAGCATCTCCTTGCTGGTCATGCCATATTCGGTGGCGAGCTCGTGCACGCGGGTCTTAGCCATGTGACCTACCTTTCCGTTCCAGGGTGGCTAGGGGCGACACGAAGTCGCTAGATCAGGGAGTCGGGGTCGTTGGTGACGTCCAGGTCGGCATACTCGGCCAGCTTCTCGTGAATGCCGCAGAAGCGCGAGCCGGGACGGGCCATGTTGCGGCACTGGATGCCGGTGGGACCGACGTACTCGCAGCGATGGCCGCCCTCCTCCTCTGCCTTGGTCTCCTCGACCTCGCGCGGGATGGAGCGCATGATGTCCGCGGCGAGCGACTCGTTCTTGATGTCGATGTGCATGCCGGTCAGACGCGCGGCGAGGCGGGCGTTCTGGCCCTCCTTGCCAATGGCCAGGGACAGCTGGTCGTCGGGGACGATGACCGTCGCGTAGTTGTTCTCGGAGTCCACCAGGACGCGCGTGACCTTGGCGGGCGACAGGGCGTTCGCGACGCAGCGGGCCGGGTCGTCCGACCAGAGCACCACGTCGACGCGCTCGCCGCGCAGCTCGGACACGACGGTGCGCACGCGGCTGCCCTTGGGGCCGACGCAGGCGCCCACCGGGTCCAGGCGGTCGTCATAGCTGGAGACGGCGACCTTGGAGCGGACGCCCGGCTCGCGTGCCACCGAACGGACCTCCACGACGCCGTCATAGACCTCGGGGACCTCCAGCTCGAAGAGCCGCTTGATCAGGTCGGGGTGGGTGCGCGAGATGATGATGGCGGGACGACGGCGTCCGTCACGCACCGGCGCCTGGGAGTCGTTGGGGTTGCGCACGTCGACGATGATTGCCTTGATGCGCTGGTTGTGGGTGTAGCGCTCGTTGTTGGGGCGCTCGTTGCGCTCCTCGGGGTGGCGCTGCAGGTTGTAGTAGGGCAGCTCCGCCTCGACGCCCTCGCGGATCTTGACGATGGTGAACTCCGGGGCGCTCTGCAGCACGGTGCCGGTGATGATGTCGCCGATGCGGTGAGAGAACTCCTCGTAGATCTGCTGGCGGGCGCTGTTGTTGACGATGGCCTTGATCTCCGCCTTGGCGTGCTGTGCGGCGATGCGGCTGGTGTCCTTGGGCGTCACGTCCTGCTCGTCGAACTCGGTGTACTCGCCGGTCTCGTCATCCCAGGACTCCTCGCGGGGAATGAGCTTGTAGACGTAGACGTTGCCGGTCATGCGGTCGATGGTGACGCGTGCACCATAGTCGAGGTGCAGAACCTCCGCGTAGCTCTTGGCCAGCGACTGCTCAAGCCGCTCGATGAGGTAGAGCTGGTCGATGTGCTTCTCCTCGCAGAGGGCCATCAGGGCGTCCATCATTTCAGAAGCCATGGTCTGTCCTTTCTGGTCTGGACGCCCCTAGGCGTCGTAGTTGGGCTTTATCTTTGCGGTCTTGACGGTGTCGAAGGGAATCGCGAACTCCTCGCCATCGCAGGCGATGACGACCGAGTCGTCGCGCATGCCCAGCAGCTCGCCGGTGTACTTGCGCCTGCCCTCCGTTGCCGTGGTGCTCAGCTGGATGGTCTGTCCGGCGAAGCGGTCGAAGTCGCGCCGCTTGCGCAGGGGGCGTGCCATGCCCGGCGACGAGATCTCCAGCACGAACGACCCGGGGAACGGGTCCAGCTCGTCGATGATCTCGTTCACCCAGTCGCTCTGGGCGCTGACCTCGTCCAGCGAGATCGTCGGCGCCTCCTCGTCGGCATGGTCGATGCGCACGCGCACGATGGGAGCCCGCTTGGCGCCGACCACCTCCACGTCGACGACGTCGATGTCATGGGCCACTGCCTCGGCCTCGAGCGCCTCGACGATCTTGATCTCGAGCGGCGTTGTCGCCATGGGTCCTCCTCTCCGGCATTGCCTCTCAACATATAAAAAGAAGCGGGGCAAACGTTCTGCCCCACTTCCTCTCAGCAACAAATAAGACATCATTACTTTACCATGCGCCGTCCCCCCGTCAAGCTGCCACAGGTTCTCCACCGCCAAACATGCGAAACGGGCCATGCGCGCGTTGACGATAGACGTTGCCGGCTGCAAGGACGGGGCCTGCCGCACCTCGCGTGCGACAGGCCCCGTCCGTTCGCGTGCGTATCGGTGGCGCTCCTAGACGGCCACGATGTTGACCAGGCGTCCCGGTACGACGATGACCTTCTTCACGTCCTTGCCCTCGATGATGCCAGCCACCGCCTCGCGGGCCGCAGCCTCGAGCTCGTCCTTGCCCGCGTCCGCGGACACGTTGATGCGGGCGCGCACCTTGCCCTTCACCTGGACCGCGATCTCGACGGTCGAGGCCTTTGCGGCCTCCTCGGAGAAGGTCGGCCACGGCTCGTCATAGACCGATCCGTCCAGGCCGAGGGCAGCGTGATAGAGCTCCTCGCCCCAGTGCGGGCAGATGGGAGAGAGCATGGCGACGATCCCGCGAGCCACGGTGGCGCACAGGGCAGCGTCGCGCTCGTCCTCCCCCACCTTGGTGAGGTAGCCGCTGGCATCGTTGACCAGCTCCATGACGGCGCTGATGGCGGTGTTGAACTGGCCCCGGTCGAAGTCGGCCGTGCACTTCAGGCCCATCTCGTTGAGACGGCGGTACAGCTCCGCGCCAGCCGCGTCGAGACCAGCCACGTCGAGCTTCGCGCTGGCGTCTGCAGCTGCCGCCAGGCCCCAGACCGTGCGCCATGCGCGCTTGATGAAGCGGTTGGCACCCGCGACGACCTCCTCGTCCCAGTTGAAGTCCTTCTCGGACGGGGCGATGAAGAGGATGGCCAGGCGCATCGTGTCGGCGCCGTAGGGGCCGATGACGCTGGAGGGGGGCACGACGTTGCCCTTGGACTTGCTCATGGTGTCGCCGTTGGCGTCCTTGACCATGCCCTGGCAGAGCAGGTTGGTGAACGGCTCGTCGGCATCGATCATGCCGAGGTCGCGCATGACCTTGGTCCAGAAGCGCGAGTAGAGCAGGTGCAGGATGGCGTGCTCGATGCCACCGATGTAGTTGTCGACGCACATCCAGTGGTCCACCGACTCCTTGGAGAACGGCAGCTCGTCGTTGTGCGGGTCGCAGTAGCGCAGGTAGTACCAGCTGGAGCAGGTGAAGGTGTCCATCGTGTCGGTGATGCGACGGGCCGGCTTGCCGCACTTCGGACAGGTGGTCTCGTAGAACGGCGCGTACTCGGCCAGCGTCTCGCCGGCACCGAGGTCGAGGTCCTCGGGCAGGGTGACGGGCAGGTCCTCGTACGGGACGGGCACGTCGCCGCAGTCGTCGCAGTGGATCATCGGGATGGGGTTGCCCCAGTAGCGCTGGCGGCTGATGAGCCAGTCACGCAGGCGGAACTGCACCTTGGAGCGGCCGATGCCGCGCTCGCCCAGGTAGCCGATGATGGCGTCGACGGCCTCGGAGTGCTTGCCGCCGCGCATGCCGGTGAAGGGGCCGGACTGGATGAGGTAGCCCTCGGCGACCATGGCATGGTCCCAGTCGACGTTGGTGACGACCATGTCCTGCTGGTCCTTCAGCTGCTCGTAGAGCGGGTCGTCCTTCTCGGCGATGATCGGCGGGATGGGCAGGTCGTACTTGCGGGCAAAGTCGAAGTCGCGCTGGTCGCCGCAGGGCACGCCCATGACGGCGCCCGTGCCGTAGTCCAGCAGGATGTAGTCGGCGACCCAGATGGGCAGCTGCTTGCCGGTCAGCGGGTTGATGACGTAGCGGCCCGTGAAGACGCCGTGCTTCTCGCGCTCGGATCCCTGCCTATCGACCGACGAGACCTGCTCCACGCTCTTCTTCAGGGCGAGGTAGTCGGCCTCGCGCTCCGTGCCGGCGACCAGCTCGGCGGCAAGGGGGCTCTCGGGCGGCAGCAGGAAGAACGTGGTGCCGTAGAGCGTGTCCGGACGCGTCGTGAAGACCGTGATGAGGCGGTCGGTCGCGTTCCCGTCCTCGTCAGCCAGCGCGAAGTCGATCTCGGCTCCCTCGGAGCGACCGATCCAGTTGCGCTGCTGGGCCTTGACGTTCTCGGGCCAGCCGGTCAGCTGGTCCAGGTCGTCGAGCAGCTCCTGGGCGTAGTCGGTGATCTTGAGGTACCACTGGGAGAGCTCGCGCTTCTCGGGTACCGATCCGCAGCGCCAGCACTTGCCGTCGACGACCTGCTCGTTCGCGAGCACCGTGTTGCAGGAGGGGCACCAGTTGACCGGTGACGTGGCGCGATACGCCAGGCCGCGTTCCCACATCTTGAGGAAGGCCCACTGGCCCCACTTGTAGTACTCGGGATCGCACGTGCGCACCAGACGGTCATAGTCATAGGAGAAGCCCATGCGCTTCATCGTTGCGACGGCCTGGTCCATGTTGGCATAGGTCCACTTGCCGGCCTGGGTGTTGTGCTTGATGGCGGCGTTCTCGGCGGGCAGGCCAAAGGCGTCGAAGCCCATCGGGTGCAGCACCTCGAAGCCGCGCATGCGCGCCTGGCGCGCCATCGCGTCACCGATGGTGTAGTTGCGCGCGTGCCCCATGTGCAGGTCGCCTGAGGGATACGGGAACATCTCCAGCACGTACTTCTTCGGACGGGTGGAGTCGTCGCGTGCCTTGAAGGTCTCCTGCTCCTCCCAGACCTTCTGCCACTTCAGCTCGATCTGTTCGGCATCGTATGCCGGGATGGTCTTTTCGTCAGCCACGTACGTGCCTCTCTTCCTCGCGTCGCCCTCACGGCGGGCGACGGTCTTGCCTATCGTGCACAACAGTAAAGCAGTATAGCCCACCACCTGCCGATTTGCCGTGCTGAAGCGAGCTGGCGCATGCGATTTGCAATAGCGGCACCGTGTTACCATTGAGACTTGTAGATTTCTGCGCTACCGGGGAGGGAATGGGATGAACCTGAAGTATCTCAACGCACGATATGCCTTGGCCAACATAGGTTTCATGCTGCTGATCTCCGGCTCGCTGGGCTTTGCCTACAACTACCTCAGCCAGAGCGGCTTCGCGTCGGGCACCATCGGCACGGTAATGTCCATCGTCTCGCTGGCTGGCGTCTTCATCGGGCCCGCCGCCGGCGACATCGTCGACCGTTCCGAGAAGATCACGCAGAAGCGCTTCATCACCGGCGCCATGATTCTGGTGGCCTGCCTCTCCGCGCTGCTTTTGGTCATTCCCGCCGGTTCGTTCCTCATCCTGCCGGTGATCATCGTCGCCTTCGCCTCCTCCACGGTGGGCATGCCGCTGCTCAACGGCATGGCCTTCGTCTACCAGAAGGCGGGCGGGGTCATCAACTATGGCCTATGTCGCGGCATCGGATCCGCCGCCTACGCCGTCGGCTCAAACATCGTCGGCAGGCTCTGGGGTACCTTCGGGCGCAACACGCTGCCCATCTGGGTCATCATGGGCGCCATGCTGACCATCGTGGCCATCAACATCATGCCGAACCCACCCAAGCAGGCTCCCGAGAGCAAGGCCGCTACCGATGGCGCGGTCGAGCAGGGCGAGTCCATCTCCGTGCTGCAGTTCTTCGGCAAGTACCCCAAGACCATCGTGGTCATACTCGCACTGGTGCTGCTGTACTTCTGCCACAACGTCTTCAACACCTACCTTGGCGCCGTCCTCGGCGACATCATGAAGGGCAGCACCGACGAGCAGATTGCGGCCGTGCAGGGCAACGCCCTATTCATCCAGGCCATGGTGGAGCTGCCCACGATGTTCGGGTTCATGCTCATACTCAAGAAGCTCACGGTCAACCAGGTCATGGCCTTCTCGTCCATCTTCTACTCGCTGAAGCATCTGGTGCTGCTGTTCGCCAACAGCATCCCCATGTTCTACGCGGGCATGATCCTGCAGATGCTCTCCTATGCGGCCCTGACCCCCGCCATCGTCTATTTCGCCAACGACCAGGTCAACGACGAAGACCGCAACAAGGGCCAGGCGGTCTTCGCCACCGCAAACACCGTGGGTGGCCTGCTGGCAAGCTTCGTGGGAGGCTGGATCTTCCAGCTGCTGTCCGTGCGGACCGGCCTCACCGTGGCGGTCGCCGCATCCATCCTCGGCACCATCCTGATGGTGCTGGGCACCCGCAAGGCCCACCTATCAGCCTGACGTACGCTCGGGACGAAGACCTCCATCCCGAACGTACGAGGGGCTCGCCGTCTTCGTGCGGCGAGCCCCTCGTTGCTTTCTCGATGCTTGTGGGATGTCCTATGCGTGGAAGTTCAGGCCATCGGGGTTGGAGTCCTTGAGCATGACGTCATGGGCGCCGCCCTCGACGAGCGAGGTCGCGGAGACCAGCGTCAGCTTCGCCTTGTCGCGCAGCTCGGCCAGGTCGAGCGCGCCGCAGTTGCACATCGTGTGGACGACCTTGGTCAGCGAGGCCTGGACGTTCTCCTTCAGTGGGCCAGCGTAGGGAACGTAGGAGTCGACGCCCTCGACGAAGGTCAGACCCTTCTTGCCGCCCAGGTCGTAGCGCTGCCAGTTGCGGGCGCGCGCCGAGCCCTCGCCCCAGTACTCCTTGACATAGGAGCCGTTGACGGAGAGACGCCGCGTGGGGCTCTCGTCAAAGCGAGCGAAGTAACGGCCCAGCATGAGGAAGTCGGCACCCATGGCCAGCGCAAGGGTCATGTGGTAGTCGTAGACGATGCCGCCGTCCGAGCAGACGGGCACGTAGATACCGGTCTCCTCGAAGTAGCGGTCGCGCTCGGCGCACACGTCGATCAACGCGGACGCCTGGCCGCGACCGATGCCCTTCTGCTCGCGCGTGATGCAGATGGAGCCTCCGCCGATGCCGACCTTGACGAAGTCCGCGCCGCACTCGGCGAGGTAGCGGAAGCCCTCGGCATCGACCACGTTGCCCGCACCGACCTTGACGCTGTCGCCATAGTGCTCGCGGATCCAGTCGATGGTGATCTTCTGCCACTCGGAGTAGCCCTCGGAGGAGTCGATGCACAGGACGTCGGCGCCGGCCTCCAGCAGCAGTGGGACGCGCTCGGCGAAGTCGCGCGTGTTGATGCCCGCGCCGACCACGTAGCGCTTGTGCTCGTCAAGCAGCTCGAGCGGGTTGGACTTGTGGGAGTCGTAGTCCTTGCGGAACACGATGGAGACGAGGTGCCCATCCTTGTCGACGATGGGCAGCGCATTGAGCTTGCGATCCCAGATGATGTCGTTGCAGTCGTGCAGGCTCGTCTCCTCGTCGGCGACGACCAGGCGCTCGAGCGGGGTCATGAAGTCGGCCACGCGCTTGTCCAGCGGGTCGCGGCTGGGACGCCAGTCGCGGCTGGTGACGATGCCCAGCAGCTTGCCGTGGGAGGTGCCGTCATCGGTGACGGGCATCGTGGAGAAGCCGCTCCTCTCCTTCAGCTCCATGACCTCCTCGAGCGTCATGTCGGGGGTCAGGTTGACCGCGGAGACGACGAAGCCTGCCTTGGATGCCTTGACCTCGCGCACCATGGCAGCCTCGTCCTCGGCGGTCTGGGAGCCGTATATGAAGGACACGCCGCCCTCCTGCGCCAGCGCTATGGCCAGGCGCGTGCCGGAGACCGACTGCATGATGGCGGAGACCATCGGGATGTTGAGCGTGATGTCGCTCTCCTCACCGCGCCTGAACTTGACCAGCGGCGTCTTCAGCGAGACGTTCGACGGGATGTTCTCTGCCGAGGAGTATCCAGGGACGAGCAGGTACTCGGAAAAGGTGTGGGACTCCCCCTCAAAGAATGTTGCCATGCAGGCCTCCTTAGGGTCTGTAACCGTTTGCCGCGAAACGTATGCGTCTCACCGAATATATTGAGGGAATTGTAGCAGACGTGAACACCGCGCAACGCCCCTCTTTTCCATCCACGACAAGGACAGGAATCGGAGTGGCACAGGCGTCAGGTGGGAGGGGACGTCCTCGTGATGCCAGCCCCTACTTCTCCCCCGCTGCCACCACGTCGTCGAACTTCACGGCGATGTCGTGCTTGGTGGGCACCCACTCGACCTTCTTGAAGAAGGCCGCGATGCCGATGGGCACGTAGGTCAGCATGAAGACGGGGAACGTGAACAGGTTGGAGATGATGCGGGAGCGGCTGGCGTGGATGTGCCTGCGCTCTACGATGGTCGTCAGGAGGCCCATGAAGAAGAAGGTCACGTAGGCACCTATGACAAGGGCCACCAGCGACCCCGTGGCCATGCGCAGCTCGGACGCCGTCGCGATGAAGCCGTGGCTCATCGACCCGATGACGAGGTAGGCGAGGTTGACGAAGGCGGACACCAGCGTAAGCAGGATGCCGGGGGCGATGGTCATCAGCATGTCGTAGGCGGCGAACCGACCTGTCGCGATGGCCTTGACGAGATCGTTGCCGTAGGAGAAGAAGATCTGGTAGAAGCCCTTGGTCCAGCGCATGCGCTGCACCCACGAGGCGTGGAACGTGACCGGCTGCTCGTCAAAGAACTCGGCCGGCGCGTAGCCGATCTGGATGTTGTGGATGCTGCAGAAGGTGGAGAACTGGATGTCCTCGGTCAGGGTGTGGAAGTCCCACCCGTGCATGCCCTTGACGATCTTGGACGACACCAGCCAGCCAGATCCGGAGATGGCGCAGCTCGTGCCGTTCATCATGCGCACGTTGTTGAGGAAGCGCGCCTCGCGGATGTACCACAGGGCGTTGCCCGCGCTGATCCAGCTGGAGTCGAAGTTCTTCGAGTTGCGATAGCTCGTGCAGACGAGGTATCCCGCATCGAAGGCGTCATTCATGATCTCAGTGTAGTCCGGTGACAGGACGTTGTCGGCGTCCATGACGAAGAAGGCCTCGTAGATGTCGCCGTACTCGTTGAGGATGCGGTCGAAGCCATAATCCATGACCCAGCTCTTGCCCTTGCGGGCAAGGTCGTTGCGCTCGTAGACGATGGCCCCCGCCTCGCGCGCGCGGTCCGCGGTCGCGTCGGTGCAGGCATCGGCCACGACGAAGCAGTCGATGAGCTCCCGGGGGTAGTTCTGGGTCAGGATGGACTCCACGAGGTTGGCGATGACGGCCTCCTCGTTGTGGGCTGCGATGAAGTAGGCGTAGCGGTGGCGCCTCTTGGCCTTGGGAAGGCAGATGCTGCCCCGTAGCAGGCTGATGACGATGTAGACGATCTGGTAGAAGTACGCCACGCCAAAGAGGGTGCCGATGAGGTTGTTGAAGGTTACGATGGGCGGCACGCCCAGCAGGCTGAACTCCATGGGTCTCCTCCCCTATGCGCCAGTCATGCCCAGCAGCGGGCAGATGCGCTCCCCGTCCTCGGTCCTACCCATCGAGGTCGGCGCGATGTCATCCAGTATAGCGAGCAGGTCCTGTGGCAGGGTGTCGCGGCACGATATGCGCTCTCCCGTCACGGGATGGTCGAATCGCACGCTCCAGGAGTGCAGGAACTGTCGCCTCAATCCATGGTTGGCACGGTCGTCGCCCCTCCCGTAGAGCTGGTCGCCCACGCAGGCGTGGTTGGTGTGGCGCATGTGCACGCGGATCTGATGGGTGCGTCCCGTGTAGAGATGGCACTCCACGAGCGTGAACCCCTCGTCGAAGCGGCCGGCCTCGAAGCGCTCCAGCACGCGGAAGGTCGTGATGGCCTCGCGCGCCATCGGGTCGTCCGAGACGGTCATGCGCAGGCGGTCGCGACGGCTGCGCGCGATGCCCGTGGTGATGGTGCCCTCGTCAGCCGCGATGTAGCCGTGCACGAGCGTGATGTAGCGACGGTCCAAGGTGCGCAGGCGGATGAGGTCCTGCAGCGCGCCCTGCGTTGCGTCGTCCTTAGCGGCCAGCATGAGGCCGGAGGTGTCCATATCCAGGCGGTGCACGATGCCGGGGCGGTCCTCGCCCTGCAGCATCCCCAGATGGTCGGCCCCGCAGTGGGCCACCAGCGCGTTGGCCAGCGTGTCGTCGACATGGCCGGGACTCGGGTGGCAGACGAGGCCTGCCTGCTTGGAGAGCACCAGCAGATAGTCGTCCTCGAAGCGCACGTCGAGCTCTATGTCGGGATTGGGCACAAGCGCGCCCGGCGACGGCTCGGGCGCCGGCACCAGGGCCTGTATGCGGTCCCCCAGCAGCACGCGCTCCGCCTTGGTGGTGGCAGCGGTGCCATTGATGGTGACCGCCCCCTCCTCTACCAGGCGCGCGCAGGCCGAGCGCGACGGCATGCCGTCGCGCGTCGCGAGGAACGAATCCAGGCGCATGCCGTCGCCGTCGGGCCCCACCAGTGCCTCGACCAGACGATCAGGCATGGTGGCTGCCCTTGTGGTCACGAGACGAGGAGTCGGCGATGCCCTCCGTCGCCTCCCACCGCAGATACAGCAGCAGGCTTATCGCAACCCCGCAGGTCACGAAGATGTCTGCGACGTTGAAGACCGGGAAGTCGACGAAGGTCGTCGCCAGGAAGTCCGTCACCGAACCGGTGGCCAGACGGTCGATCATGTTGCCGACGCCACCGCCCGCGACGCAGCCCAGGGACAGGACCAGCGAGAAGGGCAGGTCGTTGTTCCAGACCAGGATGCAGGCGACGACGAAGGCGACGATCGCGCAGGTGACGAAGAACCACGTGGAGCCGCGTCCGATGCTGAACGCGGCACCCGTGTTCTCCACGCGATAGAGGTCGATCAGGCCAGGAATGAACGGGCGCGACGGGGAGCCGAGGGGCATGAGGTGCCGCACCGCGACCTTGGTTGCCTGGTCGGCGATGACCACCAGAATCGCGGTGAACCAGAATGCGACGACACCCATGCCCCGCCTTGAGAACCCCTCGGGTACCTGCAATGCTCTACTCCTCGGCCGCAAGGTCGGTCATGACGTCGTGGCAGCGCCCGCACAGGCCGTCCTCGCCCAGCTCGCGCCAGTTCCAGCAGCGCGGGCACTTCTCGCCGTGCGCGTTGTGGACCTCGCAGGACAGGGAGTCGCCCGCCTGCAGCTCGACCTCGGAGCAGACGAACACCTCGGCGAGTGTGGTGCCGTCGATGCCGGCCGCCTCGAAGGCCTCGAGGGTCGCGCCATCGAGGGTGACGTGCGCGCAGGTGGCCTGCGTGGTCTTCTCGGCGATGGAGCCGGCGGCCTGTGCGTCGTCATAGGCCTTGGTGAAGGCGGCGCGCACCTCGTCGAGGGCGGTGTAGGCAGCAAGCAGCGGCTCGTACTCGTCCGCCGACAGGGGCGCCTGGTACCAGTCGAGCAGCGCAGCCCACTGCTGGCCGTCGCGCAGGGCCTCGGGCATGTAGGACAGGGCCTCGTCGCAGGTGTAGGCCAGGATCGGCTGCAGGTCGTGGACCAGCATGGACAGGATCTGGGCCCAGACGGTCTGGGCGCTGCGGCGCTCGGCCGACGCGGCGCCACCGCAGTAGGTTCGGTCCTTGGTGGCGTTGAGGTAGGCGTTGGAGAGCTCCGTCACCACGTAGTCGTAGACCGTGCGGTACACGACGTTGAAGTTGTAGCTGGCGTAGGCTGCGGACACCTGGTCGTGCACCTGGCAGAGGCGCGCAAGGGCCAGGCGGTCGTAGGGCAGCAGCTCGTCGACGGGCACCGCCTGGGTGGCGGGGTCGAACTGCCCCTCCAGCTCGCCCAGAAGGAAGCGGATGGTGTTGCGGATCTTGCGATAGGCGTCGCCCACCTGGTTCAGGATCTTGGCATCGCAGGGCACGTCGCTCGAGGTGTCGACCGAGGCCACCCAAAGGCGCAGGATGTCGGCGCCGCGCTTGTCGCACTCGGCGTTGGGGTCGATGACGTTGCCCAGGCTCTTGGACATCTTGCGGCCCTGTCCGTCGAGCGTGAAGCCTTGGCTGATGACCGCCTTGTAGGGGGCCACGTCATAGGCGCCCACGCTCGTCATGAGCGCGCTCATGAACCATCCGCGATGCTGGTCGGAGCCTTCGAGGTAGACGTCAGCGGGGAACTTGAGGTAGTCGCGATGGCGGCAGACGGCGGTGTGGCTGACGCCGGAGTCCCACCACACGTCCAGAATGTCGCGGTCGGCCTTGAGGCTGTGGCTGCCGCACTTGGGGCAGGTGCAGGCGTCGCCAAGGTAGCTGGCCGGGTCGTCGGTGAACCAGTGGTCGGAACCCTGCTCGCGGAAGAGCCTGATCACGGCGTCGAGCGTCTCGTCGTTCATGACGGTCTCGCCGCAGTCCTGGCAGGTGAATGCCGGGATGGGAACGCCCCAGTTGCGCTGGCGGCTGATGCACCAGTCCGGACGGCCCTCCACCATGCTGCCGATGCGGTTGACGGAGTGCACGGGATAGAAGCGCACCTTCTGCAGCTCGGAGAGCGCCTGCTTGCGCAGGCCGGTGGCGTCCATGGAGACGAACCACTGGCTGGTGGCACGGAAGATGACCGGGTTCTTGCAGCGCCAGCAGTGTGGGTAGCTGTGCTTGATGTCCTCGTGCAAGATGAGCATGCCGCGCTCGCGGAGCCACTCGATGATCTTGGGATTGGCCTCGTTGACCTCCATGCCGGAGAACGGGCCGCCCGTGCCCATCGTGTCGCCCACGTAGAAGCGCCCGTCGTCGTCGACGGGCATGACGACGGGAACGTCGAACTTCATGCCGGCGAGGTAGTCGTCAACGCCATGTCCGGGGGCGGAGTGCACGATGCCCGTGCCGTCCTCGAGCGTGACGTAGTCCGCGTAGATGAACACGCCCTCCTCGCCCTGCTCTCCGAAGATGGGCTGCTTGTAGCGGTTGCCCACAAGCTCCTCGCCCGTCATGGACCAGGGCTCGTCGCCGTCCATCACGAGTTCGGCGTCCTCCCAGGCGAACTTGCTGGCGCACTTCTCCCAGAGGCTCTCGCCAAAGATGTAGGCGCGGCCCTCGTTGGCCACCGCCACGTAGCGGGCCTCGGGATGCAGGATGACCGCGTCGTCCGCGGGCAGGGTCCAGGGCGTGGTGGTCCAGATGGCGACGTCGAGCCTGCCCTCCCAGGCCTCGAGGCCTGCCGGAACGGTGGTCATCTCGAAGCGCACGAAGATGGCGGGGCTCACCTCGTCGGAATACTCGATCTCGGCCTCCGCGAGCGCGGTGTGGCAGTGGCTGCACCAGTGCACCGGCTTGCGACCGCGATAGATGGCGCCCTTGTCGAAGAAGGCCTTGAAGATCTCGATGTCGGTGGCGTCATAGTCGTTGGTGTAGGTGAGGTAGGGGTTGTCCCACTCGCCCAGCACGCCCAGGCGCTTGAAGCCCTGGCGCTGCGTGTCGACCTGCTCGACGGCCATCTTGCGGCACATCTCGCGGATCTTCTCGGTGGGGAGCTGGCGGAACTTGTCGCCACCCACCATGTTCTCGACCTTGTTCTCGATGGGCAGGCCGTGGCAGTCCCATCCGGGGACGTAGGGGACCTCGTATCCCTGCATCATCCAGTAGCGGTTGATGATGTCCTTGGAGATCTTGTTCTGGGCATGGCCAAGGTGGATGGGGCCGTTGGCGTACGGGGGTCCATCGTGCAGCACGAACTTGTCGTGGCCCTCGTTCTTCTTCAGGACCAGCTCGTAGACGCCAGCCTCCTCCCACGCCTTCAGGCGCTTGGGCTCGTTCTGAGCCAGGTTGCCCCGCATCGGGAATCCCGTCTGGGGCAGGTTCGTGGTCTTCTTGTACTCGTTTGCCACCTTCGCGTCCTTTCGCGTCCCTTGGGCACAAAAAATGCGCCCGTCCCTCCTGCTGGGACGAAGCGCAGCACAATCCTGCCAATCACTTCGCTTGAAACCACCCAGCGTGCGGAGATCCGCAGTACTCGGCTGGCCTGTGTCGGCGGCCACTCCGGCAACGTCTACTTGCGCATGCACGCTTTCGGGCTGCAGCTCGGGGGTGATACCCCTGCGCGCGCGGTCGTGGGCTCTCAGCCACCCCACTCTCTGTTGGCCGCGCTGATCCCAAGGACGCGTCCCCTTCACAGCTCTAGGGGGCTATGGTAGCACGACATCTGCCGTTTGGGGTGCAAAAGAAACCGTTCGCAGGAGCAACACGTCTGCTCGCGTCCCCGCCCGTGGGCAGCCGCGCCGCCTTCCAGCTCCGGTTGCCGGACATGACCTGTGCGCCAGGCGTCCAAAGCTGCGATGATGGGACAAACCAAACGGAAAGGACCTGCCATGTCCGAGAAGCCCACTCCCGACCAGCTGCGCTACCTGCGTCTCCTGTCCCGCCAGTTCCCCACTGCCCAGGCGGTGTTCACCGAGATCATCAACCTGGAGGCCATCCTCGACCTACCCAAGCCGACCGAGCACTTCATGAGCGACGTCCACGGCGAGTACCTCGCCTTCGACCATATCCTCAACAACTGCTCGGGCGTCGTGCGCGAGCACGTGGAGGAGGTCTTTGCCGGCGAGCTGGACGACTGGGCGAAGGACGAGCTGTGCACGCTGGTCTACTATCCCCACGAGAAGCTGGCCGCCCGGCGCGAGGGGCATCTCAACCTGTCCCAATGGTACTGGACGACCCTGATGCGCCTCGTCCGCCTGGCCCGCCGCGTCTCGGAGCAGTACACGCGCTCCAAGGTGCGCCGTGCCCTGCCCGAGTCGTACGCCTACATCATCGAGGAGCTGCTGCATGCCTCTGCCGAGGGCGAGCACATCCGTCACGAGTACCACAAGCACATCATCGACTCCATCGTCGCGACGGGTGCCGGGGACGACTTCATCTGCTCGCTGGCGGCCCTCATCAAGCGCCTGGCCGTCGACCACCTGCACATGGTCGGCGACGTGTTCGACCGCGGGACGCACGCCGACCGCATCATGGACGACCTGATCGCGCACCACTCGGTGGACATCCAGTGGGGCAACCACGACATCGCCTGGATGGGCGCTGCGGCGGGTTCCGAGGCCTGCATCGCCTCGGTGGTGCGAACCCAGATACGATACAACACGCTGGCGATGGTGGAGAGTGCCTATGGCATCAGCCTGCGTCGCCTCGCCCTCTTCGCCGAGCGCACCTATCGCGCGGACGATGTCATCAGCCCTCTGGAGAAGGCCATCTCGGTCATCCTCTTCAAAGTCGAGGGGCAGCTGATACAGCGCCATCCCAACTACCACATGGACGACCGCCTGCTGCTGGGCTCGCTCGACCTGACGCGCGCGACGGTGCGCATCGACGGCCGCGACTGGCCGCTGCGCACCTGCGACTTCCCCACCGTCGACCCGAACGACCCCTACACCCTCACTCCTGACGAGCAGCACGTCATGAACGGCCTCGTGCGCTCCTTCCATGAGTCCGACCGACTGCGCAGGCACGTGGCCTTCCTCTACGAGAAGGGGTCGGTCTATCTGGTGCGCAACGGCAACCTGCTCTTCCATGGCTGCGTCCCACTGGAGGCAGACGGGACGCTCACCGAGGTCATCGGCGAGGGCGTCGCCTACCGCGGCAGGTCCTACCTCGACTTCTGCGATCGCGTGGCCCGGCGTGCGTGGCATCGTGGCGACCAGCCGGCCCTCGATTGGATGTGGTACCTGTGGTGCGGCAGGCGCTCGCCCCTGTCAGGCCGAGTTACCAAGACCTTCGAGCGGACCTTCGTGGACGACAGGCGTGCCTGGGTCGAGCCGCAGGACCCCTACTTCGACCTCACGGAGGACCAGGAGGTCTGCGAGCGCGTCCTGGTCGACTTCGGCCTCACCGGCGAGCACTGCCACATCATCAACGGCCACAAGCCGGTGCGCGAGCGCGAGGGCGAGAGTCCCGTAAAGGGCGGGTCGCGGCGTCTGGTGGTGGACGGTGGCTTCTGCGAGGCCTACCACAAGACCACGGGCATCGCGGGCTACACCCTGATCGCGTCATCCGGAGGCATGCGCATCAAGGCGCACAGGCCCTTCCTCTCGGTGGAGGCGGCCCTGGCGACGAATGCCGACATCCTCTCCAACACCACCGTCATCGAGACGGAGGAGCCCCGCCTCGCCGTTGCCGACACCGACACCGGCAAACGGCTCTCCGAGCAGATTGCCGAGCTTCGCGAGCTGCTGGACGCGTATCGGGACGGTACCATCAAGGAGCGCGAGGACTGAGCGTCGACGTCCGCACACGGGATGCCGACGAGACGAGGCGGGAGGCCAGGATGAGGGATGAACGTTCGCACGACGAGAGCCTGTCCATGACGATGAGCAGGAGGTCTGCCCTCGCCCTGATGGGGATGGGCGCCGCGCAGATGCTTGCCGCCTGCTCGAAGAAGAGCGACGTGTCGGAGGGGGAGCCTGCGGGCGAGGCCCCGGATGAGGCGCCCCAGGAGCAGGCTGGGCAGGAGGCCGCCCCCGCCATCGCAAGCCTCGACCGACCGATGCTGCTCGCCTCCCTGGCGAGCGTCGCAAACGACACCACGCCGACCGTGTCCCTCACGGCGGACCAGTGCGCGCTGGAAAACGTCTCGAACCTCGAGGACTGGTACCTCACCGAGGGCATGCGACAGCTGCTGTCACAGAACCTCTTTGTGGTCAACCAGGGGGGCAGCTTCGAGTTCTACGAGGTGTACGAGGACAACCGCTACGCGCTGCTGCCGAGCTTCGTCACCGTCGACTCGATGATGCACACCTACCACCTCTACTTCTCGAAGCTGCTGAAGACGACCGAGCGGTCCTCCCTGGCAGACGCGGTCCTGCGCCTCGCCCAGCTGATGCAGCAGGCCAGCCAGGACCAGCTGCAGCAGGCTGCGGGCACGCCGTGGGAGTCCGCGGCCCGTCGCAACGTGGCCTTCTTCACCGTCCCCTGCGTCCTGTTCGACTACGAGGCCTCGATCCCCGACGAGGTCTACGACGTCGTGGACCAGGAGCTCTCCAACATCTACCAGTCCATGGGCATCGCGGACTCCCCCATCATGGGCGCCCCGCTGGACTACAGCCAGTTCCAGCCACGCGGCTACTACGAGGGAGACGAGCAGCTCGAGCGCTACTTCCGAGCCATGATGTGGTACGGGCAGGTCAACTTCGCCCAGGATGACGAGGACCTCGACCGTAGCGCGGCCCTGATGACCGTCGCGCTGGACGGGGAGGCGCTGGCCACGTGGGAGGCCGTCTATGCGGTGACCAGCTTCTTCGCCGGGGCGAGCGACGACAACGGCTATCCCGAGTACCGTCCCATCATCGACGAGGCATTCGGTGCCGGTGCGACGACGGCCGACCTGCTTGCCAACGACGAGGGCTGGACGCGCTTCCACGAGCTGACCGCCCAGGCCAAGGCACCGAAGATCAACTCCCTGCCCACCCCCGACGAGGGCCAGGACGCCGACAAGCAGGAGGAGGGCCGGGGTTTCCGCCTGATGGGCCAGCGCTTCTCGCTGGATGCCGCCATCATGCAGCAGCTCGTCTACAACAATGTCGGCGACGACCCCAACGGGGGACGCCGCATGCTGCCTGACGCGCTCGACGTGCCCGCCGCCTTGGGTTCCGAAGAGGCGCTCTCGATCCTCGAGGGCCGTGGGGCGACGGCCTTTGCAGGATATGCGGAGAACATGGAACGCCTGCGCGGGGGCATCGCGGAGGCGGGGGACATCCTGTGGAACGCCAGCCTCTACAGCCAGTGGCTGCACACCCTGGGCCCGTTGCTGGACGAGAAGGGCTCCGGCTATCCCCCGTTCATGCAGAACCAGGCTTGGACGCGCAAGGACCTGCTCACCTATCTGGGCAGCTATGCCGAGCTGAAACACGACACGGTCCTCTATGCCAAGCAGGTCATGGCCGAGATGGGTGGCGACGAGATCCCCGACCGCGACGACCGTGGCTACGTCGAACCGGAACCCGTCGTGCTGGGTCGCCTGGCCGCGCTGACCCGTGCGACGGCGGAGGGGCTTGCGGGCTATGGGATGCTGGGAGACGAGGACGCCGACAACCTGTCCCTGCTCTCCCAGCTGGCAGACCAGCTGGCAACCATCGCCAGCAAGGAGCTGACGAACGAGACGCCCACCGAGGACGAGTTCGAGCTGATTCGCAGCTTCGGTGGCCAGCTCGAGCACTTCTGGCAGGAGGTCTACAAGGACGAGGCGGACGACCCGTACTTCTCGACCCGCGAGTTCCCCGCGGCGGTCGTCACGGACATCGCGACCGACCCCAACGGCAGCTGCCTCGAGCTGGGCACGGGCCGCGCGGCGAACGTCTACGTCATCGTGCCGGTCGACGGGGTCCCACGCATCGCGCGCGGTGCCATCTACACGTTCTACCAGTTCCCGTGGCCGATGTCCGACCGCCTGACCGATTCCGCCTGGCGCGAGATGCTGAACTCCTCGTGGGGCGGCGACGGCGAGATCGGTACCGGCACGGGCATCTATCCCGAGGACTGGGTCGCCAGCTTCACGGCACCGCAGGAGTACTAGGCCACGGTGGTATTCGGGGGCTTGGCATCTGCGGCAGTCACGGGGGCGCTCGCCTGCACGCTCGCGGGCGACGCCCTCTTGGTGCCGCACTGGTCGGTGCAGGCGGAAGGCACGATGGCGTGCGATCTCGACGGTGACGCGACGCCTGACGAGCTCCACCTCGAGCGCCATCGCCTTTGCGCGATCGTCGATGGGGACCTCGTGCCGGGCACGAGCCCGGCATGGATCGTCTCGCAGGCCTTCTCGGCAGACATCGATGGGGACGACGTCGACGAGGCGATCGTGCTGTTCTGGCGTCGGGGCAGCTACGGCAGCTCGCACCCGTTCTGGTTGGAGGGCGAGGACGACGACCTCTGCCAGCATGTCAGCGTGATGTCGTGGGATGGGGCCAGGCTGCGACAGCGGTGGACCTCGTCGGCACTCGGCGCGCACGTCGCCCAAGCGTCCTTCGAGAATGGTCTGCTCATGCTGGAGGACACAGAAGGCCAGCTAACCCGATGGGAATGGGACGGCTGGGGCTTCGCACTGGTGCCTTGGGTGCCGCAGGAAAACGCCCGCCCGTGAGATGTGCAAAGGCGCCCGGCCGAGACGGTCTCCCGCTGCGGCCGGGCGCCTGGAACCTGTCGTTCGAGGCTACTGTGCCTGCGTCGGCATCGAAGGGGCGAAGCCATCATCGCGCGTGAGGATGTTCATGAACTCCTCGCCCGTGATGGTCTCCTTGCGCTGCAGGTAGTGTGCGATCTCATGCAGCTTGAAGCGATTCGCCTGCAGCGTGCGCAACGCGGTCTGGTGGCCCTCCTCGACGAGCGCCTGGACCTCGGCGTCGATCTCCTGCGCCGTCCCCTCGGAGCAGGTCAGCGTCGCTCCGCCGCCCAGATAGCGGTTCTGGGTCTCGCCCAGCGCCATCATGCCGAAGCGGTCCGACATGCCCAGCTGGGTGACCATGGCGCGGGCGATCTTGGTGGCGCGTTCGATGTCGTTGGCGGCGCCGGAGGTCATCTGCCCGAAGATCAGCTCCTCAGCGGCACGGCCACCACACAGCACGGCAATCTCCTGCTTGTACTCCTCGCGCGTGGTGAGGTAGCGCTCCTCGCTCTCGGTCTGCATCGTGAAGCCCAGGGCTCCCGAGGTGCGCGGCACGATGGTGATCTTCGACACGGGGGACTTGCCGTCCTGCACAGCGGCAACTATGGCGTGTCCGGTCTCGTGGTAGGACACGACCTCCTTCTCGTGCTCCGAGAGGACCGTCGACTTCTTCTTCTCGCCAGCGATGACCACGTCGACGCTCTCGAGGATGTCGGTCTGGTTGACGCGGTTGCGCCCCATGCGGACGGCGCGCAGCGCCGCCTCGTTGATCATGTTGGCAAGGTCGGCGCCCGAGGCGCCAGGGGTCTGGCGCGCGACGACGCCGAAGTCGACCGCACCCTCCATCTTGACGTCATTGGCGTGCAGCTTGAGGATGGCCTCGCGTCCGGCGAGGTCGGGCAGCTCCACGGGGATGCGGCGGTCGAAGCGCCCGGGGCGCAGCAGCGCCTGGTCGAGCGAGTCCGGTCGGTTGGTCGCCGCCAGCACGACGATGCCCTTGTGGTTGTCGAAGCCGTCCATTTCGGAGAGCAGCTGGTTCAGCGTCTGCTCGCGCTCGTCGTTGGTGGACAGGCCGACGTCGCGTTTCTTGCCGACGGCGTCGATCTCGTCGATGAAGACGATGCAGGGAGCCTTCTCGTTGGCCTGCTTGAACAGGTCACGCACCTTGGCGGCGCCGCGGCCCACGAACATCTCGACGAACTCGGAGCCGCTGATGGAGAAGAAGGGCACGCCGGCCTCGCCTGCGACGGCCTTGGCCAGCAGCGTCTTGCCCGTTCCCGGAGGGCCGACCAGCAAGGCGCCGTGGGGCAGCTTCGCGCCGATCTCGGCGTACCGGCCGGGGTTCTTCAGGAAGCCGACGATCTCGGCAAGCGACTCCTTTGCCTCGTCCTGTCCGGCGACATCCTTGAAGGTGACGCCGGTCTCCTCGCCCTTGACCTCCTTGGCCCCCGAGCGGCCGAGGCCGCCACCGAGTCCGAAGCCACCGCCGAAGGACATGTTGTTGTCGTCGCCCATCTGCTTGCGCAGGCGACGGTTGAGCAGCCAGCCGCCACCGATAAAGATGATCAGTGGCATAAGGTTGATGAGCAGGTAGAGCCACAGCTCGCCGCTGGTGTCGGGGATCTTCGCCGAGAAGTCGACGCCCTTTTCCTCCAGGCGCGAGACGAGCGTGGTGTCGTTCGGGAACTGCGTCGTCGTGTAGACCTGCGTGTCGGTGCCCGATCCGGTCGTGAAGCGAATCTCGTTGTCGCCGGTCGTCAGCTCGACCTGCTCGACCTGGCCGTCATCGACCATCGAGAGGAACTGGCTGTACGACACCTCCTTCACTTGCGACGAGACGATGTTGGGATACAGCATCGTCCGCAGGGCGATGCCCAATGCGATGCCGATGATCGCATACACGATCAGCGACTGTCGACGCTTGTGGTCATTCATCTCCATGTACGGGTCTCCTCATTGCGGGTAGCCATGCAGGTCGCACGGCCTGTGTTTCATAGTTCATACCCAAAGGCAGCGTCGGCAAACATGTCCTATGACAACCTGTGCGCAAACTGTGACATTTGGCGTTGGCTGTCATCCGGAACGTGGGCCTCGTCCTAGTCGTGGACGACGACGACCGTTCCCACCTCCGCCATGTCATAGAGCTCCCTCGCCTTCGAGACGGGCAGGTTGACGCAGCCGTGGCTGCCGTTGCTGAGATAGATGCTACCGCCGAAGGAGCTGCGCCAGTCCGCGTCGTGCAGCGCCACCGAGTCGTCGATGAAGGGCATCCAGTAGTCCACGTAGCTGATGTACTCGGGCTCCAGCGTCTTGGGGTCGGTCTTGCCGGTCAGCTTGACGTTGCCGCTGCGCTTGTTGTCGTTGATGGCATAGACGCCCGTCGGGGTGTTGTGCATCTCACCCTTGCTGTCCAAGCCGCCCGTCACGCACTCCGTCTCCCAGATGACCGTGTCCCCGTCATAGAAGTGGACGTATTGCGCCGAGAGGTCGACGTCGATGTAGCGGCTGCCCCAGTCCTGCCCGCCGGGGTTCCAGCTCTCGGCAGTCTGCTTGAAGCTGACGTCGACCTTGCCGGCCTTTCCGGACATGACGTTCTTCGCGATGTTACTGGCGATGTCGGCACCATCGATGATCCACCCGTAGGTGCCACCCGTCACCGTGATCTCGCGCCCGTCGGGGCGCGTGTAGGTGCGCGTCGAGCCGAAGCTGTCCAGCTCGCGGGAGAGGTCGCCCTTTGTCCAGGTGGCACATGCCTCCTCGTCGAAGGTGAAGGTCAGGTCGTCGCCCATCGATATCCACTGGCGCAGCTGGTCCTCGCCGACCGTCGCGACGGTCTTGTCGTGCGTCACGAGCTCCTGCGTCGCCTCGAGATAGGAGTTGCCCTTGCTGACGACCTCGGTCAGCTTCGGGTCGTCGGAGAGGGTTTGCGGCGACAGCAGCAGGTCCTCCCCCAGCTCCGCCTTTGGCTCCCCCGCATCGAGCGCGCTGCGCACCTGCTTGATGGCAGTTGGCTTGTCTATCTCGGTGCCCACGACCTCGGGGACCACCTTGTAGCGCTTCGACTCCTCGTCGAAGGTGACGTAGGCGTCCTTGGGCTTGACGGCATCCTTGTTGACTGCGTCGATCGCAGAGCCCACGACGTCGCTAAGACGAGCCGCGTCATAGGTCAGGACGCTGTCGACGGTCAGCTCGTGGGTGCCCTGAAGCATCTCGAGCGGCCATTCGAAGGGACTCTGCTGGGCAATCGCGGCGCGTGCGTACGACTCGCCGTCATAGGTCACCCTGATGCTCTCCGACGAGACGTCCAGGTCGACACCGTCCCCGGTCACCGCGAACTGGAAGTCGTTCGCCAGCGCGTTGTTCGCCGCGGCGACCTCCTCGGTGCTCTTCATCGACACGTCCTGGCCGTTGAGCGTCGTGTTTGGCAGGAAGGTGTCCATGAAGTAGACCGCCCCCGCCAGATAGGCGCCTGCCACGAGCACCAGCAGCGCCAGCAGGATCGTGGGCCAGCGGCGGTGCTTCCTCTTCGGCTCGGCAGGCTCCACGTCAAAGCTCTCGAAGCCCGCCGGCTGTCCGATGGGACTGTCGGCAAGGGGGTCGGCGAAGGATTCCTCCGGCTCGTCAGGCTCGATCTGGTCGAGTGGGGCAACCATGGTCTGCCCCACGTCCATGGCGTCAATGCCGTCTTCCGCCTCGTCTGCCTCTTCCGTGTCGGGCAGCGTCGCATCGATGGCCATTTCGGGCCCATCGGCCTCTAGCTCCCCTGTGGCGGGAGACGCCGGTTCCTCGATGGACTGCTCCTCGGCCCGCTTCGGCCGAATCGCCTCGTGGACCTCGGCGAGGAAGGCCTCGACCTCGTCATCGACGGTGCTATCTTCAAACGTATCGAAATCGCTCACGCGTGGTACCTCGCGAATCTGTCGTCATGTATCTGCGAAGAAGGTGCGTTGGTGTCATGTCATGCAGGTATAGTACCCTACTGGACCCAGCCGCAGACGAGATTGGCAGTTTGTGATGATTATCCGCATCGTTGACAGTGAGGACCCGCGCATCGACGTGTATACGCGACTGACGGAGCATCAATTGCGCAACCGATTGGACCCCGGCCGCGCCGTCATGATCGCCGAGTCGCGCTTCGTGATCGAGGTGGCGCTGGAGCGGGGCCTGCAGCCGTTGTCGCTGCTGCTGGACGAACGCCACCTGGACACGATGTCCGCCCTCATCGCGAGCCTTCCCGAGGATGTGCCCGTCTATGCCGCGACACGGGAGGTCATGTCCGCCATCGTCGGCTTCGAGGTGACGCGGGGCTACCTGTGCGCGTTGCGCAGGCCGCGTCAGAGAGACGTCGACGAGGTCTTGGAGGGCGCCCGCCGGGTCGCCGTGCTCGAGGGCATCGTAGACGTCAGCAACGTCGGAGCCATATTCCGCAGCGCCGCCGCCCTGGGTATCGACGCCGTCCTGCTCGCACCGGGCTGTGCCGACCCGCTCTCCCGTCGGGCGATGCGCGTGTCGATGGGATGCGTGCTGAAGGTTCCCTGGGCGCGCCTGCCACCGCCTTGGCCCATGGCCTCGACGCGGCTGCTCGCAGACCATGGTTTCCGAAACGTCGCCCTGGCACTGCGGGACGGCGCCCTGCGCGTCGACGACCCGTCGCTGGCCTCTGCCGACCGACTGGCCCTCTACCTGGGCACCGAGGGTACCGGCTTGACGGACGAGGTCATCGATGCCTGTGACGACAGCGTCATCATCCCCATGGCAAATGGCGTCGACTCGCTCAACGTGGCCGCGGCGGCAGCCGTCGCCTTCTGGGAGCTGCGGGTGCGCTAGCGCGAAAAGGGTGGTCCCACCGCAGCTCCGCAGTGGGACCACCCAGACGATCTCCTTGCCCCGGGCCTAGAACGGGAAGCCGCCGCCCATGCCTCCCATGCCGCCCATGTTGCCGCCACCCATCTGGCGCATCATGTTCTGCATCTGGCGACGGGCCTTGCGGTTCTGCTTCCCACCGCCCTGCATGCCGTTGGCCATCTGGCGCATCTTGCCCATCATCTTGTTCATCTCGTTCCACTGCTTCAGCAGCTGGTTGACCTCCTGGACGCTGCGGCCAGAACCCGCGGCGATGCGCTTGCGGCGCTGGCCGTTGATCTTCTTGGGCTGCAGGCGCTCCTCGGGGGTCATCGAGCGGATCATGGCCTCGATGCGCGTGATCTGCTTCTCGTCGAGCGCACCACCGGACTGCGAGATGGCGCGGTCGCCGCCAGGCAGCATGCCAATCAGCTTGTTCAGGCCGCCCATCTTGCGAATCTGCTGCATCTGGGCGAGCATGTCGTCCATCGTGAACCCCTGGCGCAGCATGCGCTCCGCATCGGCGATGGACTGCTCGTCGGCGATCTTCTCCGCCTGCTCGATGATGCCGACCACGTCGCCCATGCCCAGGATGCGCTTGGCCATGCGGTCGGGCGAGAAGACCTCCAGCGAGTCGGGCTTCTCCCCCATCGACGCGAACATGATGGGCTTGCCGGTCACCTCGCGCACGGACAAGGCGCCGCCGCCACGCGCGTCGCCGTCGAGCTTGGACATGATGACGCCGTCGAAGTCCACCCGGTTGGCGAACTCGCTCACGACGTTGACGATGTCCTGGCCAGTCATGGCGTCGACGACCATGAGGATCTGGTCGGGTCGCACCGCATCCTTGATGGCAACGGCCTCCGCCATCATCTCCTCGTCGATCTGCAGGCGACCCGCAGTGTCGACGATGACGATGTCGTTGAGGTGGTCGACCGCCTGCTGGATGGATTCGGAGGCGACCTTGACGGCATCCTTGCCATCGCCTCGATAGACCGGCACGCCGATCTCGCCGCCCAGGGTGGCCAGCTGGTCTGCCGCTGCGGGACGGTGCGTGTCGCAGGCGGCCAGCAGCGGGCTGTGCTTCTGTCGCTTCAGCAGGTAGGCAAGCTTTGCCGCAGCGGTGGTCTTGCCCGATCCCTGCAAGCCCACCAGCATGATGACGTTGGGCGTGCGGTTCTGGGCCAGCTGCAGCGTCGCCTCGGTGGAGCCGAGCAGCTGCGTCAGCTGGTCCAGCACGATGCGCACGACGTTCTGCGCGGGGCTGAGCGATTCGAGCACCTCGGCGGTCATGCACTTGGTCTTGCAGGAGGACACGAACTGCTTGACCACGCGGTAGTTGACGTCTGCCTCCAGCAGCGCCATGCGGATGTCGCGCATTGCCGAGTTGATGTCGTCCTCGGTGAGGCGCCCCTTGCCGCGCAGCTTGTCAAAGGTGTCTTGGAGTCGGTCGGAAAGGCTGCTGAACACTGCCATGGCTTATATCATCCCTTCGTTCTCGCCAACGAGCGCGCGGCAGAAGGCCAGAGCGTCGAAGGCCTGCAGGTCGTCCTTGCCCTCGCCCACGCCGATGCGGTAGATGGGGAGGTTCAGCTCGTGCGCGATGCCGATGGCGATGCCGCCCTTCGCGGTGCCGTCGAGCTTGGTCACGATGAGGCCGTCGATCTCGAGCGCCTCGTTGAACTCGCGCGCCTGGTTGAGCCCGTTCTGCCCGGTCGTGGCATCGATGACCAGCACCACCGTGACGGGCATGCTGGCACGCTTGCGCGAGACGCGAACGACCTTCGCCAGCTCGCGCATCAGCTCGGGGCTGGTGTGCAGGCGTCCCGCCGTGTCGATGAGCACCAGCTCGGTGCCCTCGCGCTCGGCGCGGTCCAGCACGTCGTAGCAGACGCTGGCGGGGTCGCCTCCGCGCTCGCGCGTCACGACCTCTACGCCGCTGCGCTCGCCCCATATCTGCAGCTGCTCGATGGCGGCCGCACGGAAGGTGTCGGCGCCGCCGATCAGGCAATGCACGCCCAGGTCGTGGTAGGCGGATGCCAGCTTGCCAACGGTCGTGGTCTTGCCCGCGCCGTTGATGCCCACGAACAGCACGCACGACGGCAGGCTCTTGAAGGGGTCGCGCTTGGCGCGCGGGAAGACCTCGGCCAGCCGCCTGGCCAACGCCTCGCGCAGCTGGGGGGCGGTGCGCAGGTTCTCGCGGGCCGCCTGCTCGCGCAGGTCGTCCGTCACCTGCATGGCCACCTCGGCGCCCATGTCGCCCATCACGAGCGTGTCTTCGAGGTTCTCCCAGAACTCCTCGTCGACCTCGCCACCCATGTAGAAGATCTCGGAAATCGCCTCGCGCGAGCGGCTGAGTCCCTTGCGCAAGTTGTCAAACAGGGCCATCAGGCATCCACCACCTTTCCGGTCGCATGGTCGAGGCGCTGGCTCACCACGTGGCTCACGCCGTCGGCCTGCATCGACACGCCATAGAGGACGTCGGCCTGCTCCATCGTGCGCCTCTGGTGGGAGATCACGATGAGCTGGGTCGTGTCCTTCAGCTGCTCGATGGCATCGAGCAGCTTGGAGAGGTTCGAGTCGTCCAATGCCGCCTCGACCTCGTCGAACACGTAGAAGGGCACCGTGCGCGTCTTGTAGACCGCAAACAGCAGCGCCAGTGCCGTGAGCGACTTCTCGCCACCGCTCATCAGCATCATCTTCTGGATGCGCTTGCCGCGGGGCTGGGCCACGATCTCGATGCCGGTCTCGGACAGGTGGTCCGGATCGGTCATCTCGAGGTGTGCCTGGCCTCCGGGGAAGAGCATCGCGAAGACCTCGGAGAAGTTCGCGTTGACCGCGTCGAACACCACCAGGAACTGCCGACGCATCTTGCGCTCGATGGCTGCGGTGATCTTCGCGAGGGAGGTGCGGGCACGCTCAAGGTCCGCCACCTGCTCGTCGATGTAGTCGGATCGCTCCTTGAGGCGCAGGTACTCGTCCATGGCCACCTCGTTGACCGGTCCGATGGACGAGATGCGGCGCCTCAGGGACTCGACCTCCGCCTCCATGGCGGCACGGTCCTCGGGTTCGGGAAGCGTCAGTGCCTCGTCAAGCACGAAACCCTGCGCGACGATCGCGTTGATGGCATTCTCGACCTGAACCTCGACGCGTCCCAGCTCGACCTTCACGTCGCTGACGGCGTCCCGTGCCCGCTGCAGCTCGGCCGATGCCTCGTTGACGGCGGCCTTCGCGTCGCCGATGGTCTTCTTCAGCGAGTCGCTGTCGGCCTCGGCGAGGCGGCTACGGTCGCGCAGCAGCTCCGCCCACTCCAGCGCGCGGCCGTGGATGGCCTCGTAGCGGTCGTAGAGCGGGTCGACGCGCAGGCGCAGCACCTCGAGCGATCGCGCGGAGCGCTCCGCCGTCTCCTTACGGCGCTCGAGGTCGGACAGCGTGCGTGAGAGGTCGTGCTCGCGGCGTTCGAGGTTGTTGCGCCGCTCCATCGTCGTCGCCAGCTCCAGGCGCGCGTCGGCGACGCGCGCAGCCGCATCGGTCTCCGCCTTGCTGGCGCGCGAGCGCTCGGTTGAGACGTCCTCCAGCTGCTGGCTGATCTCGGCAATGCGACTCTCGGCATCACGGGCGGCCTTGCGGTGGCGCTCGATCTGGGGCTTTGCCTCCTCGGCCTTCTGCGATGCGGCCGAGCGACGCTTCGTCACCTGTGCCTGTTCGGAGCTTGCCTGGTTGCGCTGGGCCTCCAGGCGGCCGATCTCAGAGGTCACGGAGGAATGCTCCCCGCGCAGACGGGCCGCCTCCCCCTTTGCCCTAGCGCTGGCGTCGCGCGCGTCGGCGAGGGCCGTCTCGGCTGCCGACTGCGCCTCCTGCGCCTTCGCGTGCTCCCCCTCGAGGGCGGCCATGCCCTCCTGCAGGGCGCGGATGCGCCGCTTGCGCTCCAGGGCGCCCTGCTCGGCACCAGACTCGCCACCGATGACGACACGTCCGTCAGGAAGCACCGTCACGCCATCCTCGGTGACAAAGGTCAGGTTGGGCGCCTCGTCATGCGCGCGTATGGCAGCACCGGCGTCCTCGACGACCCTAATGTCGCCCAGCAGCGCCTCGAGCAGCCCCCGCGCCTCTGGCGAGCAACCCAGTCGGGCCATCAGCGGCTCGCCCGGTCCATCCTGCGCGCCCGACGAGGGCTTCGCGCCCAGCGAGACGATCGTCGCCCTGCCGCTGGCGCGTCCCATCCCGACGGCCGCGCCGGCAAGCCGCGCGGCATCGTCGCTCGCGGCGACAACCAGGGCCGCAAGGTCATCCCCCAACAGTCGCTCGACCAGCGCATCCAGTTCGGCAGGCACCTCGATAAGGTCGGCAAGGCGGCATTCCACCAGCTGCAGCCCCTCGTCGCTAGCGGCCAGCGAGGCAGTCAACCCGCTGGCATTCTCGCTCTGCTCGTCGACCGACTCGAGTGCCGAGAGCGTCGCACGCGCCTTCGAGAGGCGTTCGCGCGTCTGCGACTCGGCCCTGCGCGCCTCATCAAGGCTGGCACGACAGCTGCGAATGGCATCCTCCGCCTGCTCGGCGGCCCTGTTGGCGGCCTCCATCCGATCGGCCAGCTCATCACGGTGAGCCTTGCGCTCCGACAGCGCCTCCTCCGCCGTGGCAAGCGTCTCAGCGATCTGGGCAAGACGGCTCTCGAACATCTCGTCCTCGAGCCTCGCGTTGGAGATCTGGTCCTCGAGCTTCGCGTAGGCCAGGGTCTCCTGGTCGGCGGTACGTTGGCTGGCACGTTGCTCGCCCACCAGCTGTGCGTACCGGTTGCCCAGGGAACGGCGCAGCTCGGTGGCCTGCTTGGCCTCCCTCTGCAGCTCGCGCACACGCTCCGACAGGTCGGCGGCCCTCACGCGCGCGTCAGAGAGCTCCGCCTCGACGCGCTCGTGCTCCGCTGCGATATCGCTGCGCTGCTTCTCGGCGTTTGAGAGGGTCGCCCGCATCTCGGAGAGGCGCGAGACCATGTTGCGCCCCTTCTCCTCCAGCAGGCGCATGTCGCTCTCCATGCGCCTCAGAACGTCCTGCATGCGCCGGCGCTGCTCGCCCAGGTCGCCCACGAACAGTCCCTTCTGCTCCAGCAGGGACTGCAGCTTCTCCAGCTCGCGCTCCTTCTCGCTCGCCTGGTACTGTGCAAGCTCGACGGCCGCCTCGGCCTCGTTGCCACGCGCCGTCAGGCGCGCATGGTTGGCCTGCAGCAGGCGCAGGTCGTCGACGGCGAGGGTGGCGGACAGCTCGCGCAGCTGGGCGGAGAGGTCGCGATGGCGCTTCGCCTTGTCGACCTGGCGCTCCAGGGGCCGCAGCTGCCGCCCAATCTCGCGCTGGATGTCCTTGGCTCGGGTCAGGTTCTCCTGCATGGACTTCAGCTTGCGCTCGGACCGCTCCTTGCGCCTCCGGTGCTTGGAGATGCCCGCCGCCTCCTCGATCAGCGAACGTCGCTCCTCGGGTCGGCTGGCCAGGATGGTGTCGAGCTTGCCCTGGCTGATGATCGAGTGGGTGTCCTTGCCCAGGCCCGAGTCGTGCAGGATGTCGGTTATGTCCATCAGGCGCGAAGGCGCGTTGTTGATGAGGTACTCCGACTCGCCGGAACGGTACATGCGTCGCGTTATGGCGACCTCGGTGAAGTCGATGGGCAGCGTGTGGTCGGAGTTGTCCAGCACGAGCGTGACCTCGGCCAGGCCCACCGGCTTGCGGGCAGACGAGCCGGAGAAGATGACGTCCTCCATGGCCTGGCCGCGCAGCTGCTTCGCGCTCTGCTCGCCCAACACCCACAGGATGGCATCGGACACGTTGGACTTTCCCGAGCCGTTGGGGCCCACGACCACCGTCAGTCCCGGGTCGAAGACCATGTGCGTACGGTCGGCGAAGGACTTGAATCCCTTGAGGGTCAGCGACTTCAGATACACGACCCACCGCCCTCGGAGTCCTCGGGCTCCTGTTCGTAGCCCATGCGCACGAGGGCATCGGCGGCAGCCTTGGCCTGCGACTCCTTCTTCGTCGAGCCGCAGCCGCGACCGACGCGGCGTCCGTCCACCAGGACGACCGAGGTGAAGGTCGGGCTATGGGCAGGCCCCGACTCCCCCTCGACCTTGTATTCGGGTCCGGTGTGGTAGTCGCGCTGGATGACCTCCTGCAGGCGGGACTTTGCCGACGTGATGTGACGGCCGAGGTCGGGCGTGATGCGCGGATGCAGGGTCCGAACGACGAAGCCATGTGCCACGTCGTAGCCGCCGTCGATGTAGAGGGCCCCAACCAGGGCCTCGTACACGTTCTCGAGGGCCGAGCGCATGCCACGGGCCCCAGTGCCCTTCTCGGACTCTCCGAACAGGATGAGGTTCCCTATGCCCAGCTCCCCTGCGACGTCGGAGAGCATCTCGCCGCTGACGAGCGCGATCTTGAGCATGGACAGCTGCCCCTCGTCCATCCCCGGGAAACGGAAGTAGACGTCGGTGGCTATCATCGCGCCCAGCACCGAGTCGCCTAGGAACTCCAGGCGCTCATAGCTGGCCGAGACCGCGCGCCCCTCGGCGGCGGAGGGGTGCGTGATGGCCGATATGACCAGGTTCTCGTCCTCGAAGTGGTGCCCGACGATCTCCTCTATGCGCTTGACTCTCTTGTGAAGCTTCAAGTGACGACCGCCCGTCTTCCTACTTGGCGGCCTCGATGCCGGCGATGACGTCGCCCACCGTGACGATCTGGTCCAAACCGTCGTCGGGCATCTCCATGTCGAACTCGTCCTCGAAGGCGCTGACCAGTTCGAGCATGTCGAACGAGTCCGCCTCGAGGGCCTTGAACTCGGTGTCCTCGGTGATGTCGTCCTCGTCGACGTCGAGCGTCTCCGAGATGATCTCCCGCGCCTTGGCAAAGATCGCATCGTGGTCCATGGCTACTCCCTAATCAGATTCGTGCGGCCCCTCGGGCCAACTTCTCGTATGGGCCCGCAGCGCGCACCCCTGCCTGCGACGGACAGGTCACGCCGCAGTCCCCTCGATTGTACTAGTCGTTGTCGGATATGATGGCCTGAGCGATTTTGTCCACAAGCCCACCGCGCACGGCGGCCGCCGTGGCCAGCGTCCCATGCTTGATGGCGTCGACAGACGTGCTGCCGTGACCGATCAGCACGGGCGCCTTGAGGCCCAGCAGTATCGCCCCACCGAGCTCGTCTCCGGACAGGTCCCTGGCGATGTCCTTCAAGGCGGGTTTGAGCATGAGGGCACCGGCCGCGGCACGCTTCGACTCCTTGGTTACGCGCTTCAGCGCGCCGATGATGTACTTCGCCGTGCCCTCGAGGGACTTAAGGGCGACGTTGCCGGTGAAGCCATCCGTGACGATGACATCGTAGGTGCCCGCCAGCAGGTCGCCACCCTCGGCGTTACCCGCGAACCAGTCGCCTGCGCCAGACAGCTCCTCATGATAGGAAAGGGCGAGTTCGGAGCCCTTGGTCTCCTCCGACCCGTTCGAGAGCAGCGCGACACGCGGGTCGTCCACACCCAACACGACGCGCGCGTAGGCACGACCCATGTGGGCGAACTGCACGATCATCTCGGGACGGACGTCTGCGTTGGCTCCAAGGTCCAGCATGACCGTCTTCCTACCGGACAGCCCGGGCAGGGCTATGGCAAGCGCGGGACGCTTTATCCCCTTGATGCGGCCGACGCCCAGCGTGGAGGCTGCAAAGATCGCGCCGGTCGAGCCCGCGGAGAAGAACCCGTCCGCGTCCCCGGAGCGCACCGCCATGCAGCCGCGCACGATCGTCGAGTCCTTCTTGTTGCGCACGGCCTCGGCGGGATGCTCGTCCATGGAGATCGCCTCGGTGCATGGCAGGGCGACGAGGCGGTCGTCGCCAGCGCAGAACGGTGCCACGACGTCCTCTGGTCCCGCCACAAGCACGCGGAGCTCCGGATCTGCCTTCAGGGCCTCGGCGATGCCGTCGAGCACGACCTGCGGCTCGCAGTCGCCTCCCATGACGTCGACGCATATGGTTGTCATCTCAAACGTCCCCTCTTGTCTGACCAGAAGGTGTCTGTACGAGAAGGAGGCCGATCCCGGAAGGGACCGGCCTCCGTTGCCAGCGTATCGAGCGGGCACTACTCGGTGACGACAACCTCGCGATCCTTGTAGAAGCCGCAGTTGGGGCACACGTGATGCGGAAGCTTAGGAGCACCGCACTGCGGGCAAATGGAGCGCGCGGGGGCGGCGAGCTTGCTGTTGGCCGAACGACGGGTGTGCGTGGCGCCGCGGCCCTTCTTTTGCTTGGGAACTGCCATCTTGAACCTCTCTTACACCTACAACGCCCGACGGATGTCGAACGGTCTTTCCTGCAGACATGCAAGAACGTACTCTACCATACCTTGTGCCGCCTGTGCACGCGACAACTATTCTTCACGTGTGACAAGCCGATTTGGCATCTTTGATGCCTAGTCGTCCAGCTTGAGGTTGCGCAACGCGGCAAACGGGCTGGAGGACAGGCGCTCCTCCTCGATCTGCGCCGCGTGACCGCAATCGCGTTCGTTGAGATTCTCGCCGCAGATGGGGCAAAGCCCCTTGCAGTCCTCGCGGCACAGGACCACGAAGGGCGTGTCCATCAGCACCGCGGAAACAAGGGCCTCGGTCAGGTCGATGGTGTGGTCGTCCCCCACCAGCGAGAAGTCGACGTCGTCCTCGTCCTCGCCAAGGGAATCCGTCTGCGAGGGGGCATGGAACAGGTAGTACTCGTCCACCTCGGCAGCCAGGTCGAACTCCGCGCGCTCCAGGCAGCGGTCGCAGGTGCCCACGACATGCCCGCGCACGATGCCCGTGGCGAGGATGCCCTCGCCGGCATTGGTCAGCATCAGGTCGTAGTCCAGCCCGTCGGGCAGCGTGAAGTCGTGCTCGCCAAGTTGGTAGCCCTCCTGTTCCATATGGCCGGCAACAGGCAGGGTATCGCCCGCATTCGCAAGGCGATCGTCAAGAATCGCTATGACATCCTGCATGGGCTCTACCAGTCGACCCGGTTGGAGGAGTTGCGCGCCCCGGAGTTCTCGGAGAGGGTCTGGCGCACGCGCGTGACCGAGTTCGTCAGGGACTTGATGTTGTCCTCGAGATGGGCCAGCACCGTGTCTGCGTACTCCTCGGCGTTGTAGCGCGTGTCACGCTCGTACTGCTGGGCCTGGTCGCGAATCTGGTCGGCCTGCTGCTGGGCGAGGCGGACGATCTCCTGGTCGCTCGCGAGGATCATGGCCTGCTGCTGGGCGTCAGCAATGATGGAATCGGCCTGCATCTGGGCGCGCTCGAGCGTCTCGGCCTCCTCCTTCACGATGCGGCGGGCATCGGCGAACTCCTGCGGGAAGACGCGGCGGATCTCGTCGATGATCTCATAGATGTCCTGGGCGTCGACGATCTTCTTGCCGGCACCGCCAGTGAAGGGCGTCTTACCCTCGCTCACAACCTGCTCGAGCTCGGACACCAAGCTCTCGATCTCCTCGCCTGGCTGCATGGCAACCCCCTTCGTGACCAGTGATGTCGAATCGCAAATCTTGCAATTGAGAAACAATCTCCCCCATCCTAGCAGATTGTCGCCACGGACAAGGTGGCCACACGCGGTTCATACATCACCAGCGGACCGTCCGGCAGGGCAAATGCGATCACTTGCAAGGTTTATGGCGCATCTCGTCGCCCTGCCATCCCGAACGATGGGATCGGCATCCTACCGACAGTCCGATCGCATCCGCCCGCGACATGCCGCAGACGGGGTGAGATATCTAGCCATCATCCCGTTTCGTGTGAAACGCGGCAAGGGCCTCGCGCACGTCCTTGCGCTTGCGCACGGGCACGATGATGGTCTCGCCGTCTGCGAAGATGAGGGCGCCCTTGCCGGAGGCACGGACGTTGTTCAGGTTGACGATGAAGGAGCTGCCAGCCTTGACGAATGGGGCATGGCTGTCCGAGTCGTTGGAGAAGCCCGCCTCCGACAGCCGCTCGAAGAGCGTCTGCAGCGTGCCGCGCGCAAGTATCGTGCGGGCATTCGGCAGATGGATGATGGGACCGCGCTTGGAGGACTCGACGAACTGGATGTTGTCGACCGAGACGTTGTCCACGCCCCCGGCCGACCGCACGCACATCATTGCGTACTTGTCGCTCTCCGCCTCAGCCAGGGGCACGGCAACGACGCGCCGGAGGTCCTCATAGGTGCCGGTGAGGGGCAGGAACCATGCATCCAGCTCGAAGGCATAGATCGCATGGAAGGCATCACGAGAGGACACGATCAGGCGAAGCTTGGGATAGACGTCATGCAGGGCTCTCAGGGACTCCATCACGACGGGTTCCGTGGACTCGCCCATGGTGCGTGACATCGCCCCCGCCCGTGGCTCGAGCGAACAGAGCGCGAGGTCGAAGTAGCCATCCCGCACGCGTTCGAGCGTGTCCGACAGGTCTTCGACAGAGGCAATCGAGGAGACCTCGATGTTGTCGAAGCCTGCGTCACGCACATAGCGTTCCAGTGCGTCACGCAAATTGGTGTGCCAGGCCGCCGTGAACCCGACTGTCACGATGCGCAGCACGTCAGGCGATCCCATCCTCGACCTCGAGGGATGCGAAGGCATCCTCCTCATCCAACAGGTGTGCGAGCTCTCCTGCATTGTCGAATTCCCCGACGGAGGTGTAGCGCTTCTTGCCGATGGGGCGATGGTTGACGCGGCGAAGCACACCACGCCACTCGTCGACGACGACGCCCTCGTCCCCGTCATCGCCAGCGGGGTCGGAGTCGTCCGTCCCGCTCAGGTGGAAGAGGAAGACCGCACTGTCTATGACGAAGGTCGGTTCGAAGTTGCTGGGGGTCTCCGCGACATCGAAGCCATAGTCCATCATCGCAAGCGCATCGGCGGCAAACGCGACGAAGTCATATGCGCCAGCCTCGCCAATCACCTTGGAGACGGGTGCGTAGCCAATCTCGTGGTTGTAGACCCAGTCTCGCGACACGAAGAAACGACGCACCAACACCTCGCGTTGGAGCGTGCGATACCACATGACGCTGAGCAGCAGGAAGGCGATGAACACCCCGGCCATGACCAGTAGCACGGTCTGGACCGCTGGTGGCCTCCCGTTCGAGGCGAAGCTGTGCACAAGGAAGGAGAAGGCCGTCACGAGCACGGCTATCTGTACCGCGATGGCGGCTTTCAGGTTCTTCTCCATGACGATCTCCTCAATATGCAGGCGCAGCCAGCCCCTGGCGCTAACGACCAAATGCCAGTATACAGAACTTGCCGCAATTCGAGTGGCTAGTCGAGCTTACCTCTCATAGCGGATATATTGGAGTTCAGCTTATGGATGTGAACCATGAAGAATGCCGCCACGGCCAACGTGATGGCACCTATAACCATCATGATGGAGCTCCCATGCCCGCTCTCCTGCTGCTGGCCAGGCGCAGCCATGGGAACTTCCTCGTCCTCGATCTGCTCGGCTCCCGATGCCATGGGAACCTCGTCGTCCCCTATGGTCTCGCCACCGCCTTGCACCTGCTCGGTGGTGACGGTCTGGGCGACAAGGGGGGTTCCGACCCTAGGGACTTTGCTTCCGGACGAGTATGCGACACCCGCGAGGAGGACGATGGCAACCAGGGAAAGCGTCGCAAGCGTCGTGGCCAGCCGTCTCATGGCATGAGACATGGAGCTGAACAGCCACTGCCGCTTTGTCCGCCTTGTGCCCAACGATCCCCCTCTACGTCATCGTCACCATATCATGCGACCATCGTAAGTCATGGGCGTAAAAATCAGCTATATTCAATCAGATTTGAGCGGACGCATCGGCTATTTGTACATCTTCGAACACAGAGGTCCCGAGTCGTGAGCCAAACCCTGCCCCATTTTGCCATAACGGACTTGCAACACAACCGATTGTGCGTCTCGTCTCTAGATATCCAAGTTGTTGTATGGGAGTAAAGAGACCACACCGCGCGACATCTTGATGCAGGGCATCGGAGACGTTGTCTTCGGTTGGGCGGGATTGTCGGCTAGACTGCTATCGCACTGTGCGAGCAGACGGCCTCGACCAACTGCTTGCGCAGGCGGACGGGCACGGGTATCTGCAACCCTCCCTGCAGGGCCACCGTACCGGCACGCAGCAGCACCGACGCGACATAGTCCATGTTGATGATGTAGGAGCTCCCCACCTTGAAGAAGCGCTCGTCATCCTCGAGATGGGAGAAGAGCTCGAGCGAGGAGCAACGTACGACCAGGGGTTCGCTCTCGCCCATGCGATGGACCAGCTGGTCGTGTCCGGCTGTCTCGACGTAGGTGATCTGGTCGAAGACAACCCTGCGCAGGCGGTCGCGGCAACGCAAGATGGTCGAATTCTCGCTCGTACGCTCGGCGCGCACGAGATTCTGGCCGATTACGCGCCGAGCATCCCGCGGAGAGATCGGCTCGAGCAGATAGCCTGAAACGCCATTTTGGGCTGCGGCATAGGCGTAGCTGCCATTGGGGGCACACAGGATGACGCGCATCCCTTCGAAGAGCAGCCCCTCCTGTCGCAGCTCGTCGGCAACCTGCACGCCCGTGATCGACGGCAGGTCGCACTTGCACATGACGATGTCGAAGGGAGCCTCGGTCGGGGCCTCGATGCATGCGCTCACAAGGGCGTCAGGGGATTCGAAGGAGACCACGATTGGAGCCTCGAAACCTGCAGCCCGCGCAAACGAGCTGACGAATGCCTCGAGGTCTCCCTCTTGAAACCTTATATGTCCGCATTTCGCGATGCGCAACATGTCAGTGGCCACCCATCGTCAGGGCTCTTGTCCGTCGAATAGTGCTACCGTTACCCCAACCAAGTAACACTATCCTAACAAAGGTCACTTTTTATAAAACCGGACATGCGTGCACGCAACGTGACGTTGGTGCAACTTTGATGGCATGTCGACAGCTGGGCAAGCACTTCGGCCAGCGCCGAAGCCAGTTTCCGCTACTCCTCGGGAGATGCGTTGACGCCTCCGCCAAGCATCTCGTTCGATGCCTGGGGCTCGGGTATCTCCGACGAGGAGTCGTTGGGGTCCAGCCCCGCGTCCACTCGCTGCATCATCGTGTGCCAGGCGGGCAGCAGCGTCGAGGAGTAGCGGACGCCATCCCGCTCGAACTCGTGGCTGGGACAGTCGGCGGAGTACACCGTGATGTTGCCACCGGGGAACCCGAGCGAGAGCGACACGAGGTTGGTGGCAGAGTAGTCCGTGGAAACGCATGCGGCCAGGCTGCTGACGAGGCTGGGCATCTCGAGTGGCGAGGCCTGGAGCGTCTGACGTATGACCGCCTGCACTATCAGCGAATATGCCTCACTGGCGGCTCCGTTGCCCCTGTGGTACGCATGCACGAACTCAAGCGCCGTGGCACCATCGATGAGCTGGGGGCCGCTCTCCAAGACCACGTCATCGAGCGCCAGCGACCTGGGCAGGTTCACCCAGATGCCGCCGAGCGTGTCCACGACACGCTCGATTCCAGAGCGGTCGATCTCGATGTAGTGGGAGACGGGGACGCCGGCAAAGCGGGAGACCTCATTGACTGCCATCGACGCACCGCCGTTTGAGAGGCTGGCACTGAGCGGCTCCCCTTCGGAGGCACCCTCCATCATCACGAGCGTGTCCGACGGTATGCTGACAAGCGTAACTGTCTGGGCGTCGGCGTCCACCCGAGCAAGCATGAGCGCATCGCCGCGCGAGGCCTCGTCCCCATCAGTCGAATCCGATCCAACCAAGAGGACGTAGAAGGCATCCGATCCAGACTCGGGATATGCGTCCTTGAGACCAGCGAGCGTTTCCGCAAGCTCCTTGCGCTCCTCCCCCATCGACAGGGACTTGTTGATCGAGGCCGCCCACGCGACACTGGCACAGACGAGGGCGCCCACAATGGCAAGCACGGCGATTATCGTCCTTCTCATCCGCTTGTTCTTCTCGCGGATAGGGTCTCCGGGTTTGTGGGTGCCGACGCCATAGACGGCGCCACCCCTATGGTTGCTCGAATTCGAAGGCATGTGTCAGGAACTCCTGGGATGTGCTTGCTCGCCGAGTCGATGGGAGACGTAAGCCCCCGAAAAGGAATCGTATCCTCTTTGAATCGCTTATGCTAGCGTCTTCCGCAATCACCACGATATCTAAAGTTTCCAACCTTATGGAACGTCCCGTCCGGAGACGATTTCTCCTGGAGGTATCCGCACATGCAAGGGGCCGGATCGGATGATCCGGCCCCGAGAGGTTCGTCTGCGGACAGAGTCAGCGTGCGAGCATGTCCGAGTACTTGCGCCAGGTCTTTGCGAACAGGTCGTAGTGGCCGACATGATGGGCGTCGCTGGCCAGATACGAGTACAGGCCTTCCTTCAGCATCTTGATGGCAGGCCTGCGCTCCTTGCCGAATCGGCCTCCCGCGATGAAGTCCGTCGAGGCCTGCAGCTTGCATCCCATGTTGACGAGCTCGCGTGCGATGCCGATGTCCTTCTGGACGGCGACATAGCGCTCCGGATGGGCGATGATGATCTCGTATCCCATGCCTTGCAGCTCGAAGATGGTGCGCTCGTAGTCCCCGAAGCGCGTGGGCATGGCATTGGTCGAAAGCTCCAGCAGAAACTCGTTGGACCCGTCATAGTGCAGGACCTGTGCCCACTCCAAGCCCAGCTCCATCAGCTTGCGATGGTTGACCTCGAAGCCCATCTGCAAGGGGAACCCACCAGCCGCATCCTCCAGCTCGTAGAAGGCCTGCCACATCCTCTCGAAGTCGAAGTAGGGCGAGCGACAGTGTGGCGTGCAGGTGATGCTGGTGATGCCGGCAGCCTTGGCAGCCTCCAGCATCCTCAGCGAATCGTCGAGGTCGCGCGCCCCGTCATCGACACCAGGCAGTATGTGGCAATGCATGTCGCGCATGGCCGCCCTTAGAACTCCTCGTCGCGCGAGGCATCGTAGACCTGTTCGGCCAGCTGCTCGTAGACGTCGGTGTCCTCGGCAGGCTTGGTGGCATGGGACCCGCGAGCCGGGCGGGCGGGCGGTGCGGTCGGCACGCTCGTTGCCATCTCGGTGTCGCTGCCGGCAGGAGCGGCGGCCTTGCGCTCGGGACGCTGAGCAACCGGGGTGAGCTTGGGGCCCTCGTTGGAAGAGGCCTCGTCACGGCTGTAGTACTCGTAATAGTACGAGTAGCTGCCGTTGCTCAGCTCGCAGTAGTTCATGATCGCACCGGCAAGGTTGCAGCCCGACTTGCGCAGCTGCTCCGCCGCGGCAACCATCTCCGCCTTGCGGGTGAAACCCTCGCGCACCACCATGAATACGGCGTCGACCTTGGTGCCCAGGACGGCCGCATCGATGAAGGTGCCCACGGGGGGCGTGTCGAACACGACGTAGTCGTACATGTTGCGCGCCTGCTCGATCAGCCTCGTGAAGCGGTGCGAGTTGAGCAGGTCGGAGGGGTTCGGGATGCGGGGCTCGGAGTCGAGGAAGTAGAGGTTGGGGGTCGGGGTGGCGACGGCCGCCTCCAACAGGTCGCATTCCTTGGACATGACCGAGTAGATGCCGTGCTGGGCGTGCACGCCCAGGGCGCGGCTCATCGAGCGGCGGCGCATGTCGCACTCGACGAGCAGAACCGTCTTGCCCGAGGTCGCGATGGCGCTGGCGAGGTTGGCCGCCACGAAGGTCTTGCCCTCGTTGGGCACGGAACTGGTGATGGCCATCGTGCGGACCGGGTTGTCGACGTCCATGAAGCGGATGTTTGCCAGGAGCGTCTTGGACGAGTTGACGACGCTGCGCATCTCGTCATTGCGCTGCTTTCCAAGCTTGAACAGAGCCATCGTCTATCCCCTCTCAATCGCAGGGAAGTGCCCGACGACCGGCACGCCCACCAGCTCCTCGACATCCTCGCCGCTGCGAACGCGCGTGTCGAGCATGTCCTCGATGACCACCAGGCAGATGGCGGCGAACAGGCCGGCCATCAGACCGACGGCCGCATAGAGCGCGCGACGGGGGCCTGACGGGTGCATCGGGACCGCAGCGGAGTCGATGACGTTGACCGACTGGATCTGCATGACCTCGGCAGCGACCTCGGAGGTATCGGCGACCAGTGCGTTCGCGACGTCGGTGGCCTGCTGTGGGTCGGTGCCCGTCACGGCCAGCGTGATGACGCGGGTGTTGGTCGAACTGGTGATGGAGAGGTCGAAGTCGCTGAGGTTCTCCAGGCCCAGCTGCTCCGCGACATCGTTCTTGACGCGCGTCGAACGCAGGATCGTGGTCACGTCGTTGGTCAGCATCTGACCGACGGAAAGGTCGGACTGGGTGACCTCGTTGGTCTCCTCGGCGTTCTTGGAGAGCACGTACATCGTGGTGGATGCGGTGTACTCGTTCGGCAGGAACAGGCTGCCGACGCCCACGAGCAGGCACGTGATCAGTGGCAGCAGGATGACGAGCCTCAGGCGCTTGCGCAAGAGACCCAATAGTTCGAATAACGTCATGGGTGTGGACGCTCCCTCGGATGGGTATGCGAGCTCGAACGCTCGGCTGAAACAGACGTCAGTACTATAACAGACTATCCCGAGCAGTTGCGCAGCCACACAGAACTGCACG
Organism: uncultured Coriobacteriaceae bacterium; assembly: GCA_902778135.1. Taxonomy (GTDB): domain Bacteria; phylum Actinomycetota; class Coriobacteriia; order Coriobacteriales; family Atopobiaceae; genus UBA1367. The sequence continues at coordinate 160,528 of CACYWP010000002.1, forward strand.
TAATCGTAAATGTTTACGCATCTGCCCCTTTGGTATAGAGATCCACCCCTATCGACCCCATGTCAGCATCTGGATGTGATGCGGCAGCCCCTCGACAAACATGGGCATTGCCTCTCCCTGCACCAAGGGACGGGCGTAACGCTCGAAGTCCTCGGTGACGCCCATCCCATCGTCTCGAATCCACGCATGGGGAACCTTGCGCTCGCGATTTGCCACGCTGGCAATGTCGATCGTGTGGTACTCGATGAGGTAGGGCTGGTCGCTGATGCGCCTGATGGCGGGAATGACCCCGGTCTTGCCCTCGAAGGCCGCGCGAACGGCCAGACCGCCCAGCGCATACGCCTCGTCGAGGTCGGTGGCACTGGCCAGGTGGTTGGCGCACCTCTGCAGCGTGGAGAACTCCACGGCCCTCGTCTTGACGCCAAGGCGCTCGGCAGTCAGCGTCGCCAGATAGCGGCTGGCTCCCGAGAGCGCCGCCTCGTGGCCGAAGGCATCGAGCTTGATCGCACCCGTCGGGGCCTCGGCCATCAGCGTGCCATCGGGCCTGCGGGCACCCTCGGAGACGGCGACCACCACCGACTTCATCTCCTTGAGCAGCTCGCCGATGCGCTCGATCAGCGCGTCCTCGGTCACGGGGGACTCGGGAAGCAGGATCAGGTCGGGACAGATGGCATGCTCCTGCGAGGCCAGCACCGACGATCCGGCCAGCCATCCCGTGTTGCGCCCCATGATCTCGACGAAGGTGACGTTGCGCAGGTCGTACACGCTGGAGTCGCGCCCTATCTCGGCCACGGAGGTGGCGATGAACTTCGCAGCGCTGCCATAACCGGGCGTATGGTCGGTACCCTCGAGGTCGTTGTCGATCGTCTTGGGGATGCCCACGAAGCGGATGCCGCTGCCCTCCCGGGCACCATAGGCGGAGAGCTTCGAGATGGTGTCCATCGAGTCGTTGCCGCCGATGTAGAGCACCGACCCGATCCTGCTGCGGTCGAACAGGTCGAACAGCAGCTCGTAGGGACGCTCGTCCTGCTCGGGGGTGGGCAGCTTGTAGCGGCAGCTGCCCAGGTAGCTCGAAGGCGTCTGGCGCAGCAACTGCACGTCGACCGGCCCGCCCAACGCATAGGTCAGGTCGAGCAGCTTGTTGTCAAAGAGTCCCTCGATGCCGTAGCGCATGCCCAGGACCCCGGCCCCCAGGCTGCGGGCGGTTTCGAAGACCCCCGCCAGACTCGAGTTGATGGCTGCCGTCGGTCCGCCCGACTGTCCCACCAGGACGTTGTGGCTCCCTGCCATGTCTCCCCCTCGCTCACGTCGGCCGCGCTTGCCGTGTCGTGGCCGATGACATCCAGTAGCGTCGCCATGTCAGGCCATGGCGCTCGGGCCGTCACCGTTCGACGGCGTAATGCTCGTGCAGCTTCGCGGCAACGCAGACGGGAACGAGCGTGCTGACGTCGCTGCCCAGTGATGCCAGCTCTCGCACGATGCTCGAGGACACGTACCCGTAGCCCGGGTTGCTCATCACGAAGACGCTCTCGAGGTCGGGTGCCAGATGGGCGTTGAGGTCAGCCTGCTGCAGCTCGTACTCGAAATCGGTCATGGCTCGCAGGCCCTTCACGACTCCGCCGGCTCCCAGCTCGCGGCAGAAGTCCACCAGCAGGCCACGGAAGGGCAGCACCTGGATGCCTGCCAGCGAGCTGACGCCCAGCTCGTCGAGCGCCTCCCGCAACAGGTCGACGCGCTCCTCGAGGGTGAAGGTCGTTCCGACGCCATTCTTGGAACGAGACTCGGCAACGGCCACCGTGACGCGCGGAAAGAGGTGTCGCGCCCGGTTGATGACGTCGATGTGGCCCAAGGTCACCGGATCGAACGTGCCGGGCACCACGACATGCTGGATATGGTTCATAAGCGACAACTCCTCTAGGCATCCCCATGGGACCACAGGGACATCATAGCGCTGACATCTCGCACAAAGAAGGTTCACGCCTCCCATCGTAGCAGGGTGACCGCCGTCGTCTTTCGTTCCCGGTGCCTCACGACCTCAGCGCCCGGCAGCTCGAGCTCCGACGACCCCGTGGCATGCTCATAGAGGACGAGCGCGCCATCGGCCAGCTGCCCGTGCTCCCGCAGGTTCCGGACGAGACCAGACACCGCCTCGGACTCGTCCGCGTACGGTGGGTCCAGCACGACCAGGGAGAAGGGACCACCCATGACGGCGCCTCGCGCAGCCAGCGCGAAGACGTCGCCGACCTGGACTTGCGCCATCGCCGAACTCGCGCCGAGCGTCTTGGCGTTTCCTCGGACGATGCCTGCCGTACGACGGTCCCGCTCGACGAAGGTGCACGACGATGCGCCGCGCGAGAGCAGCTCCAGCCCGATGGCACCCGACCCCGCGAAGGCGTCAAGCACGACCACGTCGGAAAGGTCAAGGTCAAATGCCGAGAGCACCATGGAGGCGATGGACTCTCGCGTGCGGTCGGTCGTCGGACGGGTGTTGCGCCCCTCCGGTGTGCTCAGCGCGCGACCTCGCCATATGCCTCCCACGATGCGCATGTGCCGCTCCCCTCCTCCGTCACGCGGGCAAGCCGTCGTCCGCGAACACCGCTCACCGATGACACGCTATACGCGTCCGGCCTCTTGGAAATAGACCCCAAACCGATCCTGGACCTCGAGCGCCAAGGCCCCGTTCTCGGGCATCGAGAGCGACGGGTCCTCGCGCGCGAGCTCGCGTGCGTCCTCATGGGCGGCCTGGACCAGGTCAAAGTCCGAACCCAAGTCGACGACGCGAAGGCTGACGCCTCCCGACTGCCGATACCCCAGCACCTCTCCCTCGTGGCGCAGCCTGAGGTCCAGCTCCGCAAGCTCGAAGCCGTCAGACGTCGCCTCGAGCGCATCGAGGCGTGTGCGTGCGGGAGACCCCTTCTTCGCCGCGCAGGCCAGGTAGACCGTACCCGGCACGTCCCCGCGTCCGACGCGGCCGCGCAGCTGATGCAGTGTCGCCAAGCCGAAGCGGTCCGCATCCATCACCAGCATGACCGTGGCGTTTGGGACGTCGACACCCACCTCGATGACGGTCGTCGAGACGAGCACCTGCGTCTCGCCGGAGCGGAACCGGCTCATCACCTCGTCCTTCTCAGTCGCGGACTGGCGGCCATGCAACAGCGCGACGTTCAGGTCAGCGAAGGTGGTCTTCGAGAGGCTCTCGTAGGTGTGGGTAGCCGAATGCAGCTGGGACGCCCCGGAGCGCGAGGCCTCGGGAACGTCGTCCAGGTCCGAGTCGTCGTCGCTGTCCTCCACGAGGGGGCAGATAACATAGGCCTGATGCCCCGCGTCGACCGCCTCGCGAATGGCGGTCCACGCGACGTCGAGGTTCTCCGGGGCCAGCCCGTGCGTGGTGATGCCCGCCCCGGGTCGGGGACGGTGCGTGATGCGCGAGCACGAGAGGTCGCCATAGACCGAGAGCGCCAAGGTCCGTGGGATGGGCGTCGCCGTCATGGACAGCAGGTCGGCGCCAGCCCCCTTGCGGCGCAGCGCCGCCCTCTGATCGACGCCGAAGCGGTGCTGCTCGTCGATGACGACCAACGAGAGGTGCGAGAACTCGATGTCGTCGGATAGGATGGCGGTCGTGCCGAAGGTGACGGTGCAGGCGCCCGATGCGATGCGCCCGCAGGCGAGGGCGCGCTCGTCCGGGGGCGTCGAGCCAGTCACCAGGGCCCAGGAGATGCCGGCCGCATCCAGCAGGGGCCCCAGCTTCTCGGCATACTGGCGCGCCAGCACCGAGGTCGGCGCCATGACGGCAGCCTGGCTGCCCGTGTCGGCCACGGCGGCCAGCGCAACGGCTGCCACCGCGGTCTTTCCCGTGCCGACGTCACCCAGCAGCAGGCGATTCATCACCTGCGGTTCGGCCATGTCGTCCAGGATCTCCCGTGCGGCCTGCCTCTGCTCTTCCTTCAGCCGGAACGGCAGCGCCGCGAGCAGGGCGCGCATGGTGGGCCCGTCTATCTTGTGTGTCGTGGGGCTGATGCCGGCAAGCGAGAGCCGCTGTCGTATGAGCAGGGCAAGCTGCAGGCACAGGAGCTCGTCATAGGCGAGCCTTCGCCTGGCCGGCTCCTTGGCGGGCATGCCAAGGGGGAAATGGACCTGCCTCAGGGCACGGGCCTCGCTCATCAGGGCCCTGCGTGCCACGAGGCGCGCAGGGAGGAAGTCGCATACGTCCCCGACATCGGCCAGCGCCGCAGCGACGATGCGCCTCATCCAAGAGGCCGTTATCCCCTCGCCGACCGAGTGGACGGGCAGCACGCGCGCATAGCTGCCCCCCTGCTCGCCAGAGGAGAGCACCTCATAGAACGGGGCCTTCATCTGCTTGAACCCGTAGGCGAAGGTGACCTTTCCCGACAGCGCGACCGTATCCCCCGCGTGCACCGTGTCGGCGATCCATGGCTGTCTGAAGAAGGTTGCCTGGATGACGCCGCTGTCGTCCAGCACGTACATCTCGACTATCTGCATGCGCGGACGCGGCCGTTTCAGCGTCACCTTGTCGACGGTGCCAACGACGGTGACCTCCTGGCCGACGTCGGCCATCGCGATCCTGACCGTGTGCGTGAAGTCGAGGTAGCGGTGCGGCACGTGCAGCAACAGGTCGCGCACGCGCTCTATGCCCAGGCGGTCGAGGGCCTTTGCCCTCGCTCCCGAGACATAACGCAACCGCCCCACATCATCGGCGAGGGAGCACGAGCGCGTCAGGCGCTCGGCAGCCGGGCCGATGCTGGGGGCGGTCGTCATCAGCTGTCGTTCCGGGCTACTCGATCGAGAAGACCACGGGATAGAGCGGCTGCTCGCCGCGATGGGAGTCGATCTCCAGGTCGGGCTGGGCCTCCGAGATGGCCTCCAGCAGCTCCTCGAACGCCTCGTCGGGAAGGTCGGAGCCGGCAAGGATGGTCAGCGTGTCGCCTTCCTCGTCCTCCTGCATCTTGTTGATGACGCGTACGGTGACGTCGGCAACGTCGGAGCCCACGACCGTGATGGCACCACCCTCGATGCCCATGACATCGCCGGCATGGATGGGCGAGCCGTCCGCCGCCTGGGAGTCGCGAACCGCCGTGGTGACCTCTCCGTCGCGGACGTCTGCGATGGCATCGCCCATCTCGGCGACGTTGTCCTCCAGCGTGCCCTCCGAGTCGACGACGAACATCGCGGAGAAGGCCTGCAGCACGGACTTTGTCGGGACGACGGCTGCCTGGCAGCTGTCGCAGGCGCTGGCCGCCGCCTCGGCCGCCATGCGGATGTTGCCGTTGTTGGGAAGGACGATGACCGCGTCGGCGTTTGCGGACTCGATGGCGGACAGGATGTCGGCCGTGGAGGGGTTCATGGTCTGGCCGCCCTCGACGACGATGTCGACGCCGAGCGAGCGCAGGATCTCGGCCTGGCCCGAACCTGCGGCGACGGCGACGAAGCCGAGCTGCTTGCGCGGCCCAGCTGCCTCGTCCTGCTTGTCGGCACGGATGCCCTCGGTGCGCTCCTGTGCCTCGAGGTCCATGTTGTGCACGAACACGTTGAAGATCTGGCCGCGGTGCAGCATGTGGCGCAGGACGCGGTCGGGACGGTTGGTGTGCACGTGGATCTTGTAGTCGGGGTTGGCGCCCACCAGCAGCTCACAGTCGCCCATGGACGACAGGTAGCGCAGGTTGGACTCCTCGTCGAACTGCTCGCTGTCCGCATGGAAGAGGAACTCGGTGCAGTAGCGGTACTCCGAGCCCTCCCAGTCGTCATTGATCTCGATGTCGACGACATTGGCGACGTGGGCCTTTGCGTCGTCGGAATCGATGGTCGTCTTGAAGTCGGAGATCTCGCCGGCCTTGCCCTCGTAGGCATTGACGAAGGCCTCCATGAAGGTGGCCAGGCCGAAGGCGCCGGAGTCGACGACGCCGTTCTCCTTCAGGACGGGCAGCAGGTCGGGGGTGCGCGCCACTGACTCATACGCCTCGATGACCAGGGCGTCCAGCATCTCGGGGACGGTGATCTTTGCCTTCTCCAGCTGGTCGGCACGGTTCGAGACGTCGCGCAGGACGGTGAGGATGGTGCCCTCGACCGGCTTGCGCACGGCCTTGAAGGCGACCTTCACGCCGTTGCGCAGGGCGGACGCGATGTCCTGCGGGGTGGCTCCCGACGGGCGGGCGCCCACGAGACCTTCCGCGATGCCACGCAGAATCTGGCTGGTGATGACGCCGGAGTTGCCGCGAGCGCCCATGAGCGACCCGTGCGTGATGGCTGCGGCGATCTCCTGCATCGTCGCGTCCTTGGGCAGCGCCTCGACCTCCCCCACGACCGTGTTCAGCGTGAGGGACATGTTGGTGCCTGTGTCGCCGTCAGGCACGGGGAAGACGTTGAGCTTGTTGATCTCCTCGGCCTTGTCAGCGACCACCTGGGCCGCGGCGGGGAAGCAGGTGCGAATGACGGTGGTGATCATATTGAAAAGTCCTCGGTTCCTTTGTTGTTCGCCTCGGTACCTCGGTGGGTCTCGCTATCGACTGGTGCGCATGCCCTCGATGTGGACACGCACGTTGACATCCTCCAGCTCGGCGATGCGACCAAGCAGGAACTTGACGGAACTGACCAGGTTGGACGAGATGACAGCCATGTTGACGCCCTGCTCGACGACCACGTGCAGGTCGACGACCAGATGGCCGTCCTCGGCCGACACGTCGACGCCCCTGCTCAGGCGCGCCGTGGGCAGGAGACGCGTGACGCCCTCCTCCTGATCGGTGACAGCCATGCCCACCACGCCATAGCACTCCAGGGCGGCGTAGCCCGCGAGGTCGGCGATGCAGTCGTTGGAAACCTTGAGGTTCCCGGGTATGACCTTGGCCATGCTGTGTCTCCTCTCGCCTTGCGTGGACCCGGACGGGTCCATGTGGTTTGTCGCTTTCGCAACCGTTGCACAGTCGATAGACAGTATATCTCAGTCGGGCAAAGCGGGACCGAGAAGGACACGGGTCATACCGACTTGTCACAGGTGCGCAACATGCACACACCCCGTGGCACCCCATCCTGTGGTCGGCTACAAAACTCCCACAAGAACTGGCAGTATTCGCTTGCAAGGGACGCACTCTGTGCTAAAGTGGTTAGGCTTTTGTAAGTTGTCGGCGCCAAGCGCGACCGGCGCCGCCCTATGGAGGTCTGAGTCATGTCTAAGGTATGCGATATCTGCGGCAAGCACGCCGTTGCTGGTCGTTCCATCAGCCACTCCCACCGCACCGTGAACCGCAAGTTCAAGCCGAACATCCAGCGCGTCACCGTGTTCAAGGACGGCCGCGCCCAGAAGATGAACGTCTGCACCCGTTGCCTGAAGAAGGGCAACATCGCCCGCACCCCGCAGCAGGCGTAAGCCAAGCGTCTCATCATCGAGCGAACGAAGGCCCCGCAAGGGGCCTTTTCGCGTTGGCGAGGCGTTGCGGTCGCAACGCGTGCCATCCAACCCGCGGATCGCGCGCCACCGGATGGATGCTCTACCGCATGAGGAACGCCGCCACCGTCCCCGCATGACAGACGACGGTCGCATCCTCGGACTCCACGACGTTCGACACCCCCTCGTCTGCCAGCATCCCAAGCCTGCGACGGTCCAGGTCCCAATGCATCCCCCACTCTGACAGCGTGGCACCATCTCCCAGCGGTATGACCGAGAAGGTCGCTCCGACTGCGTCAGGCTCGCTGCCCACATTCCAGCTCTCGCATCCCCCCTCCGAGAGGATGCGGCACACGAACCCGTCCTCCACAATCTGCGAGTGGGCCTCGGCTGCCGAGACGACCCGCCCCAGCACCGCCAGTGCGTGGTCTGGTCTGCCACCCGATGCGCAGGTCACGGTCAGGCGCAGCGCCTTGCCACGTCTCGCCGCCTCATGCGAGGCACAGTCGATGGCAAGGGCGAGGTCGGTCGCATACTTCTCCGAGGGATAGCGGATGTCCGTCTTCGCGGCGCCGCTGGCCCAGGCAAGCGTCTCCGCATCCAACGAGTCGGCGTCCCCACACAGCACGTCGGGCACGACATCGGCATGGCGACAGGCCACCGCCCCGCGGTCTGCGGCAACTATGTAGTCGCTCTGTGCGGCGAGCCGCGCGACGAGCTCCGGGGAGCTGGGCTGCGGAGACCCGTCGATGACCAGCGCGGCCATGGTCCCATCCACCGGACCCGCAGGACGTGCGTAGTCCTCGAGCAGCGCGAGGGACAACTCCCCGTAGCCATGCGCGAGGATGTCGCTGTTGCGTTCGCAGAAGTCGCGGTCGCGGCCATCGTGGTCGTTGTAGAGGCAGACCGTCTTCAGGCCCATGTCGTGGGCAGTGCGCACCGCAAAGGGCGCGTCCTCGAAGACCCATGTCGTCTGGGGATCGGTGCCCAAGACCTCCAAGGCGTACCGGTAGGCCTCGGGATGCTCCTTGTCCGAACCGGTCTCGCTCGTCTGGATGACACGCTCGAAGTAGCCCTCCAGCCCATGGGACGCCAGCGCGACCCGCACCTCGGGCTCGGTCGTCGCCGAGAGGATCAGCATGCGCACGCCAGCATCTGCCAGCTCGTCCAGGAATCGCCGGCAACCCTCGAAGAGGGGGATGTCATTGACGTAGTGCTCGCGCACCGCCTGGCGCGTCTCTTCCAGGATCTCCTCGCCACTGGACCCGATGCCAAAGCGCTCATGAAACCAGAAACACATGTCGTCGAAGTTGCAAGCCTCCGCCTCGGCCAGCAGCTCAGGCGTCTTGGGGATGCCGTGCGCATCGAAGGTCTCCTCCACCAGGGCGTTCCACATCGGCATTGAGTCCACCAAGGTCCCGTCGCAGTCGAAGATGGCTCCGGTGATGGCGTGCGATGTCAAGTGGCTCATGGTGGCTCCCGTATGAGGCGCTGTCGGACTGTGGGTATCTGGCCACGTGCCGCACCGGACTGGCGGGGACGCCCGCCAGTCCGGTGCGGCACGTGGCCAGATACGATGATACCAGCCGTCCAATGTGTGGATTGTCGTGACGCGAGGCGCACGGTTGGGTAAAGTATCCTGCGTTGACCTACTGCATCAGAGACCTGCGGAGGCGCCCTATGGCCCGTTATGACTACAAATGCCCGAGCTGCGGCAAGCAGTTCGAGGTTGAGCACCCTATGAGCGAACGACCCACGATCCTTTGCCCCTCCTGTGGCACCGAGGCGCAGCGCGTCTTCTCGGCGTCGGGCATCCACTTCGAGGGTCACGGGTTCTACAACACCGACCAGCGCAAGTCCGCTGGGTCGACGGGGTCTTCCGACTAGCGGGGATTCCTGAGCTCGAGCACGCGGGGGTCACATCGCGAGGTGTGGCCCCTTCTTCGTCAGCGTGCCTTGCAAGCGCCTGGACCCCCTTGGGATCACCACCGTCTATCCATCCGCCCGCATGAGCGCCAGGAAGTGCGTGTCCGCCATGCCTAGGTCGCAGTCCGCGCATCCCGTCAGCAGGCAGCCACTCCCCGTCGTCCACGGTTCGGCAATCCGACGCAATCGCCCGTCTTCCCCTCCCAGGCGCCCGGTGGCGGAAACGAGCCGGAATCGCGCACCCTCCTTGGACGACAGGAAGGATTGGACCACGTCCTCGTCCTCCTGCGGGAGGGCGGAGCACGTGCTGTATGCCAGGGTCCCCCCGGGCGCTACACGGGAAGCGGCCGCCTGCACCAGCTCGACCTGGAGTGCCGGAAGCGATGGCTCCCGCCTCGAGTCAACCGCAGCGGGCTCCAGCTGCCAGGCAATCTCGGGATGCCTGCGCATGGTCCCCACACCCGAGCAGGGGGCATCGAGAAACACGAGGTCATACTCCTCGCAGATGCCATCGTGACCCGTTTCCCCCAAGCGGCGCCCGTCAAGCGTATGGCAGCTCACGACATCCGACAGGCCCGCCACGGCCATGCGTCGGCATGCGACCTGCGTCTTGAACGGCTCCGAGTCCACCGCGTCGACGAGCGCAAGGCCGCCATGGTCCCATGCCGCAAACTGCATCAGGAGGGTCTTGGTGCCCCTCCCCTGCCCGACTTCCAGCACGCGCTCGCCTGGCTTGGGCGAGAGGAGGCGCGCGATGAGCTGGGCTGCGACGTCGGAGACGACGACGTCGGTAGCCTCGACCAGACCGGATGTGGCAAGCCCTGCGGGCGTGTCGAGCACGTGGGCTCCCGGCAGCGATGCCACACGAGGCGACAGCCCTGCGGCCGCCAGGAGCTGCAGCGCCTCGTCCGGATCATGACGCATGGGGTTCACGGCCACCACGGTCGGCGCCGCATCCAGACGCGTGGAGAGCATGCGTCGAGCCATCTCCATCCCACGCGAGGTGGCCAGCTGTCGCACCAGCCACTCGGGAGTCCCCGAGGCCAGCGCCAGGTCGGTCGCATCACAGGACCCGTCCTCGCTGCGCCTCCGCGCGGCATTGACGGCTGGGAGATCCTCGTCCGCCACGCGTCGCAGCACCGCATTCGCCACACCCGCGGCCCGTGGGGAGACGTTGCGCACCAGCTCGACCCCTTGGCTCACCGCCGCACGGGCCGGCGTCTCCATCCAACACAGCTCGAAGGCCGACAGGCGCATCGCATCGCGCACGCGCGGCTCGAGGTCGCGAGGTCGACGCAGATGGGAGTCCAGCAACGCATCCACCTGACCCACTGTCGCCGCGACGCCCATGGCCAGACGAAACGCAAAGGCGCGGTCGCGCTCGTCAAGCCGTGCCATCGCGTCCGACTGTCGCAGCAGGTCACGCATGCGTGCTTCGCGTCTGCGGCACGCGCCAATGGCCTGGAGCGCCGCCTTGCGTGCGGGGGTTGGACGTGACACGGCTAGGCACGCTTCCAGGAGAGGTCGCCACGCAGGCCCGCCGCCCAGGCTCCCGCATCCATCTCGCGCTTGCCATCGGGCTTCACACGATCCAGCTCGAGCGAGCCATCTGAGCATCCCAGAAAGACATGCCCCTTGCGCACCTTGACGCAGCCCTGGTCAAGCGAGTCCCCTCCCGCATGTGCTGCGAGCGCACGAACGCCCTTGCCGCCAACCACGAGACGAGCGGGAGCGGTGTCGAGGGACGCGCGTACGCGTCGCACGTTGAGGTCGACCGGGTCGGATGGGTCCAGTAGCATCTCCGTCTTCTCGACCTTGGCGGCGAAGGTGACGAGCGAGGCGTCCTGTTCGGTCCACCGGACCGTACCGTCCTCGAGCGTTGGCAGGGCCGCGAGTAGCTCGCGGGCACCGAGCTCCGCAAGCTCGGACATCACCGTCGCGCAGTCCTTGTCTCCCACGACAACCGACGCCTGGCGACAGTAGGCGCCGGCATCCATCTCGCGTACCAGGCGCATGACCGACACGCCCGCGCGCTCGTCGCCGGCAAGCACCGCGCGCTGGATGGGGGCGGCCCCTCGCCATTTCGGAAGCAGCGAGGCATGCACGTTGACGCAGCCCAAGGGAGCCAGCGTCAGCACGCGATCCGGGAGCAGGCAACCGTAGGCCACCACGACGATCAGGTCGGGCCGCACCCCTTCGAGCGCCTGATATGCCTCGTCGGTGATGCGCGTGGTCTCGAGTACGGGAATGCCCAGCTCCACGGCACGTGCCTTGACGGGAGACGGGACCAGCCTGCGCCCGCGCCCGCGCACCGCGTCGGGACGTGTGAGCACAAGCGCGACATCGTGGGTGGCAGCCAGTGCGGCCAGGGACGGTACGGCGAATTCGGGCGTGCCCATGAAGACGATGCGCATGCGGAGCTCCTTAGGTTACGGGTCGAACGAACGAGGCGAGCCATCCATGACGCGGGTGGCTCGCCATCGATGGGCCGGATGTCGTGGAAGTGCCTACTCCACGTCGGTGTCGCCAGGCTTGGCGCCAGCGGCCAGGGCATCCTGGAACTCGCGCATCTTTGCGGCACGCTTCAGGGGGCGCAGGTGGTCGAGCATCGTGACGCCGTGCAGATGGTCGATCTCGTGCTGGAGGCACACGGCCATCAGGTTGTTCTCTGCCTCGTAGCGCATCAGTTCGCCATCGAGGTTCAACGCATGGACCACGACATGGCTGGGACGGCTGATGCGAACCGTGATGCCGGGGAACGAGAGGCATCCCTCGGGGAACTCGCGCTCCTCGCCGTCCGCGGTGATGATCTCGGGGTTGATGAGGACGTACGGGTTCCTCTTCTTGTCCGTGTAGTCGACATCGATGACGACCATCTGGACCAGCTCGCCCACTTGGGGGGCAGCGAGGCCGCAGCCCTCGGTGGCATACATGTCCTCGAGCATGCGCTCGGCCAGCTCGCGGATCTCGGGGGTGATCTCGGCGATGGACGCGCATTCGGTGTTCAGGCGCTCGTCTGGGGCAACGACGATGTCTTCGGTATCAGGATGCATAATGACTCCTTGCGGTGTTGTTGACGAACAGCATGGTACTACCCCATTCGCGCGATGCCCATTCGCTGCACAAAAAGCGTTGATGTGCGAGACGTCGCGCTCCGTCGCGCTATGCCGACGGTGATGCGCGCTGCCTTCCCCGCTACATCAGGTCGTGGCAGTCGACGTCGATGGCTATCGAGACACCGTTGCGCCTGCCAAGCTTGCGTACCTCCTCGCCAAGGAGCTCCCCCATGTTGGCATCCGTCGGCGCCTTCACCATGATGTGACGCCTTACGCGGTCCTTTGCCTTCGCCTTCAGGCAGTCCGCAGGTCCCAGCACCTCCCATTCGGCCCGCCCGTCCAGGCGCAGATGCAGGCTGTGGGCAAGGTCGTCCAAGGCGAGGTTGACGGCACGCGGGTCTCGCCCCGACGCGACCACATTGGCCAGCCGCCTGTAGGGTGGGTACTCCGCCTCGCGACGGTCATCCAGCTCGGGGCCCAGGAACAGGGCGCGATCGTGGCATGCGACCGCCTGTATCGCAGGGTGTCCCGCCCAGTAGGTCTGCACGATGACGCGCCCGGGCCGCTCACCGCGTCCCGCACGACCCGCCACCTGTTCGAGCAGGTCGTACGTTCGCTCTCCCGCACGGAAGTCGGGGAGCTTCAGCGTCGTGTCCGCGTTGATGACCCCCACCAGCGTGACCTCGGGAAAGTCGAGCCCCTTGGCTATCATCTGGGTGCCGACGAGCACCGCGCAGGAAGCGGCATCGAAACGCTCCAACAGGCGTTGGTGGTCGCCCTTGCCTGCCGTCGTGTCCGCATCCATGCGAATGACCTCCGCACGGTCGCCCACCAGCATGGAAAGCTCGTCCTCCACACGCTGGGTGCCCACGCCATATGCCCCCATGTAGCGGCTGCCGCAGTTGGGACAGGACGCCGAGGGACCCGACCCTGCCAGCGCGGGCCACGTGCGCCCGCAGGTGTGGCATGCGAGCTGGTGGGTGCGCTCGTGATAGGTGAGTGCCGTCGAGCAATGGGGGCATTCGGGCACGCAGCCACACTCCTGGCACATCAGGAAGGTCGCGAAGCCGCGCCGGTTGAGCAGCAGTACGGCCTTTTCCCGCCGTTCCAGCACCTCCTCCAGCCCCTGGCGCAGGACGTCCGAGAAGACCGGCCATCTGCTGCCAGATGGCTGCTGGGTCATGTCCACGACCTGGATGGTGGGGAGCAGGGCACGGCCAGGACGCTCGGGCATGCTGACACGCGTCCAGCGCACCCCCGCCCAGGTGCCGTCCTTGCAGCGTGCGAGGCTCTCCACCGACGGCGTCGCCGAGCCGAGGACGAGGGCGCAGCCGCGCTCCCGCGCCAGCCGGGCGCCGAGCTCTCGCGCGTGGTAGCGCGGGGCCGATCCCTGCTTGTAGCTGCCCTCGTGCTCCTCGTCGATGATGATAAGGCCCACGTCGCCCAGGGGGGCGAACAGGGCAGAGCGGGCACCGACCACGACATGGGCGGCTCCTTGGCGCACGAGGTCCCACTGGTCGAAGCGCTCCCCTGCCGAGAGACGCGAGTGCAGGACGGCCACATCGTCGCCAAAGCGCGAACGGAAGCGTCCGACCGTCTGGGCTGTCAGCGATATCTCGGGGACGAGGACCAACGCCCCCCTGCCCCGTGCACGCACCCGTTCGATGGCATCGAGGTACACCTCGGTCTTGCCCGAGCCCGTCACCCCGTCTACCAGCACGACGTCGCCGCGCCCGGCCTGGCACGCCTCGTCGATGGCCGCGAGCGCCTCGCGCTGCCCCTGGGTCAACCGCTCGGGACGGGGAGCGCTTGCGGACGATAGGGTGGTCTCCCCGGAACCACGCACGTGGCGGCGGGACTCGACGACGACCGCACCCCTCCTTTCAAGCGACGCGACCGCCTGTGCGGCGCCGGGTATCGTCGCCGCAAGCTCTGCCACGCTCATCGGGCCGGCGGTCAGCGCCTGTAGCACGGCGCGCTGGCGCCCCGCGTTCTTGTGCGGCTCGTAGGGGTCGCCCGTCTCGGCGAGGCGCACCCAGCGCACGTCCACCCGTCCAGAGCGGTCGCACACCAGCTCCCACGGCGAGCTTTCGCCATCACGACGCATCTTGACCTGCTGGCCCGGGGCAAGGAAGGGCCGTATCGCCTCGCAGGGCGGGCAGGCGTACTCGCGTGCCAACCAGGATGCGACCCGAGCCGCACCGATGTCGAACGCGGACGGCGCCAGCACCTGCAGCACCGGGTGAATCCGGTCGGGCGAAAGTCCCGCGACGGGGCGCTCGGTCACCGCGACCACGTAGCCCACCGAAGGGCGGCGCGAAAAGTTGACCAAGACCGTGCACCCCACCTGGACCTCATCTGCCAGCTCGGCGGGTATCTCGTAGTCGAAGGCGCGCTCGAGGGCGCGCGTCGGTATGTCAAGCACGACATGCGCGTATGGCATGCGCCCTCCCCTCCGCGATCCGATGGATAGGAGTCGATTCTACCCGATGCGGCAGACGACAATTGCCCCATCGCGAGCATAGGCCGGAGGACGCCCGCCCCGTAGGCGTCGCGCCCCGCCGCACCGTCTGCTACGAGATCGTACGACCGAGGAAGCGCTCTGCGTTATGCCAGCACATGTCCTCCAGCTCGCCGTCGGAGAACCCTAGGCTTGAGAACCGCTCGTACTCCTCCGCGGGCTCCCACATCGGGAAGTCGGAGCCGAACAGGATGCGATCGGTCCCGTATGCATAGACCAGCTCGCGCGTGCGACGCGGCCCCAGGGAGTACATGGAGCTCGATACGTCCAGGAAGCAGTTCTCGTCCTCCAGGAACTCCAGCGCATAGTCCTGCACGGACCAGCCGCCGAAGTGAGCGGCGTCGACGACCAGGTCGGGGAATTCGTGCAGGATGCGCTTCATGCGCCGTGGGTGCGAGTAGTCGTAGCGGTAGTCGCCGCAATGGATGGTCATGGGCAGGTGGCAGGCCTGGGCGATGTCGTAGACCCGCATCAGGCGTGGGTCGTCCATGTTGACGCCCTGCGTGTCAGGGTGCAGCTTGATGCCGCAGAGGCCCAGGCCCATCGCACGCTCGATCTCGGCGGCGGGGTCCTCGTAGTCCTGATGCATCGCCATGAACCCCACGAAGTTGTCGTGTGCGTCCACTTCGCGCGAGATGAAGTCGTTGATCGACTCGACCGTCTGGGGCTTCACCGCCACGGAGCAGACCACGCAGTGCGTGATGGGCGACCCCTCGAGTGAATGAGCCAGCTGTGCGACCGACCCGTCCTGGGCATCCATCTCGATGTTGTAGAAGCGACCGATGCTTTGGGTGGCCCGCTCGCTGATCTTCTCGGGATATATGTGGACGTGCACGTCGACGACAGGCATGTGGCCTCCTCGCGGTTGGTGTATTGAGTCATCTTAGACGAGGCTAACCACAATCGCGGAAGGGGTAACACTCCCGTGACAGGATGCGTGCCGTTCGGTTGCGGGAGAAGCTGCCGCTAGTCGTCGCTGCCGATGGCCTTCAGCACCCAGTTGACGCGCAGGATGATGAACAGCGAGATCGAGGCGATGATCAGGAAGATGACGATGGGGGTGGCGTAGGTCAGGAAGTTGATGATGCGCGCGTCGCTCGTGGCGGCGAATCGGCCGATGGCCGCCGTCTGCAGCGAGTAGAGCGACACCAGCGCGCACGACAGCGACAGCGCCTTGCTCGCGCTGATCAGCGGATCCTCGAGCTTGCGCCATTTGTGCAGGTTGATGACGGCGGCGGTGACGTTGTAGAAGGCGAAGAGCGCCACCACGACCAGCATGTGCGTGGCGTAGCTGGGACGATAACCCAGACGGTTGGAGACGATGCCCAAGACGATGACCACCGTCGTCAGGAACAGCAGGTGGACGCCCGTCCTGCGATAGCGGCGCAGCTCCTCGCGGCCGTCTGCGGCCAGGGTCTGCATGTAGGTCACGATGTTCACGCGCATGAAGGTGAGCCACGCGTAGTAGGCCGAGAGGGCTGCAAACCACAGCGAGCTGCGACGATAGGCGTTGTACGCCTGATAGAAGACGAAGAAGAGGTTGATGACGGCGCTGACCTTCGTGGACGTCGCGGCGCGCAGCCAGGGGTCGTCCTGGTACGCCTTGAAGAAGCTCCGCAGGGGCTTCTTGATGAAGGTCTCGAGGAACGACGAGCGGTCGGTGCGTATGCGGTTCACGACCCATCCCGCCGCCTTGGCAACGTCCTGGGCGATGTCGGCGTTGACCAGCGGCGCCTGGCCCATCTCGCCACCGATGGGATTGCTCTCCTGCGGCCTCTCGTCCCGATCGCTCATGCATGCCCCCTTGCCGTCACCAGCCACCATCAGCGATGCGTGAAGCGTAGCAGAATGAATGCCCCCGCGGCATAACGAACCCCATGTCAGGCATCATAGCTTCGGTCCGCGTGGGTGGACGATTCATGCGTGCCAACGCGTCGCGTCAGGTCAGGTCGAGCAGGTCCTCGGCGAATCCCACGCGATACTCGCGGAAGACGACCTCGCCGAGCTCCTGGGTCTCGTCCAGGTCCACGTCGGCGGCGATGCCGAAGTCGCGGTCTCCCTCTGGGTCGCGGAAGGTCTGGCGCACGTGCCATACGTGTGCGCCGTGCTCGTCGACCTCGTTGATGTCCAGATAGTCCATCGACCGCGCGTCGCCATCCAACAGGATGTCCTCATGCTGCTCGAAGTACGCGTCCAGGGCCGAGCGCCAGCGCAACGCGCGCCAACCCCATTCGCCATCCAGGTCCCCCAGCTCGTCGGTACGCTCCTCCGCTGCCAGTCGCACGCGGCGGAACAGGGCGTTTCTCACCAGCACCGTCAGAGCGCGGCGGTCGTGCACGACCACGTCGCCAGCCTCCGGCGCGGCGAGGCTGGCACCCGCCTCCTCGCTCTCCCCCGACTGGGACCACTCGTCCACCAGGCTGGAGTCGACCGTGCGCACCACCAGACCCAGCCAGCTGACGATGTCCTCCAGGCGCTCGTCGCGCTTGTCCAGCGGCACCGTGCGGTCAAGGGAGCGGTATGCCTCCGACAGGTAACGCAGCAGGATACCCTCGGCGCGGGAGATGCCACAACGCTGGACGTACCCTTTGAAGTCCGACGCGGTCTCCACCATCTCGCGCAGCACGCTCTTCGGGCGCAGCTCGTAGTCCGCGGCCCACGGGACCTCCGCGCAGTAGCGTGCGAAGGCGGCTTCCAGCAGCTCCTCCAGGGGCTTCTCGTAGGTGACCTCCGCAATACGCTCGATGCGCTCTTCGTAGTCGACGCCGTCTGCCTTCATCCGTGCCATCGCCTCGTCGCGGGCCCGCCGCTCCTGGGCGATGAGGATTTGGCGCGGGTTCTCCAGCGTCGCCTCGACCATAGAGATGACGTCCATCGCATAGGTCTCGCTCTCCGGGTCAAGCAGCTCCAGCGCCGCCAGCAGGAAGGGTGAGAGCGGCTGGTCGAGCGCGAAGTCCTCGGGCAGGTCGATCGTCGTGTAGTACGAGTCGTTCCCCTCGTCATCGGTCTCCAGGACGACGACGCCCGCGTCCATCAGCGTGGCGAACAGCTCGTCGGCACGGGCGAGCAGGCGTGTCTTCTGCTCGTCGGTCTGCAGCGAGTCCTCGACGATCTGTCGCACGCGCGCCCGTGCGTCGCCTCCCTGCGTCACCTCTTCCAGCACCATGGAGTTGGTCACCCGCAGGCGCGGGCGCAGCGCCTCGGGAGTTGCCTCTATGAGGCGGTCGAAGGTCTGCCGGTTCCATCCCACGAAGCCGGCGGGCGGCTGCTTGGTGCGCACCTTGCGGGCCTTCTTCGGGTCGCCGCCCACCTTTGCCAGTGCACGCGCCTTCTCGATGTCGTACTCGGTGGCCTGTGCGATGACCATGCCCTCGGTGTCATAGCCCGCACGTCCTGCGCGGCCGGCGATCTGGTGGAACTCGCGTGCGTTCAGGCGCCTGCTGCGGGAACCGTCAAACTTGGCCAGCGCGGTCAGCAGCACCGTGTGTATGGGCACGTTGATGCCCACGCCGAGCGTGTCGGTGCCGCAGATGACGGGCAACAGGCCCTGCTGGGCCAGCTTCTCCACCAGCAGTCGATAGCGTGGCAGCATGCCCGCATGGTGCACGCCGACACCCGCCAGCAGCAGGCGTTGCAGGGTGCGGCCGAACATGGTGGTGAAGCGGGTGCCCTTGACCGCCTCCTTGATGGCGTCTCGCTGCTCGCGCGTGCTGACGCCATAGCTCGCCAGCGACTGGGCGCTCTTCAGCGCGGCGTCCTGCGAGAAGTGCACGGCGTAGATGGGCGCCTTGCCCTCGCGTATGGCCAGCTCGACCGTGGCCTCCAGTGCCGTCTCGACATACTCGTAGGACAGCGGAACGGGTCGCGGTGCGTCCAGGACGGCGTCGACGTCGCGGTTGGTCTTGCGCAGCAGCAGGTCGGTGATGGCGGTCATGTCGCCGAGCGTCGCGCTCATCAGCAGGAACTGGGTGTTGGGAAGGGTGAGCAGGGGTACCTGCCACGCCCAGCCACGGTCGGGGTCGGCGAAGTAGTGGAACTCGTCCATCGCGACCCGCACGATGCCGGCCTCGTCGCCCCAGCGCAGCGCGTCGCCCGCGAGGATCTCGGCGGTGCAGCAGATGATTGGCGCATCCCCGTTGATGACGACGTCCCCGGTGATCATGCCGACGTTCTCGCGCCCCAACACGTCCACGAGGTCGAAGAACTTCTCGCTGACCAGCGCCTTGATCGGTGCGGTGTAGTAGGCGCGCTCGCCCGCGCACAGGGCCATGAAGCACATGCCCAGGGCCACGAGGCTCTTGCCCGAGCCGGTCGGCGTCCCCAGCACGACGTGGTTGCCCACCGCCAGGTCCATGAGGGCGTCTTCCTGGTGTTCCCAGAGCTCGACGTCTCGCGCGGCGCACCAGTCTATGTAGCGCTCCAGGGCCTCCTCCGCCGGCAGCGGGAAGTCCTCGTCATCCGCGTAGGGAGCCATGTAGGAGAGCGATGCGTAGGCGAAGGGGTCATCGAGGGCCTCTTGCAGTGCTGCGGCGTCGGTCATGTGAGTCCTTTGTCGAGAGAAGGGTGTTGCGCGCTCCATTGTACGGCAGTCCGTTTCGACCGTCTGGGACGGTTCTCCACGGTCGAAAACGGGAGCCATCAACCGACCGTCGGGAACGCGATCCGACCATCGGGGGTTCGACCGTCGGGGACGGTTCTCCTTGGTCGAATCATCTATAACGTTTCGACCGTAGAGAACCGTCCCCGACGGTCGACTCAGGTTTCCCTGCGCAAATCGGTACCCTATGCGGGAACGTAGCCGTAGAAGGCCTCCTTCTCGTAGCGCCAGCCGGCGTTGGCGACGAGGAAGTCGCGCTCGGCGACGCTGCGCGTGAAGTGGTGCTGGCCCTTCTTGAGCTTGCTGTTGTACACGCAGTAGAGCGGTATTACCCCATAGCCATCTGGGTCCGCCGACCAGAAGGCGGCCGCCCCGCCGTTGTCCACGGTCCACCCATACTTCGAGGTCAGGACGTTTATCTCCGCCTGGCTCTTGCTGTAGTAGTGGTCTCCCATCGCCCTGTTGTACAGGCGGTAGACCGGCTCGCCCTTGCCGTCGGGAGCCATCCAAGCGATGTCCTCCTGGCGCCAGTCTCCCTTGGTGATGACCGGCAGCTGCCGGTATTCGTTGACCGAGGTGGTCCACAGGTGCTCGCTCGTCTTGTAGTTATAGAGGCGATAGACAGCCACGGCATCTGCGGGCGTTGCCGATCCGACGGGTGCTATCTTGAACACCCCCGTCGCTTTCCCCGTGTAGTTGCCCATTCCCGTGATGGTAACGATGGCGTTGCCGACGTTGGTGTTGTTCTTGTACGAGACCGTGTAGTCGACGTCCTCCACGAGCGTCTTGCCGTTCAGCTTCACAGTTGGCGCCGGCGTCAGGGGCTTTCCCGTGTAGACCTGGTTCCTGATGGTCATCGAGGCGCTCGCAATGCTAGCCGGGACGATCTGGAACGTCACCGTCTTGCTGCCACGATATCTGCTGCCCTCGAGCGCCTTGACGATCGCTTTCGCAGTGCCCACGTTCGTGTTGTTCTTGTACGTCACCGTATATGACGAGTCCTCATAGAGCGTGTAGGCTCCAAAGGTCGCATGCATGTCATAGGTCACGTCGAGCTCGGGCTCGATTGCGCTTCCCGTATAGACCTGATCGGGGATCTCCTCGACATCGCAGTCCTCGATGTTGACCTTGTCAACGATCTGGAACGTGGCCTCCACCGAGCCCTTGTACCCGTTGCGCCCCTGAACGACGACGGTTGCCGTCCCCACCTCGACGTTGTCCCGGTAGTACAGGCGGTAGTCCTCGGCGTTGCTCAGCAGCTCGCCATCCAGCGTCACCTCTACGAGGGGATGCCACTCGTAGCCATCGTAGGGCTGGTCGGGAATGGGAGCGATGGTTGCATCAGACAGGTCGTTGCGCGCGACGACCATGTTGTTGTCCACGGGACCGGAGTATGTGGGCCACGGGCTGGGGAAGCTCTTCTCGACGCCCAGCTGCGTCCTGTCCACGAAGGGGCAGCGACCGCCGGCCAGACCGTCCCATTCATCGTGGACATCATCTCTCAGGTTGCGGAAGTAGGGACTGGAGCGCAGGAAGTACGTCGTGCGAGGGGTCTGGTTGAACCCACCGTCGGGAACGGGATCGTCCCAGGTCACGTCGACGTGGAACCATGCCGCATCCCCACCGTCCACCTCGCCGGGTACGACTTCGACGTAGTTCCACACATGACTAGCGGGTACGCTGTAGCAGTAGATGTTTCTGATTCCCAGACGATCCAGAACCGTTCCAAAGGCAAGCGCATACCCCTGGCATACCGCGCGGTGGTCAACCAATGCCCCGTATGCACTCCACGGGTCTCTCCCACTTTCTTTGCAGTATGAATCCTTCGATCCCGTTCTGTCGAAAGAGGCGCTTGCCTCGTTGTCGTATGAGACGTTGCGTACGAGCCAGTCGTGGACGGCCTTGATCTGCTCGATGCGCGAGGCATCTGCGGGCACCCACGCGAGCACCTCGTCGATGGCGTCATTCATCGCCTCGGCCTGCTGCCACATCGTGTCGAAGTCGGTGGACTGGTACTTGAGGAAGATATTCCTTATGTGGTCCATCGTCCCACCGGAGTAGCTGAAGCTGTTTCTTACCAGGTTGAACTCTGGATGCATGTTGACCGTCTGGGCAAAGATCGCTTCGAACTGCAGGTAGTTGAGGTTGTACTTTTCGAAGTCGATGCCTCACGACCTGTTGAAAGGTTGGCCACCATCATGCCGGTCATAGTACAAAGGCCCGCAAACAAATCTGACGCGACGGCCATCAGACCCACCTCGATACCATCGCCGCTCCATGTGTAGAGGACAACCCCGTATGAGAGGACGGCAGTCGAATAGGTCCAGATTTGATTGATGGTCTCGTAGGGGGAGCCGGCTCCAGCACGATCGACCATGTAGGAAAGAAACGCTCCTAGCAAGATCTTCAACAGGAAGTAGGTCCACCACATCGTCGCGCGGTTTCGTCGGTTGTATAGCTGGCTGAGGCACCAGTAATCTATCCCTATTCCGACGGCAGACACAGCCAGCGCGTTCATCTCTACGCTCAGTAACTCCAGCATTGCCTCACCCGTCAAATCGCATGGTTGTCACACCAGATGAGGAAGCGATTGCGGAAGCTCCGCGAGAAGCGGCGGCTCAGTGGCACCTTGGCACCATTTGCCATCATCAGCATGTCGCTCTGAACGAGACGCACCTGCCCCAAGTTTACGGCGTAGCTCCCATGGGATCGCACGAAGGCGCTCTCGGGCAGCCGCCCCAGCAGTTCCCCAAGACGTTCCGACACGACATGCTGGCTGCCATCGAGCATGTTGATCGTCGTGGTGCGGCCCCGCCTCTCGAAGAAGCTGATCTCGGCGCACGGCAGCGACGCCATCGCACGGTCTGTGGTCGTCAGGCTGAGATGCTCCACACGTTCCCGCATCTGGGCCCTCAGCTTGCCCATTACCTCTGGCAGGCGTTCCTCGAACTGGTCCTTCATCACAAACCAGAGATGATCGGTGACATAGACCTCGGGAGCGTAGCGGAGATAGTTGGTCACATAGACCACCTGGCAAGCCGGCCAACGCCTGTTGACCGCTCGTACCAGGTCTATGCCACTCTCGTCATCTTGCAGCTCTATGTCACAAAACAAGGCGTCTGGCGCCTTGTCCAGCTCCTCAAACAGCTTGCCGGAAAGAGAGTGCGCAAACAGGCTGAGGGTCACACCCTGCCCATCCGCATAGTCATGTAGCAGTCGGGCCTCCCGCGACAGCCAATCCTCGCTGTCGTCACAGATGGCCACACGAACTTGGTCCATGCCGCACGCCCCCGTCACCTGTCAAATCCACATCACCTAGTGAATTGTACGGTAGTCAAAATTTGTAACAACTGGTCTCGTGTTTGTGGTCTGTTAATTGATGAAGTTTCCTCGCTGCAACGAAGCCGTCCAGTACTGCAAATCGTTAAGGCGCTGGGGACGGCTCCTTTCGTCCGAGTCGTCAGATGAAAGGAGTCGCCCCCAGCGCTCGCGTATCTTCCCGATCGTTGTTAGAGGAAGACCCTACTTTGTCAGCTCGGCCACAGCCTGCTTCAGCTGCTCCACGCGGTTGGTCGCCTCCCAGGTGAAGTCCGGGTCGTTGCGGCCGAAGTGCCCGTAGGCGGCGGTCTTCTCGAAGATGGGCCGCCGCAGGTCGAGGTCGCGGATGATGGCGCCAGGGCGCAGGTCGAAGACCTGCTGGACCGCCCGGGTGATGACGTCCTCGCCCACCTGCGCCGTACCGAAAGTGTCCACCATCACCGACAGCGGCCTGCTGACGCCGATGGCGTAGGCGAGCTGGATCTCGCAGCGATGCGCCAGCCCCGCAGCCACGACGTTCTTGGCCACCCAGCGCGCGGCGTAGGCGGCGGAGCGGTCGACCTTGGTGCAGTCCTTGCCCGAGAAGGCGCCGCCACCGTGGCGACCCATGCCGCCATAGGTGTCCACGACGATCTTGCGGCCCGTCAGGCCCGTGTCGCCCATCGGCCCGCCCACGACGAAGCGGCCCGTGGGGTTGACGAACACCTCCGCGTCGGCCCAGACGATGCCCGCGCCATCCAGGACCGGCGCGATGACTTGGGCAATCATGTCCTCGCGGATCTGCCCGACGGGCACCTCGGGCGCGTGCTGGGTCGAGACGACGACCGCCGTGACCTCTTGGGGAACATCGTCCTCGTAGCGCACGGTCACCTGGGTCTTGCCATCGGGGCGCAGGTAGCCAAGCTGGCCGCTCTTGCGCACCTCGGCCAGGCGCAGCGCCATGCGCTGGGCGAGCCAGGCGGGCATGGGCATCAGGTCCTCGGTCTCATCGGTCGCGTAGCCGAACATCATGCCCTGGTCGCCCGCGCCGATCAGGTCCAGCTCGTCCTCCGTGCGCCCGGCTTGGGCGTCATAGCTCTGGTCGACGCCCTGGGCGATGTCGGGGCTCTGGTCGTGGATCATGTTGATGACACCGCAGGTCTCGCAGTCAAAGCCGTACTTCGCGCGATCGTAGCCAATGCGGCGCACCGTGTCGCGCACGATCTGCTGGACGTCCACGTATGCCTGGGTCCGTATCTCGCCGGCCACGATGACGGTGCCGGTGGTGACGAAGGTCTCGCAGGCGCAGCGCACGTTGTCGACGCATGCGGGCACGCCGGTCGGCGAGATGTAGCCCTCCTTCTCCAGGCGCGCCTCCTTGGCCAGGATGGCGTCGAGGATCGCGTCGGAGATCTGGTCGCACATCTTGTCAGGGTGCCCCTCGGTGACGGACTCCGAGGTGAACAGGTAGCTGCGTGCCATGGGTCTTGCCCCTTTCCCTCCCGTGCGGGAGCGTCGTGGGGGCAAAGGAAAAGCCCCCGTGCCATAAGGGGGCTCTGTGGTCGAACTCCCCCGTCTTCCAGGCCATGCGGCCTGCCGAGATTTGGCACCGTTCCTCTTCTGAGAGGTGGTTGCCGGAGCGTCACTGGGCTCGGTCCCTCGGCTCTATGCACCCTATCGGGTGCCTCTTGACGAGCACGTCTACCCTATTCCATTTTGTGGTGATTGTAAACAGCGGCTGACTCCTGTGGGCAAACCCTCACAGCGTGGCCCCCTCGACGCCCATGCCGCGCAGCGTCACGTCCACCAGATGCCGCGTGACGACATCGGGATCATGCTCCACACGACGATTCACCCTGGCAAGGGATGTTGCGATGAAGCCACCCGTGGCATAGACGGCCGCCACCTCGGTGTCGACGTCGTCGCGCACGATCCCCTCCTCCTTCGCACGCTCCAGTTGCGTGGCGAGCAGCTTGGCCGCCCGCTCGAAGTGCGAGGTCACCTCGGGCATCCCCGAGCCCGCCGATCCCGCCAGCTCGTAGGTCATGGCCAGCCCCAGCGGGCTGCCGCCGCGCAGCAGCCTCGTAAACTCGGCGATGAGCCGCACAAGGGCATCGCGTGCGCTCGCGGCCTGCGAGACGACCTCCTCCATGCCGTCCACCAGCTCGTCGATCGATTCGTCGAAGATCGCCTTGATCAGCTCGTCGCGGTCGGCGAAGTAGTAGTACAGCGACCCCTTGGACATCTGGCAGCGGTCCGACACCTCGCTCATCTGGAAGTTCGTGTTGCCTCGCTCCATCATCAGGTCGCTTGCCGCGTCCATGATGCGCTGGCGCGTCTGGGCGCTCTTGCGCGTCTTGGCCTGTGACCTCAGCCGGTCCCTACTCTTTGCCAGCCGCTCCTCGACCGCCTCGCGCGTCGCGCTGGTCGCAGCTTTGACGTTACCGACGAGCTCTTGGGCTGCCTCGTCATTCAACAGGGCCATGCCGTCTCCCCTCACCTCTCCTCGTAGAGCATCGTAGCATCTTTGCGCTGGTAGAACGCCTTCATTTCCCCTCATCGGGCCGAGTCGCGCCGTGGCGCATACCGCCCGTCGACAAGGGTGGCCCCTTCCGTCCACCACTCGAACGGAAGGGGCCACCCTCTCCACGTGATGCGTATCGGCCGCGCTAGCCCAGATCGACCAGCGGATGCAGATCCATCATCGTCACCAGGCGCTTGCGGTAGGCCACCAGGCTCGTCACGCCGAAGGACAGCAGACCGAAGGTCACGAGCATCGCGACATCGGACCCAACGAGCGACAGGTCGACGCCCGCCATGGCCTGGCGCAGGCCGTGCACGACGTAGGTCATCGGCAGATACGGGCTGAGGACCTGGAACACCTTGAACTCGGTCTCGATCGGGAAGGTGCCTGCGGCGGTCGTCAGCTGCAGCATCAGCAGGACGACGGCCACGAACTTGCCCGGGAAGCCCAGGGAGCCGGCGATCATCTGGATGATTGCGCAGAAGACCCAGCTGGAGAGAATGGTCAGCATTAGGTAGGCCATCGGATGCGCGACACTGATGCCACAGGGTCCCATGATGGTGAATGCGATGAGCACGGCCTGGATGGTCCCCAGCAGTAGCCACGGCACCAGGCCAGAGAAGGCCACCACGATCGGGTTCGCACCGCTGATGACCAAGCGATCGTTGAACGGCCGCAGCAGGAAGGTCATGACCAGCGAGCCAACCCACAGCCCCAAGGCGATGAAGTACGGCGCAAACCCAGAGCCATAGTTGTCGACGGAGGTGTAGTTGTCCTGCTCGAACGCAATCGGCTCGCTCATCATCTGAGCCTTCACGTCGGAGTCCTTGGTCGCCGCGGCGACCTTGTCCACGCCCTCGCTCAGGCCATCGGCCAGCTCGCCAGAGCCATCGACCGCAGCGACGAGGCCGTCGGCGAGCTCGTTCGAACCGTCGCGCAGCTGCTGCAGGCCGTCAGCCAGCTCGGCAGAGCCGTCCGACGCAGAGACGAGACCAGAGGTGAGGCTAGCCGAACCATCGCGCAGCTGGGCCAAGCCATCGCGCAGAGAGACGGACCCGTCAGAGAGCTGGCCCACGCCATCCGCCAGCTGTGCCGACCCGGACACGCCCGTGAGCAGGCCCGCCGAGAGCTGCCCGAGACCCTCGTTGAGCGTCGCAGCGCCCGTGGAGGCCTCACCCAGCTTGTCGGTGATGGTTGCGGACCCGTCATAGGCAGACCCGATGCCGCTGGCAAGTGCATCCGCGCCGTCCTTCGCCGACACGAGGCCGCCGGAGATGGTCGCAGAGCCGTCATAGGCGGTGCTGATGCCCGAGGACAGGCTGTCGGCACCGGTCTTTGCCGAGCTCAGGCCCGACGTGATGGTGGCAGACCCGTCATAGGCGGCACCAATGCCGCTGTCCAGCTCTTCGGCACCCGCCTTGGCCGAACCGAGCCCGCCGGTGATCGTGGACGACCCGTCGTAAGCCGAGGCAATGCCTGTCGACAGGCTATCGGCACCGGTCTTGGCCGAAGCCAGGCCGCCTGCAATGGTAGCGGAGCCCTCATACGCCGAGCTGATGCCCGACGAAAGGGTGTCGGCACCGGTCTTGGCCGACTTCAGGCCCTCGCTGATGGCTGCGGACCCGTCATAGGCAGAGCTGATACCCGAAGACAGGCTGTCGGCGCCAGACTTCGCGCTTGCAATGCCATTGGCCAGGGTCGAGGCGCCAGACTGCACCTGCGAGATGCCGTCCACCAGGCTGCCCGCTCCCGACACGATGGTCGCGAGGTTGCTGTCAACGCCTGCCGCGCCGTCAGCGACCTGCGATGCCGCCGCAGCCAGCTGGCTCACGGAGTCGCTCGCCTGCGACGCGCCGTCGGAGACCTGCCAGGCGCCCGCCGACAGCTGTCCTGCCGCACCGGCAGCCTGCGCGGCTCCAGAGGCGACCTGGCCGGCATAGCCCGAGGTCGTGTTGGCGGCATCGGCCACACCCTGTGCGGCAGCGCAAAGGCTTGCAATCGTGTCGGCATCCAGCACCTGGCCCTCGTAGAGCGAGCCCGCCATGGCCACCAGCTGCGAGGCCGCGCCGGCCGTCGCATCGGCCGCCTGGCTCGTGCCAGCCGCACCATCGGACACCGACCCCAGCGAGGACTCGAGCGACGACAGGCCGCCGGCAACCTCCTGTGCGCCACCAACCAGCGACGACAGGTCCGCCGAGGATACGGCGGCACTAAGCTGCGACGCGCCGCTGGACAGCTGCTCGGTGCCCGCCTTCAGGCTCTCGAGGCCGCCGGCAAGGCTCTGCGCGCCCGTAGACACGCTCTCGACGCCGGATTGCAGGTCGCTGGATCCGCTCTGCAGCGCACCCAGGCCGCTCGCCAGACTCGATGACCCATCCTTTGCGCTGGAAAGGCCGCTCGTGAGGCTGTCCGAACCACCCTGCAGGTCGCCGATGCCACGTGCCAGGCTCTGCGAGCCATCCTTCGCGTCGGCAAGACCACTGGTAAGGTCGGTCGAGCCCGCAGAGAGCGTCCCCAGGCCGTCGGCAAGGTCGTTGGAACCGTCGCGTGCGGTCGCCAGGCCACCCGTCAGCTGGGTGGAGCCCATGAGCAGCTGGTTGAGACCCGCCGCCAGGGAGCCCGAACCGTCCTTCGCCGTGGAGAGGCCACCCGTCAGCTGGTTCGATCCTGCGAGCAACTGGGCAAGCCCACCAGCCAGCGTGGCCGAGCCGTCCCGTGCATCGGAGAGGCCACTGGTCAAGGCCGTCGAGCCAGCAGACAGCTGGCCAAGGCCACCAGCCAGGGTCGTGGACCCATTCTTGGCGTCCGCAAGGCCCGCCGTCAGCGTTGCCGAGCCATCATGCAGCTGGCTCACGCCGTCTGCCAGTGCGGCCGAGCCGTCCTTGGCGGCAGTCGCCCCGTCAGAGAGCCGCTGGGTGCCCGATGCGAGCTGCTGGGCACCATCACGTGCGGTCGCAGCGCCGGAGGCAAGCGCGACCGATCCGTCGTACGCGCTGTCCAAGCCACCGGTGATCTTGCTCGAGCCCGTCTGGGCGTCACCCAACCCCGAGCCCAGAGCCAGCGCGCCATCCGCGGCCGTCTGCAGGTTGTCGGCAATCTGCTGCGAGCCGTCCTGCGCGCTCGCGATGCCGTCGTGCAGCTCGGTTGCGCCGTCGGAGGCAACCTTCAGCGAGGATCCCGTCTCGTCAATGGAGTCAAAGATCTGCACGTAGTAGTTCTCGCCAATGGCATAGTTGGTCTTTGCCGTCACCACGCGCATGACCGATGCGCCGAGGATGGACGACAGGTAGTTGTTGGCCTCGTTGGCCACCATCACGAGACGCGCCTGCTTGGGTGCGTCCGAGTCGGCCGAGGCGATGTCGGCGGAGAAGTCCTCCGGGATGACGATGATGTTGTAGTAGGTGCCGTCCTCGAGGCCCTTCTGGGCCTTCTTGCGGCTCTTCACGAAGTGGTACTCCAACGAGTCGGATTTGCGCAGCTCATCGACCAAATCCTCGCCAGCCGACACCGTCTGGCCGGACTGGGTCGTCACCGGCTGGTCCTCGTTGACCACGGCGACCGGCAAGGTGTCCAGCCTGCCGTAGGGGTCGTAGAAGGCCATGAGGTAGAGCGCGCCGTAGATGAGCGGGATGAGGGCGATGCCCAGCATCGCGATCTTGAGGCCGGTGTTGGCACGCGCCGAATGGAAGTCGAGCAGCGAGTAGCGCAGGCCACGCAGGGGATTCTTCATCCTAGGCCACCTCCCGTGCCATGCCATAGCGGCGCAGGTACGCCGCCTGCTGGGCGCGAGCGCCATCGGTGATGCAGGTGGCCGTGTCAAAGCAGGCGGCCAGGTCGTAGTCGGTGACGCCGCACACGACCGTCACGCCCTGGGTGGCTGCCAGCTCGCGCAGCTCGTCCACGAGCTTGTGCGCCTGGTGCTCGGTCAGGTCGCGCTCGACGTCCTGCACAGCCAGGACCTGCGGACTCTGAGCCATGGCCAGAGCGATGCCCAGGCGATGGTACTCGTAGCTGGTCAGCTCCTCGATGTTGCCGTCCGCCACCTGGCTGAGGCCCCAGCGGTCCAGGTATTCCTCGCACGCCGCGCGATTGGATCTCACGCCCGCCAGGCTCAGCTCGGCCGAGGTGACAGTGCGCACGCGCAGAACGCGCTCGACATCGTTGACGTTGTCGAAGAAACCCAGCGCCGCCAGCTTGCGCACCTTGTTGACCCCGCGCAATGTCGTGGCGTCGATCCCGGCGACGTGCAGGTCCCCTTCGCTGCGATGCATCCTGCCTGCCAGCGTCAGCAGCAGCTCGATCTTGCCGCTCCCGTGCTCGCCGCAGATGGCATGGGCCTGGTTCGAGGCGAGGTCCAAGTCGATGTGCTCGTAACCCTTCGTCCTGATCGTGTTGAGACCGAGGTCGCGCGCAAGGATGAAATGCGGCTCAGACACCCCTGTCATCCGATCCATTCGAGACTCCTCTCTCGCATCTGTTCCTATGTTCAGAGGAGAGTATGTCCATTTTTGAACCCTATTCAAATCATGAAAAACGATTTTTGACTACTATTCATTTTTTCACCAAATAGTGGTGCGCAGCTGGCCTTGCGTCGTAAGCGAAAACGACAGGCGCCTCATGTCTCTTCATTGGACATGAGGTGCCCGTCGCTCTGGATGTGGGATGGCTCTGTGGCTACACTCGTCGCCTATGCGACCCGCGACATATCTTCCCTACTCGTTCTTGAACCCGTAGAACGCCTCGCCGTCGTAGCGCCACCCGGCATTGGCCGTGAGGAAGTCCCGCTCGGCAACACTCATGGTGAAGTGGTGCTTGCCCCTCTTCAAGCGGGCGTTGTAGACATGGTAGAGCGCAGTGGCACCCGCGTCACTGCTCGCGGCCGACCAGAAGGCTGGCTTGCCACCGTTGTCTAGCACCCAACCGTACTGTCCGGTGAGGACCCTTATCTCCCCCTCGTTCATGGAATAGTAGTGATCGCCCATAGCCCTGTTATATAGGCGGTAGACCGGCTCTCCTTCCCCATTGGGAGCCTTCCAGGCGACACCCTCCTGCCTCCAGTCGCGGTAGGCGCCCTTGCCGCAGGCATTGTACTCAGCCTGGGAGGTCGTCCAGAGATGCTCGGAAGTCTTCGTGTTGTACATGCGATAGATGCTGACAGTGTCAGGCGGCTTCACAATCTCAAATGTCGCTGTACGCGTGCCGGAAAAGTTGCCAACACCTGTGATGGTTACCGTTGCAGTACCTGGCTGCACGTTGTCCTTGAAAGAGAGCGTGTAGTCGCGGCCGTACTTCAGCATCCTGTCATCAGATGCCAATATGTATACGTAGGAGAGTTCGATTGGCTTACCCGTATACTGCTGATCTCCAATCACTCCGATCCTACAGCATGAAAGAACAAAGGAGAAACGACCCTCGAGACTTCTGTTCCCCTCCACGCGGAAGGAGTATGCCTCATCTTTACTAACGCGCTTCCCATTCTCATACCAGCCGATGAACGTCCCACCTTCCTCTGGATGAGCCATGACGGTGATGGTCTCGCCCCAGGTCACAGAATAATGCTCGTCGACCGAGCCGTCGCCAGAACCCACCACAGCCTCAACCACACATGTTCCCAGTTCGCCGGCAGCAAGCTCGCGCGTTGGTTCGACTTCGTCACCGTTCGGGTCCAGCATCTCGATGCGACGGTCCTGAGAATCGTCTGTCTGGGGCAGCGAAATCTGGTAACTTTGGCCCTCCTCAAGAGCCTGGTCCAGATAGACCACGCGAGCCTGCTCGACACCCTCGGCGCTCATCGCCGAGCAGGAGACGTCCATCTTTCCCTCGTCGGTTGGGGTAACAACAAAGCGATAGTTGCCATCGTCGGGAACGTCGATGTGCTTGACGCCATCCTCAACGTAGGCCGCAAGACCCGTCTCGCGCACATCGGCGTCGACCACATCGTCCACGATGCGGCATACGAGGCTGTCCTCTCCATCATAGACCTCAATATCCACCGGACAGGCAATGGCCACGCCGCGATAGTGGTCCGAAAACGTTCCATTGCATGCCTGCATCCAGGCGATGTAGGTCTCCGTTGTATGCGCATGAGTAAAGGCATCCCCCATATCCGCCCGGAAGTCCTTGTAGCCGTCTCTTTCGCTGATATATTTACGCAAGAAGGATGCACGAGGCAGCTTGCCGTAAAAATTGTCCGTCAAGGTTTCGTCACGCAGCACTACTAGGCCCTTCCAGAAGAGCCCAGCATTGTAGCCAAGGAGCATCTCAAAGCTTCTCTTGTAGGGAATCAATGGCTCAGTTCTGACAGGTGCGCCGTTGTTGCCCAGAAGGTCGGCCGCGCTTTGTATCACCTTATTGAGCGTTGTTGTCTCCCAATACCTGCCATTGGAGTACTTCATCTTCTTGGTGTTGAGGTCCTTTACCGTCGGAGCTGCAGACGCAAGCGCATCTGCGAACCCAACCGAGGCCTGGGATCCAATGGCATAGGGTACGTAGTCGAGACCATCCGTGAGCTCGCGGAAGTTGGCCTTCATGTTTACGAGCTGCGCGATGTATTCGGTAGTGTTCGACTTGGAGGGAAGCACATAGGTACGACCGTACTTTCCAAAGCCCCATTTTGACAGCGCAACTCTCGGGACTGTATCTTCTGGGTTTACAATATTAAATATGTTATTGTATTGTGACGATGCCATATTGCTGTCAGAGGTGACATTGGGGCTAGCAAAGGTATACACATAGGTCCTATCCCTCTCTGCCTTCCCGGTGTCATTGGACAACTTGCCTTGGTCAATCCATCCACCCAACAGATTCGCAACGCCTGCTCCTCTGCTGTGACCCGTGATCACAAAGCGAGCTTGCGACAGATCAACTTTCTTGTTCTTGAGGAACTCTTTGAGGTCATCAAGTAAGAATTGTGTGGCTTTCGACATGCCCTCATGCTCTTTGTTCGGATACGTGTTGTCGGACATGTTGAAGTTGCTCTCCCACTCTATGTTTCCGGGAGTACCACGAACAAGAATAAACACTATGGGGATGTCCGAATCGGGTACTTTTCGTATACCAAAACTATATGCCACACGATTAATATCCTCTACATAATCTGAATAATCAGGGAAGTGACACTCGATGTTTCGAGGGGAGCATCGCAGTACTCGAAGGTCGCTGCGAGCAACGGTCTCCTCGTATGCAGCCGACGCGAGAATGGACAGCGTCGTTCCCATCGCATGGTTGTAAGAAGTAGACGGTTCGCTTACCCAAGGGTCTCTCCAAGCACAGCGAACAGGGACTTCGGTGCCCTTATCTTTCCCGTTCGCCTTACCATATGCAATGAGGTCAATGTCCTCGTGCCATTCTTCGACATTTTCATACTTGGTATAGGTGTCAGGTATGCGGACTCGTTCCTGAATCTCATCCCAATCGAGCCAAGCCTCTTCCTCCTTGGACCACCATTCGTTTTTAGATCCGCTTTCGTATGGGATACTATCGAGGAGTGAGGCGCACGTCTTGTCTCCCACCACTATCTCCTCAAGCGAAGTGCAGTCATAGAGCATTCCGTTCGCATCCGCCTTCCGGAAATCGAGTGGTGTCAGGTCTATTGAGGTGAGATTCGAGCAACCACGCATCATGTATCTACAGGACTTCAGTTCTGGCGTGTCAAAACTGCTCAGATCTATTTCCGTGAGTGCCGCGCAGCCATAAAACATTTCATCCATTTTCTGGGCGCTCGTTGTGTCGAAGCCGGATAAGTCGACATCATGAAGCTTGTAACAACCATCGAACATATACGAGAAATTGGTAACATGCGATGTATCGCAACTGGAAGTCATCACCGTATTCAGCGACCCACAGCTTTCAAACATACCGCTTAGGTTGGTTGCTGACGAGGTATTTAATACGCCAAAGTCGAATTCCCTCAAACTACGGCATTGATGAAACATGCCCCCAAAATCGGTAACATGAGTTGTATCAAGAAGGCTGAAGTCGATTTCATCCACACTGCCACATCTATAGAACATATTTCGCATACTTATTGTCTTTGATGTGTCAAGACTAGTGATATGCCATTCTTGTGCACCATAGAAGTTGCTGAAACATCCTGTCATGTCCTCGCAAGCAATAACACCCTCATCTATAGTGATACTATCAATCAGCTCGATATTCTCTAACCAACCTCCCTCGGGGTGTATCTTGATTGTGCCGGTCTTCCAGTTGTGCCATGGCCATAAGTTGCTGCCATCTTGTGGGTGTTCAAGCTGACCGGATGTGCCATTGGTAGGATATATGCTCAGCGTCCACCAGCCATCATCATTGACGATTCTCCAGCTGCAGGTGCCACAGGTACCGGATCCTGCCACCCACGCTTCGGCATAAGCCACATTTGGCATGTCCACCAAAACCAGCGCTGACAGCGCAATGATGATGGCTATGGATTTTGCACGCAACAGCCGACCTAACACTCCCATAGCAACAGTCCTCCCGTTCGCATGCCACGTCACATCTAGCACACCCCTCTCATCAGGTTCATGTGTTTCTCGACTCAGAGAGGCTCGCATATAGACTACTAGCATATGTGCATAAAGCCATTCCCATTGTTTAACAAAAGTGGCTTGCATTGCCACATAAGTGGTAGAAGCAATCGACGCAATCGAGGCCTCCATCATTAGAGCATTTCGCCCTGCGATGGCAGCATTACCAGCCAAGGTCACCTCGCTGCATGGTGGCTTTGAGCGAGACCTTCGATAAAGCTGCGCAGCCTGTATACTGGGCTGGTTGCAACAACTCTCCAGGAGGTTTTTCATGAGTCAGACCACTCCGGTGCGCGTGCGCTTCGCACCCTCCCCCACAGGCAAGCTGCACGTCGGAGGCGCCCGCACCGCCATCTACAACTGGGCCTTTGCCCGTGCGAACGGCGGCACCTTCATCCTGCGCATCGACGACACCGACCCCACGCGCTCCACTGAGGAGAACACCCAGATAATCCTCCGCGCCATGCGCTGGCTGGGCCTTGACTGGGACGAGGGTCCCGAGGCGGGCGGCGATTATGGTCCCTACTTCCAGACCGAGCGCCTCTCCCTCTATCGCGAGGCTGCCGAGCGTCTGGTTGCCGAGGGCAACGCCTACTACTGCTTCTGCACGCCCGAGGAGCTCGAGGCCGCACGCCAGGCCGCCAAGGAGCGCGGCGACTCGTTCCAGGGCTACCAGCGCACCTGCCGCGACATCGACCCGGCGCAGGCCCAGGCGCGCGTCGACGCCGGCGAGCCCTACACCATCCGCATCAAGGTGCCCGACGACCGCGGCGACGTCATCGTGCACGACGCGGTGCATGGCGACGTGACCTTCAACGCCAAGGAGCTGGACGACTTCATCATCTTCCGCTCCGATGGCACCCCCACCTACAACTTCGCGACCGTGGTCGATGATGCCGCCATGGGCATCACCCACATCATTCGTGGTGACGACCACCTCTCCAACACGCCGCGCCAGGTCATCGTCTACGAGGCCCTCGGCGCCCCCGTGCCGACCTTCGCGCACATCTCCATGATCCTGGGCTCCGATGGCAAGAAGCTGTCCAAGCGCCATGGTGCCACAAGCGTCGAGGAGTACCGTGATGCGGGCTACCTCTCCGACGCCTTCGTCAACTATCTTTCGCTTCTGGGCTGGGCCCCAGACGGGGAGTCGACGGTCATCAGCCGCGAGCGCCTGGCCAGCGAGTTCTCGCTGGACCATGTCTCGAAGAACCCCGCGATCATGGACCCCAAAAAGCTCGACTACATCAATGGCGAGTATCTCCACGCCATGGACGACGCGCAGTTCGTCCACGACGTGCTGGTTCCCGAGCTGTGCAAGGCCGGCCTTGAGACCGATGGGTCGCTCAGCCACGACAAAGCCTGGTACTGCCTCTTGGCGCAAGCCCTGAAGCCCCGCTGCACCCTGTCGGCCGACGTGGTGCGCCAGGCCTCCTACCTGTATGCCGCCGACGAGGACCTCGCCTATGACGAGAAGTCGGTCAAGAAGTGGCTGGCGAAGGTAGGTGCACGCGAGGCGCTCGATGCGGCAGAAGCCGCTCTGTCCGAGCTTTCGGATGAGGGCTTTGTCCCCGAGGCCATCGAGGCTGCCCTCGACCCCCTGCCCACGCAGCTGGGTCTCGGCAAGGGCAAGGTGTTCCAGCCGATTCGCGTGGCCGTCGTCGGCAGCGCCGCCTCCCCCGGCATCGGCGAGACGCTGGCGCTGGCTGGACGCGACCACGTCTTGGCACGCATTGAGCGCGCCAAGGGGCTGACGGCATAGCGCAGACCCACATATCAATAGAGAAGGTCCCGGTGGATGCAATGCGTCATCGGGACCCTTCTTTTGTCAGAATCCAGACCCGAACCGCAGGCAGGCACGCATGCGACCCCCGATTCGCGGATGCCAGACCTCAAAAGTGTTCAAGAAACTCCGTTAGTCAGTAGTGCTTTCCGTCTGCAGACAGGCGAGTGTCGAACAGGATTTGCATCATCGCAGCTAGATGACATATCAATACTCGAACTGTATTCTCTGGTGCAATCATACTTCTGACTAACGGTGTTTCTTGAACACTTTTGGGCCCGGAACTCCACAACTCTTTGCATCGAACGCATAGCGAAAAGGCTCCGACACCCTTGACGGGTTTCGGAGCCTCGCATGTCCTTCATGTCGGGTGCAACGGGTCGAACTGGTGCCGTTGCCCTTACGATCCTGCTTACTCGTGCTTCTTCCGCTCGGCGCGCTCGACATCCTTGCCGCTCATGCGCACCGATCCGCCCGACCCGCCCTTGCCGTGGGTCTGCGACCCGCGACGCAACGAGGACAGGTGCCGCTTCACACGCTGCACACGACGATAGATGCTCACGCTGCGATTGCGCGTGGAAAGACCAAGCAACGGCGCCGCGATGATGGTCGGGGCGAAGAACGTCACGATACGCCAGATGAGGAACCCTGCCGACGTCGTCACGCCAAACATGTGACGATAGAACATCACGAAGCCACCTTCGGCACCGCCCGTCCCGCCGGGCAGAGGCACGGCGGAGGCCACCATCTGGACCATCGATCCCGCAGCCAGGCACTCCAGAAAGTCGCCCTCGCGGCCAAAGGCATGCAGGACGAACCAGGGAATCATGTACAGGCTGGCCAACTGCGCCATCGTCACCAGCAACGTGAGTCCCATGGAAGGAAGGTCCTTGGCGGCACGCTTGAAGGCATTGGAGAACTCCATCACCTGGACATTGACCATCTCGTCCCAGTGCGCACGGTCCTTCAGCCAGCCGTGACGGGACAGGAGCTCGATGGCCCAGTTGCCGAAGCGCATGACGACACCCGGGCACAGGCAGATGACGAACAGGCCTATGCACTCGGCCAGATGAACGCCAAACACCACCAGATTGAGCACCACGATGTTGCCGTAAGCCTCGAAGAAGAAGCCCAGCTTGGCGATGAGCATCATCGCGGCAAACAGGACGACGGCCAGCTGGAACATGATGAAGCGCGTGAACTGGGTGGCGCTGGCCTCACCAACGTCCAGGCCCGTACGCGTCAGGCGATAGATCTGGGACGGCACCGCGCCGGCCATCATCGGGGTCAGGTTGCCAAAGAAGACGCCCGACGCCTCGACGCTCATCAGGTCGCGAATGCCCACCGGCGAGTCATGGTCGAGATAGACCGCGATCGCATAGGCCATGACGCCAAAGATGAAGTAGAACACGTAGCACAGCGCGGCACCCATGACCCAAGTGGAGTCGACGTTCGAGAGCGCCTCCAGGAAGGTTGCCATCTGACCGCTTGCCACGAGATAGACCACATAGGCGACGACCACGCCACCGAGGAACAGGGCACCCTTGCGCGCCTGGGCGTTGTCGTCCCCCTGCTCCTGCGTCGACTTCTGCGCGGGGGCGTTCCCGACCTTCATCGAGACCTTGGGCGTTGCGTTCCTGCTGTTCTCGCTCTTGGGCATACGCACTCCTTAGACGCAGTCCTCACCCCATGCCCGAAATCAGCCTTGGTCTATTCATTCTAGCCATCCACCTCTTGGGGCATACTATCTTCAAACGCAGTCCGCTCTCCTCGCCACAAGGGGGCACACATGGCCAAACACCACCGCAATCGTACCGATGAGCAGCGCAAACGCCTTACAGACAATCGCCAGACCATGCTAGAGGCCATCTCGTGCCAACACGATTGCAAGGACCCCTCCACCCAATCTGCAGGAATGACCGTCATCCTCGAGCGCTTCGCCGTCAGGGGCACCGACAAGGCCGTCGTTCCCTACGAAGGGTCACCCGGCATGGCGCAGATACTCGGCCAGCTGGCACTCACCTATCCCGATGGGCAGATCTTCAGCGACGGGCATCTCCTGGGGGTGCAGGGGCGCTTGGGCATCGACGGTCTGCCCGGTCCCATCGCCGTGCGCGCAACGCTCGGCGCGGGAGGGCAGGTCGTGCTGGCCATAGGTCCCATACGGGAGATAGCGCACGTCCTCGATGTGGTGCAGGTCTTCGACCGCCAGTTCCACCTGGCCTGCAAGGCCATCGGCGTCGAATGCGAGCTGGTGTCACAGGGATGCCATCCGTCAACGCGCCTCGCATCCGACGCCCCCATCGTGCCCACGGCAAGGAACGCGCTGGTCAACACCTATCTGGCACGCATGGGTCCCTCGGCGCTCGATTACCTGCGCTGCACGGCGGCCACGGTGCTGCGCCTGCCCGTGGCCGATGACGAGGCAACGGCGACGCGACGATACCAGCTCTGCGCGGCCTTTGCCCCCATCATGGCGTTCCTCACCGACAACAGCCTGCGGCTGCATGGTTGCGACCCGCACGAGACCCCGCGGATGGCACGCGCCAGGCTGGCCCATGCCGCCGACGCACAAAGGTGTGGTCTGGTTCCAGGCTCGCTTGGGGACGGCTTCGGCTTTGAGGCATACGAGCGATGGGTCGAGGGGATTCGCCCCATCGTGTTCGCCAGCCAGGATGGGGTCACCTTCTCCACCGGCGCTGACACCTGCAAGCGGGTGATGGAAGAACGCGAGCTGACGCAGGGCGAGGCGCTGCACCTGTTGGGCATGGCTTGGCCTGACGTGCGCTGGAACGGCTTCCTGGAACTGGCCTGTGCCGACTCCCTGCAGCCACGCCTTGCCTGCGGCTACGCCGCCCTCGTCAAGGGTCTGGTCGCATCGGCTCGCTCGCAAGAGAGGGCGGGGGCGCTCATCGGACTCGATTCCCTCGATGACGATGCGATCCTCGACGCATGGGACCAACTCGCCACCAGGGGCTGGGACGCCCGCGTCTACGGCAAGCCAGCCGGAAGCCTGGTGGAGGGGCTGGCTCTCATAGCACGCGACGGTCTGGAAAACCCCGGCGAGCGCAGACTGCTCGACGAGTTGGCCGAGCTCTGGGAGGTACGCATCGTCCCACGGGACACCTTGGTCGCCAACTGGGACCGCATGCATCCACACACGACACGCCAGGAAGCCGCGGAGCTCTACGGAGAGGGGGCAATCATCCCCTATGACGAGCTTGATGGCGAGCCACCGGCAGGCCAGACCGCCGTCATCGACCTGCGACAGATCCAAGAGGCGCTTGCCCAGAGCGACGCGCAACAGAACTAGCCCCACCAGCGTGGTCCTTACCAGAGACGTCAGGAGCGAACAATGGCAAAGCACGCAGCACCGAAGCCCACGACACGCCACATCCCCTACGCTGGCATCATCGCCGCAGTCGTAGCCTGCCTCGTGCTGGCTGCCCTGCTCTTCCTTCACCCCTGGGAAGGGCTGTTGGGGAATGATCCCAGTAGCGACAAGGACTTTGAGTCCTCGACGCAACCGACCACCGAGGACGCCTCGTCACAGCAGCTCGCAGAGTCGACGGAAGAGAGCACGCCACCCGAGGGCATCGCCGCGTCCGAGCCCGACCCCGCGAGCCTGGCCGGCATGCTTGCAGCCGGGTCGGTCACATCCATCCGGGTCATCGGCGACTCCATCACCGCAGGCTACCTGACCGATGGCTACGGTGAGATCCCCGACACCCCCACCATCGTCTACGCGGGCAGCGAGGGCGTCTACCACGAGACCGCGCCCGAGGTGCGGTGTTGGACCAACGACTTCCGATCCTACGCCACCGACCATGGGGTGACCTCCTTCGTCAATGCCGGCATCTGCGGCTTTCGCATGCAGTATCTCGCAGAGGAACCCGACGCCTGGCTGGGTGGTGACACCGACGTCATCGTCGTGATGCTTGGGTCCAACGATGCGGCGAAGGAGTCCGTGGAGGACTTCCGCTCCTTCGCGGAGACGGCCCTCACGGCTGCCGAAGGGCACTGCGCGCACCTGGTCGTGGTATCGCCACCCGACAACGACCGCACCGATGCCGTCAATCTCTATGGCATGGACCAGATCGACAGCGTGCTGGCGGAGCTCTCGGCGGCTCACGGATGGGAGCACGTCTCGCTGCTGGATGTCCTGCAAATCGTGTCGGACGACCTCAATCCCGACCAGGCCCACCCAACGACTTCTGGGTCCGACAAGCTTTGGGAGGCCTTCCACGACCGCCTGGGCCTGGCTTAGGCGGTCGATGCACCTCCAATCGCTATCCTGTTGTTGCATATGCGTTCGAGGCCGCCAGATGCGGCTCGTCACGGAGGAGGGACCATGCAGCACATCACGTTGAATACCGGCGCCAGCATGCCCATGCTTGGCTTTGGCGTCTTCCAGGTACGCGACAAGCAGGAATGCGAGGACTCGGTCTACGAGGCCATCCGCATCGGCTATCGCCTCATCGACACGGCAGCCGTCTATACCAACGAGGATGCGGTCGGCGCAGCCTGCCGCCGTGCCATCGCCGATGGCATCTGCACGCGCGAGGACCTCTTCGTCACCAGCAAGCTGTGGGTCACCGACATGAACGACTACGACAGCGCCATGGCGGGCATCGACGCTTCCATCGAGAAGCTGGGCTTGGGCTACATCGACCTCTACCTGCAGCACCAGTCCCTGAACGACTACTTCTCCGCATGGCGTGCCATGACCGACGCCTACAGGGAGGGCAAGCTCCGCAACATCGGCGTGTCGAACTTCTACCCCAACATCCTCACCAACTTCTGCGAGGTCATGGAGGTGACCCCCGCCGTCAACCAGGTCGAGCTTCACCCCTACTACACCCAGGAGGCCGCAATCGACAACATGCGCGCCTACGGCGTGGTGCCCGAGGCGTGGGCTCCCCTGGGCGGGGGCCGCTACAACCCCTTCGAGGACGAGGGATTCAGGGCCATCGCCGAGGCGCACGGCAAGACGGTCGGCCAGGTGCTGCTGCGCTGGAACATCCAGCGAGGCGTCGTCGTCATCCCCAAATCCACGCATGCCGAACGCATCGCCGAGAACTTCGACGTGTGGGACTTCGAGCTGACCGACGAGGAGATGGCCTTCGTCGCCTCGCATGACATGGGCTACACCGGCAGCCGCGCCAAGCACTTCGACCCGGACTTCGTGCGCATGGTGCTGGGCCGCGACAGCCGCAAGCAGGCCGCGAAGAGCTAGGGCCAGCATCGTGTTCAACATCGTCCTTGTGGAGCCGGAGATCCCCGCCAACACCGGCAACATCGGTCGCACCTGCGTGTTGACGGGGACGCGCCTGCATCTGGTGGGACCCCTGGGCTTCGAGCTGTCCGACCAGGCCGTCAGGCGCGCGGGCCTCGCGTACTGGCAGAGCCTCGACCTGCGCACCTACGATGACTGGGACGTCTTCGTCGCACAGAATCCCGAGGTCGCAGAGGGTCTGCACGGACCCACTGGCCTCCGCAGCCGCATCCATCTGCTGACCAAGCGCGGGGCGCGCACCTACGCCGAAAGCAGCTACCGGGACGGGGATTGGCTCGTCTTCGGCAAGGAGAGCAGCGGCCTCGACGCCGGTCTGCTGGCTGCCCACCCGGCCCTATGCGAGCGCATCCCGATGCTGGGCGACGAGGCGCTCGGCAACGCGGATGCCTGGCACCAGACCTACGAGACGCTCCACCCGGAGCTGGAGCGGGACATCTGCGGCAACTTCGTCGACAGCCGCTTGGGGCAGATCACCTCGCTCAACCTGTCGAACGCAGCCGCCATCGTCCTCTACGAGGCGCTGCGCCAGACCGGCTTTGCCGGGATGTGAGCAGCCTTATCCACGCTCGCACAAAAGGAAGGCGGCCCCGATGCCATAAGCACCGAGGCCGCCAGCTTGTGTCGTGGTCGCGTGCGATCCTACTGGATGCGGGTGCGGCAGTACGGGCACACCTTCCAGTCGGCGTTCAGCGGGCGATGGCAGGTGGGGCAGACGTTGCGCACCTGGGTGTTGCAGATGGGGCACACCACGAAGTCGCGGTCGATGGGGGCGCCGCACTTGGGGCAGATGCCGTAGTGGGACAGCTGGTGCTCGCGCAGGGCGATGTCCAGGTCCTGCTCCTCGCGGTCGATGAGGTAGCTGGAGGGACGCAGGATGACATAGGCGAGGATGCCCACGACGGGGACGACGGAGATGATCGCCCACACCCACCAAGGCTCGGCGCCGCGGCGCTGCGCGTCACGGATGACATAGACGATGGACAGGATGTAGACCATCACGATGCAGGCAACCATGAGGTACAGCACCATGCGGACTTCTGGCGTCAGCAGCTGATCGAAAATCTCGCGCATAGGTCACGGGCTCCTTCGCATCCAGTCGTGACGCACGACCAATCGCCACGGGAAAATTCAGAGACTCATAAATTGTATCAGATGCTCAGCGAAACAGGCCTGCAACCTCTCCAGCAAGCGTAATCGACCCACATGCAACATAGGAATCTTCACACAAGCCGGCCACCGCCGTGGCAACATCGTCGTAGATGCCCGCCACCGTGGCGCCTGCGCGCTCGAAGGAGGCCGCCAGATCGCGTGCCGGCAGGGCTCGTGGCGAGCTGGTCTGCGTGACGTAGACACGCGGGAACTCCGGAGCCAGCAGATCGACGATGCCGTCCACGTCCTTGTCCGCCAACACCGCAGCCAGCAGCGCCGGACGGTCCCCCACCGCAGGCGCGATGGCACGAACCGCCGTCAGGAACGTCTCCACGGACTGGGGGTTGTGGCAGGCGTCGATCAGTGCGACGGGGTCGACACGCACCACATCGAAGCGGCCGGGTGTCGGACAGGCCATCACGGACTCGCGGAGCCTGCCCGCATCGAGCGCACGGTCGAGGTAGTTCTCGCAGAGCACCACCGCGCAGGCGATGTTCGCCGCCTGGTAGGCGGGTTTCAGGGCGGCCAGTCCCTCGTAGGTGGCACGCGGCGTCGTCACCGTCAGCTCGAGCGAGCCTCCGAGGCGGTCGGGGCGCCTGGTCACCAGATAGTCGGCATGGGGCAGGTCCGCATGGGTGCGCGGGATGCCGGGGTGCATCTCCCCCGCCGCGTCACCCAAGTCCTGCGGGCGCAACAGCACGGGCGTCACGCCCTCGGTCGCACATTGGTCGAGGAACACGTCCTCCACCGAGTCGGGCGTCGCGGTCCCGACGCCCAGCACGCAGCTGCGGCCGGCCTTGATGACGGCGGCCTTCTCGCCAGAGATCGCCTCGAGCGTATCACCCAAGATGTGCGTATGGTCCAGGCCCACGCCCGTCACGGTGACTGCCTTGATGCTCTGTGCGGCCGAGGTGGCGTCCCAGCGGCCGCCCATGCCGACTTCCAGCACCACCACGTCCACGCAGGCCTCGGCATAGATGACCAGGGCCGCCACGGTCAGCAGGTCGAACT
Source organism: uncultured Coriobacteriaceae bacterium (assembly GCA_902778135.1). Classification (GTDB taxonomy): domain Bacteria; phylum Actinomycetota; class Coriobacteriia; order Coriobacteriales; family Atopobiaceae; genus UBA1367. The sequence goes on from CACYWP010000002.1 coordinate 203,606, forward strand.
CGGTGATGTCGTAGGGACGCTGGCCCTGGGTCCTGCGTCGCCCGTTGACGCGCCGCCCCGCCTCGAGGGCGGCAGACAGGCCGCGCGCGAACGCCTCCTCGCTGACGGGAGTGCCGTCAACCTCCATGCGCTCCGTGTAGCTGACCAGCTCGGGACTGGTGTAGAGGGCCGTGCGGTAGCCCTCGCCCGCAAGGATGGCCGCGCTGTAGCGCGAGGTGGAGGTCTTGCCATTGGTGCCCGCCACTTGCAGGCAGTCATAGCACAGGTCGGGGTTGCCACACTCGGCCAGCATGTCGACGACCGTCTCCAGGAGGGGCTGGATCCCGAACTTGAGTGTGGCATGCAGCTCGTGCAGGGACTGCTCGTAGCTCATGGGCGGGACTTCGAAGGGGATGCGGTACACGATGCCTCCCTAGGACGGTTGGACGGGCCGTACGCCCATATGTGCTTGTCGGATGCTACTTACGATAGGCCAACCAATACAGGCCCGCAAACAGGAGCGCACCACCGACGACGTTACCCAGCGTCGCCGCGGAGAGATTGGAGAGCGTGCCGGACAGGGCCAGCGCGGAGGCGTCGAACCCCTCGGCCGCCATCCCGGCCGAGGCGGCGGCCATGCCCATGGGGATGAAGAACATGTTGGCCACGCAGTGCTCGAAGCCACAGGCCACGAAGGCCGTGACCGGCAGGGCGGCACACAGGAACCTGTCGACCACCGTCCGGGCGGCGAAGCCCATCCACACGGCGAGGCAGACGAGGATGTTGCACATGATGGCACGCCCGAAGGCCACGCCCCACGGCAGGGCGCACTTCGCGGTCGCGACGCTGACCATGGTCGCACCCACCGCGCCACCGTTTAGGGCGCCGAAGCTGGCCAGATGCAACAGCGCCACCAGCAGGAGGGACCCCACGAGGTTGCCCAGATACACCACCAGCCAGCTGCGCAGCGGGGCACCGAGCGTGTACTTGCCCGAGAGGAATCCCTGAAACATGAGGCAGTTGCCCGTGAAGAGCTCGGCACCCGCCGTCATCACGCTGAACAGGCCGAAGCTGAAGGCAAAGCCGCCGAGCACGGAGGAGGCCGCAAACCCCAGCGAGGCGTCGCTCTTGACCAGCAGCATGAACATGCCGCCCATGCCTATGAAGAGTCCCGCGAAGATCGCGAGCACGAACGCGCGAAATACGGGCAGCTTGGCCTTGCCCTCGCCGACCGTCTCCGCCTTTGCCTCTATCTGGGCACCCGCCAGGGCGTCAGGCCTGATGGCCGCGACCTCGTTGTTGGTCATCGCTATTCTCCCAGTCCTATCAGACGCAGCGCCTCCTGGCGGGCCTTCATGTCGGTCTTGAAGAACCCGCGCACCGCACTGGTGACCGTCTCCGAGCCAGCGCTGCGGATGCCGCGCATGGTCATGCAGGTATGCGTCGCCTCGAGCACCACCAGCACGCCCAGCGGATCGAGCCGCGCCTCCAGCGCGTCCGCGACCTGCTGTGTCAGGCGTTCCTGCACCTGGGGCCTATGGGCATAGCCCACCACGCAGCGCGCCAGCTTGGAGAGGCCGGTGATCCTGCCGTCGCGGGGCAGGTAGCAGATGTGGGCACGACCGGTGAAGGGCAGCAGGTGATGCTCGCACATCGACGAGAAGGGGATGTCCTTGACGATGACCATGTTCTCGTTGCCCGGTTCGTCGAACTGGCGCAACAGGTGCACCGAGGGGTCCTCCTGCATGCCACCGAATATCTCCTCGCAGGCACGAGCGACACGGTCGGGAGTGCCCAGCAGCCCCTCGCGGTCGGGGTCCTCCCCTATCGCTGCCAGCAGCTCACGCACGGCGGCCTCGATCCGCGGCTTGTCGATGGGCCTGTAACCCTGTCCGTCGTTGAGCCTTGCCTCGTCCATTTTCGACCATCCCCCCATGAAGCCGAGCGCCCCCGCGATCGGAGGCGCCGCATGGACCCTATCCTACCGTACGCTCGGCCGCCTCGACGACGTGCTTGGCCAATACGGCCGTCGTCACCGAGCCCACACCGCCCGGCACGGGCGTGATGGCCCCCACCAGCGGCTCCACCTCGTCGAACGCGACGTCGCCGCAGAGCTTGCCTGCAGTCTCGTCCCAGTTTATGCCCACGTCTATGACCGTCTGGCCCTGTGACACCGCATCGGCCCCCACCGTGCCGATGTGACCGGCGGCAACGACCAGGATCTCCGCCTTGCGGCAGGCTGCGGCCAGGTCGTGCGTGCGCGTATGGCACATGGTGACAGTGGCGTTGCGCGCCTGCAGCATCATCGAGACGGGCTTACCGATGACCAGCGACCGGCCCACGACGGTGACTTCCGCGCCGGTCAGGTCGTAGCCATAGTGGTCGAGCAGCTGGATGCAGGCCTCCGCCGTGCAGGGCGGGAACCCCACGGCGCGGTTGGCGAAGACGCCGAAGAGCGACCCCTCGGTGATGCAGTCGACATCCTTGGCGGGATCGAGCGCAGCACAGGCGGCAGCCTCGTCGAGGGTCTTGGGCAGGGGGCGGAACATCAGGCAGCCGTGGATGGACTCGTCCCCGTTGACCTGGGCAATCGTCGCCATCAGCTCTTCCTGGGAGCAGTCGGCAGGCAGAACGAACTTGCGCACGGCGATGCCGATGGCGTCGCAGCGCTTGGTTGCCCCGCGCTCGTACGACAGGTCGTCGTCGCGCTCGCCCACGCGCACGATTGCCAGCGTCGGCGTGACGTCGCGCTCCCTCAGGTCGGTGACGCGGCCGACCAGCTGCTCGGTCAGCGCCTTGGCGACGGGAAGTCCCTTGAGAAGCTCTGCCATGTCAATCCTCCTAGAAAGAATCTGCCCGAACGAAGGTAGTCAGACGATGGGTACGGCCCTCGCTTGCGAATCGAACGAGTGGAACCGTCCCCATCGGTTGGGTCAGCCGCGAATGTGGGACATCACCGCAGCGGCGCACGCTTCGGCACGCGGGATGTAGGTGGCCAGCATCTCGTCGCACTCGGCCTCGGTCGCCTCGGCGAAGGCACGATCGGCGAGCGTCTTGGTGTTGACGAAGACGTTCAGGCTGGCCGCCTCCAGCGCCGCACGGCACAGCAGCGCGCCGCAGCCCACGTCGGAGAGCAGCATCTTCGAGCCCTTCTCCCCCATCTCCTCGAGCAGCTCGATGGCGGAGCAGATCTGGCGCATCATCTCGACGGGGGCGGCGCAGGCACCCTTGGTGGCCTCTTCCAGCACCCGGGCGCGCGAGGGGTCGTCGCGCGGGATGCCGTAGGCCACCGACAGCGGGTAGAAGGCAGCGGCATCCTCCTCGGTGAGGTCGAGCAGGCGCAGGCGGATGCGCTCGCCGTCGGCAAGCATGCGCTGGATGTCCCCCTCAACATCGGCATAGCGCTTCTTGCCCGTGGTGAAGTTGCCCACCATTGAGCCGAGCGCCACACCCAAGGCACCTACCAGCGCAGCGGCCCCACCGCCACCCGGGACCGACTCCTTGGCCGCCAACACGGAGGCAAACTCCGCACAGGACCTGTCCGTCAGACGCTCAGCCACGATAACCCCCAAACGAGATTCGCCCTCACTCATTAACAACCCTCGTACGACCCGATGCGCGACCTGCCGTCCGACCGTCGAGCAGACCACTTTGGCAATATAGCCGCATCGTCGTCCATCCGGCCATATGTAGGTCACCCTCCAATGCCCGGAGCAGACATTCCGCAGCCGCACCTTCGCGGCAAGGACGTTCGCGCAGGACATCGGAGGGTGACCCCGGACGCCTAGAACAGGCCGACGATGCGACCATCCTCGGTGACGTCGATCTTCTCGGCGGCCGGGACGCGCGGCAGACCGGGCATGGTCATGATGTCGCCCGTGAGTGCCACGATGAAGCCGGCGCCGGCGCTGATCTTGAGGTTGCGCACCGTGAGGCGCCAGCCGCGCGGGGCGCCCAGCTTGTTCTGGTCGTCGGTGAAGGAATACTGGGTCTTAGCCATGCAGATGGGCAGGCCGCCGAAGCCCAGCTCCTCCAGCTGCTTCAGCTGGTTGCGCGCGGAGCCCACCAGGTCGACGCCGTCGGCGTGATAGATCTTGGTGGCAATGGCCTCGAGCTTCTCCTCGATCGAGAGGTCGAGGTCATAGGAGAAGCGGAAGTCGCTCGGCTCGTCGCAGAGGCGCACGACCTCGTCGGCCAGGGCGACGCCGCCCTTGCCGCCCTTGGCCCACACCTCGGAGAGGGCCACGTTGACGCCCAGCTCCTTGCACTTGGCCTCGACCAGGTCGAGCTCGGCCTTTGTGTCGGTCGGGAAGGCGTTGATGGCGACCACGCAGGGCAGGCCATAGACGTCCTTGATGTTGGAGACGTGCTGCAGCAGGTTGGGCATGCCGGCTTCGAGCGCCTCGAGGTTTTCGGTGGTGAGCTCGGTCTTGGGCACACCGCCGTTGTACTTGAGGGCGCGCACGGTGGCAACGATCACCACGGCGCTGGGGGTCAGGCCCGTGGCGCGACACTTGATATCGAGGAACTTCTCGGCACCCAGGTCGGCACCGAAGCCCGCCTCGGTCACCACGTAGTCGGCCATCTTCATGGCGGTGGTGGTGGCCATCACGGAGTTGCAGCCGTGGGCGATGTTGGCGAACGGGCCACCGTGGACGAAGGCGGGGTTGTTCTCGAGCGTCTGGACCAGGTTGGGCTTGATCGCGTCCTTGAGCAGCGCGGTGCAGGCACCCTCGGCGTTGAGGTCATGGACCGTGACGGGCTTGCGATCGTAGGTGTAGGCGACCACCATGCGACCCAGGCGGGCCTTCAGGTCGTCGAGGTCGCTAGCCAGGCAGAAGGCGGCCATGACCTCGGAGGCAACGGTGATGTCGAAGCCGTCCTGACGGGGCACGCCGTCAGGGATGCCGCCCATGCCGTCGACGACGTTGCGCAGCTGGCGGTCGTTCATGTCGACGCAGCGGCGCCAGATGACGCGACGCGGGTCGATGTTCAGCTTGTTGTCCCACTTGATGGAGTTGTCCAACATGGCGGCAATGAGGTTGTTGGCCGCGCCGATGGCGTGGAAGTCGCCGGTGAAGTGCAGGTTGATGTCCTCCATGGGAACGACCTGGGCATAGCCGCCACCAGCAGCGCCGCCCTTGACGCCGAACACGGGACCTAGCGAGGGCTCGCGCAGGCACAGCATCGTCTGGCGCCCGGTGAGGTTCATGGCGTCGGCGAGGCCGACCGACGTGGTGGTCTTGCCCTCGCCTGCGGGGGTCGGGTTGATGGCGGTGACCAGGATGAGCTTGGCGCGGCTGGGCATGTCCTTCATCGAGTTGATGTCGACCTTCGCCTTGACCTTGCCATAGTGCTCCAGCTGGTCCTCGGTGAGGCCGGCCTTGGCTGCGACCTCAGAGATGGGCAGCATCGTTGCTTCCTGTGCGATCTCGATGTCGCTCTTGTACTCTGCCATCCTTGCTCCTTTTCGTCGGGGACTCCCCAATGTGTGTAACCCCATTGTCCCTTATTGACCGTCCGTCTCGTGCCGCTCGGGCGGCTTGGCGTCGTGCCAATTCGTAATCTTCAGAAGTCGGACGCAACCATCCTCCTGCATCTCCCCACGGCCAGCGTACCGATTCCGAAGACGCACGAATATACTCAAACTTGATAACGTTTCATACCCATATTCCGCCATTTCGTCGGAATCACGCCCGCTGCATAGAACTTATACCGGGACCGGGGCATGTACCACGTAAAAACGTCACAAGTCGTGACGACTGTTGTTGGCACTTTTGTACAAGGCGGAAGTGAGTGCCGTGGCTGCAGCCCATTCCTTGCCGAGTGCTGCGACGAAGTGGCCGGCGTCGTTCTTGACGGGCAAGAGCGCCAGCAAAGCAATGGGGGCGTCAGTCCGTCACCACCAGCTGGACGGGCAGGTCATGCGCGTCGATGATGCCTTCGGACCGCAGGTCTTCGCTCAGCTGCGCCTTGCGGCAGAGGCCCGCGCTCACCCCATCAAACCCAGCAAGGAAGGTGTCGTAGAAGCCGCCGCCATATCCCAAGCGATAGCCAGCCGCATCGAAGGTGAGCCCGGGTACCAGCGCGAGCATGCGCTGGCCCGTGCCGAGGTGCTGCTGGTTGGCCTCGTCGGGAACCGGCTCCTCGACTCCCAGCTTGCTGCGCACGAGCGCATCGAAGGACGTCACCCGGTACCAGCGCATCTCGTGGGTGCCCGGCACGCACCAGGGAAGCGCGACCACCTTGCCGGCAGCCCACGCACGCTCTATGATGCCCCGCGTGCGCACCTCAGGTCCAAAGTCCAGATAGGGCAGCAGCACATCCGCCCGTTCGAACTCCGGCATGCCACAGAGCCTGTCCTCGATAGCTGCGTCAGCCGTGGCCCGAACCTCCTCGCCCAGATTCTTGCGAATGGCCCTAAAGAGCTTGCGCAACTCGCGTTTGCGCTCGTCTACCACCGTGTTGTCCATGATTCACCTCCGCGCATGTGGTGGGACGGACGCTGTCCACCCCACCACATCATACGTCGTGTCCCCTCGGCATCCCCAATGCCCATTCCTGCGCATCCAAGGCACGACGGTGCCAACCTCGGCCTCTCTTGCAGCTAGTCCACGAGCTCCATGCCCAGCATGTCCATCACCTGACCGGTGAGCGTGGCGGCCTCGAGACCCCAGTCCACCACCAGGCAGTGACCGGAGACGTACTCGGCAAGGTCGCTACCCAGATACAGGCACGCCTTGCCCATGACGGAGGGGTCGGCGATGGGCTTGCCGTTGCCCACGCTCTGCTCGAACTGCCTCCTGGAGCTGGGCATGACCTCGAAGAACTCGGTGGCGAAGCGTGACCCCGTGGAGCAGGGCAGCACAGCGTTGATGCGCACGTCGCGGCCCGCAAACTCGGCGGCCTTGCTCGCCACGAGGTAGTTCATGGCGCGCTTGGCGAGCATGTAGGCCATGTTGCCGCCCGCGTCGTCCATGTCGAGCTCATGGATGGCCTCGATGGTGGCGTCCCAGCCGTCCGCCTCAACGATGGCCTTGTACTCGTCGATGAGCTCCTCCTTTGCCCAGCGCACACCGGCCGTGGAGGTGACGAAGGTGATGGAGCCGCCCGGCACCACGCGCTTGGCGAGGTAGGCGTCAAGCAGGTACTTGTTGGACACGAAGTCGATCGTGAACGTGTCGACGTAGTCGTTCTTGAGGCCAGAGACGCCCGCCACGCCGAAGAAGCAGTCGATCCTCTCCGGCAGCTGCGAGAAGGCCATGTCGATGCTCTCGCGGCTCACCTGGTCGAGCCTGACCCAGCCAGCCTGTCCCTCGAGCGTCGCCTCTCCCCTGCTGGCGGTCCAGACCTGCGCGCCCTGCTCGACGAGCATCTGGGCCAGAGATGCGCCCATTCCGGAGCTCGCGCCGGTGACCACGCACACCTTGCCCGCATATCCCAACATGTCGCGCATGATACCTCCCTATGAGAAGGGCGGCGCGCCCGCAGGTACGCCGCCCGAATCATATCGATTCCAGTCTCGCTTACGCCTCGAACTCGTCCATCATCTTGTTGAACTTCTCGAGCTCTTCGGGGTCCATGTGGTAGCCGTGCTTGTCCTCGGGGTAGTCGCCGTCGCGGACCAGGTCGACCCAGTCGGCGTAGGCCTCGCAGAGGAACGGGAGCAGCTCGGCGGTGCAGACGGCGTGGGACGCCGGCTTGGGCATGACGCCGAAGGTGTCCATATCGACCATCTCGGAACCGTCGCAGGGGGCGCCGCCGGCGATGGAGATCACGGGCACGCGCAGGGTCTCGGCGATCTTCTGGGAGACCTCCATCGGCGTCAGCTCGATGGTCATGGCGCCCATGCCGTTCTCCTGATACTCGTAGCCCCACTTGAAGATGGCGAAGGCCTCCTCGGCCGTCTTGCCGACGCGCTTGTAGCCGGTGGCGTTGGTCTGCCAGCCAGAGATGGCACCGATGTGGCCGAAGGTGGGGATGTAGTTGTCGGACATGTGCTTCAGCACGTCGTTGGTCACGCCCATGGGCAGCATCGAGTCGGCGCCGTCGAAGACCCACTCGCCACCCCAACGCACCGCCATGTCCTTGTTGGCGTAGGCAGCGATGGGCATGTAGAAGTTGATGTGGATGATGGAGGTGTACTCGCGGAACTTGCGGATGGTCAGGCCGGAGGTCTTGAGGGCCATGTCGAAGTCAGCGGAGGTGCGCAGGCTCATCATGTCGGGGATGCGGCAGATGTCGCAGCCAACCATCTCGGCGGCCATCGCGAAGAAGGGGCCGAGCTCTGCGGGGCACATCTGGACGAGCTTCTCGCCCTTGTCCTTCTGCTTCTGCAGATAGGCGAGGTTCTTGCGGGTGCGATGATGGGTGGACATGGAGATGTTGGCGGTCTTCTCGGCCATGATAGTTCCTTTCGACAATCTGGATCGGGACATCGTTTCGACCAACGGGGACGGTTCTCCCCGGTCGAATTCGACCAACGGGGACGGTTCTCCTTGGTCGAAGTCGACCATCTGGGACGGTTCCTCTCAGCCGGTTTCGACCGTAGAGAACCGTCCCCGACGGTCAGTTTCGACCGGGGAGAACCGTCCCCGATGATTGGTTCTAGGCGTCGAGGGCGTCCAGACGGGCGATGATCTCGTTCACGGTCTCCTTGGGCAGGCCCACCTGCGGGAACTTGAGCAGGGTCTTCATCTTCATGCCTGCGACGGGGCCGAGCTCGGGGTTGTCGACGAAGCCGGGGACGTACTCATCGATGATCGCGACGGCGCGCTCGTCCTGGAGGATCTCGCGGAGCTTGCTCTTGCTGCTGATGGCCATGGTGCTTCCCTTCTCTGTGCGCTTGCTTTCCTTTTCCCGCTTGCGCGGGCCTTTCACGATGTGATGCGCCTGTTAGGCGTGCAGGCCGTCCTCCATGACGTAGCTCCAGGGCTTCTCCTGGAAGCTGAGGCCAGCGCCACCGCACACGTCGACGACGCTGCCGTACATGAAGTCGGAGACGTGCGTGCACATGGTGGCGATCATGCGAGCCATCATGTCGGGGGTCTCGGCGACAGGGGCGTCAGAGAGCGTCATCTGGTCGTGCTGCCACTCGGGGCCGTACTTGGCAACGGTCTCGACGCAGTTGGCGATGGCGCCAGGGGTGACCATGCCACCGGGTGCGACGCAGTTGACGTTGATGCCGTACTGCTTGAGCTCCTTGGCGATGCCGCGGGTCATGCCGATGACGCCGGCCTTCGCGGCGTTGTACGGGGTCATCATGGCGAGCTTGGCCATGTCCTGGCCCTTGTAGGCAACGCTGGCGATGGTGACGATCTTGCCGCCGTGCTTTGCGCGCACCATCGAGCGTGCGCATGCCTGGATGAGGAAGTACTGGCCCTTCATGTCGGTATCGACGACGTCATCGTAGAGCTCCTCGTCCATGTCGAGGAAGGCACGGGCCTGCCAAGTCGCGGCAACGGGCACGCAGATGTCCACCGGGCCATAGGTCTCCTCGGCAAACTTGACGAGCTCCTCGGACTCCGCGACGTTGCGGGTGTCATACTGCTTGTAGGTGACATCCTCGTAGCCAAGATCGTTGAGCGCCTCGGTTGCCATCTCGCCCCACTCCTCGGAGCGGGCACCAAAGACCACCTTGGCTCCCAACTCTGCCAACCGCTTGACCACGAAGAGAGCCAGGCCGACGGAGCCGGAGACGACCGCGACCTTGCCGGACAGGTCCATGAGGTCGGTCATGGGCTCGACATCCTCCAGGCTGTCGGATGACATGTCAAACAGATCCTCTTTGTCCATGTGGATTCCTTTCCTCAAAACCTCGCCCTAGCTTGAGGAAAGTATCATCCCGTACCGTTCGCCGGGTTATGGGTATAGATGGGTATGTTTCATACCCATTCTTAAGTATTCGCGCAGGTAGCAGGTGTCGTTTTGCACCAGCGAAGCAACCGCTGGCCATGGGTCGTGCCGTCGTGTCCGGTGGCCATGGGTAGCGTTGCCTGCGGGGCTGCCCCAGCCTTCAGGGGCTCTCGCGATCGTCCTCGAATCAGACTTGCGCGCAGGCCCACGCACGGATCTTTCGCTCGCGCACGTCGCGCTCGAGCAGCGAGAGGTCTTCTCCGAAGAAGCGTCTGACCTGCTCGATCGTGGAGCCCTGCCGTGCCGCGATCGCCTCGCCCTCGGCCAGCAGCTCCTCGGGGGTCACGTCCACTTCGAGCTTGGCGGTCAGGTCGCGCAGCACCAGCGGCTCCTTCGCCTCGAAGAGGGCCGCCGCACGCAGCTCGTCCTCCTGCCCGACAAGCTCGTACTGGGGAAAGACGTGCGTCTCGGCACCAGTCATGTGCGCATAGGTCATGCGATGCAGCATGTCGGCACGCACCAGCTCGTACTCCTGCTCGATGCGCTCCTCGGGCACGTCGATGTCGTAGGCGGACACATAGGCACGCCAGATATCCTCGTTGTAGCTCATCGGGCACCTCCCACACGGAAAGCCGCGGCAAGGCTCGGCATCTCGCCTCGCACGGGTGTGACGTCCGCCTCGGTGACGAGCAGGGTCTCCGCCACCGAGAAGGCCGCCTCGAGCGCCGAGCGCGTGACGCGCACCGGGTCGATGATGCCTGCCTCGAACATGTCGACATAGGCCCCATGGGCGGCGTCGAAGCCCGTGCCCTTGGGAAAGCCGGAAAGGCGCTCGACCACAACACGCCCATTCTCGCCAGCATTCTCCGCAATGCGCACCACCGGAGCCTTGCATGCCTCGATGGCAATCGCGACGCCCGTACGCTCGTCCCCCTCCAGTGTCCCAGCCAGCTCCTCGAGCGCGGGCACGAGCCCCAGCAGGGCCAGCCCACCACCAGGCACCACACCCTCCTCGAAGGCAGCGCGTGCGGCATTCACGGCATCCTCCACCCGCATCTTGCGCTCCCATTGCTCGGTCTCGGTGATGCCTCCCACCGAGATGGTCGCGACACCTGACACGAATGCCGCCAGCCGTTCGGCATGGCGCTTGCGGTTGAAGTCGTAGTCGGTGTTCTCGGCCCGGTAGCGCAGCTCCGCGACACGTCTCTCTATGGCAGCAGGATCCCCATGCCCACCCGAGATGATGGTGCGCTTGCGGGTGACCTTCACGCGGTCGGCCGAACCCAACATCTCGCGCGTAACGTCGCGTATCGACAGGCCCATCTCCTCGCTGACGAACGCGCCGCCCGTCTGCACGGCGATGTCGTCCATGCGCCAGCGACGTCCCTCGCCATAGGCCGGCGCCGTGACGCAGACGACGTTCATGTCACCCTCGAGCTTGTTGCGCATGACCAATGCCAGCGCATCGCCCTCCAGGCCGTCGCACAGCACGAGGATGTCACGTCCGTCCTCTGCCGCACAGATGAGGGCGGGGATGATGTCCTGACCGTTCTCGAACTTCTTGTCTGTGATGAGGATGTAGGGATCCTCGAGGATTGCCTCCCCCGTGCGGGTGTCGGTGGCCATGTGGGGGGAGATCATCGTGCGGTCGAAGACGATGCCCTCGTCGACCGTGAGCTCGGTCTCGAAGCGCGGCGAACCGTCCACGTTGACGACACCCTCCAGCCCCACGCGATGGATGGCCTCCCCCACCATGGCGCCAAGCCGTTCGTCCTGGCAGGAGATGGTGGCGACGTGGGCGATGTCCTCCTGCGAGCTGATAGGGACGGCAGACGCCACGAGGCGCTCCGTCGCGAGCGCGCCGGCCCTGGCGATTCCGCGGCGCAGCGCCAAGGGATCCGCCCCGGCGGCGATGTTCCTGAAGGCACCCCCAAGAATCGCCTGTGCGATCACGATGGCCGTGGTGGTGCCATCGCCCGCCTCGTCGTTGGCCTTAACCGCCGCCTCCCTCATGAGCTGGGCACCCATGTTCTTGACGGGATCGGCAAACGAGATCTCCTTGGCGATGGTCACGCCGTCGTTGGTGATGAGGACGGGCGCCCCCGCCTGCGCACGGTCACCGTAGTCAGCGTTGCGGAGGTTGGCCTTCTGGTGCATGGCGACGTTGCGCCCCTTCGGGCCGAGCGTTGCCGAGACGGCACCCGCCAGCTCGTCGATGCCTTCGAGAAGTGTGGTGCGAGCCGCGTCCCCCTGTATGATTGACATATGGCTCCGATCCCTACTTACCCAGCAGCCTGACAAGCAGCTCCTGCCTGCTGTCGACGCCGAGCTTCCTGTAGATGTGTGCGATGTGCTTGTTGGTGGTGCTGACAGTGATGCGTAGCTCCCGTGCGATATAGGAGGGCTTCACTCCCTGGCAAAGCAACTCGAGCACTTCCTTTTCGCGAGACGTCAGCTCGTCGCTGCCCAGCACGTGGTCCCAGATGCGCACCTGTCCCTGCGGACGGGCGAACATGTTCTTGTAGAGGTTGTTGAGATGTGCCGTGATGAGCGAGACCACCTCGATCTCCTGCTCCGTGAAGGTACGGTCGACGAGGCGATCGAGGCTGAAGGCAGTGGCAGGTGACCCGTTGAGGTCGAAGAACGTGAAGGCAAGCGACTGGTTCAGGCGGCGTGGTCTGATGTAGTTAACCATGAAGTCATCGCGTATCCAGTCATACTCCCGCCAATCGATGAGCACGACGAAGCCGCGACCCTCCGGCTCGACCGCCTCCTGGTTGAGGTCGAACCCGTGCAGCGTGCTCTTCGAGTAGTAGTTGGTATACATCGAGCTCCACAGGTCCGAGAAGCCCACAAAGTGGCTGCGCAGGACCTTGCGGTTGCCGTCAAGCATGAGGAAGAGCCCCTGGTCATAGGGAACGATGTCACGAATCCTGTCGAGAACCGTGACACAGAACTCATAGGGCTTGTGAACGCCTCCGCATGCGAGCAGAAACTCGTTGCCAACCTCCCAGGGGATTGGCGGTAAGGAATCCATCGTGTTCCTCCAGCATCTGACCACCATCATTTTCGGTCATAACAAATCGCTGGGAACGTCGAACATACCTATTTTTGCCCATATCTGCTATTCGTAAGACTGATTACTGCGAACGGACGCACCTGACAGGGACCACGTGTGGACGAAGTTGCGGATATGCGCGGTTTTTCCTCGCGTTGCCAAGTAGTCACGCGCAAAACCCCAGTTCACGAGGAGCCGATACTCACCCTGACGGGAATAAACCGCGCATATCCGCAACTTCGTCCACACGCCGCCGTCAATACAGGGGACGGAAGTCGAATTCCCCCTCTACGACGTCCACGTCGCGCGCCTCGTCGATGCGAAAGCCTCCCAGGTAACGCCGGCCGTTGTAATAGCGGTCAAGACCGTCGATGACTGCCTGCACCTGCTCGCGTATGCCTTGGATCTCGGCCGTGACCGAACCGTCGTACTCGTTCATGACCCAACCGGTTGCCCCAACGGAGTTTGCAAGGTTGGTCGTCGTCCAGCGAAACCCCACCCCTTGGACGCTGCCGACGAAGCGATACCGCCGGCGAACCTTGGGCCCCAGAGCGGTTTCTCCCATGGTCGCCTCTCCCCTATCTGCGGCAGCCGCCATCTGACGCACCTGCTCGAGCTCGTTCTGTGCGAGCTCGTCCGCGGCACCTCCGCCTTCGAGCATCCTCCGGATGTCAGAGAGCAGTCCCATGGGTCACCTCGCCTCCTGCAATGGCCTCATACCCATCCTAGCACGGAGGCTGTCAGGCACCCGGAACCCTTCCACCACATGCCCGTGTGGTCGGGGGCAGGAAGGGCAGCCAGGGGTGTGCGAGAGCCTAGAGCACGCCTTCCGCCTCGAGCGCCTGACGCAGGCGCTCGTAGTGCAGGAACGTCCCCTGCCGAGCCAGCTCGCCAATCTCGTCCCACGTCGCCAGGCGGAAGTCCACCGCCTCGCCATCCAGCAGGCGCACGTCCTCGGGCGAGAAGTCCAGGTGCAGGTGATAGATGTCGACGAAGTAGTTGTCCCCGCGCTTGAGGTCGACGTTCTCGTACCAATAGATGGGTTCGGGGACGTCAGCGCCTACCGGCAAGCCCACCTCTTCGGGCACCTCGCGGCGCACGGCCTCTGCCGAGCTCTCCCCTGCGCGCACCCCACCGCCGGTGACCTCCCACCACCCGGCCGCCCAGTGCTTGTCCTGGGAGCGCTGCGTGATGAGGAATCTGCCCTGCCCGTCCTCGATCAACGTCAGCACATAGAGCATGTACTCGCCTTCGTGCAGGAATGCCCCCCCGCGTGGGATGGTGCGCCCCGTCAGCTGACGGTCGCGGTCGTAGATGTCAATCATCTCCTGCATGATGGGAGCTCCTTCGTGTGGGTACGGTATCCCGTCATTCTACTGGAGCTCTCAGGAAATGGCCAGCTGGCCCATCACCCCCGCCTTGCGCAACGGGCCTCATGCTACATTGGTGACGAACAGCTCGCAAACGACTCCCCCGCGCCTTCGCTGGCGCCATAAGGAGGCCTCCCATGGGAACGCTCATCTCCAACACCCTTGCCATTCTGCCGTCAGGTGAGACCCATACGGCTGGGCGACACGACATCTACGTCGACGGAACAGACATCGTCGGCATCGACGAGGCACCCCGGGGCTTCGTCGCCGATCAGACCATCGACGGTTCGCGTCGCCTGACCATACCCGGTCTCGTCAACGCGCACACGCACACCTACATGTCGATGATGCGCAACGTCGCCGACGACCTCAGCTTTGCCGATTGGCTCTTCGGAACCATCGAGCCCCTCGAGGACCGGCTCGAGCCCGAGGATGCCTACTGGGCCTCGCTGCTAAGCCAGGTCGAGATGATCCACAGCGGCACCACCTGCTTCAACGACATGCAGATGCACATCGGCCAGACCACACGCGCCGTGGTCGAGAGCGGCATGCGCGCCGTCATCTGCCGCGGACTCGTGGGCGGGGAGTACGACCTCAACGAACGGCGCATCCGCGAGGCACTGGAGGAGCGGGACGCCTTCGCCGACTGCGACCGCCTGAGCTTCCGCCTGGGACCGCACGCCCCCTACAGCTGCGGACCCGACTACCTGCGTGGCGTCGCAGATTTGGCCCAGCGCGAGGGCATGGGTATCCACATCCACATCGCCGAGAGCCAGACCGAGAGCGACAACCTGTGGGAGCAGCACCACTGCACGCCCGTGGAGTACGTGCGTGACGCCGGCATCTTCGAGGTACCCACCATCGCCGCCCACTGCATCCGCGTGAACGAGAGCGACCGCTCGATACTGGCCGAGCACGGCGTCAGCGTAGTCACCAATCCCGCGTCCAACATGAAGCTCGGCAACGGCTTCGCCCCGGTGCCAGAGCTCGTGGCGGCTGGCATCAACGTGTGCCTCGGCACCGACGGAGCCGCCTCCAACAACGCCCAGAACATGTTCCGCGAGATGAGCCTGCTCGCGCTCGTCCACAAGGGGACGCACGACACGCCACAATGCATCTCCGCAGAAGAGACGCTCGCCATGGCCACGCGCAACGCCGCCAAGGCGCTGGAACTCCCCACCGGCGCCATCGAGGTGGGCAAGAAGGCCGACCTCGTGCTGCTCGACCTCGACGCTCCCTCGCTCATGCCGCTCAACAACCCCGTGGCGGCGCTTGCCTACTCCGCTAACGGCTCGGAGGTGACCGACGTCATCATCGATGGGCGCACGGTCTTGCGCAACCGCGAGCTGCTCACCATCGACGAGGAGCGCGTGCGCCACGAGATCGCCCGCATCTGTCAGCGGCTCGGGCTGGCGTAGCGCACACGGCACAGTCAGGAGCCGCCTATGCGAGAACCAGACGCCGCAACCGAGCTGTTCTTCGAGGGGCATGAGGATGCCCTACCGCTCTACCTGCTCTTCGAAGAACGGCTCTACGCCACCTTCCCCAGCACGCACAAGCGCGTCCAGAAGACGCAGATCACCTTCGTCAACCGGCACGTCTTTGCCTGCGTCTCGTTCGCGCGGGTGAAGCGAAAGGCGGAGCTGCCCAGCCCCTACCTTGTCGTGACCCTTGGGCTCCCCTATCCCCTGGAGTCCGAGCGCGTCGCGGTGAAGACCGAGCCCTATCCCGGCCGGTGGACGACGCACCTCGTGGTGGGAACCGCCGAGGAGCTCGATGACGAGCTCTTCGGTTGGGTGGGGCAGGCGTACGGCTTCGCGGAGTCCAAATAGGGGCAGTTGTCCCCCTCACCCTCTCGCATTCCGGTCGCAGAGCACGATCTGCGGCATGAGGGGGCAGCCTCCCATGCAGGACGCGCGCTGTTCGCACGAGGGACACGCCCCGCGCAGGTGCGCGCGAAACGCCTCGAAGGGCTCGCTGTTCCATCCGCTCGCGATGTCGGTGTCCCCGCCCAGCTGCACGCCGTAGCGGCGGTGCTGGTCGAAGGAGCAGGGCACCATCACGAGGTCGGGGCCGATGTAGCAGCTGAAGCGCCCGCCCTCGCAGGTGTCGAGCGACTCGGGAGCGATGTTGGCGCAATGGTTGACAGCACCGGGCACGCAGCAGGAGTCCATGCCCACCTTGAAGCGATGCGGCTGGTCGACCTGCGCGAAGAACGCCGCCACGCGCGGGTCGTCAGGCGCGAGGACGTTGCCCGCGCTCCCCTGCCCCGCTGGCTTGTGCAGCAGGAAGATGACCGCGTTGACCTCTTCGGGGAAGTCGTCGTGCTCCAGGCGCTCCAGCGCCTCGTCGATGGAGTTGTTGCCCAGCACGTAGTGGATGTTGGTCCGCACGCCCGCGTCGAGCAGCATCTGGATGGCGGCGAGCGTGTAGGGGCTGCGGTACCAGCTCACGGCCACGGCCCCGCAGTAGCGGCTGCAGAGCCCGGCGAGCTCGGGCGTGAGGCCGTAGCCCGAGGTCGTGAAGTTGGGCACCAGCAGGTTCTCGCGGCTGATGCGCAGCAGCTCCTCGAAGTGCGCATGCTGGTCGGGGTCGCCGCGGCCGCCGAGCGCCAGCTGGTTGCAGCGCCGGGAGCACTGCTCGCAGATCCAGCGGAAGTCCTCCACGCTCATGTCCGGCTGCTCCACCGTGAGGCCGCTCTGGTAGCAGCCGATGCCCGCCTTGACGCAGAGGCCCGTCTTCCCATGGACGCAGCTGCCCATGACGCCCACGTCGATAAGGTGCGGAAACGACGCCATGAACGGGTCCACCCCCGTGTCACGGCCCTCGCCGTCCAGGATGCCCGTGCGCACGTAGGCGCCCGTCTCCATGTCGAAGGCGGAGCGGAAGCGGTAGCGCCTGTCCTCGATGACGTATCTCATAGTCGCTCTCCCTTTCACCAGGCGCTGGGGGTATGCCCCCAGCTCCTGTTACGCCACTCGCTGGCTCGAGAACGGGTCATAACGGCAGTACGGACAGTGACTCGGCGTGGATGTGTTCGAGGATGCCCCGGTGCCTCTCGCTGCCATCATACGTCAGCTCGCCACCGTAGACGCGCATGCCAAACCCGGCCTCTTTGTCCTCGTCGCTCTCCAACGTCTATACAGCGATATAGCTCGCACTGCTGGAGTTGGCCACAAAGCCGGTACGAATCCTCATGGGCGGTTTCCCCTCGGAGACTGCGGACGGACCTTCAGTATACGGCAGGGGCAACTTGGCTCCCAACCTGCCAATCCGCCCCCGATGGACGGGCTGCTGTACTACAGTGATAGCAGCGTCCGTCCCGGCTCTGGGAGACCCCATGAAGATCCGCACCGACTTTGTGACCAACTCCAGCAGCGCCAGCTACAAAATCGAGTTCCTGCTCAAGGGCAACGACAACGCAATGGTCTTCTACTCGATGCGCACGGACGACGGGGGAACCTACTACGACGGGGACAGCACCCAACAGGAGCGCTTCGAGGCCGAAGACCACGCAAGGTCCCTCGAGCTCCGAACACCCTCCTTAGGAAGGAACGGGGAAATCATCCTCGGCTACACGCCGCTCCAAGACATCAAGACAATCCATGAGGTAGTCTCCGAAATGCTGTCCCTTGTGCATGCGGACCTCTATGGCGGCTGCGGATTTGCACGGACTAGCTGGCTTATGCCCCTTGCCGTCGACGCGCTTGAGGAGAGGTGCATGAGTCAGGGCATCACCAGGGAGAACCTCCGCATCATCGGAAGCAAGATCCATGTGATGCCGTGGGGGGACAGCTATTACGAGATGGACGAATACATCGAGCAGTGGGGCATCAACGTCCAGGAGCAAGAGCTGAGAAGCACGGGCACGATATACTGGCGCGGGAGGAACGACCCGAGCTTTGACACCAGATGGCAGGACACGTTCTGGTGGCCCGTCAAGGGCGGTGCCAGCGGCGTGCCGTACCAGCTCGTTGCCTCCCAGATGGAAGCCCGACGCGGTATCGTCGAACTCGACCTTTCGAGCCTCGACAGCGCATCAATCACCAGCATGAAATCCCTCTTCGAGGGCTTCGAGAGCCTCGAGACGCTCGACCTGTCGGGATTCAGGACCCCGCATGCCACAAACATGAGCAATATGTTCCACGGCTGCAGCCGCCTGAAGAGCCTTGATCTCTCGGGGTTCGACACCTCCCATGTCATGACCATGAACAGGATGTTCGATGGCTGCGGAAAGCTCACAAAGCTCGATCTCTCTGGCTTCGACACCTCGAACGTGACGCGCATGCGGGAGATGTTCAAAGAGTGTCGCGGCCTCACGAGCCTCGACCTCTCCGGATGGGACACCTCACGCGTCACCGACATGAACAGCATGTTCTACCAGTGCACGCACCTGACGAGCCTCGACCTCTCAGGCTTTGGCAACGGGCACGTGTCGGACATGAGCCATATGTTCTACAAGTGTCTGCGCCTGAAGCACCTCGACCTTGCGGGCTTTGGCACGCCGCGCGTCAAGGACATGAGCCATATGTTTGCAAGGTGCATCTCCCTAACAGAGATCGACCTCTCGGGGTTCGACACGTCGCTCACCGTCGATATGCGATCGATGTTCGACACCTGCAGGAACCTGCAGAGCATCGACCTCTCGGGCTGCGACACCTCGCGCGTCAGGTACCTGTACAACGTATTTGACTGTTGCAGGAATCTCAAGCACTGGTCCGTCAACGAGGCGTGGCCCATACGGGCGGAAGGGGCAATCCCCACGCCGACCGCCGCAAACGGAAAGTGGTGGTCGGAGCGTGCCAGAAAGTGGATGTCCGTGGAGGAAATCCGCGAGCGCGGCCGCATGGCGGATTCCTTCTGGTATACGGAGTCGTATCACCAGCCAAAGAAGCGGCGGAAACGCTGAGCCGCCAGAGTCCCCGCAAGCCAAGACCTGCTTCCCGGCAACAGGAGGTCCCGTGAAAACTCGCACCGACTTCGTGACCAACAGCAGCAGCGCCAATTTCACCATCACGTTCCAGCTCAAGAGCGACCAGGACGAGATGGTCGAGTACTCGCTGAGCACCTCGGACGTTGGTGGGCACTACGAAGGAAGCGAACCCTACGGCGCACTGTTCGATTCCGGCTGGCCCGTCAAGGAGCTGGAGCTCGAAACCCCCTTCGAACGCGAGGGCGAGATCTTCGTCGGAGGCGAGTCCCTCTCACAGATCGAGAACATCGAAGATCTGGTGCGCAACATGCTCTATTTGGTGCACCCGAGGCTCTACGACGACGAGATCGTGGCGTCATGCGAGCGATTCTTCATCGTCGGCAATCCTGTGAAGTATGAGAACCGCAAAGACCTCGAGGAGACCGTCGAGCGTCTGGGCGGCAAGGTCACCGGACTGGCCGATGCCTCCTTCGTCATCTATTGCGACAAGGGACGCTTCTGCGAGCGCTGGCCGGAGGGCTATTCCTACGACGCGATGGACGAGGCCGAACAGCAGGAGCTCGATGCCGCCGAAGACGTCATCAGAAGCGAAATCCAACAGGCCGCAGAGGTGCTGTGGGACTACCAGACGCTCCCCAATGGGCCGCACTTTGACCTCTACACCGGAGATTGCAACGGAACGTGGTACCAAGACGAGCTCGAATGGACAGGCTGGAGCCTGTGGGTGGATATAGGTGACACTGGCAATATCCACTACATCCCCGTCCTCTCGGAGGAGGAGTTCGCATTCTTCGACCCCGATGGCCCTGCGGGCTGGGGCGACATCAGCACCATGCCCGGTGCATGCGAAGCCCTCACGAAGCGCTGCGAGGAAAAGGGCATCACGCGGGAGAACCTCCGCATCGTCGGCGCCAAGATCAGCGTTACACCATTTGGCGACAGCGTATGGGAGGTTGACGACTATATAGATCAGTGGAACATCAACGTCACGACAGGCGAACTGCGAAGCACCGGGCGACGGCTGATGCGACACGCAGGGTCCCTCGAGGGACAAGGCACCATCTGGGAAGCAGACTCCAGCTGGCAGGACACGGTCTGGTGGCCCTTCACCGGAACGGTTGCAGGAGTGCCGTACTCTTCCGTTGCCTCGGGAGCCGTCAAGCGGTCCGACGTTCGCCACCTTAACCTCTCGGAATTTGACGGTGTGCCGCTTACGGATATGCGGGAGATGTTCAAGGGTTTCGAGGACCTCCAGAGCCTTGACCTCTCGGGCATTGACACCTCACAAGTCACGGACATGCATGCGCTCTTCAGCAGATGCTTGAAGCTCGACAACCTCGACCTCTCGGGCTTCGATACCTCACGGGTCACGGACATGGGTTGGATGTTTTGGCGTTGTCGGCAGCTGCGAGACCTCACGACTGCCCGATTTGACACCGCCAGCGTGACTGACATGAGCAGCGTATTCGAAAGCTGCACACGTCTTGAGAGACTCGACCTATCGAGCTGGGACACCTCGAAGGCCACAAGCATGAACAGCATGTTCGCCCATTGCGAAAACCTCGACAGACTCGACCTCACCGGCTGGGACACCTCGCATGTCACGGACATGAGATACGTGTTTTACGATTGCAACAGCCTCCAAGCGCTCGACCTCTCGAGCTTCGACACATCACACGTCACTGACATGCGCGCCCTCTTCAATGGCTGCTCCAAGCTGCAAAAGCTCGACGTTTCGGGATTCGGCACCGCACTGGTCACGAACATGGAGAGGATGTTCACTGGCTGCACGAGTCTGAAGAAGCTTGACGTCTCCGGGTTTGACACCTCGCGGGTCACAGACATGAGCAGCATGTTCTGGGGCTGCAGCAAACTGCACAAGCTCGACGTCTCCAGCTTCGACACCTCTCGAGTCACCAGCATGATTGGCATGTTCGCCCATTGTGAGCTCCTCGGGGGCATAGACCTCTCGAACTTCGACACCTCGCGGGTCACGAGCATGAGATGGATGTTCATGGGCTGCAAGAGCATGCGGAAACTTGATCTTTCGGCATTCGACACCTCGCAGGTCACCGACATGACGGAGATGTTCAAGGACTGCAGGAGCCTGAGGTGTCTCGACCTGAGCGGCTTATGCGCGTCAAACGTCACAAAGGCAGATGGCATGTTCGAGGGCTGCAACAGCCTCGAGCGCCTGGTGATTCCCGCGTCGTGGCCCGTGAACCTCTACGGCGCCATCCCCGAGCCCAAGCACAACGGCGTCTGGTGGTCAAAGCGGGAAGGCACGTGGCTGAGCTTGGCAGCAATTCGCAAGCGCGGCCCCGTGGAGGACACGTTCACGGCCACAAAGCCCCTCATGCAAGGGCTGCTCTCTTCGTTCCGTTCTTTGCGACCTCCTCACACAGACGCGATACCCTATCAACTGGTTGCCAGCGGAAGACTGGACAAGGAGAAGGTCGAGCACCTCGACCTCTCCTACCTTGCCACCACACCGCTCACCTGCATGGACTCGATGTTCGAGTATTTCGAAAGCCTGGTCGAACTGGACCTTTCTGGCCTCGACACCTCGGGGGTCACTAGCATGCGCAGGATGCTCTCCATGTGCTGCTCCCTGAAGGACCTCGATCTTTCGGGCCTCGACACCTCGCAGGTCACGGACATGTACGAGACCTTCGGAAACCTGCGGGAAATCGAGCATATCGACCTTTCCGGTCTCGACACCTCCCGGGTCGTGGACATGGGCTTCTTGTTTGCCCACTGCGGGTCACTTAAGTCCCTCGATGTCTCGAGCCTCGACACGTCGCAGGTCACCAACATGGGTTGGATGTTCAGTGACTGCTCGCGACTCAGGAGCCTGGACCTCTCCGGTTTCGACACGTCGCAGGTCACCAACATGCGTTGGATGTTCAATGGCTGCAGCTCTCTTGAGGAACTCGACCTCTCGAGTTTTGACACCTCGCGGGTCACCGTCATGGACGGGATGTTCTATAGATGCACGCGCCTCAAGAGCCTGGACCTCTCCGGCTTCGATACCTCGCAGGTCACGGACGTGAAGAACATCTTTGAGGCGTGCCTCAGCCTCGAGATCTGGAAGGTTCCCGCAACCTGGCCCGTGCATCTGGACGGAGCCATTCCCAAACCCAGAGCCGAGAACGGCATGTGGTGGTCCGAGCGCGATGGAGTATGGTTGACTGTGGATCAGATCCGCGCCCGCGGACCCGTGGCGGATACGTACACCTCCAAGCACTAGGGAGTCATCTTGCGACACGACGAACACGACGGCACGCTTACCCTTTACCTCGAGGGGCACATCGATGCCGGCAGCGCACCTGACGTCGAGGATGACATCAACGCCCTCGTGGCCGAACTCTCTCCCGCACGGTTGCTTCTCGATACCAGGTCCCTCACCTACCTCTCGAGCGCGGGCCTGCGCATCGTCATGCGTCTGCTCAAGCGCTACGGTGACGTGCGCATCGTCAACGCAGCGCCCGAGGTATACGACGTGCTCGACATGACGGGCCTCACGGAGATGCTGTCGGTGACCAGGCTGCCCCGCGAGCAGAGCCTCGAGGGCCTGCAGCAGATTGGCGCCGGGGCCTTCGGCCGGGTCTACCGCCTGGACGCGGAGCGTGTGGTCAAGGTCTATGCGCCCGAGGTGAACCCCCTCGACAAGATAGAGCGCGAACGCTCGGTGGCGCGGCAGGCCTTCATCCACGGCATCCCCTCGGCCATCCCCTTCGAGACGGTGCGCGTGGGCCGGGAGCACGGCATCGTCTACGAGCTCGTGGATGCCCAGACCCTCGGCGAGGCGGTCACCGCGGAGCCCGACCGGCTGGAGGCGTACGCCACGCGCATGGCACGGCTGCTCCGCCAGCTGCATGACACGCACTTCGAGCCCGGGCAGCTTCCCGACGCACGCGGCATCTTCCACGGTTGGGTCGACATCGCCGAACGCAGCGGCCTCTATGCCCCGCGCACCATCGAGCTGCTGCGGTCGTTCGTGGACGGCTTCGGCGCGGCCGACACCTTCGTGCACGGCGACTTCCACCCTGCCAACATCATGGTGATGCCGGACGGCGAGCTTCTGCTCATCGACATGGGCGATGCCTCCATGGGCAGCCCCGACATCGACCTGGCTGGCATGTTCCACGTGCTGCGCATCGCGGCCCGTCGCCCTGGTGGTGCCAAACGCCTGACCGGCATGTCCGAGCAGGATCTGGACCAGCTGTGGGAGACCTTCGTGCGCCACTACTTCGGCGTGGGGAGCGAGGAAGAAGTCGCTGCCATCGAGCGCCGGCTCAAGACGCTCGCCCTCCCCCGCACCATGGGCAGCACCGCACGCTCCAAGCTCATCGACGACGACACGCGCAGGCGCCAGGCCCACGAGCTTGAGCAGGAGTTTCTCGCGGCTTGCGACGCCTGAGCCCTGAAGGATAGGCCAGCCTGTGGCCAGCAAGGTACACCCCTATAATGAGGTTAGACCCGCGCGTATACCCAGGTCGAAGAGGCAACCACGGGAGTCGTCATGAAGATCCGCACCGGCTTCGTCACCAACTCCAGCAGCGCCAACTACGCTGTCGAGTTCCAGCTCAAGGGCACCGGCAACCAGATGGTCTCCTACTACGTCTCGACCGGAGGCTCACCGGAATACGAAGGCCAGGAGCCTTACCAGGTGCTCTTCAAGTGGGGGTGGCCCATCGAGGCCCTCGACCTCTGGAACCCCATCCTCCCGGAGGACGGAAGCCTGGAGGACATCATCGCCACCCTGATTGGATGCGTGGAGGTGACGCCCTACCCGAAGGGCATCATCCTCGACCAGATGAGCTTCTTCATCGTCGGCGAACCCACGAGGTACGCGAGCCGTGAGGACCTCGCAAACGCGATCGAGGGGAATGGTGGCACGGTCACCGGCTTATGGGATGCGGACTTCGTTATCCTGTGCGGAGACGCCAAGGAGCGCTTCTGCGAGCGCTGGCCATGGGGTTACTCCTTCGACGCATTGGACGAGGCCGAGCAGGACGAGCTCGGTGCAGCCGAAGATGTCGTAAATCACGAGATCGAGGTAGCGATGCGCGCAACGGATGGCCCGAACTCGCCCATTGTCTTCTGGCTCTACACGGGCTCACAAGAAGAGCGCGAAGACCATGCGAGGGATGACTGGCGGGGATGGACCATCAACCTCTGGCGTGGCAAACCCCTCCCCGCCCTGTCAGAGGAGGAGTTCGCATTCTTTGACCCAAATGGACCGGCGGGTCACGGCGGGCGCACCGCCATGCCCGGCGCGATCGAGGCCTTCGCCAGGAAGTGCGCGGAAGCGGACATCACGAGGGAGAACCTCCGCATCATCGGCGGTAGGCTCTACGTGAGCCCGTTCGGTGACAGCTGGCGGGAGGTCGAGCCGAAGGAATACCAGTGGGGCATCAACCTGCCCAATGGGGAGAGAAGAAGCTCAGCCGAATGGAACTGGCTGGACACCGTCTGGTGGCCCCTCGAAGCGTAGGTCACCGGCGTGCCCGCGCAACGGTCGGTCTCTACCTGCTCCGAACGCGCGGCAGCATACGCGCAAGCGTTGCCGCAAGAGACTTGTGACGGCGGCGGTTCGTATACGTGTCCGCCGCACGGCCGCGTGCGCGAATCTGCTCCACGGTCAGCCAAGCGCTGTCGCGCTCCGACCACCACATGCCGTTTTCGGCCGTCGGTTCGGGGATGGCACCGTCCTTCTCCACGGGCCAGGCGTCTGACGTCGACCATCGCTCGAGCGCATCGCAGCCATTGAACAGGCGATAGAAGTGGTGCATCATCGGTGCGCCGGCATCCGGAAGCACGAGGCTCCTCAAACTGGAGCATCCAGAGATCATCGAATCCATCTTGGTGACCTGAGTGGTGTCAAAGCCCGAGAGGTCGAGGCTCGTCAGGCTCTCGCACCCGCAGAACATGCAGTTCATGTTCTTGACCTGCGAGGTGTCAAAGCTCGAGACGTCGAGGTTCGTGAGGCTCCGGCACTCGTAGAACATGCAGTTCATGCTCGTGACCTGCGCCGTGTCGAAGTTGGAGACATCGAGCGCCCGCAGGCTCTCGCAGCCACGGAACATCCAGTGCATGTCGCGTACCTGCGAGGTGTCAAAGCCGGAAAGGTCGAGGCTCGTGAGGCTCTTGCAGTTGGCAAACATCCACCGCATGCCGGTCACACGGGAGGTCGTGAAGCCCGCAAGGTCAAGGTCGACGAGCTCCCAGCAGTCGTAGAACATGGACGACATGTCATCAACGCGGGAGGTGTCAAACCCGGACACGTCAAGACGGACGAGGCCCTTGCAACTCTCGAACATGCTCCCCATATCCTCGACCTGCGCAGTGTCAAAACCAGAGAGGTCGAGGCGCTCGAGCGCCAGACAGCCGCGGAACATGGAGCCCATCTTGGTCACCCGCGCGGTATCGAAGCCAGACACATCGAGCTGCGTGAGACGACCGCAAGCCTGGAAAAGCCAGTTCATCCGCGTGACCCGAGAGGTGTCGAAGCTAGAGAGGTCGAGCGTGTCCAAGCTGACGCATCCGGAGAACATGTCGGAAATGTCGGTGACCTGCGAAGTGTCAAAGCCGGAGACGTCGAGGGATTGGACCGCATTGCAGCCAGCAAACATATGGGCCATGTTGACGACGCGCGCGGTATCGAATCCGGAGACGTCGATGCTCTCAAGAACGCTGCACGCATCGAACAGGTGACTCATGTCCGTCACCTGCGCGGTGTCGAATCCGGAGACGTCAATGCTTGCAAGCTTCCGGCATCCGTCGAACATGCCTTCCATGGACGTGACGCGGGAGGTGTCGAAGCCCGAGACGTCGAGGCCCGTCAACTCGCCGCATTCGCTGAACAGATAGGCCATGTCCGTGACCCGGGAGGTATCGAAGCCCGAGACGTCGAGGGCGGTGAGCCCTTCGCACCCGCAGAACATGCCGCGCATGTCCGTAACCTGGGAGGTGTCGAAGCCCGAGACGTCAAGGGTCGCAAGGCTCTCGCATCGGTAGAACATGCATCGCATGTCCGTCGCGCGGGAAGTGTCGAAACCTGAGACGTCAAGCGAAGTGAGGCTCTTGCAGTCATAGAACGCGCAGCTCATGTTGCTGACGTTCGATGTGTTGAAGTCCGAGACATCGAGCGCCGCGAGCCCTGCACAGTCGTCGAACATCGACTCCATGGACGTGAGATGGGATACATCGAGGCCGGAAAGGTCGATACGACGGACCGCAGGCCGGTACAGGTATTTGTCCGCAAGGGCTGCGAACGGGAAGGTGCCCTCGTCCTCCTCCAGCTCGTCATAGTATTTGTCCCAGTCGAAGTCACACATGGGGCCTCTCCCCTCCACGGCATGCGTCTGCGCACCATCATATCGGAGGAGTCGGATAGGCGTGCTTTTGTGCCAGCTCCCCTTCTTGCTCACCCTGATAGGACACGCCTTCGTATACCCATGGCGCGATGCCCTGGGCGTCTCTGACCAGCGAGCCGGTCTTGGGGTCTGGCCTCACGGCAAGGCCCCTCTCGCCCGTATGGATCAGCGCGACTCTCGTGCCCTTTTGGGGCGTGAAGGTGTTGTACGTGGAGGCGATGCCAAACATGAACGGGCCATCGTCGCCCTCGGCATACACCTCAGCCCGCTCCGGCACGTAGCCCGTGATGCGCACCACCTCTACGGTCAGCCCCTCTTTCCTGAGCAATGCCCGCAGCTCGCGATCGCAGCCGTATGCCTCGTCATACCACGTCTTGATGCGCAGGCAGACCCAGGGCATGAGCGTGCTGATGGCAACGTACGCCAGGCACGAGAGTGTCGGGGCCGCCTCGACCACGGTGAAGAGGGTACCCGTGAGGTAGAGCGCCCCCGCCAGCACCACCATGGTCGTGACCGGTATGACCAGCAGGAACACCACGGGTTCCAACCCACGGTGGCGCGGCATGAACATGACCAGCTCGGTGTTGTCCATCAGGACCTGCCGCTCCTCCTGCGTTATGGGCCGTCCCATAGGTAATCCTCCCGGAATGCGATGGCATGTCCCCGTTTTCTCCAGTGTAGCGTGACTGGCTTCGCCGATGCGCGTATGGCAGCGACCCGACACCTTGCCACAGGCAGTCATCCGCTATTGATACCAAGGCAGTCGCATAGTTGTGAAGTGTGGCATCGACCGTCTGCATGCCCTAGACTGTTGCCGGCACACAACGCGACATGGTTTGCATCAAGGATTGGAGCACATCAGATGGCGAGCGAGATCAGGGACATAACGCTGGCGGAGGGCGGCCTGCGCAAGATCGAGTGGGTGCGACGCAACATGCCGCTGCTCACCACGCTGAAGGAGGAGTTCTCCCAGACCAAGCCCTTTGCCGGCAAGCGGATCGCCCTGTCCATCCACCTCGAGGCCAAGACTGCGTACCTCTGCGAGGTGCTGATGGCGGGTGGCGCCGAGGTGTACGCGACCGGCTCCAATCCCCTGTCCACACAGGACGATGTCGTGGCAGCGCTGGTCACGGAAGGCGTCGAGGTGCATGCCTGGCACGACATCTCCGACGAGGACTACAACCGCTGCATCGACGACGTGCTCTCCGTCGGTCCGCACATCATCATCGACGACGGGGGCGACCTGGTCAACGCCGTGCACACCAAGTTCCCCGAGCTCATCGACAACATCATCGGCGGCTGCGAGGAGACGACCACCGGCATCATCCGTCTGGAGGCCATGAACCGCGAGGGCAAGCTGCGCTTCCCGATGGTGCGCGTCAACAATGCCCAGATGAAGCACTTCTTCGACAACCGCTATGGCACCGGCCAGTCGGTCTGGAACGGCATCAACCGCACCACCAACCTCGTGGTGGCAGGCAAGATCGCGGTCGTGGCCGGTTACGGCTGGTGCGGCAAGGGCGTCGCCATGCGCGCCAAGGGCCTGGGAGCCCGCGTCATCGTCACCGAGATCGACCCGGTCAAGGCCATCGAGGCGATCATGGACGGCTTCGACGTCATGCCCATGAACGAGGCGGCCAAGCTGGGCGACTTCTTCGTCACGGTCACCGGCTGCGAGAAGGTCATCGACGAGGAGGACTTCCTGCAGATGAAGGACGGCGCCATCTGCTGCAATGCCGGTCACTTCGACTGCGAGGTCGACATGGCGGGGCTGCGCGCGATGGCCGTCGAGCAGCGCGAGATGCGCGAGAACATCGTGGGATACCGGCTCGAGAACGGCAACTGGATCTATGTCCTGGGCGAGGGGCGCCTGGTCAACCTCGCCTGCGGCGACGGCCATCCCGCCGAGATCATGGACATGTCCTTTGCCATCCAGGCGCTCTCGGCGAAGTACCTCGTCGAGCATCAGGGCGCCTTCGACGAGAAGCTGATGGACGTGCCCGAGGAGGTCGACAACGACGTGGCACGCAAGAAGCTGGCCTTCATGGGCAAGGCCATCGACGTGCTGACGCCCGAGCAGGAGCGCTACCTCTACGAGAGCGGCATCTAGGGCGGAAACGGGCACGCACAAGGCACGTGGCGGGGACGGTTCCAGAGGCTTGGAACCGTCCCCTATCGTTTTGCCATCGAGGCCCCGCGCCTGCCGTCAGCAGGGTGCGCAGGCCCATCGTAACGTCGCGAAGCGGCTCGGCTTGCGGAGCGGTTACGATGGGCCCGCGCACCCTGCTGATGGCTAGCGCGGGGCAGGCGCCCCTATACGCGGTTGTAGGCAGCGAAGAACTGCTGGGTCTCCGGGTCGGTGGGATGGTCCATGACCTCCTCGGGGCTGCCGTTCTCGGCGATGTGCCCACGCCGCAGCAGCACGATGCGGTCGGCCGCATCGTGGGCGAAGCTCATCTCATGGGTGGCCATGAGGATCGTCGCACCTTGTCGCTTCAGCTCCCCCACCATCTCCAGCACCTCGCCCACCAGCAGGGGGTCGAGCGCGGAGGTGATCTCGTCAAGCAGCAGCAGCTCCGGCTCCATCATCAGGGCGCGGGCGATGGCCACGCGCTGCTGCTGGCCGCCGGACAGGCGGTCGGGGTACTCCTTGGCCTTGTCCTGCATGCCGATGCGCGTGAGCAGCCTCATGGCCTTCTCCTCGGCCTTCTCGCGCGGCCACTTGTGCACCTTGCGCGCCGCCAGCGTCACGTTGTTCAGCACGGTCATGTGGGCAAACAGGTTGAACTGCTGGAACACCACGCCGATGCGGGAGCGTGCCTTGTCCTGGTCGATGCGCGGGTCGGTGATGTCGGTGTCGCCCAGCCAGATCTGGCCGTCGTTGACCTGCTCCAGCAGGTTGACGCACTTCATCAGGGTCGACTTGCCCGAGCCCGATGCCCCGAGCAGGGCCACCGTCTCGTGCTGGTGCACGTCGAAGGACACGTGGTCCAGGACCGTGTTGTCGCCAAAGCGCTTGACGACGTTGTCGATGCGCAGGACCTTCTCGCCCAACGGCATGGAAACCTTGTCTTGCGAGGCCATCAGACCATACCTCCCGTCCGCTCGCGCTTGCGCAGGCGCTCCTGGTACCAGTCGTTGAGAATGATGAACGGCACGCTCATGAGGATGAACAGCAGGCTGGCCACCACGTAGGGCGTGAAGTTGTAGGTCTTGGCCACCACGATCTGGGCTGCACGGACCGCGTCGACGGCACCAAGCGTCGAGATCAGGCCCACGTCCTTCTGCATGCTGATGAAGTCGTTCATCAGGGCGGGGGCGATCTTGCGCAAAGCCTGCGGGATGATGACCAGCCACATGGTCTGGACCTCGGTGAGCCCCAACGAGCGGGCCGACGCACGCTGCGAGGGGTGCACGTCCTCGAACCCGGCACGAAGGACCTCGGCGATGTAGGCGGAGTACGACATGATGACGGCCGCGGTGCCGAGCACCGCCTTGTTCATGCGTCCGAAGAGCCCCAGTCCCGGAATGCCAAAGCCAATCAGGTAGAGCACCACGATCATGGGAATGCCGCGCATGATGGTGGTATAGGTGCGCGCCACGACGCGGAACGGGAACATGACCGCAGACGTGGTGATGCGCACGAGCGCCAGGGACGTGCCCAGGATCGCCGTGCCCACCAGGGCGACGCCCAGCACACGGATGTTGAGCAGCAAGCCCTCGACCACCTGGGGCCAGGCAAGCACGAAGTATTCGGGCGAGAAGAACGATTCCTTGACGCGCGGCCACCCGGGCGAGTTCTTGAGCGTTATGACGACGAGGGCCACGAAGACCAGCGTGGACACCACGCTGGTGAGCACCGAGCGCATGCCTTCCTTCTTGCGGAACGCCTCGCGTTCGAGCTCGACATCGCTCACTGGATAGGAGGGGCTCTTCGACATGCTGCCGATCACCTTCTCGATGGGGAATGCAAACCTAACAAGACGAAAAGGGCCGGGCGGGAAGCTCGTCCCAACCCGGCCCCGTTGCTCGACGCAGCTCTAGGCGAGCGTGGGAATGTCGGAGGTGTAGGCGGCCAGCCACTGGTCGATGAGGCCCTGGACCGTGCCGTCATCGAGGATCGCGTTCATGGCATCGGTCACGAACGGGGTCAGCGGGGAGTCCTTGGCGAGGGTCATGCCCAGGCCGGCGTCGCTGCTGCCCGGAATCTGGCCGACGACGAGGCTGTCGCCGGTCTGACCGGACTCGACCATGTAGACGCACTGCGGGGTGTCGGTGACGAGGGCGTCGATCTGCTGGTTCTTGAGGTCGGTGGCAGCGCCGACGTTGTCGTTGTAATAGCGGATGTTGTCATCGGAGCCGTTGGTGATGCTCTCCATGACGAACGCGTCGGCGGTGGTGCCCGTCATGACGGCGATGACCGCGTCGGCGAGGTCGGCGCACGAGGTGGCATTCTCGTACTTGCCGCCCTTGGACACGATGACGGCCTGGGTCGGAGTGAAGTAGGCAGGCGAGAAGTCGACGGCGGCCTGACGCTCCTCGGAAATGGAGACCTGCTGGATGTTGAGGTCCCAGTCGTGCTCGCCCGGGGCGAAGGCCTCGCCGAAGTCGGTGCGCACCCACACGACGTCCTCCTTGGCGAACCCCATCTGCTCGGCCAGCGCATACACGAGCGCGGCCTCGAAGCCCTCACCGCTCTCGGGATCGTCGTTCATGACCCAGGGCTCCCAGGCGGGGTTGCCGGTGGCGACGGTCAGCTTGCCCGGCTCGAAGGTCAGCTGGGTGACGTCGTCGGTGGCGGCGGCATCAGAGCCACCGTCCGAGCTGGAACCGCAGCCCGCAAGGCCGAGCATGGCAGCGCCGGCACCAAGCTTGAGCATCTGACGACGGCTGATGATGAAATCCATGGCGAGGATCCTTTCTGTTGCAGCCCCGCCACTTTGGCAGGGCTCTCTCCCTTGTGCATGAATGGCTTTATGATAGCCCTTTGGCAACACCTACCCCGTCACGAATGGCAGAGCTTTTACGCCAAGGGGAGTCGAGCGCAACCCAAGACCACCGGGCGCACATGCGGGACGGGAGGAGGGAGCGACGTCACGGAGCGGCTCGGTGGCCACGCTTGGCGTTTAGTGAGGACCTAGCGAGCGAAGCGAGCGTTTCCGCAGCTGCCAAGCGGGGCCGCCGAGCGTTCTTGCGGAGTGGTCGATCACGCCTCCCGCCCCGCATGCGCGCCCGGTGGACGACCCGATACCTACTGGCCTCTCCCACGCCCCTCACAGGTCGAGCAGGTTGCGCACCCCGAAGATGGACAGCAGCACGATGGGGATGCCAGCGCAGACGATCTCCCCCATCAGGACGGAGAAGCCGTTCGATGCGACCAGCTCGTCCTTGTCGAGGATGCCCTCGAAGGCACAGGCGGCGTCGAGGTCCTCGTCGTAGCACAGCGTGGAACCGCGCTGCACGCCCACGAGCGTCACCTCTCGGTTCGCGTCGTCGCGCCAGACGTCGTAGCGCACGCGCAGGCTGCCGATCTGGTCCGCCTCGATGGGGTTGTACTCCCCCGTCGGGGTCACGGGAACCTGGGATATGTACCATTCCGCGCCATCCTGCAACCAGTGCCACCGGTCGTACAGCCAGGCGAGGGTCTCGTCATCGAAGTCCGATTCGGCCCAGTCGCGCTGGTGGATGGGCAGTGCAGCCGCCATCCGATCGTCGAGCTCGAACTGCCCTAGGCGCACGCCGCCCACCAGCGTCGCATCGGTGAGGGGGGCGCCGGTGGTCCCAGAGGACACCCCGCGCCATACCCACTCGTCGGTGTAGTCGAGCTCCTCAACCGAGCGGCGCACCACAGGAGACGCGAACGAGATGCCCACCTGCTCGTCCACCGCCCCGGCAACCGTCTCGACCGTGCCGGAGACGATGACGCGCTGTCCCTCGTTCTCCCCCAGCACCTGCGGGTCCCCGACATAGGTGGCATCCTCGATGCGCTGGCCCTCGCTCGGCTTTACGTTCGTCCACACTATCAGGGCGACGAGCGCGAGGACAATGACCAGCTGGATGAGACCCTTGACTCTGCGCATGGCTCCCCCTTGCACTGCAGGGCTATCGACAGCTCGATTCTAACAACTGGCCACGGGGACGTGCGTCGGCCATGCGTGCTGCATCGGCCACATGCCTCTTGGGGCGAGGACCGTCACCGGCGCCATAGTCTCGGAAGTGCATGCGACCTAGGACGCGCAGGACAGCCTCACGGCCCAGCCAGCGCCAAACCCCACGCCATAGCGCTCGACGAGGCTCTGCTGGTTCATCGTCACCGAGACGTTCATCAGCTCGTTGGTGTACGCCAATAGCTCGCCCGGCTCCACGTCGCCAAAGGCTCGGCAGAGCGGCATCGTCGCATCGAGCACCTGCACGTCGTCATGGCTGATGCTCACGTGCACGAGATCGCCGTAGCCCATGCCCGCCTCCGCGAGCAGCGACAGGGGGATGTTGGTCCACGCGTTGCCGAAGTTTGGGTCGACGATGTCGATGATGCCCGTCAGAACCCCGTCCTCGAGCGCGGGCTGTGCGAGGGGCAGCATGACGATCTGGTCGACCGGATAGGACGGGCCGACCTCCTCCCAGCCGATGGTGCCGCTGGCCAGGCGCGCCGCGGTGTAGCCGAACACGTCGCGCCCCGCAAAGACCGAGGTCCCGCGCGTGTCGGGGTAGCGATTGACGCTCTCGTCGATCTCGCGCACCTCGGTGATGCCGATATGGCGCGCCACGTGCGTCAACGCCCCGTTGTCGGGCGTCACCACCACATGGCCATCGGCGGTTCGTGCCACGCAGGCACGACGGCTGGTGCCGACGCCCGGGTCGACGACGCTGACGTAGATCGTTCCCTCGGGCCAGAATGGCATGCTCTGATACAGCCGATAGCTCGCGCTCCAGACGTCATAGCGGGGGATCTGATGTGTCCCGTCGAAGATCTCAAGCTCGCGGTCGACGCGCTTCACCACGCCATACATAGAGCTGACCGCACCCTCGGCATAGGTGAAGTCGGTCTGGAATACCAGGATGGGCTTGTCATGTGCCTTCACGGTCGCACTCCCTACTCCTCGGACCCCATCTTCAGCGCCAGGTACAGCTCGGAGAGCCCGTCGATGACCAGCGCAACACCACAGATGAAGGGCAGGAAGTGCACGGCGGCGGACGGGACGAGCGTCACGAAGGCGCCAACCGCAATGGTCGCGATGCCCACGCGCAGGGAGGTCTTCTCCTCCAGCTCCTCGTCGGCGGTCTTGGTGCGCGACCGGGCGACGTCGTCCAACCCCGACAGCACGATGAGGATGCCGAGGATGGAGAAGAGCACCTTGGCGAAGAAGTCGGGAAACAGCCCGACGACCGAGCCTACCAGCACGAGCACCCCCGCCAGCACGAGGTCCTCGAACGGGATGAGGTCGATGGAGGAGGCACGCAGCGCGTGCCCGATGAAGATCATCACGCCGAAGAGGGCGCACGAGAAGCCCACGAGACGCACGAAGAAGGCCGTGACGTCACCGGCGTTGGTGAGGATGGCCGCCCCGAGAAACACGAGCAGGGCACCAGTCATGGTGACCGAGAACCTAGTATGGGAAAACCGTTCGGGCATGGTGACCCCCTCGACAGCAGGTGATGTGACAGTACCCATGGTAGCCGTGGGACAATGCGAGGACACGGCGCAATTTGTCGGAGGGTCGATAGCGACGAGCACCGGAGGGCCCCGTCGGCCGACAAGCCGGTGCAGAACGTTTCAGGACTGCGGCAGATTCGCCCTTTTTGCCCTCTTGTTGGTAGAGTTATGCACAATCGCGCATGAAGGGATGCCCATGAATCGCCAACAGCAGCTCGCTGCCATCTTCGCCGACACGCAGGACACGATCTCCTCCACGCCCCAGCTGAAGGAGGCCTCGCGCCACTCGATGGAGGCATCCCGCCTCTACGAGGCAAGCGACTGGCCTCAGCTGGGCGAGGCCGGCAAGGCCGGCGAGGTCCGCGTCAGCGGCAGGCGCAGCTTCGAGGCGGCGCAGTTCATCGCCGCAGAGCACCCCGACGCGCGCATCGCGGTGCTCAACTTCGCCTCCTCCATCAACCCGGGTGGGGGCGTCCTGAACGGCAGCTCGGCGCAGGAGGAGAGCCTCTGTCGGTGCTCGACCCTCTACGACAGCCTCGACCAGAGGCGCTTCTGGAACGCATACTACAGTCCCAACCGCGGTGCAAAGGATTTCCTCGCGACCGACGCCTGCATCTGGACCCCCGACGTGATCGTCTTCAAGAGCGACACCGACCTGCCCCAACGCCTGCCCTCCGACCAGTGGATCAGCGTGGACGTGGTGACCTGCGCGGCTCCCGACCTGCGCCGCACCAGCGCCAACCTGTCACACCCCACCATCGTCCACGACGCCGAGGTGTCCCTCACCGAGCTGCTGGCCCTGCACCGGCGCCGGGCCCGCCACATCCTGACGGTGGCCGCCGCAGAGGGCGTGGACTGCCTGGTGCTGGGAGCCTTCGGGTGCGGGGCGTTCCGCAACGACCCCTACCTGGTGGCCAATGCCTGGCACACCGAGCTGGAGGCCCTGCGCCATCACTTCGACCTCGTCGAGTTCGCCGTGTTCCACATGCCCTACGAGCGTGAGAACTACGACGCCTTCTGCGACGAGTTCGGGCAGTCCTGACGCGACGTGGGTGGGACGGCGCTAGCCCCACCGTCATCTACCTGCGGAAATGCTCGTCTCGCCAGAGGCACATCATCTCGTTGGTCAGGCTCAGGTCGTCCGGCTGTCCCGGTATCTCGTCTGGTCCCGCCCAGACCGCACGTCCCAGCTCCGCCGCGTCCATGTGCAGCGTGGGATCTCCCACCACGTCGCACCAATAGCCGGACAGGATGTCGCCCGCCACGCCCCACGGCTGTGACTTGTAGTAGGTGATGTTGTCGACCTCCAGGCCCAGCTCCTCGCGCACCTCGCGGCGCACGCAGTCCTCGATGGTCTCCCCTATCTCGACGAACCCCGCCACCAGCGCGTCTATCGGGGCATAGCGTCCCGCCGCATAGCGGGTGAGCACGATCTTGTCCCGCCTTGGGTCGCGCACGCAGACGATGACGGCGGGGTTGAGCCGTGGGAAGACGGTGTTGCCACACGCGGGGCAGCGCAGCGCCCGCAATGCATCGTGATGAGCCATGGGGCGACCGCACGACCCGCAATACCGGTTCGTGGCATACCATCCGCCCAGATGGACGGCCGTGTAGACCACATACATCAGCTCGTGCGTGCCACGTCCCTCCATGCGCAGGACCCGGTTGTGCACCAGCTCGAAGCCGGCGGGCGGCTCCGCCCACCCGCAGTCTGGCGCCAGCCAGCACGAGCGCCCGTCCAGCGCGAAGAGGTAGGTCAGCCCGTCCGCACCGACATCCGCCCCGACGCGTGGCAAAAGGAAGCTGGGCGATGGCCCATCGTCCGTGCGACGGACCGCGACCTCCTGCCCCCTCACGTAGAGGACGTGGTCGCCCTCCGTCGGCTGGACGCCGGGCTGGAACTCGTTGGCGAAGCTATGCGATCCGATGTCCTGAATCAAGGTCCCTCTCCCTCACTCATCCATGATGGCATCCACCAGCGAACGGACGTGCACCTGCAGCGTGTCGACGACTGGCAGCCCCAAATCCACGCTCTGTGCGAGCATGGGCAGCTCCGTGCATCCCAGGATGATCGCATCCGCACCGTGCTCTGCACCGTCGGCCACCATCCGGGCGAACCGCTCGACGGACTGGTCACGCACGATGCCCAGCTCGAGCTCGTCGGCGATGACATGACCCAACCACTCCCTGGCCTCTCCCCCCGGGGTCAGCACCTGCAGTCCGGCCTTTGCAAGCGGCGCCTTGAAGTAGGCGTCACGCATCGTCGGCACGGTGCCGAGCAGCATGGGCCGGCGAAACCCGCGCACCAGCAACTCGTCACGCGTCGCCTCGACGATGCTGACCAGGGGTATGGAAGAGCGGCGCTGCAGCTCGTAGAAGACGACATGCCCCGTGTTGCAGCCCAGCGCAGCCACCTCGCAGCCCGCAGCCACCAGACGGTCGATGCCGGCGGCAAGGTAGTCAGCCAGGTCGTCCAGACGGCCGGCGTCGGCCAGGGCCATGACATCAAAGCACGAGAGGCTCTCGATGGTCATGTTGGGGAAGAATGGCTGGCCCACACGCTCGCGCACGCCGTTGACGATGCCCAGGTAGTACGGAACGGTGGACTCGGGGCCGCAGCCCCCTATCAGGCCCAGCTTGCGCATGCTTCCTCCCATGGTCGACAACCATGAGGGTAATACAACTGGG
Source organism: uncultured Coriobacteriaceae bacterium (assembly GCA_902778135.1). Taxonomy (GTDB): domain Bacteria; phylum Actinomycetota; class Coriobacteriia; order Coriobacteriales; family Atopobiaceae; genus UBA1367. The sequence continues at coordinate 240,525 of CACYWP010000002.1, forward strand.
TCACCTGCGTACGGCGGGGAATGCCTGCGGCCCATCGCCCAGCCAGGCAGCGGCCTGGCTCGTGCGTCACGACACGCCAGCCGATGCCTCCCTACGCATCCTCCATCCGACGCTTGAACTCCGCGGCCGCCGCGACCGGGTCCTCCGCAGCGAGGATCGCGCGGCCCACCAGCAGGATTCCGGGATGCGCCGCGAGCACGGCGTCCAGGTTGTCCAAGGTGATGTTGTCGACGACCGCGACCTCGGCATCCTGGGACAGGACCCGCGAGACGTTGCGCACCAGCGCCAGCGGCATGCCGCCGACCGCACGCGTGTTGCGGTGAAAGGCGTCGTGGTCCAGGCTCTCGTCCTCGTAGACGCGCAGGCCCGAGGGCACCATCACATACTTCACGCCCAGGTCCTCCAGCTCTGCGGCACGCTGGACCGTCCTGTCCACTCCCGACATGTCGGCAGCCACCACGCCGCCGCACTCATGCGCCACCTCGACGACCGTCTCTACCTCGCGGTCGGTGGCACCAGCCAGCACCGTGACCATGGATGCCCCGTGGGCGAAGGCGCTCTGTGCGATGCGGGCGCCGTTGTGCCATATCTTCGTGTCGGCCAGGATCTCGTCGTAGGGAAAGGCCTCCTTCACGCGGTCGATGGCAGACATGCCCTCATCCAGCAGGAGGGGCGTTCCCACCTCGATGATGTCGACGTACTCGGCGACGGAGCGGACCAGCGCGATGCCGTCCTCGACGCTATACGTATCCAACGTCACCTGCAGTTTCATCGTCCGCCTCCTCGTCTGTCGAATCACACCCTGCCGTTTCTCAAACATATACACGAGGCTGGTAGGCACTGCTGTGCGCAACTGTCACGCATCCGCGAGTGGCACGAGGTCGGTCGGCAAAGCGGGGCAACGCGAGGAAGAATGAGAAAGGGGCCACCCATCAGGGCAGCCCCTCGCAAAACCGGGTGTCTTGGCACGCTACATCAGCGAGCAGACGTTCTTGGCAAACTCCACCGGGTCGTCGACGGGCAGGCCCTCGACCAGCAGCGCCTGGTCGTAGAGCAGGCTGGCGTAGAGCGCGAGCCTGTCCTGGTCTCCGTCCTGCTGTGCGGCGACCAGCTTGGCGAAGACGGGATGGTTGGCATTCAGCTCCAGCACGCGCTGGGCACGAGGCGCCATGGCGGCGTCGGGCCCCTGCATCATCACGCGCTCCATCTCCAACGAGATGGGCCCTTCGGTGGTGATGCATGCCGGCGCGTCGGTCAGGCTCGCGGACACCTTCACCGAGCTCACCTTCTCGCCCAGCTTCTCGGCCATCGCATCGAAGAGGCCCTGGTTGTCCTTGGTGGTCTTCTCGGCCTCCTCCCTCTCCTCCTCGGTCGCGAGGTCGAGGTCGGCGGTCGAGACGTTGGCCAGGTCGAGGTCACGCGCGTCGACGCCGGGGTTCTCCGCGTCACCCGCCACGGCATCCATGTGATAGGAGCGCATGGCCTGGATCATGAACTCGTCCACGTCGGCGGTGCACAGCAGCACGTCATAGCCGCGCTTGACGGCGCCAGTGACGGCGGGCAGCTTGGCCAGACGCTCGCGCGAGTCGCCGGATGCATAGAGGATCTTGTCCAGCCCCTCAGGCATGGCCAGAACGTACTCGCGCAGCGTGACGTATTTCTCCTCCTTGGCACTCCAGAACAGCAGCAGGTCGGCCAGCTCGCCGGCGTTCATGCCGTAGCTGTTGTAGATGCCGAACTTGATGCCGCGGCCGAAGTTCTCGAAGAAGGACTCGTAGGCCTCGCGGTCGTCGGCGAGCATGGTCTGCAGCTCGCTCTTTATCTTGCGCTCGACGCGTTTGGCGATGGCACGCAGCTGGGCGTTCTGCTGCAGGGTCTCGCGGCTGATGTTGAGGGTCACGTCAGGCGAGTCGACGACGCCACGCACGAAGTTGTAGTAGTCAGGCAGCAGGTCGGCGCACTTCTCCTGGATGAGCACGTTGGAGGAGTAGAGGGCCAGGCCCTTCTCGTAGTCCTTGCTGTACAGGTCGAAGGGGGCTTCGCTGGGGACGAACAGCAGCGCGTCGTAGCTGATGGCACCCTCGGCGTGGAAGCTGATGGTGCGCGCGGGATCCGCGTAGTCGTGGAAGGTAGCCTTGTAGAACTCGTCGTAGTCGGACTGCTCGACCTCGCTGGAGCGCTTCTTCCAGATGGGGGTCATGGAGTTGATGGTCTCCAGCTCCTGGTGCTCGACGTAGTGCGGGGCGTCCTCGGGCAGGTCCTCGGGATTGGCGACGGGCTCGCTCTTGGTCACCATCATCTGGATGGGATGGCGCACGTAGTTGGAGTAGCGCTTGACCAGGTCGCGCAGGCCCCACTCGGAGAGGAACCGGTCGGTGTCATCCGCCTCGGTGGAGGGACGCAGATAGAGGATGACGTCGGTGCCGTGGGTGGTGCGCTCGCCCTCGGCGGCGGGCTCGATGGTGTAGCCCTCGATGCCGTCGGACTCCCATGCCCAGGACTCGTCCGAGCCGAAGGCGCGGCTGATGACGCGCACGCGCTCCGCCACCATGAACGACGAGTAGAAGCCCACGCCGAACTGGCCGATAATGTCCATCGCGTCGCCCTGTGCCTCGGCGTGCTCGGCCTTGAAGGCCTCGGAACCGGAGTGGGCGATGGTACCCAGGTTCTCCTCCAGCTCGTCGGCGGACATGCCGATGCCGTTGTCCGAAACGGTGACGGTGCGGGCGCCCTCGTCGAAGGCGATGCGAATGGCCAGGTCATCGCTGTCGAGGCTCATCGAGCTGTCCGTCAGCGCGGCGAACGAGAGCTTGTCTATCGCGTCGGACGCGTTGGAGACGAGCTCTCGCAGGAAGATCTCGCGGTTGGTGTAGATCGAGTTGATCATGAGGTCGAGCAGCTTCTTGCTCTCGGTCTTGAACTGCTTCATGGAACGGGTCGCTTCCCTTCGGATGTGCATACGGCCTGGGCCGGCTTTCAGACAAGGACTCTTGTACCCAACTGTCCGGCCCGATAACACCTCGCACGAGAGGGAGAGGACAAGAAAAGCACGGTACGGAAGCGCCATCGCCGTGTTGCGACGTCAGCGTGCACCATCGTCCGACGATGCCAGCAGCTCGCGAAGGGCCTGTTGCGCGGAGGGTTCCAGCAGCGAGGGATGCGCCCAGTGGTCGATCAGCGGCTGGGGAGGCCGCTGGTAGGCGAGCGTGCGCGGCTCTCCGAACGGGCCCCATATCGCACGTGCGGGATTCTCCTGCGGCGAGAGGAAGTGGGCGACGTCAGCCGGATGGTCCGACCGCGCAAGCAGCGTGCCCACCACGAGGGTGCACGAGAGCTGCGACCGGCGGCACGCGCATGCCAGGCTCACCAACGTCCCCAGGTCGTTCACGCAGACGGAGAGGGGCATGCCTGCACGAGGGCATAGGACGGGCAGCGCCAGGAGCAACGCCTGGAGGTCCGCCTCGGGCAGCGGTGGGACGAGCAGCGCGATGCCTTGGCGGGAGGACGTCCCATCCGTCACGCCACCGATCCGTCCCTCGACCAGGGCCGCCAGCGCGTCGCGAAAGGCCGCAAGGTCGGTCTGGCTACCCATGGTCAGGGCCCCCCGCACGGGCGTCTCGGAGACGGGCTCGATGGCGCGTCGGCTCTGGATGGAGGGGCCATAGTAGCAGGAGCAAGGCCGATCGAAGGTGCGGCGGTACAGGTCCCTGCGCCCCTCGTCGCCGTCCTGGGCCTCGCAGGACACGAGGAAGCGCACTGCGCGCAGGCGCTCGTCCAGCGCCCGTCCCCTGCCGCCCAGCTTGGCGAGCCCGACCCCCGCACACTCGAAGCCGCCCAGGTCGCAGGCAGCACAGGGATAGGGTTCCAGGTAGTCGCATGCCTTGCCCAGACAGGCATGCGACTGGTAGGTGGTGTCGAAGGTATGGAGCGGCGGTGCCTCGACATCCCCGTCCGTCACCTCGCGCGGAAGGTAGGTGACCCCATGGCGATGCCTGCAGTACCCGTCGACCCAGGGGCACTTGTCGAAGAAGGCCATGACCTCGGCCTCCATGCCAGACATGCCCTCGAGCAGGGCAGACGCTTCCTCGGGACACATGAAGCGTGGCAGCACCACGCGGGAGACGCCCAGCCGGCGAAACGCCGTCAGGGTCGCGCGGTTCTGCGCGACGGCCAGTATCGAGAGGCAGCGCCGCAGGCCGCTTCCCTCCTGCCTCAGCCGCCAGAGCAGGCCCACATCGCTGACGATGACGCCCGTGCCTCCCATGCGCTCGAAGTCGCGGCAGAGGGAGGTGAGGTATCCCAGCTGGGGCTCGGTGTAGCGCGAGTTGAGCGCCAGCCAGAGGGGGATGGCCCGGGCCCTCGCCTCGGATGCACAGCGCTCGAGCTCCCGGCGCGTCGACAGGTTGGCCCTCCCCTGCCGCCGTGACGCACTGTCGTGGTCGCCATAGCGCCGCACCCACCAGTCGTCCTGGTATCCGCAGTAGAGCTCGCCAGCGCCGGCCTCCACCAGCGCAGCCACCTCATGGAACGCATTGAGCGGGACGGCGTACCTCATGGGACCAACCGCCGGAACAGCTCGTAGGAGCGCTCGTTCACCTCGGCAAGCTCGCTGCGGATTGCCATCAGGCGCGTGTCGTCTCCCGTGAGGAGGGCCTGTGCCGCGGCATGCGGCTCTGCGATCGCCGCCTGCGCCCAGGCAGGCGCCAGCTCCGCAGACTCCTCGGCAAACCGCCGGTAGAAGGCCTCTGCCTCGGGTGCCATGCGCTGATAGCCATGCTCGTCGCACGGGTCCTGCGCCAAGGCACAGCCCGCAAAGACGATGAGGCGGCTGAGGGCGGCGCGATGGCTGTAGAGACCCAGCTGGCGCAGCCCCTCGACCTCTTCCAGGGCTCCGGCAACCGTCTGGTCCCTGTGCCAGAGGATGTAGCCCGCCTGCACGCTCACCCCGGCCTGCGACAGGGCATCCAGCACGTCCGGCAACGCGGCGAGGTCGTAGGGCTTGTGCCATCGACGCAACGTCCGGGGATCGAGCGACTCCACCCCCACGAAGACGCGCGCGAGACCCATCTCGTGCAGGCATGCGAGCCGCGAGGCCAATCGGTCCTGCCCGATGAGCGAAGCCAACCGCATCTCGAGGGCAAAGGCGATGCGCAGGTGGCGACGCCCCAGCTCCCGTGCCAACGCCTCGATGCGAGTCAGCGGCCCGAAGTCGTCGTCTACGAAGTTGAAGATGGGCGGAAGTCCCGCGGCCTGCAGGCGGGCCGCCTCATGCTGGATCTCGTCGACCACGAGGCCCAGATCGCGTGGCTGCCAGACCCTGAGGCTGGCAGGGAGCCGCGGCGTCGCGCAGAAGGCGCAGGCACCGGGGCATCCGCGCGAGGTCTGCATGTTGACCGCACATCCGAGGGTGGCGTAGCGCTCCACCACGGGGCGATACGCAGGGGCCCAGTCGTCAGGGGAAGGGATCGCTTGCGCCGGGGGCGGGTCGTTGCGCGCGAAGGCGAGCAGCGCCAGCTCGCCCTCGCCCGAAAGCAGCGTCACCACCTTCGGCAGGCGCCGCTCCGCCTCGTCGGCGCAGGACGTGACAAAGAGCCCCCCTGCCGCAAGACGCGCCTGCGGCCACCACGAGCGGATGCGGCTGAGGATGCGCAGGCCGTCGGGCACGTCCGAGGCCGTCATGAGCGACAGGCCCACGACGTCGGGCGGCACCGCCCCAAAACGCGTGCGGACGTCGCCCCAGAACGAGCCCCGAGACGTGCCCGCACGTTGCTCGAGCTGGTAGAGCCGCCGGTCCAGCACCGTGACGTCGTCGATGCCATGGGTGCGCAGATACCCCGCCAGGCGCTCGATGCCCAGCGGCTCGGCAAACTCCGGTTCGTCCCCCTCGCAGAGGGGGCGTATCAGCAGCACCCGTGGCATGCGTTCTCCCCCGGCACGTCCCGCGCCAGCCGCCCGGGGTTGCCGCCCCGGGCCGTGCGGGAAGGTGCCTACTCGGCCTCTGCCTCGACCTCCTCGGCCTTCCATGAGATGGGATAGATCGCAAGCAAGGTGTTCTGCTCCTTGGACGTGACCGCCAGCGTGCCCGCGAAGGATGTCGCGTCACCCTCGACGGCACCGCCCTCGTCAACGAGGGCGAGCATGACGCCCTGGGTGCTCCCCGGCTCGATCGTCACCTGGTCCAGCTTGGGGCTGACCTCCTGGTCGTTGACGATCCACGTCTTCCCGCGACCGATGGAGAAGCTGTCCATCGCAGTCTTGTTGGTGATGTCGAAGCTGATCAGCCAGCCGTCGTCGTTCTGCTCCATGCTCGTGGCCTCGATGGTGCAGATGTCGCTATCCACGGCGATGAAGGGGAAGCGGTGCATGGGCTCGAACAGGCTGGGATCGGCCTCGTAGCCCAGCTGCAGGCCCACGGCATAGAGGTAGGCATGCAGGGCTGCAACGTCGGAGTCGTCGGGCAGGTCGCCCTCCAGCTCCGTCAGCTCGTCGGACAGGTTGTCGTAGGGCAGCCACGAGGACACGACCGGCTTCCTCTCCGTCTCCTCGGATTCGTCGGACGCCTCCTCGTCCCCCTCGGCAGGCTGGGCGGCGGCGTCATGCAGCTCCGTCTCGATGCGGTCCCAGATCTTGTTGTACGCATAGAACTGCTCGTAGTCGCCCTCGCGTCCCGAGCCGCCCTCGTAGGCGTAGCGTCCCAGCTTCTTCATCAGCTCCTCGAGGCCCATCTCGATGTCGCTCGTCGAGAAGCCGCAGGCCACACCGGCAGCCTGCACGTTGAGCAGCAGCGCGCCCTCGGAGGGAGAGAGCTCGATGCAGGCAAGCGCCTGGGTGAGGGCCTCCTCGTTCTTCTCCTGCTGCAGGAGGGCGAGGGCGAGGTTGACGTTCGCGCCGTAATGCAGCGGGTAGGTCTTGATGACCTCCTCGTAGCCCTTCTGGGCCTCCTCGTAGTTGCCCTCGCGATAGGCATCGTTTGCCTTGTTGAACTTGGAGTTGACCTTCTTCGACAGCTCGGTCTCCTCCGCGTCGCCGGGCATGTCGGCCTGTCGGCCCTCTATGAGCTTGACGGCGTCATCCACGAAGGGAAGGATCTCATCGCCGTCGCGCGCCTCGCGGCCCACGAAGGGCTGCTGGACCTCCACCGCATAGACCGCCACCTCCTCGGGGGGAGCATCCGGAGCGGCAGAGCCACACGCGGCGAGCCCCAGGGCAAGCAGCGCTGACGCCAGGACGGATATCACGCGCGTTCTCGTCTTCATCGTCTCCCCCTTAGTGTACGGGCACGCAGGCGCAGGGGCTGCCGCAGCTCACCCACTGGCCGCTGCCGCCACTGCTGTAGCTCTCGCAGGAGCAGCTCTGGTAACCGTCGCAGCTGCAGACGTCCTCGCAGGTGCAGACGCTGTCGCACGAGCACACCGTGTGGGCCTCGCAGGAGCAGACCGCGTTGCACGTGCACACGTGCTCGCAGGTGCAGACGGTATAGGTGGTCGTGACCGTGTCGCAGCTGCAGTACTCGCCCATGACGTGGGTCGTGTACTCCTCGCTCTGCTCGTCGTAGTCATCGACGAAGTAGGTCTTCATGCCCGGCTTGAAGATGCTGTTGCCGTCCACGATGATCTCGATCTGGGGCTTGGGCACCGCGCCTTCGCTGGCCTCCTTGAGCGCGCGGTCATTGAAGCCAGTCGTCTCGTCAGCCATCTGTGGGCCTCCAATCTAGCTTTCGCTGTATCTGGTTGAGGGTCAGCGCGCGGCTGATGTCGCATCTCACGCTGCCGTGATGCTCCTCGAGCGCTATTCCGTCGAGCACCTTTGCCGCGCAGTCGCCGGCACAATGCCATCGGCAGAAGCAGTCGTCGCAATAGCGGATGTTGTGCACGTTGAGCTCCGACAGGGCATCGAGCTTGGCCTGGTCGAAGACGAAGTCGCCAAGCTCGTGGTCGAACCGCCCGAAGAAGAAGCGCTCGGAGCGGGGGTCGCTGCGATAGCTCACCTCGTAGCAGGCCGTCACGTCGCCCGTGGGCGTGACGGTGAAGCTACCGCTGCTCACCTTGCAGAACGTGTCCACCACCATGTCCTGGCGCGCCCCGGAGAACACGAGGCGGACGCCCCGCTCGCGGGCCACCTCCAGCGACTCGAGGTAGCGCTGCGTGAAGACGTCGGAGCGTGGCATGACGTTGTCCGAGGTCACACAACGCCCGCACTCCCACACGGGCTCGAAGTGCAGCTGCTCGATGCCCGGGTAGTTCTCGGCGACGAAGGCGACGATCTCGGGCATGCGGTCGACCATGGCCGCCGTGACCGTGGTGCGGATGCCAAAGTCCATGCCAGCCTCGCACAGGCGCCGCATCGTGTGGTCCACGCGCCTGAAGGAGCCACGCCCGCCCGCTATGGGACGGTTTGCGTCCTGGAACTCGGGCAGCCCGTCAAAGGAGATGTTCACCGAATGGAAGTTGGCTATCACGAAGTCTAGCTGCTCCTCGCTCAGCACACCATTGGTCGCGGCGTTGAACACGGCAGGGACGCCCAGCTCCTCGGCCACGTCCTGGCCGTACCACACGATCTCCCGTATGAGGTCGTAGGCGCAGAAGGGCTCGCCGTTGCCATGGATGGACACCAGGAAGTTGCGCACCGGATCGCCGTCGTCCATGCGCTGCCGCGCGTTGCGCGCGATGAGGTCGATGGCCCGCTGGGCGACCTCGAGGTCCATGCGGGTGAGCGGCTCCCCGTTGCCGCCCCCCTCTCCCCCGAAGGCATAGCAGTAGCTGCAGCGCAGGTTGCAGTTGTTCGTGGGGAAGAGCGTCACCTGCACCGGGCGGAACCCCACGACATGGCGGGGGTAGGCACGGTGCTTGAAGAACCCGCGCTCGCCAAGCGTCTCCACCACGGCACGCTCGTCCTCGCTCATGAAATCAAGCGTGGAGGGGTCGTGGGCATAGGCAAGCGCCGCGGCGACGGCGGGCTCGTTTGCGCGGGCAATGAGGTTGCCCAGCGGCGCGTAGAGGATGGGGCCCTCCTGGTCGCGGAGGACAAAGAGCTCGGGAGGGGCTGTCTGCGCCGTCGCGTCCGGTTCCTGCGCGCTCATGCGGGTATCTCCACGAGGTTGACGAGCACGGTGTTGCGCAGGTACCCTGCCTGCCCCAGCGTCACGAAGAACGAGGCGACGTCGGCGGGGCTTCCCGTGGGTTCGAGGGCTGCCGCCAGGTCGTCGATCGTCAGGTCGCCATCCGCCAGACGTATGAGCTGGGCCCCGCGCGCATCCACCGAGAAGAGATGCGTGTCGCCGTAATAGCCATCCACCGTGCCCGAATCCGCCTCGCGTTCCACGAGGGAGATGCCCGGCACCATGACGGGTCCCTCCGCGCTCTCGGGCGAAGCGACCTCTGGCGTCACGAAGCCCGGTTGCCGAGCGGGCCAACCGTCGGATGCGGGCTGGCTGAAGACGCTTGTCGCCGCAGCCAGCGCGACGAGCCCGAAGGCCCCCTTGACGAATGTGCGTCTCTCCATGAGTCCCCCTTTGTGCGTACGTACATTCCCTTCCATGTTACGTACACGGGAGTTTTGGCTGTCAAAAGACAAGTGACAATACGGTAACGGGATGGCGTGGGCCGTTGACCGCACGGTCGGCGCGGCCATCGTAGGAGGACGACCGTGCCGCCCTTGCGGAGCTGCCTCCGCAAGGGCGCTGTCGAACACGCTAGCGGAGGTGATGGCTACCATGGAAGGGTGTGGGATACGGGAGGTGTGCATGGATGCCAACAGGCTGCGCGAGACGCTGGAGGCCGCGATCGGGCAGGCAGACCCATCGCTGGGTGCCGCCGTACTGATACCGCTGGTGGACTCGCCCGAGGGACCTGCGGTCCTGCTCGAGGTGCGCGCCCTCACGCTGGACGTGCAGCCGGGCGAGGTGTGCCTGCCAGGCGGGCACATCGAGGCCGGGGAGACGCCCACCGAGGCCGCCACGCGCGAGACCTGCGAGGAGCTGCTGGTAGAGAGCGCCCAGATAGAGCTGGTCGGGGAGCTGGCAGGCATGACTGGCCCCGGCAGCCGTCCCCTGCATGTCGTCGTGGGCCTTCTCCATGACTATCGCGGGACCTTCTCCCCCGACGAGGTCGACCGCACCTTCACCCTGCCCCTCGACTACCTGATCGCGCACGACCCGACCGTCTACGAGGTCGAGCTGGTGCCACACCATCCCGATGACTTCCCCTGGCATCTGGTACCAGGTGGCAGGGACTACCCCTGGAGCTCGCCGCGCCAGCAGGTTCCCTTCTATCTGGGGACGGACCCCCTCGTATGGGGAGCCACCGCACGGGTGCTCCATCGCTTTTCCCAGGTATTGCGCGCAGCCGAGGCCGTGTAGGCGACGGGGGTCGCTGCGGGAGAGGCCTGCCCTCCAGGCCAGCATGGACGCAACGCATCGAGTATGCTACGTTCTTCGGCAGAACCGACGAAGGGGAGGCGCCAGACCATGAGCAGGCTTCGCAGCTAGGCACACATCTGCACCAACGAACAACCTAGACTGAGGAGCACCTCATGGCAACCGAATCCCATGGGACGGGAGGCCGTCCCCTCCCAGACAGCGACCAGACGCTCTGGACGCGCGACTTCACCCTCATAACGCTTGCAACCATCCTTGGAGCCGCCGGCGGCATCGCCGGGGACTTCGCGCTGTCGTTTCTCGTCTTCGACGAGACGGGCTCCACCCTTGCCTCGGCACTCGTCGTGGCCATCCAGCTCGTTCCGCACGTCCTGGTGCCATTCGCCGTCTCTCCCGTCATGGACCGCCTGCCGCACAAGGCCTTTCTCGTGGCGGGCGACGTCGCCTGCGGCCTAGCCTATGCCGCGCTGGGCGCATGGCTTGCCTTCGCAGGCTTCTCCTATGTTGGTTACCTTGCCATCTCGCTCCTGCTCGCCTGCCTGGGTTCCGTCGACGAGCTCGCTTGGACCAGCATCTACCCCGAGGTCATCCCCACGGGGGCGGAGCAGAGGGGCTATGCGGTCTCGGGCATGCTCTACACCACGCTCGCCATCGTCATGACACCCCTCGCCGCCGTACTGCTCGACACCATCGGGGTGCCGCGCCTGCTGATGGGCCAGGGCATCCTCTCCGTAAGCGCAGCCCTCATCGAGAACCGCATCGGCGTGGAGGAGCATCCCCGCGACCCGACCGAGCGCTCCGGGTTCGCCCTGTGGGCTGCCGACATCAGGGAGGCGATCTCCTGGCTCGCGGGCGAGCGTGGCATGCGCGGGCTCTTCGGCTACATGGCCGTGTCCAACGGCCTCTACACGGGGTTCTCGCCTATCCTGATCGCGTTCTTCCGCACCACGCCCGGGCTGTCGGCGGCCATGTACGCCTTCTATTCGGTCGCGGAATGCATCGGCCGAGGCATCGGCAGCGTCATCCAATACAAGGTGGAGGTGCCTCGCAACAGGCGCTTCGGCATCTGCCTGTTCGTGTACCAGGTGTATGACCTCATGGATGCCTGCCTGCTGTGGCTGCCGTATCCACTCATGCTGGCCAACCGGGGGCTGTGCGGCCTTCTGGGAGCCAACAGCCTGGTCCTGCGCGAGTCCGCCATGCAGCGCTACATCCCCGAACGCATGCGGTCGCGCGTCAACGCCTTCTCGGGCATCTACATCGCGGCAGCATGCTGCGTGTTCTCGATCCTTGTGGGTGCCCTAGGCGAGGTGCTGGACTACCGTGTCTGCGTCACCATCTGCGGCCTCGTCGGCATCGCGGCGAGCCTGTTCTTCGTGTGGCACCGACGCGCGGACGTTCGTCGCGTGTTTGATGCGGCAGAATAGCGATACCTGCAGGTAGGAGCGGCGTTACCGCATGTTCCATCTGCTACAATGCCCGCATTCGCGTAACGGGTGAGTGCCTGCCGCAGCCATGCCAACCACCTGGCTGCCAACGTCTGGAGGAGGACTCTCGTGCTCGCGTATTGGTGGCCCATGATTCTGGTCGTCCTATCCAACACGCTCTACCAGATCTGCGCCAAGATGTTGCCTGCAGACGTGCATCCCCTGGCGTCCGCAACCGTGACCTACCTGGTGGGCGCCCTCGCCACGGTCATCCTGCTACGCTTCCTCTCGCACGAGCAGAACCTGTTCCGCGAGTACACGCGAGTCAACTGGACGTCGTTCGTGCTGGGCATCTGCGTGGTGGGCCTCGAGGTGGGGATGCTGTACGCCTATCGCGCGGGTTGGCCCATCAGCACGGCGTGTGTCGTGCAATCGGGGTTGCTGGCCATTGCCCTGCTCGTCGTGGGGGCCCTTCTCTTCCACGAGCCCATCACGGCAAAGAAGGCCATCGGCATGGCCGTCTGCCTGGTCGGGCTGTACCTCCTCAACTAATAGCCCGCACGTCCGCGACGTTCGACCATCTGGGACGGTTCTCCGCGGTCGAAAACGCTCTACCTTCTGGCGGTTCGACCATCTGGGACGGTTCTCCCTGGTCGAAAACGCTCTACCTTCTGGCGGTTCGTCCATCTGGGACGGTTCTCCTTGGTCGAAAATGCAGGGCCTTCGAGACAATGACTCGTCTGGCGAGACAGGCTCTTCCTTTCGACCGTGGAGAACCGTCCCAGATGGACGAACCAGATGGTCGGACCCCTACTTTCGACCGTGGAGAACCGTCCCAGATGGTCGAACGCCTTGGGCAACGATGCCCAGGGCGCCTGAACGTCATGGGGTGTGGCGCATCGCTAGAACACCGGATGGGGGATCGTCTCGGTGTCGAAGCTCTCGTTGCGCCCCTCCTTGATGTAGGGGAACAGCGACACCTTGGCCTTGATGCGCACCTGGTCGGTAGCCTTGTTGCCCCAGAGGATCTCGACCTCGGTCCCCTCCTCCACCAGACCATGGTCAATCGTACCGATGGAGATCATCTGGCGCGTCTTGCTCGAGAACATGCGGCCCGAGGAGCAGCCCACGAATTGGTCGCCCACATAGACCTCGTCGATGTGCAGGGTTCCGTTGCCCAGGACGTAGTCGTAGTCGATGGGATACTCGATGGGATCGACGCGGCGCGTGGGATCCATGCTCGCGCGCACTGCGTCGAGGATGGAGTCCACGTCCCAGATGAGGGTGCAGGCGGTGCGGTAGTTGCCCGCCAGCTCGGCCTCCACGGCCTCCTTGCCGATGAAGTCGTGATCCATGCGCACCATCTTCTGCCAGCCGTTCTCCATGGGCGTGCGGTAGATGAGGTCGCTGTCGGCGGGCAGAGAACCCGAGATGTTCCACTCCACGCCGGGGATGGGGAACGCGTAGTGCTCGGTGCCCTGAGGGATGGAGCCCTCGCAGTGGCAGGAGACATAGGTCAGCTTGCCCAGCTGGCGGATGCCATAGGGCTCGCCCACGCGCAGGACCTCCTCGAGCACGTCCTGGCAGTCCTCGGTCAGGCCGTGGATCTCGTAGCCCAGGGTTCCCGCCATGCCGGTACGCAGCACGAAGACTTCGTGACCGGCAATCTTCAGGCCCTGCCGCAGCCACATGAAGTCGAGGTCGTGCAGGTCGGTCTTGGTCGCCTGCTCCACGACCTCGAGCGAGCGAGGGCCGCACATCTGGTAGAAGAAGTGGCTCTCGGTGCAGTCCTCGACCTCGATGTCGAAGCGGTCTCCGAAGAAGAGGTGGTTGAGCAGTCTCGGGTCGGGAAGGAACATGGAGTAGAAGGTGTCCTCGCCCAGGCGCATGAGGATGCCGTCCTGCATGATCTTGCCATTGGGCTGCAGCACGATGACGTGGCGGGCCTTGCCCACCGGGAACTTCTTGAAGGTGTTGACGCTCGCCGCGGTCATGAGGTCGAGGTACTCGATGCCGTGGATGAGGTAGTTCATCGCGGGGTTGAGGCCACCATGCACGTAGCAGGTGTCGTACCACGAGAGCTCCTCGTCGAGCCAGCCCGTGTAGGAGAAGGGCTGGATGGGGAAGCGCCCGTCGTCGGACATGGGCAGGAACACACCCTCGTGGCTGGTGAACGTGGTGTTGCGCGGGATGCGGTTCTGCAGGTAGGGGCTGGGCTTGAACTCGGGTGCGGCCATGTCGGCTCCTTTTGCTCGGACGCAAGTGCGTCTGCTGGCTCTTGGCCCCATGATGGACCGGACGCATCGCCCGGTCATCGTGCCAGAACTCACGTAAGGAGCTTTACAATGTGACAAAGTCACATGCTAGGAAGAAAGGGCTGAGACACGTAGCATGCGCAGGCCCAACGAGATCGAGAAGCAGGTCTCCCCGCTCTCGAAGTCCACGTCAAAGAGCCGCTGGATACGCTCGAGGCGTGCGTACATCGTGTTCTTGTGAATGCCCAGCATACGCGCTGCCGCCTGTGCGTTGTTCGCACAGCGGAGGTACGCCTCGAGCGTCTGCACGAGCTGCGTGGCTTCCGCTTGATCGTGGGCGACAATGCTTCGCACCACGGGATCGATGAAGGTATCCAGCTCCAGCTTGTCCCCAGCCTGCATGAGGAAGTCGTCAACCCGCCAGTCGTCGTAGTCAGCCAGCACTGCAGGATGCCCCGACCGCTGTGCCAGCTCCATCGCCGAACGCGCCTGGCGGTACGACTCCGCGATGCCCGAGAGCTCGTCAAAGGCGCTACCAGCACCGATGCGTATCGGCATGCTCGCAAAGCACGCCTCGATTGACCTCACGGGTACGGAATCGTGGCGCTCGAGGTCGAGCAGGACCACGAGCCTCCCGTGGCGCACCACCATCGGCGAGGTGGGCAGGCAGCTTTCGAGCATGCTCTGCAGAAACGGAAACACTACACCAGAATGGCCGCCACCCAACCCTATTATCAGCACACGCGACCTACGGGGCAGAGACAGCCTCGCCCCACACGCAAGCAGGTCAAGCTCGCTGCTCGTCGCCGACCCATCGACTGCTGCGGACAGCACCTCGAGGAGCGCCGACGACGCCTGATTGCGTACGCCCTGCCACGTCATCTCCAATACGATGGCTTGGCAGAGCACCACGAGCAGCTCTCCATCATGCTCCCCCAAGGGACGGCGCTCGGCGATGGTGGCCATGCCGATGACCTCATCACGCGAGCGAATGCGCGCTCCGATGAAGCGTCCGGGGAAGAAGTCGAACTTGCCATACACGGGCGTATCAGCTGAGAAGACCCGGTCGAAGATGCCCGCTTGGCCCACGGCGAGAGCGTTGTCGGGAACCATCCTCCCGCCGGGGAAGAACTCGTCCCAAAAGTCACGATCGGTGTCGTTGGCATGGCTCATGGCCATGACCTGGGCCGCAAGGTCACAGACGAAGACAGGATTGCCCAGTACGTCTGCTCCTACGTCTACCAGGTGCCTCAGGCCTCCGTGCGCCAGGAGCGCATCCATGATGCGCGCCTTGCCTTGCTCGAAGTCCATGGCAACTCCCCTGTTCGCATGAAAGCCTGCAATGTGAACTTATCACACTGCAGGCACGTATGCGCGCGACCGCCTGAATGCCTTCGGGCAATCAGGCGGTCGCGGGATACCGGTATGACTGCATGGCCTACAGCTTGAGCACGACCTCGATGCCCGGGTCGACGAGCCCAGCGAAGGTCTTTCCGTCGTCGGCGGAGCCGGCAACCGTGCCGTAGTGCTCGGGAATCGCGACTGCGGGCTTCAGAGCGTTGACAAAGGCGGCCGCCTCGCGGGCATCCATGGTGTAGGTGCCTCCCGCAGGCACCAGCGCGATGTCACAGGCAATCTCGCGGTTCTCGGGCAGGTCGTCGGTGTCGCCCGCAACGTACACGCGCACGCCGTCCACCTTCACCACGTAGCCTAGCCACGCATTGCCCTTGGGATGGAAGCGCTTGTTGGCGTTGTATGCAGGGACGGTCTCGACCTCGATTCCCGGCATCGGCATCGCCTGCTCGTGCGGAGCGAGGAACACTGCTTGTTCGCTCGCGAAGCCGGCGTCGATGAATTCGTCCACGGCCGTCGCAGGCATGACGAACATCGTGCTCGGCTTCCTGACCCGCGCGATGTCCTCGGGCGAGAAGTGGTCGAAGTGGGTGTGCGTGACCAGGATCAGGTCCGCATCGTGGGGTTCGGCTTCGAACCCGTACGGGTCGACGTAGATGACCGTCCCCCTCCTGCTCTCCAAACGGATGGAACTGTGGGTGTTAATGGTGATGAAGCTGGTGTCCATAGGGGTGCCCCCTTGGTCGTGTCCGCGCGCGTCATCCTCCAGTATCGCAGACCCTGCGGCCCACGGCGCTCTTACCCTCAACACGTTGCGGCGTTTGGACGATTCTCGCGCCGATTGCAATCACGCAAAGGGCGGGCCCGAAGGTCCGCCCCATGACAACAGATGCTCCTATCCCTATCCCTCGTAATGCGGAATCTCCTCGATGGGATACTTCGCATTGCTCGGTAGGTCGAGGTACGGATAGCGCGCGACCGTGGCCTTCACGGCCTTCTTCTCGTCTGCCGCATCGCCCCAAATAACGGTCACCTCGGTGCCAATCTGCGCGTATGCTGCGTCGAGCGAACAGACCGAGATGTAGTCGTGGTACCACTCGGAGAGGAGCGGCCACATCGAGGCACCAATGACGTTACCCTCGCCGTCGACCACGCGGTCCTGTACGTTGCCATAGCCGCAGTGGATGCGGTCGTACGGGAAAATCATCTTCTTGTAGTGCGGGCCGTCGTGCATCATCTGCGAGCGGAAGATGTCCACTACATCGTCGGGATCCCAGACCAACGTGACCATCTCTCGATGGTTCTGGGCAATCTTCTCGAGCGCCTCGCGGCCGATGAAGTCGTGGTCAAACTTGACCATGTGACCCCAGCCCAGCTCGAAGGGATCGCGGAAGTAGTCGTCGATGTTGTCGGACAGGCTGCCCCCAAGCGGCATGAAAGTGGGATCGGCGAAGAAGCCAATGCTCTGCAGATAGGCCTGCAGCTCCGGATCCTCCTTGAACGGATACGGGAAGTGCGAGCCAATGTTGGGGAAGCCGTTCTCGGTGTGGTTGCACTGGTAGGCCACGATGCCCAGCTTCTCCAGGCCATAGTCCTTGCCTACCTCGACGATGGTGTTGTAGACCGCATCGCTGTACTTGGCCAGGCCGTGGACCTCATAGGAGAGCGTACCCGCCATGCCTTGCCTTGCGATGCGCACCGGGCAGCCATCAATCTCGCAGTTGACATAGCGCATAAAGCGGACGTCATGCAGGTCGCGCTTGGCTGCGTTCTCGAGAATCTGCAGGCTGGTGGGACCGCCGATCTGATAGATGAAGTCACCGCCCTCGTTGCGCAAAAGCTCAACATCCCACGCGCCCGATGCAGCCAGGTAGTCGATGTAAGGTGCAAACGCATACGTCGCAAAGGCATCCTCTGCCGTACGCACGATGATGCCATGCATGATGACATGGCCCTTTTCGGTGCACATGATGCCGTGACGCAGACCGTCCATGGGCATCTTGGCAAAGTCGGTATTGACGCACGCATGGTTGAGGAAGGCGATCGCGTCCGGGCCCTTGACCGTGACCTCGGCCATGGCATAGGACAGGTTGGCAGAGATATAGCAGGTCTTGTGCCAGGCAATGGTCTCGGGCACCCAACCGTTGAACTGCTCAGGGATGACGAACGAGAAGAAGTTCATATAGTCGACGACGAAGGGGTCGTACGGGATGGTGGGGTTGAGATTGAGCGAGGTGACCTTGGCGGGGGCGTCTAGCATGATGGGCTCCTTTCGTGGATGCCGTGACCTTACGACAAGGATAAAAGCATCGCTTACCCTATCGATTGGATGTCGTCCAAGGTGTTGCCTATTCGTTTTGTAATATTTACAGCATGAGAGCGAGGGAGGGCATCCATGGCAACGCTGCAAGACGGCCGAGAGAGACTACTCGAGGCACTGCTGGGAAATCGCGGACTGCAGGCAATTGTCGATACGACATCCGATCTGCTGGGAAATCCTTGCTACGTAGGAGATTCGCGATTCAAGGTACTTGCCATCACCACAATCGACCCTGCAATCGACCCTGTGTGGGCGGAGGTGCAACAGCACGGCTATGCAACACTCGATCACATGCGCGAGCTCGAGGAGGTGGGTGTTGACCAGCTAGTACGTGTGGGCAGAGGCGCCCAACGCGTCTCTTTTCCTTCCTCACACTATCCGTGGCTGAGCATCGCAGTCGGGGACGATCGGCAACACCTTGTCTACTTTGGGTTGCTCGAGACAAAGGGTCCGCTCGAGGAACCGGAGCTTGCCTTGTTTAGGTATGCCGCGCGCATCATCACCTGCGAGCTACGCAACGCTCGCTACGAAAGTGACTCGCTGCGCAGCGCACGCGAGCACTTCCTCTTCGAAGCGGTGACCGAGACACTCGCCTCACCCGAGCAGTTCCACGATCTCATGGCGCGTGCCCGCATAAAGGAAGAGGGTCCCTACCTGGTCTTTGTCGTGCGCGACCCACGGGAAAAGCCTGCGATACCCGATGCGGTGCGTTACCAGCTGGAGAACGTGAGCCATGCTGGCTTCTCGGTGCCCATACAGGATGACGCGGTGTTCATGCTCTCGGGAAGGCACGCACGTGCCTTTGTTGGCAACAGGCGCGAGCGCCTCGTCCAGGCGCTTGAGGAATCCGGCCTCGTATGTGGCGTGAGCCCCGCTTTCGATGACGTGCATCAAATAGCACGCCGGTGCCGCGAGGCGAAGGTCACAGCCGACCTCGACGAGGGCTTGGAGCTCGGCATTTCCCTTCTTGCCTACGATGATCCGCGCGTGTACCCCTTCTCTGCCGTTCTCGCTGGGCACTTCTCGATGGCCTCGTTCATACACCCCCACCTGCGCGTGCTCGAGGACTATGATGCACGCAAAGGAACGGAACTGGTGGCCACGCTCGAGACGTACATGCGCAACAACTATAACGTGGCGCAGACCGCACGCGACTTCTTTACGCACCGCAACACTATCGACTACCGGCTCAAACGTATCGAAGACCTGATCGGGGCGCCGCTCACTGACCCCAACGTGAACATGGCCCTGTGGTTGTCACTGCAAGCACGCAAGCTCGAGCAAAGCGGCGTGCGGGCACGGTAAGCCCTCGGCAATACCGCATTCCTGACGACGACGGTCCGGCCTCTCAAGCGAGAGGCCGGACCGTCGCCGCAAAGGATGTGGTGCTATTGGCTTAGAAGCTCGTCCAGCCGCCGTCCACATTGAGCTGGGCGCCGTTGACATAGTGCGCCTCGTCGCTAATGAGGTACAGGATCGCGTTGGCGATGTCCTC